>DASPMI010000077.1:0-20092 GCA_035627135.1 Anaeromyxobacter sp. | reverse complement strand
GCGGGTCGAAGATGCGCGCCACCGTGGGATCCGGCGGCCAGTAGTGGACGGTGACCGGGTCGCCCTCGCGCAGATGCTCGTTGTCCGGGTCGGGCCGGGCATTGCCGAAGCTGCGCAAGAACCGTCGCCCCGGACCGACCTCATAGGCGACGGTGACGGAGTGACTCCCTCGCGGGCCGGACCTCGCTCCCGTCGCGGTCCCGACGACCTTCGTCCGTGCCTGGGCGATCCGACGCTCCTCGACGATGTTCTTGCCGAACCCCCACCCGAGGCACAGGACGCCCGCGAGCCAGAACATCCCCCCAGAAGCCAAGACGCGAGTGCCGCACGAGTCGATGGTAGCAGAGGACGACCGCACGGGCGCCGTCATGCCGCTGGCGAGTTCGTCACCCTGCGTGTGGTGATGTATCCTCCCTTCGCCGCTGGGTCCGTGCCGTCCGTACGGTCGCGGCGCGGGGGGAGCCGATGATGACGAGACCTCGCCGGTCCTCGTTCTTGCGATCGTTCGACCAGGTGCTGCTGCTGAGCGTCCTCGCCGCCGCGAGTTGCGACCGCGCCAGGACCGAGTCCGAGCCGCCGGCGCGACGGCTGGAGATCCACCCGGCCACCACCAGCCTCCGCGCGGAAACGACGGTGAGCTTCACGGGGACGGTGGCGGGCGCCGCCGTGACCGGGGTGCAGTGGTCCGCGTCGGCCGGTTCGATCACGAGCGGCGGCGTGTACACCGCTCCCGCGCAGCTGGGTTCGTACCGGATCGACGGTTCGTACGAGGGCATGACGGCCTCCGCCACCGTCCACGTCGTCGCGCCGGGTACGCCCGCGGACCTCCACGCGGTGGCCTCCGCCACGTGCGCGGACATGCCCCTCCGCTCGACGGGGACCATCCACTACTTCTGCGACTGTCAGTCGGGCGCGCAGCCCGGCTGCGTGGCGGGGGACGACGCCAACGACGGGCTCTCGCCCGCCCGCCCCAGGCGCCGCTGGTACGCCGCGATCCAGGCGTTCAACGCGATGGACGCGGGCGACACGGTCGCACTCTGCAAGGGCGGGGCGTGGAGCCTGGACGTCGCGATCGGCACGTGCGGGCAGTCCGATCCGGGCGCGGGCCACGACAGCGGGTCGGCGTACCTCCAGAACCCGCGCTGCGCCGCCGGTTCCGACCTCACCGACGCGCGCAATGCCAGCACCTGCGACCTCCGCGATTACCAGGCGGGCTGGGGCGGGACCCACAAGCCCTTGCTCGCCATCCCCGCGAGCGTCACCGCGCCGACGCTCATCCTCGGACGGAACGGCGCCAGCACGTCCGGCGTCCGGGTCATGAACCTGGAGTTCCGCGGGAACGGCCGGGGGCCCGGCGGCGGGACGTACAACGACAACACCGGGATGTACTGGGGGTCCTGCGGGCCCACGACGGACACGTCCTGGCTCGTGTGCAACAACACCTTCGATCGCCTGATGATCGGGCTTCACATGGACGAGAACGGCGCCACCGCGACGCACATGAACGTCTGGGGGAATCGTATCCTCTCGAGCTGGCTCGACGGACTCCTCGGCGGTCCCGGCGCCTATTCCAAGCTCGACGCCAACTTCTGGGACAACAACGGCGGGTGGGGGTCGCCGCGCGGCCCGGCCCACACCATTTATCCGAACGGCAAGGACGGCAGCCCCGGGGCGCAGATCGTCAACAACGAGATCCGCTACTCCGCCGTGACCTGCGTGAACGCGATCATCAGCGGGCACGGCGCGTGGAACGGCCTGAACGTGGAGAACAACCTCATCGACTGTGGCGCCAACCCGGTGCCGGGATGCTGGGCGATGAAGCTGGACTCCGGCAACGCGAGCGGGAACCCTCCTCACTACCAGCGGAACGCGCACGTGCACCGGAACACCATCTACGCGAGCTCGGCGGGGATCGGCCTCGGGCAGGCGCCCGGGTCCGTCGTCGAGAACAACGTCATCGTGATGGTCGGCGGCACGACCGACTGGAAGCGGGGCATCCTCATCCCGTCCGAGCCCAGCTTCGGCTGGGACGTCACGAGCAACGTCGCGGTGCGCAACAACACGATCCACATCCCGATGAACGACGCCAACGCCGCGGGGATCCAGCTGGGGTGGGAGGGCGAACGCGAGACCGGGCACGTGATCGCCAACAACGTCGTCGACGCGGGCGGCAGCCTCACGACGTGCTTCGCCACTCCGCACCCGGCGGGCGGCTACGCGTTCGTCGGCAACAACGCCTGCCACCGCGGGACGTGGGGCACGGTCTACGACGCGACGCCCCACGTCACCGCCGACCCGGCGTTCACGAACGCTCCGCTCGACTTCACGCCGCGGCCCGGCTCTCCGCTCGTCGGCGGGGGAACGGCCGCGCATGCACCGGCCGTGGACTTCACGCTCGAGGCCCGCCCGAGCACCCCGAGCATCGGGGCCTACGAGCCGTAGAGGAGCCGGGCTCCCGCCGCGCCGGCACGAATCGCTCCGAACTTCGGGGACTCACGCCGCTTGTCGCATTGGAGCGTAGACAGGGTCCACGCAAGGTGAGTACGGAGCCGGACTTCGAGCATCCCTCCGGACGGAGAAAGGCTTCCCGATGCCCACCGCGAACCGTCGCGTCGCGCAGCTCTGCGCGCTCTCGCTGTCAGTCGCCGTCGCCGCCTGCGGGCCGGAGATGGGCGCCGACGAGCACGGCGCCTTCGCGTCCGCGGTGAACAGCCACTCGTTCGACACCGCGACGGGCACGCTCGACGTCGACTACGCCGGATACCTCTCGAAGCACGACGTCGTGTTCAATTCGCCGATCACCACCCCCGTGAACGGCCCGACGGTGGCGACCGGCCGGATCGGCGCCCAGGTGTGGAACAGCAACGGCCTGACGATGCAGGTCACCGGCGTCGACAACGCCCAGCAGACCGCCTTCTCGTCCGGGCTGGTCAACCTGCGCACCAGCCCCGGCATGGACACCGGGTACACCCGGTTCCAGCAACGGCTCAACCTGTACGACGGCGTGATCACCGCCACCTACGACTCCAACCGGACCGTGACGGTCATGGGCGCCCCGAACTCCGAGGTGCTCGGGATCCACGTGGAGGACGGCCGGAGCGGAGTGTCGAGCGTCACCCTGGACATCAGCATCTGGGATCTCAGCAACCTGCCCGCCTCGTCCAGCTCGATGTACCTGGACATCCCGAGCATGGGGACGTGGAAGACCGTCTCCACCTTCGCCGACTCGACCGGCGCGGGGATCAGCCGCGGCCAGAGCGACTCGAACGGCTTCGGGCACACGCTCGCGGCCTCGGTCGAGGGCGCCAGCTACACGGCGTCGGTCGTCAACGGCAGCACGGTCCGCCTGACGATCACCCCGACCTCGAGCTACACGATCTGGATCGCCAACGCGACCCGGAAGAACGCGCCCAACGGCGACTCGGTGGCGCAGGCCAAACGGCTGCTGAGCAACGCCAGGACGACCAGCTACGGCGCCACCCTCGCGAGCTTCAAGCGGTGGTGGAACGACTTCTGGAGCGCCTCGTTCGTGCAGTACTCCAACGCCGCGGGCGACGCCGACTACCTCGAGAACTACTACTACCTCGCCGAGTACATCATCGCGGGCGGCGCGTTCGGCAACTATCCCTTCCAGCACATCCACGGCACCTACAACGCGAAGAAGGACGACCAGGCCACCCAGTGGTCCGGCGGCTACTGGTTCTGGAACCAGCGCGACGTCTACCACTCGTTCCTGGCGTCGAACCACGCGAACGTGCTCGACAGCTTCTACAACCTGTACCTCCGCAACTACGACGCGATGAAGGCGACGACCCAGCGCCGGTTCGGCGTCGACGGCATCTGGGTGCCGGAGACGATCGGCTGGGACGGGAACGCCCGGCACACGGAGAACAGCGACTTCACGAAGAACGTCTTCACCACGGGGAACGAGGCGGGCCAGTGGATGTACTACCGGTACAAGTACACCAACGACGCGGCCTGGCTGTCCAGGATCTACCCGTTCATGCGGGAGGCGGCCAAGTTCCACACGTCGCGGTTCTCGCGCGACAGCGCCGGGAAGTACTACATGGCCAGCTCGAACTCCCACGAGACCTACTGGAACGTGCGGAACGCGCTGACCGATCTCATCGCGGTGAAGGCCTTCTTCCCGATGGTGATCGAGGCGAGCGCCACGCTCGGGCAGGACGCCACCCTCCGGGCGCAATGGCAGGACGTGCTCAACAACCTCGTCGCCTACCCCTCGGACGCGAACGGGTACCTGCCCCACACCCCGCCGATCTCGGCCACGCGCAACAACGAGAACATCGCTTGTGAGATGGCGTGGCCCTATGGCGTCGTCGGCATCGGGTCGCCCGACCTCTCCAGCGTCGTCTACAACTGGAACACCCGCCCCTTCCCGCACACGGAGATCTGGTCGCCGGACGCGGTCCAGGCGGCGCGGCTCGGGATGGGCGCACAGGCCTTCTCCAGCATGAAGACGATGATCGGGAAGTTCCAGGCCTATCCCAACGGCATCACCAACACCTGGAACGGCGTCTACGACTCGCTCGGCACGCACCTGAGCGCCATCAACGAGTCGCTGCTGCAGAGCCACACCGGCAAGATCCGGGTCTTCCCGGCCCCGCCCGGCGACACGAGCTTCGTCGGCCGGTTCACCCTGCTCGCCTACGGCGGGTTCCTGGTGAGCTCGGAGCGAGAGGCGAGCGAGATCAAGTACGTGGGCGTGAAGAGCCTGCACGGCAAGCCCGCGACGGTGATCAACCCCTGGGGCACGCAGCAGGTGCAGGTGCGGAACGCCGCCAACGACTCCATCGTCCTCTCCACCTCCGCAGGCGAGTTCACCTTCCACACGGCGGCGGGAGGCGTCTACGTCATCGAGCGGACCGCCAGGCTCCTCGGCAGCTACGGCTACGCGCCCATCACCGGCACGGCCAACCAGAGCCAGAAGACGTTGAGCGGGACCACCGCCCGGCTCGGCGCCGGAACCGGGTCGCCTCCGGTGAGTCACGTCGGCGGGGTCTCGATCAACGCCGGCGGCGCCGCGAGCGGGACCTTCGTCGCGGACGCCTACTTCTCCGGCGGCAGCACGTACTCGACCACCAACGCCATCGACACAGCGCAGATCACCGGCGCCGTGCCGCCCCAGGCGGTGTTCCAGACGGAGCGGTACGGTGAGTTCACCTACACCATCCCGGGCCTCACCGCGGGCAACGCGTACACGGTGACGCTCTACTTCTCCGAGAGCTACTGGACCGCGGCGGGGCAGCGGACGTTCCACGTGGCCGTCAACGGCGCGACCGTCCTCACCGCCTTCGACATCTTCGCGGCCGCGGGCGGCGCCAACCGGGCCACCTCCCGCACCTTCAGCACCACCGCCAACGCGAGCGGTCAGGTGGTGATCGCCTTCACCCGGGGCGGCGGCCCCGACAACCCGAAGGTCTGCGGCATCGCCGTGGCGGCGGAGGGCGGTGGTCCCACGACGTACGCGCTCGGCGTCACGAGGAGCGGCACCGGCAGCGGCACCGTCACGGGCGGCGGCATCAACTGCGGCGCCACCTGCAGCGCCACCCTCGCGAGCGGCACGACGGTCACCCTGACCGCGACGGCCGCGGCCGGCTCCACGTTCGCCGGCTGGAGCGGCGACTGCGGCGGCACCGGCGCCTGCGTCGTCTCGATGACCGCCCCGCGGTCCGTCGGCGCCACCTTCCAGACGACCGGCGGCACCTCGACCGGGCGGCTCCTGGGCACGCAGTCGGGCCGCTGCCTCGACGTGCCCAACCAGTCGCAGACGAACGGCACCAAGCTCGCGATCTGGGACTGCAACGGCGGCGTCAACCAGCAGTGGACCCAGACCTCCTCCGGCGCGTTCCAGGTGTACGGCACGAAGTGCCTGGAGCTCCCGAGCGGCGTCACGGCTGCCGGCACCCAGGTCCAGATCTGGGACTGCAACGGCGGGACCCACCAGCAGTGGCGGTTCAACGCCGACGGCACGATCGCCTCCGTGTCCACCGGGCTCTGCCTGGACGTCACGGGCCAGGGCACCGCGAACGGCACGGCCGTCGTCGCCTGGACCTGCAACGGCGGGCCGAATCAGCGCTGGACCCGGTAAGGCGCGGCCCTGCCGTCCAGCGAGGCCCGCTGCGCGCACGGAGGACGACCGCTCAGCGAGCCTCCAGGACGACCACGCTCCGCGCGGCCGCGTGATAACCGGCCGCCGCGTGCGGCCGCTGCCGTGGCCGCGGCACGACGTCCTCGGGAGCTGGACGCACGGTGTCCACCGCGACGTGCCAGCGCCTCCCCGGGATCACCGGGAGGTCCGCGTCGACGGCTCGCCCGGACATGTTGAGGATGACGTGCAGGTCCTCCTCGCCCTCGCGCAGCCCCGCGATGGTGAACCGGAGGACACGGCCGTCGCCGTGCCACGGAGACTCGCCGAGCCGCGCGCCGTGCCACGCGATGTCGGGGAGGGGGCGGCCCGGGACCGGCCGGCCCTCGAAGAACCGGTTGAGCTCGAGGCTCGCGTGCCGGCGCCGGAGCGCGATGAGCTCGCGCGTGAACCGGAGCATGTCCTCCTGCGCGGCCGTCGTCCGCCAGTCGATCCAGGAGACCTCGTTGTCCTGGCACCAGGCGTTGTTGTTCCCTCGCTGGGTGCGCAGGCGCTCGTCCCCGCCCAGCAGCATGGGCACGCCGCGCGAGAGCATCAGGATGGCGAGGTGGTTCCTGGCCTGCCGGAGCCGGAGCGCGATCACCCCCGGGTCCGAGGTCTCGCCCTCGACCCCGCAGTTCCAGCTCGCGTTGTCGTTCGAGCCGTCGCGCCCGCCCTCGCCGTTGGCCTCGTTCCGCTTCCTGTCGTAGCTCACCAGATCGGCGAGCGTGAAGCCGTCGTGGCAGGTGACGAAGTTCACGCTGTTCGCGGGGAGCCTGCCGTCGTCGCCGTACAGGTCGGCGCTCCCGGCGATGCGCGTGGCCACCTCACCGGCCAGGCCGGCATCGCCCCGGACGAACCTCCGCACCGCGTCGCGGTAGCGGCCGTTCCACTCCGCCCATCCCTCCCCGGGGAACGCGCCGACGTGGTAGAGGCCCGCCGCGTCCCACGCCTCGGCGATCAGGGGCACCCGGGACAGGACACGGGACGATTCGATCGCCCAGGGGAGCGGAGGGTTCGGCAGCACCTCGCCGCCCGCACCCCGGGTGAAGACGCTCGCCAGGTCGAAGCGGAACCCGTCCACGCCGAGCTCCTCGACCCAGTACTCGAGGCACTGCACGACGTACGCCGTGACGATCGGGTGGTTGCAGTTCACGGTGTTGCCGCAGCCGGTGTAGTCGAGGTAGCGGCGCCGATCGGCGGGATCGAGCAGGTAGAACGCGTCGTTGGCCATCCCCTTGAAGTGGATGACCGGCCCCTCCGCGCCGCCCTCCGCCGTGTGGTTGAACACGACGTCCACGATGACGCGGAGCCCGGCCGCGTGGAGCGCGTCGGTGAGGGCGCGGAACTCGCGGTTGGCGGTCGACCGATCGACGCAGTAGCGCGGGTGCGGGCTGAAGAACGCGTGGGTGCTGTAGCCCCAGAAGTTCCGCAGCCCGCGGGCCGCGGCCCGGGCCGGGACGTCCTGCTCGTCGAACGCCATCACGGGCATGAGCTCGACGTGCGTCACCCCGAGCTCGCGCAGGTACGGGATCTTTTCGGCGAGGCCCGCGAACGTGCCCGGGTGCCGGACGCCGCTCGAGGGGTGGCGGGTGAAGCCGCCCACGTGCAGCTCGTAGACCACCGCGCCGGCGAGCTCGGCGGGTGCGACGGTACGGGCCGGCAGGCTCTCGACGACGATGCTCCGGATCCCGGCGTGACCGCCGTCGTCCGGATCGGCTGCCCTGCGCCGATCCCAGACGTCGGCCGTCACCGCACGGGCGTACGGATCGACGAGATCCTTGTTCGGGGCGAAGCACCGGCCCGTCTCGCGCGTGTCCTTCGGGCCGTCCATGCGCCACGCGTAGTGCGCGCCGGCCTGGAGCCCCTCGACGAAGACGTGCCAGAACGAGTACGTGCGGTTGCGCTCGGGCGCGAGCTCGATCGTCTGGTACGGCTCGGGGCTGCCCTCCCCCGCGTAGAGGAGCAGCGCGACGCGCGTCGCGTCCCGGCTCGACACGCAGAAGTTGACGCCGCCCGCGTGCACGCTCGCGCCGAGCGGGAACCTCGAGCCCGGGCCCGTGCGGTACGGGGGACCGGCGGCGCCGGGCACCGCCGCCGGCAGGGCTTCACGCGCGGATCCGCCTCCCGGCGGTCGAGTGACGTCGCTCACGCGCGGAGTATGCCCGGCGGAGCACCGGGTCGCCAGGACGCGATCCCGCCCCGGGCGCGTGATGGCGCCCGGGCGCAGGCGCTCGCCGGACCTGGCGGGGAGCTCCCCGCGGACGGACTGCTCGTCCGCGGCTGCGCGGCCTCCACGTTTTCCGAGCTTCCGGTGCTCGGCCGCCCTACTCTGCCGTGAACGGCCGCGCCGGGCCGCGTACGACCTGGCGTCGCCTCTTCCCGAGGGCCCGCGACCGCGCGCGCCTCTCCCGGAGCTCCCATGGCGACCCGCCGCGACCGCGACGTCGAGAAGGTCACCTCCCGCACCCAGTTCGTCGAGAAGCTGCGGCGCCTCGCCGACGCGCTCGAGCAGGGCCAGCCGTTCACCATCCAGGTCGCCCACGAGCGGTTCACGGTCCCGGCGGACGCGGAGCTGAGCGTCGAGCACGAGCGCGGCGAGGACGGCGAGGAGCTCGAGCTCCAGCTCCGGTGGGAGCGGCAGGGCTGAGCGGCGCGGGCGCACGACTCGAGTCGTCCCTCCGCTCGCGCGCCGTGGTAAGAGACCCGCCGGAGGGGTCCCTTGCACATCCACGTCTTCGGCGCCTCCGGCTCCGGCACCAGCACGCTCGGCCGCGCCCTCGCTGCCCCGCTCGAAGCCGCCTTCTTCGACGCCGACGACTTCTACTGGGTGAAGACCGATCCGCCGTACCAGACCCCGCGTCCTCCCTCCGAGCGGCGGGACGCGCTGGTCGCGGCGGTGGACGGCCTGCCCTCCTGGATCGTCGCGGGCTCGATGATGGGCTGGGGCGACGTGCTCATCCCCGCGCTGGACCTCGCGGTCTACGTCTCGATCCGGCCCGAGCTCCGCCTCGCGCGGCTGCGCGCCCGCGAGGAAGCGCGCTTCGGCGCTCGCCTCGCGCCCGGCGGGGACATGCACGCGGACCACCTGCACTTCATGGCCTGGGCGGCGAGCTACGAGGACGGCGGGCTCGACGTGCGCAGCCGCGCGAGCCACGCCCGCTGGATGGAGCTGCTCTGCTGTCCGGTGCTGCGCATCGAGGGTGACCTCACGACCGAGGAGCGGGTGCGGCGGGTGATGGAGGCGGCGGCGCAGACACGCCGCCGCCCGCGGCGGTCGGATCGACGTTCCGTGAGGAGGGATGCGCCGCCGCAGAGGCCGTCCGAGTGAGCGCGCGGGCGGCCCTGACCGCCGCTCACCGAGGGCGCACCGCTCTCACCCGTGGTCGCGCCTGCGCGCTCGCCAGCGCCGGTCACGACGCGCGCGGCACCACGTTCATCCACAGCCCGCGTCGAGGCCGCAGCGTCACGCTCGGATCGAGCTCCACTGGCCGTCCCGGCACGGGCGTCAGCCGGTAGCGGCTCGCGACCATCGCGAGCACGACCTGCATCTCCATCGTCGCGAAGGCGTTCCCGATGCACATGCGCGGACCCGCGGCGAAGGGCAGATAGGCGTACCTGTGCCGGCCCGCGACCATCGCGGGCAGGAACCGGTCGGGGTCGAAGCGCTCCGGCGCTTCCCAGAACCGCGGATCGCGGTGGAGGAGATACGGGGAGATGCTGACCGCAGCGCCTGCGGGGAGGGCGTACTCCCCGAAGCGATCCGGGGCGAGCGCCTCGCGCCCGAAGATCCACGCCGGCGGGAAGAGGCGCATCGCCTCCTGGTGAACGCGCGAGGCCAGGTCGAGCCGGGGGAGGTCCTCGAGCGCGACCTCCCGGCCTCCGACCGCGCGGGACGACTCCTCGGCGAGCGCGCCGTCCACGCGCGGCGCGCCGGCCAGGAGGTGGAACGCCCAGGTGAGCGCGTTGGCGGTGGTCTCGTGGCCGGCGAGGACCATCGTCATCACCTCGTCGCGGAGCTCCGCGTCGGTGAGGCCGCCGCCTCCCTCCGCCTCGCGCGCCTCCATGAGCATCCCGAGCAGATCGTCGCGCGGCGCCCCTCCCCGGCGCGCGGCGACGATCTCCGTGACGAGCGTGTCGAGGACGCGCATCGCCGCGGCGAAGCGCAGGTTCGCCGGCGTGGGGAGCCACGGAGGGAGGTAGACGAGCGCGAAGAACCGCTCGTTCGTGATCCGGAGCGCCGTGGTCAGCGCGCGCCCGGCCCGGTCGGCCTCGCCGAGCATGTCCTGACCGAACAGCGCGTGCCCGACGACCGTCAGCGTGAGCTTCATCATCTCGGCCGCCACGTCGAGCGGCTCGCCCCGCGCGGCGGCGCCGGCCCAGCGATCGAGCATCGCCGCGGTGTGCCGCGACATGATCGCGACGAACCCGGCGAGCCGCTCGCGGTGGAACGCCGGCTGCGCGAGGCGCCGCTTGCGCTTCCAGTCGCCGCCCTCGCTCGTGAGCAACCCCTCCCCCACGAGCGGCTTCATGCGCGCGTAGAAGAAGCTCTTGCGGTAGTTGACGTGGTTCTCGTGGAGCACGCGCCGGGCGTGGTCCGGGTGGTTGAGGAGGTAGACGCTCCGCCCGAACCGGAGCCGCACCACGTCGCCGAGCGGCGCGACGCGCGCGAGGTAGCCGAGCGGATCTCGCCGCATCTCTAGGAGATCGCCCACCCCGGGCAGCCCCTCCCGGCGGGTCGGGATGTGCGCCGCAGCCGCCGTCTCCAGCCGCTCCATCGGTCTCATGACGAGTCCGAGTAGGGTGCACGAGGCGCGGCAGCAACGCGAACGCGGGCTCCGGTCCGGAGCGACCCGGCTGGTCCGCTGCGGATCGCGCGGGCGCTCGCCGCACCACGGCGAATCCCCAAACAGGTCGGGCCGTGCGAGCGCGAGACGAGCGCGGGCCGGAGAGCGCCGAAGGTCTCTGCGCTACATGATCATGCTGCCGCGAGGAGCGATGCAGCTCACGGGAGGTGAAGACGCCATGAACGCACTCACGTGGGTCCTGCAGGTGTTGCTCGCGGTGGCCTTCTTCGCCCACGGGTGGCTCTTCCTCGATCCGCCCGCGTCCGTCGTCGAGCAGATGAACGCGTCGCTGCCACGCTGGTTTCAGCTCTTCCTCGGCGTCGCGGAGGTGGCCGCCGCCTTGGGACTGACGCTCCCGGGGCTCACGCGCATTCAGCCCCGCCTCATCCCGCTGGCCGCGGCCGGCATCATGATCGTGACGATCAGCGCGACGGGGTTCCATCTCGTGCGCGGCGAATTCACCTCGGCCGTCATCACCTTCGTGCTGCTCCTGATGGCCACCATCGCCGCGTACGTGCGCTGGCGCGTGGCGCCCATCCGGCCGCGTCCTGCCCCAGTGGCGCCGAGCGAGCGCGTGGCCCCGAGGACGTGAAGCCCGAGGTGCGCGCGGCGCGTGAGGTCGGGGTCGTGCGCGCGGGACACCCCCTGCACGGCGCCGGGGACGTTCAGGAGCTCCACGTCGGTCTCGATCCACTCGGCGGTGACGGCGCCCGTGTCGAGCTCCCCGCGCGCGAAGCGGGTCACGACGAGCTCGCAGCTCCCCGACTCCTGGTTCTCGTCGGGTTCCGCCGCGCAGGCGGGCGCCTCGTCGAGCGGCCCAGCCCAGGACTCGACGCCGGGGCAGCCTGGGTCCACCGAGCCATCCGCTCCCTTGCCGCACCCCACGAGGGACAGGATGGAGAGCGTGCAGGAGAGCGCGAGAGACGCCGCCAGCGCGGTGCGCGGAGCATGGATGGACCCTCCCGGAAGACCCTCGCACGAGCACTCGCAAGGCCGCAAGGCGGAACGAGCACGAGCCTCGCGGCGAGCGACCTCCTCGATGAGCGACGACGGGCGAGGTAGGTCCCGCTCCTTCATCAGCCCTTTCCACCGCGAGCAAACCCTGCTCTGATCCGCCGCGTCCATTCACGCTCCGCCCTTCGGCGAAAGGTCATCGATGCAGGCTTCCCTTCCGGCAGGCGTGTTCTCGATGGAGGTTCGGCTCCGCCCCGACGAGCTCGTCGCGGCCTGGCGTCCCGACTCGCGGCGGCTCGTGCTCCAGACCCGCGAGCCGCTGCGCGCGAAGCAGCGAGTCGCGGCGCGGATCACGGCGATCGACCGCGGCGTCTCCGCGACGATCACGGGACGCGTGGCGAGCGCCAGCCGTCACGAGAACGTCCACCGGATCGAGCTCGTGCCGGACGAGATGCGGCTGCGCGCGCTGGATCGCCTCCTCGCCGTGGCGCGCGGAGAGACGGTGGAGTACCAGCCGCGCGTCCCGCGCCTGCTCGTGACGATCCCCGCCGTCGTCCACGGGCCCGCGGGGCCGACCTACATGACCACCTTCTCGGTGTCCGAGAACGGGTGCGGCCTGGCCTGGTCGGGCTCGGACCCCGCGGCCGTCGGGTCGAGGCTCGACATCCGCTTCGGCGCCGGGAGCCGGACCGTCACGTTTCGCGGCGTCGTGTGCTGGACCGCACGAGCCGGGAGCACGGCGACCGTGGGCGTCCGCTTCGTCGTGGGCCCGAAGGACACCTGGACGACGATGCTCGCCGAGGCACGCCGGGCGGGTGCGCCGCCGGCGTGACCCCGGCGCTGCCGCTCGCGGGGCACGCGTCTCGCGGGCGCATCACGGACCGGCGTCGCTCCAGGAGGTCGCGGGCCCGCGCCCTCTCCGTGGCGCCGTGTACGCCTCGACGACGTCCTGCGTCCCGAAGCCCGGGTCCGTGGTCTTGAACCCGCCGAGCACGTACAGCTCGCGGCCGACGACCGCCGCGGCGGCGCCCGTCCGGTCCGTCGGCATGGGCGCGCGGCGCTCGAACGTGTTCGCGGCCGGGTCGTACTCCCGGTTGTCGGGCACGGTGTTCGGTCCAGGCGCGAACTCGCCGCCGACGACGTAGATCTGGTCCCTCAGGATTCCTGCGACGGGGCCACCGATGTCCGAGCCGAGGAGCTGCGTCGGAGCCCAGGTGTCGGCGGTCCAGTCGTACACGTCGAAGGGGCCGCCGCCCCACGGGTACTCCCGGGGCGCGCCGAAGAAGGCATAGATGTGGCGCCCGAACGCGGCGATCGCGAAGTCCGACTTCGGCGTCGGCATCGGCGACAGGACGGTCCAGACCCCCGCCCTCGGATCGTAGCGCTGCACCGTCCCGAGGACGTCCGTCCCGTCGAAGCCGCCGATGACGTAGATCCACCGCTTCACGGCGACGGCGCGCAGCCCCGCGCTGGCGACGGGGAGCGGGTCGACCGACGCCCAGGAGTCCGTCCTGGGATCGTAGACCTCCACGGTGTCGAGGATCGCGGCGCCGTCGCGGCCGCCGATGGCGTACACGCGTCCGCCGAAGGCGACGACGGCGAGATCCGACCGGGGCGTCGGCATCGACGCGCGCGGCCTCCACGCGTCCTTGCACGCGTCGTACTCGTCGACCGCGTCGAGCACGCCGCCACCCGACACGCCGCCCACCGCGTAGATCTTGCCATGGACGGCGGCGGCGCCGTGGCGCCAGCGGGGCGTGGGCAGCGGAGCCGCGACCCGCCACGCGTCGCCCGACGTCCACCGGGGGACACACCGGCCGGGAGGACGGGCCTCGGCCGCGATGGGGATTCCACAAAGCAACAGCGTCACCGCGAAGAGCCATCCGGAGCATCGCATGAGCGCACCTCCTCGCACGCGCGAGAGTGCACCGACAGTACTCGCACTCCCGGTTGCTGGCGTGCGTTCAGGAGGGTGAGCCCTCAATGGCCCGCGCCGCAGGGGCGTCGGCGAGCGCCCCCAGGCACCGCCCGAGCATCTCGAGCATGAGCTCGATGTCGCCGGCCGTCACGTCGAGCGGCGGCCGGAACCGGATGCTCTGGCCGCCGGCGCCGAGCAGCAGCAGGCCCTCCCGCTCGAGGGCGAGGTCGAGGAGCCTCGCCTTGTCGCCGGGGCGGCGCAGGCTGAACCCCTGGTAGAGCCCCATCCCCCGCACGTTGAAGACGAAGTCGGCGTACCTGCGCTCGAGGTCCGCGAGGCCGCGCGTCAGCGCCTCCGCCTTGCGCGGCACCTGCTCGATCAGCTCCTCGCTCCGGACGATCCGCATCTCCTCGACGAACCGGACCATGTCGGCGAGCGTCCCGCCCCACGTGCTGTCCAGGACGCCGTGGTCGGCCATGGAGTGGTGCATGTAGACGACGCCGTTGCCGAACTTCTTCGCCACGGCGACGGCGGTCGGCGGATGCGGGAGGTCGAGCTGGTCGATCGCGAACACGGTCCCCGTCTGCCCGCCGGCCGTCTGGACCTCGTCGAAGCCGAGCGGGACCTCGAAGCGGTGCGCGAGCGCGGAGAGCCCCTGGAAGAAGCGCGGCAGGCTCGTGCGATGTCCGCCGGCGCCCTGGATCGGCTCGACCACGATGCCCACGACCTCGCGGCCGTACCGCGCCAGGCAGTCCTCGACGATGGCGAGGCTCGCGTCGCACTCGGCGACGTTGTCCGCCTCGCGCCGCGAGGAGTCGAAGTGCGGGAACGGGACCTGGAGGTTCCCCGGGACGAAGCCCTGGAACCCGGCGGTCACGATGGGATCGTGCTTCAGCTGCGTGACGTTGAGCGCGAAGATCGTGCGGCCGTGGAAGGCGCTCTCGAAGTAGACGAACCTGCGCACGTCGGGGCTCTCGCCCCGCGCCCGGAGCTTCTCGGCGTGCAGGTTGATCATGTACTTCATCATGTTCTCGACCGCCTCGGCCCCGGAGTTCACCACGTAGACCTCGAGCCGGTCGTTCCGCATGCAGCGCGGCGCGAGCTCGTGCAGCAGGCGGTAGTAGGCGAGGCACTCGGGCGTCAGGAAGTCGGGGTTCGCGACCTTGTTGTTGGCGGCGTGGACGAGGCGCGCGGCGTACTCGGGCTCGAGCAGGCGCGGGTGGTTGTGCCCGAGGAGCTTGGCGCCGTAGTAGCCCGCCCAGTCGAAGATCCGCTCGCCGTCCACCGTGACGAGCCACATCCCGCGGCAGCGCGGGAGATCGAGCACGAATGGGTACGGCTCGACGACGACGTAGCGCGACAGCTCGCGGATCAGCTCCTGGCTCTTCGGCCCCGGGAATCGGCTCATGGCTCCCGCCAGCATGCCCGAACGCGAGGGGCGCGGGCGAGCGGCGCCGCGCGGCCCCGCGGGACCGATCGGCGTGCGAGACCCACACCGGGCCTCCCCTCCGGGGATCGCTGATCCCGGGGCGCCGGCGAGGTCGAACGGACGAACCCCGACGCGGTGCAAACCTCTGCTTGCGTCTCTTGCCGCACCCTCGCTGTCCGAAACCCCTTATGCCTACCCCTCCCATGACGAACGCGATCGAGACGACGGGACTCGTGAAGCACTTCGGCAGCACCCACGCGCTCGCGGGCGTGGATCTCCAGATCCGGCGCGGGACGGTCTACGGCCTGCTCGGCCCGAACGGCGCCGGGAAGACGACGACCATCCGCATCCTCTCCACGCTCCTCCGGCCGACCGGCGGCACCGCGACGGTCCTCGGCCACGACGTGGTGCGCGAGCCCGCGGCGGTCCGCAGCAAGGTCAGCCTCACCGGCCAGTTCGCGTCGGTCGACGAGGACCTGACCGGACGGGAGAACCTCGTGCTCATGGGCCGGTTGCTCGGCCTGTCCTGGCGCGACGCGAAGCGCCGCGCCTCGGAGCTCCTCGACGCGTTCGGGCTCGCCGAGTTCGCGGGCCGGCAGGTGCAGACGTACTCCGGGGGCGAGCGCCGCCGCCTCGACATCGCCGCGAGCCTCGTCGCGATCCCGGAGATCCTCTTCCTCGACGAGCCCACCACCGGCCTCGACCCGCGCAGCCGCACGCAGGTCTGGGAACTCGTGCGCCGCATCGCGGCCGAGGGCACGACGGTGCTCCTCACGACGCAGTACCTCGACGAGGCGGACCGGCTCGCGGAGCGCCTGGCGGTGATCGATCACGGCCGGGTGATCGCCGAGGGCACGAGCCGCGACCTCAAGGCCTCGGTCGGCTCGAACGCGCTCCACCTGCGGCTCGTGGACGCGGGCCGCCGCGCGGAGGCGCAGCGGCTCATCACCAAGGTGCTGGGCGACGGCGTGCTGCCGGCGTCCGAGCCCGCGGAGGTCGCCGCGCGGCTCGAGCGGGCCGGACAGGCCGCCGCCGTCCTCTCCGCCCTCAGCGAGTGCGGGATCGAGGTCGAGCAGGTCTCGGTCGCGAACCCGAGCCTCGACGAGGTGTTCCTCGCCCTCACCGGGCGCCAGGCCGCGCCCACGCAGACGGAGGCCCACCAGTGAACGCCACCCACGAGGTCCTCGCCATCGGCACGAGGCCGCGGCCCGCGTCCGCGGCGTCCGCGGTCCTGACGCTCGCGTGGCGGGCGCTCCTCAAGATCAAGCACGTCCCCTTCCAGCTCTTCGACGTGACCGTCACGCCGATCATGTTCACGCTGCTGTTCACGTTCATCTTCGGCGGCGCGCTCGCCGGCTCGCCGCGCCAGTACGTCCAGTACCTGCTCCCGGGCGTGCTGGTGCAGACGGTCCTGTTCATCACCGTCTACACGGGCGTGGGGCTCAACGCGGACATCCACAAGGGCCTCCACGACCGGTTCCGCTCGATGCCGATGTGGCAGGCGGCGCCGCTGCTCGGCGCGCTCGCGGGCGACGTGTTCCGCTACACGGTCGCTTCCCTGGTGATCCTCACCGTGGGGTTCATCCTCGGCTTCCGTCCGCAGGGCGGGCCGGTGGGCGTCGTCCTCGCGGTGGCGCTGCTGCTCGTGTTCAGCTTCGCGCTCTCGTGGCTCTGGATCATCGTCGGCATGCTCGTGCGGACGTCCGAGTCGGTCATGACGACGAGCTTCGTGTTCCTCATGCCGCTCACGTTCGCGAGCGACATCTTCGTGGACCTCCGGACGATGCCCGGGTGGCTCCAGACGGTCGTCGGGCACAACCCGGTGACGCACCTCGCGAACGCCTCCCGCGGCCTGATGCACGGGCGGCCCGACGGCGGGGACGTGCTCTGGACCCTGGTCGCGTCCGCGGTCCTCGTGCTGGTGGCCGGGCCGATCGCGGTGCGGCTCTACCGCAAGGAGCGGTGACGAGCGGTCCCACCGGCGCCCCATCTCCGCCGCGGGCCCTCCGGGTAGGGCGTGCGCCTGGCCCCCTGGCTGCCATCATGGTGGCCTGAGGGCCCGTCGCCGGGTTATGAAGGGCCGCCTGGACTCCGGTCCGCCGAAGGGTGAAGTTGTCGTCGGCGACCTGTGTTCCACTCGGGTGGCCTTCGCCGAGCGAGGCATCCCGCCGCAGGGCGGCGGCGTGCTCGCCCTGCGCAGGTCGACCCAGGCCCCAACCAAGGAGCGCGATTGAGCGAGAAGGAAGCTGGCATCGAGGTGCAGGGACGCGTGGAGGAGTCGAGCGGCGGCATGTATCGCGTGAAGCTCGATCAGGGCCCGACGGTCCTGGCGTACCCCTCTGGCAAGATGAAGCGGTTCCACATCCGGATCATCACCGGCGACCGGGTGAAGGTGGAGCTGTCGCCGTACGACCTGACCCGCGGGCGGATCACGTACCGCGACAAGTGACGCACGGAGTGGCTGCCCGTCATTGAAACGCCCTGCCCCGTCGTCCGGGAGCAGGGCGTTCATGCTTCGTCTCGGCGCTGGCGTGAGCCCGACGCCGGAGCGCCGGGCCCACGGGTCACGCTACGGCGCCGTGAACGGCTCGCCGTTCGCGTTGCAGGAGTAGAAGGCCGACCACTTGTCGACGGTCTGGAGACCGGCGCCCGACACCTGGTCCTTCCACGCGCAGCTCGGCTTGCAGCAGTCCTGCATCGTCGTGGTGGTGTACCCGGTGCGGAACGAGCTGTCGGCGGTGGCCGGCGTCTTCGCGTTCGGGTTGGCCGCGGGCAGCCCCTGCGGCGCGAGCCGGCAGCCGGTCACGCGCGTGAGCGCCAGCGGGCACTCGACGCGCTTCACCCGGACCTGCCAGTTCTGGTGGTAGAACGCGTTGAACGCGTTCGTCTGGATGCAGGACGTCTTCGTCGAGTTCGTCATCTTCGCCGACGCCGAGGCGGTGTTGTTGCAGAGCGAGGCGATCTTGCTCTGGCACGCCGCGGACTGCATCGAGGCCGCCGTGACCGTCCCGTTCACCTTGCACTCGGGGATGTTGAGCGCCTTGATGCCGCCCGTCGTCGGGTACTCGCTCGGGAACGCCGTGTACATGAACTCGCCGAACGTGGTCGTCGACGTGCCCGTGTACGTGCCGGGGATGCAGGCGTTGAAGGCCCCGAACCCACCGGCGCCCATGTAGATGTCGAAGTTCTTCCCGCCGCCGGCAGCGGTGTTGAAGCTCTGCACGATCATGGGCGGCGGGACCGGAAGCTCGGGCGGCTGCGGCGAGCCCCCCTCCGGCCGGTCGAACACGAGCTGGTAGCACTGGCAGCAGGTGCTGGTGCCGGTGTCGAGTCCGCCCGTGTCGGCGTCATGCCCCACGACGCCGTAGACGAACGGCGGGCTGTCGCCCCAGTCGGCCTTGGCGGCGGCGATCATCTCCTCGCTGAGCGCGATGAAGCGCGGGCAGGCGAAGGTCTTGGGGAACGTGCTCTTCTGCGGGCTCTCGGGCGGCGAGCAGGCGTTGGCGGTCTGGCAGCGGCCGCCGCAGGCGCCGCTCTCGCAACCCTGGTTCCAGTACTGGGCGTAGCAGACGTCCGGCGGGTCGATCTCGAACGTGCCCGGCGTCGTCCCGATGTCGACGACGACGCTCACCGGGGCGGAGGTCGCCGATTGGTTGGCCGTGTCCCACGCGCGCGCGGTGTACGTGTGGGTCCCGTTGTTCGCGGCGGTGAAGGTGATGGCGTGGGTCGACGGCGAGGCGGTCACGGTCCCGAGCAGGGTCGTGCCCTCGAGGAAGTCGATCTGGCTCACGCCGCGGTCGTCGGTGGCGGTGGCCGTGAGCGTGACCGTGCTCGCGGTGGTGACGGAGGTCGCGCTGCTCGCCAGCGAGACCGTCGGCGGACGATCGACCGTCGTGCCGATGTTCACGGCGACCGCGACGCCGGCGGAGGTCGCCGTCTGGCCGGCCGTGTCGTAGGCGCGGGCGGTGTACGTGTGGCTCCCGTTGTTCGCGGAGGTGAACGAGATCGGGAGCGTGTACGGCGCGGTCGTGTCGGAGCCGAGCAGCGCCGCGCCCTCGTAGAACTCGACCCGGCTCACGCCGCGATCGTCGCTGGCCGTCGCGGTGAGCGTGATCGTGCTCGCCGCGGTGACGCTGGTCGCGCTGCTCGCGAGCGCCACGGTCGGCGGGCTGTCGGTGGTGCCGCCGGTCGACGAGACGGTGATGCCGTCCACCTTCGGGTTCTGCGTGCCGGAGACGAACCGGATGACGACCTGGCCGCTCGCGTTGGCGGTGGCGTCGAAGGTGCGCACGATGGCCCGGTTGCGGCCGCCGGAGGCCGCGAAGATGTCGAAGTTGCTGAGGACGGTCGTGCCGTTGATCTGCACGCTGAAGACGCGCTGCCCGGCGGCGGAGACGTAGCTCTCCGCGAAGTAGAGCGTCACCGTGCAGGCGGCCCCGGCGGTGAAGCCCGGGATCGTGTAGGTGAAGGCGCCGTACCGCTCGCTGTTGAAGATCGCGGCGGGCGGCGGGTTGGTGGTGATCTGCGAGAGGTCCACCGTGGCGGTCCGCGTGTACGCGGTGCCGCCGGAGAAGTACTGGTCGGCGCGGAACGTCCCCGTCGCCGGGCCGCCCGCGTTGACGGAGACGGTGGTCCCTGTCGAGGTGCCGATGTTCACGGTGACGGTCACGGCCGCCGCGGTGGCCGTCTGGCTGGCCGTGTCGTAGGCCCGCGCGGTGTACGTGTGCGCGCCGTTGTTCGCGGACGTGAACGCGATCGCCGTCGTGTACGGCGCCGTCGTGTCGGACGCGAGGAGCGTC
>DASPMI010000076.1:0-32783 GCA_035627135.1 Anaeromyxobacter sp. | reverse complement strand
GGGCTCCTCGCCACCAGCATGCGCGACGACGTCTCCTGGGCCTTCTACATCGGCAACTTCACCTTCCTCGTCGGCGTCGCCGCCGCGGCGGTGCTACTCGTCGTCCCGGCCTACGTCTACCAGTGGAAGCCGATCAAGGAGGTGGTGGTGCTGGGCGAGCTCCTCGCCGTGAGCGCGCTCACGATGTGCCTCCTCTTCATCCTCGTGGACATGGGGCGGCCGGACCGGTTCCTCCACATGATGCCGTTCGTCGGGACGCCCAACTTCCCGCGCTCCATGCTGACCTGGGACGCGCTCGTCCTGAACACGTACCTCCTCCTCAACCTCGCGCTGGTGCTGTACCTCCTGTTCAAGACGTACCGCGGCGAGGGGTACGACAAGCGCGTGTTCCTGCCGCTCGTGCTGCTCTCCATCCCGGTGGCGATCTCGACGCACTCCGTGACCGCGTTCCTCTACAACGGCATGGCGGCGCGGCCGTACTGGAACGCGTCCATCCTCGCCCCGCGGTTCATCGCCTCCGCGTTCTGCTCCGGCCCGGCCGTGATGATCATCCTCTTCCAGGTCCTGCGCCGGGCGTTCCGGTTCGAGATCAAGGACGAGGCGATCTGGAAGATCGCGGAGCTCATGGCGTACGCGATGTTCCTGAACCTCTTCCTGCTCGGCGCGGAGCTCTTCAAGGAGTACTACTCCGCGACGGAGCACCTGCGGTACACGCAGTACTTCTGGCAGGGGCTCGGGGAGCACCGGACGCTCGTGCCGTACGCGTGGCTCTCGCTCGCGTGCAGCGTGGTCGCGTTCGTCCTCTTCCTCGTGCCGCGTACCCGGCGCCGGTTCACGACGCTCAACCTCGGCTGCCTGCTCATCTGGGCGGGCGTGTACGTCGAGAAGGGCATGGGCCTCATCATCCCGGGCTTCACCCCGTCGACCCTCGGGCAGATCTACGCGTACTCCCCGACGTGGGTGGAGTGGGGCATCGCCTTCGGCGTGTTCGGCGTGGGGTTCCTCATCTTCACCGTGCTCGTGAAGATCGCCGTCCCGATCCTCGTCGGTACGTTCCGGGCGCCGCGGCGCGCGGAGGCGGCCGCGCCCAACGCCGTCGCCGGGATGCCGGCGCCCTGACCGAACCGCCGTCTCTCACCCGCTGGAGGACTCACCACATGAAGCGTTTCGCCGCCGTCTTCGTCCTGCTGCTCGCCACCGCCGCCCGCGCCGAGGACGGCGCGGCCCTCTTCCAGGCCAAGTGCAAGATGTGCCACGGCGCCGACGGGAAGGGGAACGCGGTCGGCAAGTCGATGGGCGCGAAGGACCTCACCATGCTCACGATCACCGCCGCCGACGCCGCCAAGGTGGTCGAGAGCGGGAAGGGCAAGATGACGCCCTTCAAGGGCAAGCTGTCGGACGCCGAGATCAAGGCCGTGGCCGCGTACGCGGCCGGCCTGAAGAAGTGAGGCGCCCGCCTCCCGGGCTGCCTGGCGGGCGCCGGGCGACCGATCGTGCTAAGTAAGCCGCTCGTTGCCCGCGCCCGCATCCGCCACACCCGCTCTCGCGGCCGCCCCGTCGCCCCGCCTCCCTCGGCTCGCCGCGCTCGACGCCGCCCGCGCGCTGGGCGTACTGGCGATGGTGATGGGCCACACGCTCGACGCCGTGCTCTCGACCGCGGCGCGGCAAGGCCCGGTCATGGCGCGGTACTGGCAGGCGCGCGGGTTCACCGCGCCGCTCTTCCTGCTCGTCTCCGGCTGGGCGGTCACCCTCGCGATCTCCCGCAGCGGCGCGACCGGCTGGGCCATCCCCCGGGGCCGGCTGCGCCGGGTGCTGCTGCTGCTCGTCATCGGGTACGGCCTCCGCTGGCCGGGGTGGGCCCTGGGCCGGCTCGTCGCCGGCGATCGCGACATCTGGGCCCACTTCCTCGCGTTCGACGCGCTGCACTGCATCGCCCTCGCGCTCCTCGTCACGGCGCTCGTGATGGCGTTGCCGGTGCCCCGGCTCGCCAGGGCCGCCATCCTGGCTGCGCTCGCGGCGGCCGCGGTGCTCGCGGGCGCGCGCGCGGTGACCCCCGGCGAGGTCTTCGCCACGGCCCAGGGTCTCCCGCGTTCGATCCCTGGGATCGCCTTCGTCCAGGTGATCGGCGGGACGTCCGCGTTCCCGATCTTCCCGTGGGCGTCGTACTTCTTCGCCGGGACGCTCGTGGGGCTGCTCGCGCCCGCCGACCGGCGCGCGGCCGCGGGCCTCGGCGTCGTCGCCGCCGCGCTGATCCTGGCCGCCACGCAGTGGTGGGGCCTCGGCCACCGGACGCCGGGCGACCCCGTGCTCGTCGCGTACCGGATCGGCGTGGTGCTCGCGGTGCTCGCGCTCCTCTCCCTCGTGCCAGCGGCCCTCGCCGCGCGGGCGGCGCCGCTCGGCAAGAGCTCGCTGGGCGTGTACGCGATCCACCTGCCGATCGTGTACGGCTGGTACCTGCTGCCGTACTGGTTCCCGTTGTACCCGCTCCGCGGGCTCGCCTCGACCGTGGGCAAGACGCTCGGGCCGGCCGCCGGGCTCGCGGTCGCGGGGCTCGTGCTCGCGCTGAGCTACGGCCTCTACCGCCTGCTCCTCGTCGCCCGGCGGCGGCTGCGCTCACCGGAACTGCGGGTGCCCGCGGATGGCGTCCAGGGCGTCCGCGGCGGCGTCGGGGGGGAGCGGGGCTGAGGAGCGGACGAGCCGCGCGAGCCAGCGGGCGTCGAGCGGCCGCGCGAGGAGGGCCGCATCGGTCGCCGCCGCGGTGGTCTCGTGCTTCGGTCCGCTCGGATCGCCGGCGCCGACGAAGAACCCGGCGAGGAGCAGGGCGGCGCGCACGGACGTCGCGGTGCTGTACGTGAAGAGCGTCGCGGCCGGGCCGCACCGGGCGCGCAGCGCCCGGAAGACCGCCACCGACCAGAGCGCGGGGTTCACGCGCGGGCTGAAGGGATCCCAGAAGACCACGTCCGCGCGGGCCGGCTCCCGGGGCAGCGTCTCGGTCGCGTCGCCGAGGACGAGGCGCCAGGTGACCCGGGGCTCCTCATGGCGGCCGCCGGCGAGGACGGCGCGGAGCGCCGCGGCGTCGGCGGCGTCGAGCCCGAGCGCGGCCGCGCCCGGCTCGGACGCGGCGAGGGCGAGCGCGCCCAGCTCCCGCTCGAAGCTGACGATCGCGAGGCCGCGCCCACCGGGCGCCGCCCGCCGCGCGACGCGGATCGCGGCGAGCGCGTTCGAGCCCGCGCCCAGCCCGACGTCGAACAGCACGAGCGGCTCTCCGGGGAGGGCGAGCCGCTCGGCGAGGCGCGCCTGCGCCGCGTAGAGCCGCTCCGACTCGACGGCGGCGCCGACCACCGGGTGCATCACCTCGCCGGCCTCCGCGTCGCGGACCGCGGGCGCGCCCTGCGACGTGCGGACCACCTCGAACCGCGCGGCGGGCACGGCGCCGGGCGCCGCCGCCTCGGGGAGCGCGGACTCGCGCCTGCGGCCCGGCGGCCGCTTCGACGGATCGTGCTCGTGCCGGTCGAGCGCCTCGAGGCGCCCGCGCGCGTAGGCCGCGTACGTGCCCGCCTCGATGGCGTCGCGCGCGCCGCGGAGCAGGTCCTGGTAGTGCGTGAGGTTGTGGACCGACAGGAGCCGCGGGCCGAGCGGCTCGCGGCACTTGATGAGGTGGTGCAGGTAGGCGCGGGAGTGGAGGCGGCACGTGGGGCACGCGCAGGCGGCGTCCAGCGGCGCCTCGGCGAGCCGGTGCTCGGAGCGCGTGAGCCGCACGCGGCCCGTCGAGGTGAAGGCGGTGCCCT
Source organism: Anaeromyxobacter sp. (assembly GCA_035627135.1). Classification (GTDB taxonomy): domain Bacteria; phylum Myxococcota; class Myxococcia; order Myxococcales; family Anaeromyxobacteraceae; genus Anaeromyxobacter. The sequence continues at coordinate 28,995 of DASPMI010000076.1, read as the reverse complement.
GCCAGGCGAGCGTGGTGGGGAGGATGCAGTCGAAGAGATCCACGCCCTGGCCGACGGCCTCGAGGATGTCGGGCGGCGTGCCGACGCCCATGAGGTAGCGCGGCTTCACCGCCGGGAGCGCGGCCGCGGCGGCCGCGACGACCTCGGCCCGCTCCGCCCGCGTGTCGCCGACGGCGACGCCGCCGATCGCGAAGCCGTCGAACGGGTGGCCCGACAGGAACGCCGCCGACTCCGCGCGGAGCCCGAGGTCGAGCCCGCCCTGGACGATGGCGAAGAGGAGCTGGCCCGGGTCGGTGCGGGCGGCGAGGCTCCGCAGCGCCCAGCGGTGCGTCCGCTCCATGGCCGCGCGGATCTGGGGCCGGGGCGCGGTGGACTCGACGCAGACGTCGAGGACCATCATCACGTCCGACCCGAGCGCGGTCTGCATGTCGATGGAGCTCTCCGGCGAGAGCAGGTGGCGCCGGTTGTCGAGGTAGCTCCGGAACGCGGCGCCCTCCTCGGTGATCGACCGGTCCGCGGAGAGCGAGAAGATCTGGAACCCGCCCGAGTCGGTGAGCACCGGGCCGTCCCACTTCATGAACCGGTGGATCCCGCCGAGCGCCCGCATCGCGTCCGGCCCCGGCCGGAGGAGCAGGTGGTAGGTGTTGCCGAGGATGATCTGCGCGCCGAGCGCCCGCAGGTCCTCGGGCGTGAGTCCGGTCACCGAGGCGCGGGTGCCGACCGGCATGAAGCAGGGCGTCTCGACGCGCCCGTGGCGCGTGACCAGGGTGCCGCGGCGGGCGCGGCTCGTCGGATCCACGGGGCAGGGGTGGAGGGTGAAGGGCACGGGGGCGGGTTGTATGGCGGTGGTGCCGGTCGGTCCAGGGGGAACTGCCGGGTGCGGGACCGGGAGCGGGTCCGCTGGCGGGGGCGGGAGCCCGAACCACTCTCGGGAAAACCCGCTCGCTAGACGCGGAACCGGTTGACCGCCTCCGCGAGCTCCTTCGACATGCTCGACAGCGAAGCGGACCCCTGCTCGATGATCTTGGTCCCCTCGGCGCTCTCGTTGATGGCCGCAGAGAGCTCGGAGACGGCGGTCACGATCTGCTCGACGCCGATGGTCTGCTGGCGCGTGTTGGCCGCGATCTGGCGGGCGGCGAGGGCGGAGTCCTTGATCACGAGGGCGAGCCCCTCGATGGCCTCGCCGGCGCTGCGGGAGAGGCGAACGGCGGCGCTGGCGCGCTTCGCGCCCTCGTCGGTCGCGGCGGCCGCGTCGCGGGCGCCGCGCTGGATCTCCTGGAGGATCGACCGAACCTGGACGGCGGCCTGGCGGGACTGCTCGGCCAGGTTGCGCATCTCCATGGCGACCACCGAGAAGCCGCGGCCGTGCTCGCCGGCCTTCGAGGCCTCGATGGAGGCGTTGAGCGCGAGGAGGTTGGACTGCTCGGCGAGGTCCTTCACCGAGGCGATGATCTCGCCCACCTGCTGCGTCCGCTCCGAGAGGTCGGCCATCGTCGCCGCGATCCGGTTCACCTGCTCGCCGAGGGCCGCGCTCGCCTTGACCGCCTCCTCGACCGTGTTGAGGCCGGCGCGCGAGAGGTCGTCGGAGCGCTGCGTGATCTCGATGACCGAGTTGGCGTGCTCGGTCGCCTGCTTCGAGGTCTGGGCGATCTCGGAGGCGGTGGTGGTGGTCTCGTTGATGGCCGCGGCCTGCTGCGCGCTCATGGCCGCGAGCCGCGCCACGCTCGCCAGGATCTCGCCCGCGCCGCGCTGCGTGGTGACCGAGGTCTCGGAGAGCTGCTTCAGGAACGTCTGCAGATTCCGAGACGCCTGGAAGAAGCTCTCGGCGAGCTCGGCGACCTCGCCGCCGGCCTGGGCGTCCTGCTTCGAGATGTTCGAGAAGTCGCCCTGGGCGATCTTCCGCGCGGCGTCGCGCAGCGACACGAGCGGACCGACGAGGTTGCCGCCGAGGAAGAACGCGAGCGTGGAGGCGCCCCCGACCAGGAGGAGGATCACGAAGACCGCGCCGACCGGCCCGCCCAGCCACGCGAACGCGAGCCGCGCGAGCACCGCCGAGAGGGTGGTGGTCACGGCCACGAGCATCGTGATCTTCCAGCGCAGGGACACGCGATTCAGGTCCATGCACGAATTTCTACCAGGGACCGGGCTCCCCCGGAAATCCAGGACCGCAGGGACAGGTGTGCGGGTGCGCGAGAGGCGCACATGGGAAGGCTTCGGGCTTCAGGCTCCAGGCTTCAGGGAGCTGCACGACGCAGTTCCCGTCGCCTGGAGCCTGCAGCCTGGAGGCCTCGCGGAAGCACGCGGAGTGCTGCTGCGCCACCCGCCGTGGCCACGTGGAGCGTGGGCGGGGACGGCATCGTGTCCAGCTCCAGCGACAGGACGACGTCGCTCGGCAGGCCGGAGCCTGCGCGGATGGGCGTCGATGCCCCGGTGGAGGGATCCCAGAGCACGAGGCCCGAGTACGGGTTGGCGATGGCGAGCCGGCCGTCGGGCAGGCAGACCAGATCGCGGACCGGCCGCTCCGGGAGGCCCACCTCCGCGGTGGTGAAGTAGCGGAACCCCTCCGGCCCGTACGACGCGATCGTCGCCTCGACGCCGTCGTCCGGGCCCAGGCTGCCGAACCAGACGCGGCCGTCGGGGCAGACGCTCACCGAGGACAGGAAGACCGAGTGACCCTCCTTCGCGACCGGGAAGACCGGTGGGTTGCTCGAGCCGGGGCCCGGGTACGGATCTCCGAAGGCCACCTCGAACGCGTCGCCGTTGCGCGCGAACCAGCGGACGGGATCCGGGTCCCACGAGATGAGCCCGGCGGTCCAGCGCCCGGCGTGCCATAGGCCGCCGGTCGCGTCGATCGCGAGCCCGAGCCAGTCGCCCATGCGCTGGCCGCTCGCGGTGCCGTCGCACGCGCGCTCCCAGCAGACGCGCGCGTGGAGGTGGTCGCCCATCCACTCCTTGTACGCGTCGTTCCACCACTCGCCCGGGTCCGGGAGCCGGAACCGATCGGGGAGGAGCATCGTCACGCCGTGCTCGGTGCCGGCGTAGAGCGTGTGCGGCCGCACGAGGTGGTCGTAGACGAGGCGGTGGATGGTCCGGTCGTGCCAGTACTTTCCGCCGTGGTTGATGGCCACGAGGTCGAGCCGATCCACCTGGAGCGTCCCGTCCGGACGCAGGCGGACGCGGTCGATCTTCCCGCTGTGCGCCAGCGGATCGCAGTCGTCCTGCCCGCTGCCGTCGCCGGCGCAGTCGATGCCCTCGGTGTGCCGGCCGTGGTACCCGACGAAGACCTCGTCCGGCCCGCCGCCCGCGATGGTCTTGATGCCGGGCGCCTCCCCCTGGCCCCACGCCTCCCGTCCGGCGCAGGGACGATCGTCGATCATCTGCCGGCCGTTGCAGTAGCGGGCCGCGTTCCCCTGGAAGTGGAGGCCGTCGCGGCCGTCGTAGCGGCGGAGACCCGGGGCGCCCGGCCGGGCGAGGTAGAGGGCGCCGGGCGTCGCGATCCACCGGTTCTGGGCCTCGTCGGTGGTGAGCGCCACGACGGGCGATTCGCGGATCCCGTCCGCTGCTCCGTAGAGCTGGTTGGCGATCGGCCACGGGCCGGGGGTGCCGAACGTGAAGTTGCTCGAGCCCGGGCCGGTCGGGCCGGTCGGCCCCGGCGGCCCGCCGGGATCGGACGGCCCTCCGTCCGCTCCCCCGCACGCCGCGGCGAGGAGCGCCGCCACGGTGAGCCCCACCACGTCTCGTGCGCGCGCCATGCGGTCCCCCTCGCCCGACACGGGCGCCGCCCGGCGCGATGCGAGCGGCGCGCCAGCGGCGCGGCCGTGGGATCGCCCCGTCGCGCGGAACCGTGGCGCCGCGGTTGGGCAGGGGCGTTCCACGGACGGTGCAGGACGCGAGGAGGGACCGCCGCCCCGAGGGCGCTCCATCGCGTGCTCGCCGCCATGGGGCGCGGCACCGAGCCCACCTGGGCGCGGCTCCACGCGGGCCCTCCGCGATGCCGCACCGCGCCGTGGTCGCTAGAATTTTCACTGTGCAGCTGGGTCTGGTCCTCACCGGAGGCGGTGCCCGTTCGGCCTACCAGGTCGGCGCGCTCCGCGCCGTCGCCCGGATCGTCGGACCCGGCCCGCTTCCGTTCCGGGTGCTCGCCGGCATCAGCGCGGGGGCGATCAACGCGGTCGCGCTCGGCAGCGGGGCCGAGGACTTCCAGGCGACCGCCGAGCGGCTGGCCAAGAGCTGGAGCGCGCTCACGCCGGACCGCGTCTACAAGACCGGGGCGCTCGGCCTGGCCCGCATCGGCACGCGCTGGATCCTCGATCTCTCGGCCGGTGGCCTCATCGGCCGGAGCGGCATCAACTACCTCCTCGACGCGAGCCCGCTGCGCGAGTTCCTCGAGAAGGAGATCCCGCTGGGGCGGATGCGGCGGAACCTCAAGGCGGGGCTCCTCCGCGGCGTGGCGGTCTCGGCCACGAACTACCACACGCACACCGGGGTGAGCTTCTTCGAGGGGGAGCCGGAGATCCGGCCCTGGACGCGCTCGTCGCGCCTCGGGGTGCGTGCCCGGCTCCTGCTCGATCACGTGATGGCCTCGGCCTCGATCCCGGTCTTCTTCCCGCCCGTGAAGATCGGCCAGAGCTACTACGGGGACGGGTGCGTGCGGATGCCGTACCCGATGAGCCCCGCGATCCACCTCGGGGCGGACCGGATCCTCGGGATCAGCGTGCGCTACCTCCGGCCGGCGGGGGAGACGGCGGCCGCCGAGCCGCGGGACCGCGCGCACTGGATGCCGGTGTCGGAAATCGCGGGCGTGCTCCTGAACGCCGTCTTCCTCGACTCGATCGACAGCGACTTCGAGCGGCTCGAGCGGATGAACCGGGCGATCGCGGCCATCCCGCGGGACCGGCTCGCCCGCGCCGACCTCGACGTCCGCCCGATCTCTGCGCTCGTCCTCCGGCCGTCGCAGGACCTGAGCTTGATGGCCGCGGACGAGTACGGCCGCTTCCCGGGCATGCTCCGCTACCTGCTCAAGAACATCGGCGCCACCGGGACCACCGGCGAGGATCTCCTCAGCTACCTCGCGTTCGAGCCGGTCTACATCAAGCGTGCGATGGAGCTCGGGTTCGCCGACGCGATGGCGCGGCGGGACGAGATCGCCGACTTCGTCCACGGCGCGCCGGTGCCGGAGCGCGACCTCGTGCTGAGCTAGCTCTTCGCAGCGCCGCTCCGCGCGCGCGACGACGCGGCCCGGCGGGCGAGCGCCGGCGCGGCCGTTCTCCAGACCGTCGCCGCCAGCACGACGCCCGCGCCCGCGAGCGCCCACGGGCCGGGCCGCTCGCCGGTGAACGCGAACGTCCAGATGGGGTTCAGGATCGGCTCGAGCAGCACGAGCAGCGACGCCTCCAGCGCGGGGACGCGGGCGATGCCGCGCGCGAAGCAGAGGTACGCGAGGCCGAGCTGGAAGACGCCCAGGTACGCGAGGAGGAGGAGGTCGGCCCCCGCGGGCGCGGGCCCCTGCCCCCACAACGGGAGCACCGCGGCCGCCGCGAGGAGGTTCCCCCAGACCAGCGCCGCCTCGGCGTCCTCCTGCGCCCGGCGCAGGCCCATGATGCAGAGGCCGAAGGTGAGCCCCGCGGCGAGCGCGACGAGGTTCCCCTGGAGCTGGCCGGGGGTCCGGAGGTCGTCGAGGAAGAAGAGGGACAGGCCGAGCGCGTAGACGGGGATCGCGAGGAGCTCGCTGCGGTCTGCGCGCTCGCGCAGCACGGCCGGGGAGAGCACGAGCACCCAGAGCGGCGCGCTCGACTGGATGAAGATCGCGTTGGCGGCCGTGGTGAGCTTGTTCGCCGTCGCGAACAGGACCACCGTCGCGGCGTACCCCGCGACCCCGAGGATCATCCGCCGCGACGGCCAGCGGCGCGCGCCCGGGAGCACCGCGAGGAGGAACACGCCGGCCACGAGGGAGCGCCCGCCCGCGATCTGGAGCCCCTGGAGGCCGCACAGCTTCATGGCGGCGCCGGCCGTGGACCAGAGGGCGGCGGCGGCGAGGAGGAGGAGCCGGCTCTGGACGCCGTCGGGCAGGGGCATGGAGCGGCAGAGTCTACCTCCGGCGGGCCGCCGGGCGGCGCGGCGAGCCGGCGCGGCCGGCGGCCGAGGCCCGCGGTCGGGCTCGCCCGTGTCCCACCGCGTACGTCTTCGCCTTCTCCGGCGACCGCCCGTGAGCACCTTTTGCCGAACCGACGGGAGACAACCGATGCGCGCTCCGATCCTGGCCCTGCTGGTCCTCGCTTCCCCGGCGCTCGCCGCTCCGCCCAGCGCCACCCCCGGCGCGACGCCCGATGGCCAGGCGAAGGCGCAGGGCAAACCGCCCACCGAGCAGGCGCGCGCCCTCTCGCGCGCCCTCGTGCCGGAGACGAACTGGGAGCGCCTGCTCGATCGCTCGGCCGACGGGCTCTCGGAGGCGGTCTCGCGGTCGCTCATCGCCAAGGGCGAGAAGGTGCCCGACGATCTCAAGACCAACCTCCGCAAGGAGCTCGGGAAGGATCTCAAGTACGGCGAGGCCATCGACGCGCAGGCCCAGGCGCTCGACAAGCGGTTCACCGGCGACGAGCTGAAGCGGGCGACGGCCTTCTACTCGAGCCCGCTCGGGAAGAAGATGCTGGATCGCCTGCCGGAGGCGCAGAGCGAGGTGGGCGACCAGCTCCAGGAGCGCCTCGCCTCGGTGGTGCCCGGCATCCTGCAGCGGGTCGCGCCCTCCGCCATCGGCGGCGGCCCGGCGGATCCGGGCGCGAGCGGGACGGGCGAGGGGCCTTCGGAGCAGGAGGTCGAGCCCGAGCCCACCCCGGAGGTCGCGCCCGAGGCGTCGGAGCCCCCGCCCGACAAGAAGCTCTGAGGTCCACCCCTCGTGCGCGTGGTCGTGGTCGGCGCGCATCCCGACGACGAGACCGTCGGGGCCACCTCGGTCCTCCTCCGCGGCGAGGAGGCGGCCGTCGTGCACGTGACCGACGGCGCGCCGCGTGATCCGCGCCTGCGTTCGGGGCATCCCGACCGCGCGGCGTATGCTCGGCTCCGGGCGGACGAGGCGCGCGACGCGCTGGCGATCGCGGGGGTCGCGCGGATCGTCCGGCTCGCGGGGACCGACCAGGAGGTCGTGCGCGCCCTCGCGCCGCTCGCGCGGGAGCTCGCGGCGGTCCTCTCGGCGCTCGCCCCGCGGATCGTCGTCGCGCACGCGTACGAGGGCGGACACCCGGACCACGACGCGGCGGCGCTCGCCACCCGCGCCGCGCTGTCGCTCCTCCGGCGCGCGGAGGGCGCCGCGCCGCGGCTCGTCGAGATGACCGGCTCCCACCTGGCCGGCGGACGGCTCGCGACGAACGAGTTCCTCCCCGGGCCGCGCGCCGTCCGCCACCGCCTCACGCCCGGCGAGCGGGAGAAGAAGCGGGCGATGCTCGATCGCTACGCCTCGCAGCGCGAGGTGCTGGCGCCGTTCGGGGTCGACGAGGAGCAGTTCCGGCTCGCGGGCCCGATGTCGCCGTGGGCGCGGCCGCATCCCGGGGTGCTGCACTACGAGCTCCGCGGGTGGACGACGTTCGAGGAGTTCAGGACCGCCGCGATCCTCGGGCTCCGCGCGCTCGGCATCGGGGAGGACGAGGACGCGCCGGTCGCGCGGCCATGGTGACGCCGCTCGTCGTCGAGGAGCACCGGGGGCTCCCGGCGCTCGCCGCGCTCGTCACCCTCGAGCGGCGGCGGCCCGCAGGCGCGGGCTTGCTCTGGGGGCGGATCCGGCGCGGGTCGGGCCCGCCGACCCGCGCCGCCGTCAGGGAGTCCAGATCGTCGCGGTCGCGTCGCCGTAGGCCTGGGCGCGGCCGGCGAGGAACTCGACCCCCGCCCAGGCACAGAGCACCGCGTCGAGCGCGTCCTCGTACCTCTTCATCCGGCCGGCCTTCGGCGGCGTCCCGGGCACCGGGAGCGCGATCCCGGCGATCCGGCCGGCGAGCGCCGCGTGGATTCGCCGCCACTGCGCGAGCAGGGCCGAGCGTCGCTGGACCGGCGACCGCGCGGGCCAGTACCTCCCGGCCCTCGCGACCTTGTAGGGCACCCGGTACTCGGAGGGGAGGAGCGCGAGCAGGGCCGTGTGCGGGAAGACCTCGAGCAGGCTCCGCGGGTGGGCGCGCGCCTGCGTGGTGGCGAGCGTGAAGGAGCGCTCGATGAACATTCGGTGAATACGCTCCGAGGTGGCGGCGAGCCGCGGGTCCGTCGGGGAGTGGACCCCGCACCCGCGTGCACCGAACGCCCGGGAGAGCGCGTCGTCGGCCACCCGGCGGCGCAGGATGGGCGTGAGCGCCAGCGGCAGGTCGAGCGCGGCGACCACCACCTCCGCGTCGGGCGCGAGGCGGGCCGCGGCGTCGAGGAGCGCGCGCGCGTCCGCCCGGCCGCCCGGGATCGCCGGCGCGTCCCAGTCCACCGCAATGCCGGAGGCCAGCGCCACGAAGGTGGCGTAGCTCGGCGCGACGGCCACGGCGGTCCACGCCCCACCACGCTCGACCACCAGCGCGACGCCGCTCGGTTCGCCCTCGGTCCACGACGCGTCGACGCCGAGCACCGCGCGGCTGCGGCCGAGCACGGGCATCAGCGCAGGACCGTCTCGGTCATCGGGCGCCGGCGATCAGGCCCGCGCCGCGGTGACGACGATCGGCCGCGCGCGCGTGACGACGAGCGTGTGCTCGTGGTGCGCGGTGAGGCTCCCGTCGGCGCTGAGGATGGTCCACCCGTCCGCGCCGGGCCGCGTCCGGCGCGTCCGCGCGGAGATCACGGGCTCGAGCGCGATGACCAGCCCGTCGGAGACGCGCGTCGCGTCGCCGGGGATCGCGTGGTTCGCGATCTGGGGATCCTCGTGGATGTCCCGGCCCACCCCGTGGCCGCAGATCTCCCGGAGGACGCGGAACCCGCGGCGCTCCACCTCGCGCTCCACCGCCCTCCCGATCTCCGACACGAGCGCGCCGGCGCGGGCCGCGGCCGCGCCCTTGCGGAACGCCGCCTCCGCGCACGCCACCAGCCGCGCCGCCTCGTCGGAGAGCGGCGGGACGCCGACCGTGATGGCCGCGTCCGCGAAGTAGCCGTCGAGCTCCACCGTGACGTCGAGCGAGACGAGGTCCCCGCGCGCGAGCCGCCGCGGGCCCGGGATGCCGTGCACGGCCTCGTCGTTCACGCTAGTGCAGGCGACGCCCGGGAAGCCGTACACGAGCCGCGGCGCCGGCTGCGCGCCGTGCTGCGCGATCGTCCGCCCCGCGATGTCGTCGAGCTCCGCCGTGGTGACGCCCTCGCGGACCGCCGCCTGCATCGCGGCGAGGGTACGCGCGACCACGGCGCCAGCGCGGGTGAGCCCATCGAGGTCCACGGCGGAGTCGATGCTCATGCGGGTCTCATAGCGATCGGCTCGGGCGCTGTCGCGCGAAATTCGCCCCGTCCAAGTCCCCGGGGCATCCCCAGGTCGGAACGCCGCCGTCCACGCAACGCGCGGCAAGCTAAGATGCGCCCCCCCATGCCAGCCCTCCAGGACGCTCTCCGGCAGGTCTCGATCGGCCGGCGCCTCCTCGGCCTGGGGCTGGCGCTGGTCGCGCCCGCGATCGGGGTCTTCATCCGCCGCCTCCCTCCGCCGGACCTCGGGCCTCCGTACCTGCTCTTCTGCCCGCCGATCCTCGTCGCCGCGCTCGTGGGCGGGCCGTGGAGCGGGCTCCTCTCGACGGCCCTGTGCGCCGCGATCTCGGCCGCGTGGGTGTCCGCTTCCGCCGGCGCCGGGGGCGTGTCGCCGCGCGACGGGGTGGGCCTCGCCGCGTTCGTGCTGAGCGGCCTGCTCGTGACGCTGCTCGCGCACCTGCACCGCAGGGCGCAGACTCGGGCCGCCGCCGCGGAGCGCGAGGCCGCGCGCGCGCGCCTCGAGGACAGCGAGGAGCGGCTCCGCCGGACCCGCCGCGACGCCCACATGACCGCGGCCCAGCTCGCCGCCGTCATCCGCGGCGTGCAGGACGGCATCTCCCTCGCGGACCGGAGCGGTCGCTTCGTCCTGCTGAACCCGGCGCACGCCCGGATCCACGGGTTCGCGAGCGCCGACGCCGGGTGGGCCGATCTCTCCGCCGCCTCCGAGGCGCTGGAGCTCAGCGAGCCCGACGGTCGCGTCCTCCCGCGCGAGGAGTGGCCGACGGCGCGCGTGCTGCGCGGCGAGTCCTTCGCGGAGTGGGAGCTCCGCGTCCGGCGCCGCGACACCGGGCGCGTCGCCTTCCACAGCTACAGCGGCGCGCCGATCCGCGGGGACGGCGAGCAGGTCGAGCTCGCGCTCGTCGTCACGCGCGACGTCACCGAGCGCCGTCGGGCCGCGCTGCGCCTCGACGCGGAGCGCCAGCGCCTGGCGGTCACCCTGCAGTCCATCGGCGACGCGGTGATCGCCACGGACGTCGCGGGGCGCGTCACGGACTTCAACGCCGTGGCCGAGCGGCTCACCGGATGGTCCGCGGACGAGGCCCGCGGGCGGCCCCTCTCCGAGGTGTTCCAGATCGTCGCCGAGGACACCGGCGATCCCGTCGAGGCTCCCGTGGGCCGGGTCCTGCGCGAGGGGGTCGTGGTCGGCCTCGCGAACCACACCGCGCTCGTGGCGCGCGACGGCGCGCGGCGGCCCATCGCCGACAGCGCTGCCCCCATCCGCACCGCGGCCGGGGAGATCATCGGGGTGGTGCTGGTCTTCCGCGATCAGTCCGAGGAGCGCCGCGCCGAGCAGGCGCAGAAGCTGGAGATCGTGGGCCGCCTGGCCGGTGGCATCGCGCACGACTTCAACAACCTCCTGACCGTCATCCTCGCGGGCGTCGCGGAGCTGCGGCGGTCGCCCGACGACGTCCCGGCCGTCCGGGAGATCCTCGAGGAGATCGGCGCGGCCGGTGACCGCGCCCGCGAGCTGACGCAGCGGCTGCTCGCCTTCGCCCGCAAGCAGGTGATCGCGCCCGTCGCGCTCGATCTCGGCGCGGTCGTCCACGACACCGAGAAGCTGCTGCGCCGGCTCCTCGGCGAGGACGTGGTCCTGACCACCCGGCTCGCGGCGGGTCTCTGGCCCGTGCGGTGCGACCGCGCGCAGGCGGAGCAGATCGTCGTCAACCTGGCCGTGAACGCGCGCGACGCGATGCCCGAAGGAGGGCACCTGACGATCGCCACGGAGAACGTGGAGCGGGGCGAGGCCGGGCCCGAGCGCGAGCCGCTCCCGCCCGGGCGCTGGATCCGGCTCACCGTGAGCGATGACGGCGAGGGGATGGCGCCCGAGGTGCGGGAGCGGATCTTCGAGCCCTTCTTCACCACCAAGGAGCTGGGCAAGGGCACCGGCCTCGGCCTCTCGACCGTCTACGGGATCGTCGTCCAGAACGGAGGGTTCATCCGGGTGGACTCCGCGCCCGGGCGCGGCACGACGTTCGAGATCTACCTGCCCGAGGCGCCCGACGACGCGCCGCGGGAGCTGCCCGCGCGCGAGCACGCCCCGCAACGAGGCACCGAGACCATCCTGGTCGTCGAGGACGACGCGCAGGTCCGCGCGGTCACGGTCCGCGCCCTGCGCTCCGCGGGGTACGTGGTCCTCGTCGCCGCCACAGGCGACGAGGCGCTGGAGGTGTCGGCGCGGGAGCGGGGTCGCATCCACCTCCTCCTCACCGACGTGGTCATGCCCGGGCTCGGCGGCCGCGCGGTCGCCGAGCGGATCGGCGCGGAGCGCCCGGACGTGCGCGTGCTCTTCGTGTCCGGCTACACGCAGAAGGTGTTCGACGAGGACGGCGAGCTGGAGCCGGGCGTCGAGTTCCTGCCGAAGCCGTTCGCGCCCGACGCGCTCCTCGCGCGCGTGCGGGCGGTGCTGGACGCGCCGGAGCGGGCGGCGGGCTGACGGTCCCGGCGAGGAACGGCGCCGCGCTGCGCCTTCCCGGGCGCTCGCGCGTCCTGGCGGGCGGGGCGCTCACCGGACCCGCCTCACGAACAGCACGCGGTGCGGCTCGTCCACGCGGGCGATCCGGTGCGACTCGAGCACGCGGCGCTCGACCAGGTCGAACGCCGGCACGGGCGGCCTGTGATCCGGGTCCCCGCCCCACATCCCGAGCGGCATGAGCTGCACGAAGACCCACCGGCGGTCGGAGCTGCCGACCCGCTCCAGCACCTCGGACAGCTTGTGACCCTGGGCGAGCCAGGCACGTGCGCGCCTCCGGGGCGTGCCGGGCCACCAGCTCGGCCTCCGGCCCGTCGCTCGAGACACCGTGGGGCGGGTACCAGGAGGGCGACGCCTCGGTCCTCGCGGGTCGCGAGGCGCCGGGGGCGTTCGGGTCGAGGGCGGGAGCCATCCCGCATGGTTTGGAGGGGGAGACGCGCGGCCGCGACGGCGCGAGGGGGCGATCCCCCTTGCGAGCGGTCGGTCACGAATGCGGATGCGCCTTGCTCACGTACCTGGCGGGAGAATGTGCTTGCCAGCTCCGTTCCCGGCGGGCACCCTTTGGGGGGGCAAACGAGAGGACGGGTTCGTGCATCAGCGCCCGGCCATCTCGTCCGGCGCCAACCACGGCTCTTGGGAGGGTACCCAATGATCGGCAGTATCAGCACACGCGTCGCCCTCGCGGCGGCCGCGTGCGTGTTCGCGATGGCATGCGGCGCCGGCGGCGGCGACCTCGCCCGGACGTGCAAGACCCCGGGCGGCAAGATCACCCGCGGTCCCTACGAGGTCCAGAACGACACCTCCGGCAACACGGAGGCAGCGCTCCCGGCGCATCCGGTGACGAACTTCACCCAGTGCGCGAGCCTCGGTGCCGGCAGCACGACGCAGACCGTCAACGCGTCCTGGTCGTGGACGTGGCCGCACCAGAGCGATCCCGACGAGCGGATCGTGCGCGCGACCCCCTCGATCATCTACGGATTCTACCCCTGGAACGAGTGGAGCACGACGCCCCAGCTACCCCGCAGGGTGGGCGAGGTCCAGTGGCTGCGGGTGGACGCCGCCTCGGTCGACCAGGCCGTGAGCGACGGCTCCGTGGGCCGCGTCGCGGTCAAGGTCTACCTGACCGAGTTCGACGTGAAGCCGGCCGGGGAGGACGCGCTGCTCGTCCGCGGCACGATCAGCGTCTTCGTGAACGACTATCCGCCCCGTGCTCCCGGCGGGACAGCCGTCCAGCTCGGCGGCGTGGACTACGACCTGTTCGCGTACGGCTCGACGCTGCTCTACTACCGGCGCCCCGATCTCGACACCCCCGTGACCGCGCTCCACCTCGACCTCGCCGACTTCCTGGCCGACGGCGTGGCTCGCGGCGCACTCGAGCCGGCGTGGTGGGTCGCCTCGGTCTCCACCGGGCCCATCGTTTACGAGGGCAGCGGCGCGCTCGCGCTCGAGGACTACCAGGTCGTGCTCGGGGCAGGGTCGCTGCCCGTGCGGCGGGCGATCTCCGTCACGACGGAGGGGTCGGGCACGGCATGGACCGAGGGCACCGGCGGCGTCGGGCTCACCGGCCACGGAGTGGGCGTCCAGCCGGCGGCGCCGTGATCCTCGCCGGGCGGACCGGCGGGCCCGCTGCACGGGTCCGCCGGTGCCCGCGCCTCACGCCGTCACCCACTCCCGCAGCACGCGGTCGATCTGCTCCTCCGAGAGCTCGCCCGCGTCCGCCATCTCCTTGATCCGCTTCGTGATGGCGCGGAGCTCGGATTCACCGAACGTGATCCCCATCTCGCGCGCCCGGTAGGCGATGGCGTGGCGCCCGGTGAGGCGGCTCCCGACGATGAGCTTGCGCGAGAGGCCGAACGCCTCGGGCGGGATGATCTCGTACGCGCCGGGGTTGGTCATCATCGCCTTGAGGTGCATCCCGGCCTTGTGCGAGAACGCGGTCTCGCCGGTGACCACGTTGTTGAAGGGGACCTCGACGCCGACGACCCGCGCGACGAGCCGCTCGAGCTCGCGGAGCTGGCCGAGCCGGTACCGCTCCGAGACCGCCTGCGGCTCGAGCGAGTACATGCGCGCGATGAACCCCCCGAGCGGCGTGATGCCGACGCGCTCGCCGATCCCGAGCACCGAGACGTCCACGTGGGAGGCGCCGGCGCTCACCGCCTCGTAGGCGTTGGCGATCGCGCAGCCCGTGTCGTTGTGGCCGTGGAAGCCGACGTCGCAGCGGACCGCGTGCCGGACCTCGCGCACGAGCGCGAACACCTGGCGCGGCGTCGCGATGCCAACCGTGTCCGGCACGTGCACCCGGTGCACGCCGAGCCGCTCGGCCGCCTGGTAGACCGCGAGGAGGTCGCCCACGTCGCTCCGGAACGCGTCCTCGGCGGAGAAGCGGACCTCGAGCCCGCTCCGGAGCGCGAGCTCGATCGGCGGGCCCATCAGGTCGATGATCTGCTGGATCGACCGCCCGTGCGACGAGTCGCGCAGGATGCGGCTCGTCGCGAAGAGCAGGCCGATGCCGCGGACGCCCGTGTCCACCGCGGCCTTCACGTCGTCCACCACGCACCGGGAGTGAGTGACGACGCGGGCGGTGAGCCCGGCCTTCACGAGCTGGACCGCGTCGCGCTGCGACTGCGGCGAGGCGGCCGGGCTCGTCACCTCGATGTACTCGACCCCGAAGGTGTCGAGCGCCCGCGCGATCTCCAGCTTGTCCTCGGTGCGGAAGGCGGCCTTCGAGAACTGCTCGCCCTCCCGCAGCGTGGTGTCGATGAGCTTCCAGGCGGAGGGAATCATGGCGCAGCCGCGACGGTCTTCGAGCGGAAGTCCAGCTCCGCTGGACCGGAGCGAGGAGGGGGGCCTGGGGGGGCGCCTTCAGGCCCCCCCAGCAAGACACCGAGCTTCCAGGCGGAGGGGATCATGGTCAGGAGGCGAACGGGAACGGCTCGTTCTGGAGATCGCGCACGAGGCCGCCCGAGGTCGGATCGGTGCGGAACCCGAAGCGGCGGAGGTAGTCGGGCTGGAAGAAGCCGGTCTCGAGCCGCTTCATCCCGCGGGCGCGGAGCCGGCGGATGAAGACGCGCATGAGGCCGTCGGAGACCCCCTTGCCCCGGTGCTTCCGGGCGACCGTCACCTTCTCCATGTTCACGCGATCCGGGCTCACCTGACGGTAGTAGAGCCCGCCGATGACGGTGTCACGCGGATCGAGGCAGAGCAGGTACTCGTGCTCGGCGGAGAACGTCACCTGCAGGTTCGATTCGTGGAACAGGTGCAGGAGCCGCGCCACCTCGCGCGGCGAGACCGGGCCCCGCACGGTGTACCGCTCGCCCGCCTCGTCGGTGAGCGCGACGACGACCTCCGTCACGAAGTGTCCGCCCGACGGCATCGAGATCAGGGCGACCTCGTCGGTCGGCGCGAGGTACCGGTACGTCATGCGCGCGAGGAAGTAGTCCTCCTCCGCGGTCGGCTTCGCGGCGCTCCGCACCGCGGCCACCTGGGCCTCGAGGTCGAGATCGCCCGGGCGCGCGCGCGCCTGCTGCACGAGGCGGTCGAGCGCGGCGGCGAGCTCGAGCCGGGCCTTCGCGAAGACGGTGTGGCGGAAGAACCGGACCCGGGTGTCGGGCCACGCCGCCTCCACCTCCGAGAGGCGGTACGTGCCCCAGAGCTCGCCCAGCATCTTGCCCCGCGCCTCGATCGTGGCCTGCGGGTTCACCTCCAGCCAGCGCTGGAACCGGCGCACCGCGAACCAGACCCGGTGCGGCGTGAACCCCATCTCGCGGAGCTCCTCCAGGAACGCCTGCATGGCGATGGCGCGCCGCGAAGTGGGCGCGGCCTGCTCGAGGAGCGCCACGCCGCGATCGAAGCCGACCGCCTCGACGGCGGCGGCGAGCAGGACCCGCTCGTCGGCCTCGGAGGCGAGCTCCGGCCGGTGCGCCAGGATGCGGTCCACGAAGGCCCGCTGGAAGCGGTCCAGGACCTCGTCGAGCGAGGCGCACGGCGAGCGGTCCGACACGGACACGAGGCGCGCGCCGGTCTGGTAGTCGTGCGAAGGGATGATGAAGGCCGACGGCGAGGGCTCCTGGAGCGCGAGCCGCCGGTGGCTCCGGTCCCAGAACCGGACGTGCAGCTCGGCGGCGCTCCAGACGAGGAACGGCCAGAGCGAGCGGAGCCGCGCCGTCTCGCCCTGCCGCAGGAGGCGCGCCACCTGCCGCTCGACGTCCTCGCCCGGGATGAACTCCTCCGTGAAGATCCCCCACTCGGCGAAGTACCCGCCGAACTGCTCCACGAGCGGCGGCGGCGCACCCGCGGCGAGGAGCCAGGCCACCTCCTGGCGCAGGGAGGCGTAGTTCATCTGCTCGGCGACGTTCACCGCGACGTCGAAGACCTCCTTCGCCCGCGTATGGACGGAGAGCCGGTAGACGGCCTTGCCGTGCTCGCGCCCGAGCAGGGAGACGTTCGCGCCGCCCGGGGGGATGTCGCCGAGCGAGAGGAGCACGCCCTTGCCGAGGAGGAAGACCGAGGCCCGGACGATGGTGTTGTCCTCGAGCGCCTGGAGGAGGTGCGTGCGCGCCTCGGCGGGGATGCCCTCCTCGAACACGAGCACGTCCTTCCAGCCGTACTCGGCCCCGGTCTGCGGGTCGATGGCGAGCCGCAGGTTGGGACCGACCCAGTTCGAGAAGCCGCGCCGGAGCCGGTCCATCTCCTCGCCGGCGCGCGCCGCGAGCTCGGCGTCGTCGTGGAGCGCGAGGCGCGCGAGCGGCACCCGGACGCGCGCGAAGTAGACGGGGTGGGCGATGGCGCAGGCGGTGAGGAGGCGCATCACGCCGACGAGGAGCCGGCGGTCGGAGGGGTCCTCCGGCGCGCCGTTCGACTCCGCGGCGCTCCGCGCCGCTCTGCTCGGGGCGAACGGGGCCTGCGACGCGTTCAGCTCGGCGAGGAGCACCTGCACCTGGGCGTCGGAGAGGCCGCGCTCGCCGAGGTCGGCGAGGTCCTCGTCGCGGAGCGCGATCGAGCCGAGACGATCGAGGAAGAGACGGAGGGTCGCCATGGTCTCCGACGGCTCCTCGTTCGCGAGGAGCACGCGGAAAGCGCGGCGGCGGACGTCGTCGTCGGGCGCGTCGCCGGCGCGGCGGAGCAGGGCGCGGCAGAGCGCGGCCTGATCGCTCTGGGCGGCGGCGAGGCCGACGTGCAGGTGGCTGATGGCGCGCCGAGCCTCGGGCCGCTCGGCGCGGAGGAGCTCGCCGGCGGCGTGGATCGAGGCGAAGGTCACGTCGCCCCGCTCGATCACCTCGAGGAGCTCGGGGACGCGGGCCGGGTCGGGCGGCGCCCAGAGGCGCGGGTCGAGGTGGAGATCGCCCCCGGACCCCTTCCGCTTGCGGGCGACGAGCGAGAGGAATGCCTCCTCGCCCAGGAACCGGCGCAGCGGCTCGTTGCCCACCCAGAGCGCGGGGCGGGAGAGGAGCGCGCCCAGGTCGATGACGCTCCCCTCGCTCCCGTAGGCGAGGTCGCCGATGCGGAGCGCGCCGGGCGCCTCGGGGGCCGCCTCGACGCGCAGCGCGCGGCTCCCGGCGCGGAGCTCGGTCCCCTGGAGCGACACCTCGTGCTGGAGCACCGAGAGCTCGCGGAGGACCCAGTTCGGGATCCGGAGGAACCGGCCGTCCACCGGCAGCGCCAGGTGGCGCTGCTCGTACATCCGCTCGATGAGCTCCTTCCAGTTCTGCTCGACCACCTCACGCTTGAAGCTGAACTTGTGCGTGAGCTCCCCGTGCTCCTGGTCGAGCGCGCGGGGCAGGAGCTGGAAGGTCACGACGCGCTCGAACGGCGCGAGGAACCGGTTCGCGCTGGCGACGAGCGACGAGAGGAGCTCGGTCAGCTCCTGCGGCGTGCGGCCCTGGACCGCTCTGGGGTTGGGCCAGACGAGGAGCGTGTTGTACTCGCGGTGATCGCCGACCAGGAAGGCCTGGGAGACCGCCTCGAAGTCGCGGAAGAGGTTCTCGACGCGCTGCGGGGCGATCGTCTGGCCCTGCCGGTTCTTGTAGATCTCCTTCTTGCGGCCGGTGATCGAGAAGTGACCGTCCGGGCTCTCGGCGAAGAGGTCCTCGGTGTGGAACCAGCCGTCCGCGTCCAGCCCCTGCTCCTCGTCGCCGGGGCGGAGGTACCCGGGGGACACGTACGGGCCGCGGATGAGGAGCTCGCCGTCCGGCGCGCGCCGGCACTCGATGCCCGGGAGCGGCTTCCCCACGGAGCCGTCCACGTACGCGCCGGGCGGCGTCATCGTGATGCCGCCGGTGGCCTCGGTCATGCCGTAGCCCGAGCAGAGCTCCGTCCCCGCGCCGTGGAACGCCCGGAAGACCGCCGGGTCGAGGTAGCCGGCGGCGGAGATGCCGTAGCGCAGCCGGCCGCCCGTGATCGACCGGAGGTGCATCGCCAGGTCGTCCGGGTCGTCGGAGGCCGCCTCCCAGACGGCCGCCTCGTGCAGCTCCATCCACTTCTTCGGCACGGAGATGAACACCGTGGGGCGCACCTGCCGGAAGTCCTCGAGGAGCGAGGCCTGCACGGTGGACCGGGCGAAGACGTACGTCGCGCCCCACCACAGCGTCCCCATCAGCTCGAGCCATCGCCCGAACGTGTGGTAGAGCGGCAGGTAGCAGAGGAACACGTCGCCCTCGCCGATCTCCGGCAGGGCGAACCCGCGGCAGAGCCGCTTCGTGACGATGTTCCTGTGCGTGAACATGATGCCCTTGGGCCGGCCGGTGGTTCCCGAGGTGTACATCACGGTGGCGAGGTCCCCGGCCTTCACCGCGGCGGCCCGCGCCGCGCGCACCGACTCGTCGACGCTCGCGCCCTGGTCGACCATCTGGTCGAGGGAGAGGAGCCCGTGCCGCTGGGCGCTCGCGCGCGAGAAGACCACGACCTCCTGCAGATCCGGCAGGAGCGGGAGCGACGGGAGCACCTTCGCGAGCTGCTCCTCGTCGGAGACGAGCAGCAGGCGCGCCTGCGAGTGCTTCAGCATGTAGACGATCTGCTCGGCGACCGCGTTCGCGGGGAGCGGGAAGTCCACGATGCCGGAGGAGAGGCAGGCGAGGTCGTAGAGCGCGGCCTCGAGGCAGTTCTCGGACAGGATCGCCACCGAGACGTCGTCGCCGCCCAAGGCGAGGATCCCGCGGGCGAGCGCCCGGGTCCGGCGGGCGACGTCGGCGACCGTGAGCTCGGACGCCTCGGCCCCCAGCAGGCG
This sequence comes from Anaeromyxobacter sp., assembly GCA_035627135.1. Taxonomy (GTDB): domain Bacteria; phylum Myxococcota; class Myxococcia; order Myxococcales; family Anaeromyxobacteraceae; genus Anaeromyxobacter. Next base: position 9,838 of record DASPMI010000076.1, on the reverse strand, counting down.
CATGGCGACGGTCCGGGGCTCGGTCTCCTCGCGCGAGCGGAGGACGTCACCCACCGTGACGTCGGCCCGATCCATCGCGGGCAGGAGGATGGCGAGCCAGGGATCGATCTCCTCGGCGCGGAGCTGGCGGGCGAAGAACCGCCGCCGCACGGTGTCGAGGAGCGCGAGCACCGCCCGGCGCGCCGGGTCGTGCCCGGGACCGCCGAGGTGCGGCACCAGCTGTTCGAGGAGCGCGCCCACCTCGGGCCGATCCTCGGGCCGGATGCCGCCCATCGCCTCGCGCGTCTCGGCGAGGAGCTCGGAGCCGGGGGACCCCGACGCCCAGCGGGCCGCCAGCGCGGTCAGGGGAGACTCTGGTTTCATCTGGAACATGGAGGCTCTTGGGCTCGGGATGATCCCGATCACCTAACCACGAAGCGCGGGTCCTGTGAACTCGCGCCGGGTGTGCCGGAGCACCTCGGCGGGGCTCGCGCCCGGCCCGCGCGGCCGCGGCGCCCACCCCCTCCGGTCCTTAACAGATGGTCGTCCGGGGAGGCTCGCATGCGCATCGCCGTGGCCGCCGATCACGCAGGGTGGAGGCTCAAGGACGCGCTCGCCGAGCGGCTGCGCGCGGCGGGGCACGAGATCGTCGATCTCGGCGCGCATGACGACAGGCCGAGCGATTACCCCGACTTCGCCGAGGCGGTGGGCGAGGCGCTCGCCTCGGGCCGGGCGGAGCGGGGGATCCTCGTCTGCGGGTCGGGGGTGGGGGCCGTCGCGGCCGCCAACAAGATGCCGGGAGTGCTGGCGGGGCTCTGCCACGACACGTACTCTGCGCACCAAGGCGTGGAGCACGATCGAATGAACGTTCTCGCGCTGGGGGCGCGCGTGGTAGGGGAGGCGCTGGCCGGCGAGATCGCGGAGGCGTTCGCCGCCGCGAGGTTCGACGGCGTCCCGCGCCATCAGCGGCGAGTCGACAAGGTGTGGGCGCTGGAGCGGAAGCTGACCGGGAGCGGAGGCATCAAGCAATGGACATCGGAATGATCGGCCTCGGCCGCATGGGCGGGAACATGGCGCGGCGGCTGCTGGGCGGCGGGCACCGCGTCGTGGGGTGGGCGACGGACGAGGCCGGGATCGCGCGGCTGAACGCGGACGGCGGCGTGGGAGTGCGGTCGCTCGACGAGCTCGTGGCGAAGCTCCCGGCGCCGCGCGCGGTCTGGGTGATGGTGCCGGCGGGAGCGGCGACGGAGGAGACCATCCGCGCGCTCGCCGAGAAGCTCTCGCCCGGGGACACCGTGATCGACGGCGGCAACTCGTACTTCAAGGACGACGTCCGGCGGGCGAAGCTCCTCGCCGCGAAGGGGATCACCTTCCTCGACGCGGGCACGAGCGGCGGCGTGTTCGGCCTCGAGCGCGGCTACTGCCTCATGGTGGGCGGCGACGCCGCCGCGTTCGCCCGGCTCGAGCCCGTCTTCCGGACGCTGGCGCCGGGCAAGGCCGCCGCCCCGGCGACGCCCGGCCGCCGCCCCGGCGGCAGCGCCGAGGAGGGCTACCTGCACTGCGGGCCGAGCGGCGCCGGCCACTTCGTGAAGATGATCCACAACGGGATCGAGTACGGCCTCATGCAGGCGTTCGCGGAGGGGTTCGACATCATGCGCGGGGCGGGCGGCGCCGAGGTCCCGGAGGAGCACCGCTACGCGCTGGAGCTGTGCGAGATTGCCGAGCTGTGGCGCCGGGGCAGCGTCGTCTCGTCCTGGCTCCTCGATCTCACCGCCAACGCGCTCGCGAAGGACCCCGGGCTCGAGACGTTCTCGGGCGCCGTCGCCGACTCCGGCGAGGGGCGCTGGACGATCCAGACCGCGGTCGAGGAGGCGGTGCCGGCGCCGGTGCTCGCCGCCTCGCTCTTCGCCCGGTTCCGCTCGCGGCAGGAGAGCACCTTCGGCGACAAGCTCCTGTCCGCCATGCGCCGCGAGTTCGGCGGGCACGCCGAGGCGCGCCGGGAGGAGAAGTGATGGCCGGCCGACCGCTCCAGCCGGGCGACTCCTGCGCCTTCGTCGTCTTCGGCGCGATGGGCGACCTCACGAAGCGCAAGCTGCTGCCCTCGCTGTACAACCTGCGCGCCAACGGGCTGCTCCCGAAGAACGTGGCGATCGTCGGCGTCGCCCGGCGGCCGCTCGACAACGAGGGCTACCGCGCGTACGCGACGCAGGTCCTCCGCGAGTTCGCCACCCGGCCGGTCGAGGACCAGGTCTGGGCCGACTACCTCGAGCGCATCCACTACGTGAAGGGCGACTTCGAGGACCCCGCGACGTACCAGGGGATCGCCCGCGCGCTCTCGCACGCGCGCGAGGTGCACAAGACGTCGAGCAACGCGATCTTCTACCTGGCGACGCCGCCCGACGAGTTCGGGAAGATCGTCCGCGGGCTCGGCGCGGCCGGGCTCACCGACCAGGAGCAGGGGTTCCGGCGGGTGGTGATCGAGAAGCCCTTCGGCCGCGACCTCGACTCGGCGGTCGCGCTCAACCGCGAGCTCACGTGCACGTTGCGTGAAGACCAGATCTACCGCATCGACCACTACCTCGGGAAGGAGACCGTCCAGAACCTGCTCGTGTTCCGGTTCGCGAACGGGATCTTCGAGCCGATCTGGAACCGCCGGTACGTGGACTCGGTGCAGATCACGGTCTCGGAGGAGCTCGGCGTGGAGGGGCGCGGCGACTACTTCGACCACGCCGGCATCCTCCGCGACATGGTCCAGAGCCACATCTTCCAGCTCCTCACGCTCGTGGCGATGGAGCCTCCCTCGACCCTCGGGGCCGAGGCGGTGCGGAACGAGAAGGTGAAGGTCCTCGACGCCGTCCGGCAGATGACGCCCGAGGAGGTCCTGCAGTGCACGGTGCGCGGCCAGTACGGGGAGGGGAGCGTCGACGGGCAGCGCGTCCCCGCGTACCGCGCCGAGCCGAAGGTCCCGAAGGCCTCGCAGACGGAGACCTATGCGGCGCTCAAGCTCCAGGTCGAGAACTGGCGCTGGGCGGGCGTGCCCTTCTACATCCGCTCCGGGAAGCGGCTCGCCCGCCGGGACACCCAGATCTCGATCCTCTTCAAGCGGCCGCCGCTGCGGCTGTTCCAGGAGGCGGGCGTGGAGCAGCTCGAGCCCAACCGGCTCGACATCCTCATCCAGCCCGAGGAGGCGATCTCGATCTCGATGCGCGCCAAGGTGCCGGGCGCCGGGATCGAGCTCGCGCCGGTGAAGCTCGACTTCAGCTACAAGGACTTCGGGCCGGTCCCGGCCTCGACCGGCTACGAGCGCCTCCTCCACGACGCGATCGCGGGCGACACGACGCTGTTCCACCGCGCCGACATGGTCGAGGCGAGCTGGCGGATCGTCACCCCCATCCTGGACGTGTGGGCGACCCTCCCGGCCCGCGACTTCCCGAACTACGCTGCCGGCAGCTGGGGCCCGGCCGCCGCGACCGAGCTCCTGGCGCGCGAGGGTCGCCAATGGATCTCCCCGGAGTGAGCGCGGGGCCGCGCGTCCAGCGGGCCGCGGACGCCGCCGCGATCGCCCGCGCGGCGGCGGAGGAGGTGGCGCGCCGCGCCGCCGCGGCGGCCGCGCTCCGCGGTGGCGCCGCGCTGGCCCTCGCGGGCGGCTCCACCCCGAAGGCGCTCTACCGCCTCCTCGCGGACGCCGCCGCGCCCTTCCGCGCGCGCGTGCCCTGGCCCGCGGTGCACGTCTTCTTCGGCGACGAGCGCGCCGTCCCGCCCGAGTCGTCCGACGCCAACGCGCGGATGGCCCGGGAGGCGCTCCTCTCGCACGTGCCGGTCGGGGCGGTGCACCGGATCGAGGGCGAGCGCGGCGCCGCCGAGGCCGCGGTGCGCTACGAGGACGAGCTCTTCCAGCACTTCGGGGACGTGCCGCTCCCCGTCTTCGACGTCGTCCTGCTCGGGCTCGGCGCGGATGGGCACACCGCGTCGCTCTTCCCGGGGAGTCCGGCCCTCGAGGAGCGCCGTCGCTGGGTCGTGCCCGCGCCCGCGGGCCTCGCGCCGTGGGTCGATCGGGTGACGCTCACGCTGCCGGTGCTCGAGGCGGCGCGGTTCGTCCTGTTCCTCGTCGCGGGCGCGGACAAGGCGAACGCGCTGCGCCGGCTCGTGCGGCCTCGCGCGGGCGAGGAGCCGATCCCTGCCGCGATGCTGCGGCCGCGCGGGGAGGTGCTCGTGCTCGCGGACGAGGCCGCGGCGGGGGACCTGGAAGCGGAGTGACCGTACCCGCCCTGCCGTACCCGCTCCGCCGTGCCCGTCCCCACCACCGTTCCCGCCTCCGCACCCGCTCCCGGTCCCGCACCCGGTTTCTCGCCCTTACCCATCCGGCCGCCCTCCCCACGTGTCCACTTCACCACGCGCGGAACGGCGCTAGGCTCCACCGATGCGCGCGATCCTCGTGATGCTCGTGCCGCTCCTGCTCGTCCTCGCCGGGATCGCCTGGGGCGCGACCGCGCTCGTGCAGGGCACCACGCGGCGCGGCTTCGAGCGTGACATGCGCGGCCGGGCGGAGCTGCTCGTCGGCGCCGCGCGGGAGTCGCTCGCCGGGGCCCTGCGCCGCGACGACCGCGCGCGCGCGCGGCGCGTGCTGGGGGAGTGGGTGCGCGACGAGCGCGTCCGGGCGGCGGCGCTCTGCGACGCCGCGAGCGCGCTGTTCGCCGGCACGCCGGGCCGGCCCGAGGGCGTCGGCTGCGGCGCCGTCCGCGCGCGCGCGCCGAGCCGCGACGCGCTCGCGGAGTCGTGGACGTACGAGGCGCCCGGCCCGACCGGGCAGCTCCACGTGACCGCGGTGCCCCTCGTGGACGAGGAGGCTGCGCTCGGCTTCGTGGTGGTCCTCGAGGACATGGCCTGGGTCGTCCGGCGCGAGCGTCAGATGCACTCGTGGCTCTGGCTCGCGTTCGCCGCCGTCGCCATGGCGGCCGCCGGCGCGGCGGTGCTCTCGGTGCGGATCTCCTGGAGCTCCTGGACGCGGGAGGTGCGGCGCGTGCTCTGGGGGGCGCTGCCGCTCGCCGGCGCGCCCGCCGGGCTCGAGCCGCGGACGCGGACGCGCTACGGGCCCCTCGTCTCCGACGTGCGCGCGCTGGTCGCCGACCTCGTGGCGGAGCAGGTGGAGGGGAGGGCGGGCGGCTGGGGCCCGGAGCGGCTCCGCGACGCGCTCGCGCGCCACCTGCCGGGCAGCGAGGTGATCGTGGTCTCGAACCGCGAGCCGTTCTCGCACGAGCGGGGGCCCGACGGGGAGCTGCGCGTCGTGCACCCGGCGAGCGGCCTCGTGACCGCGCTGGAGCCGGTGATGGAGGCGTGCTCCGGGACGTGGGTCGCCCACGGCAGCGGCGCCGCGGATCGCGAGACGGTGGACCGGCAGGCCCGCATCCCGGTCCCGCCCGGCGCGCCGACGTACACGCTCCGGCGGGTCTGGCTCACCCCCGAGGAGGAGCAGGGGTACTACTACGGGTTCTCCAACGAAGGGCTCTGGCCGCTCTGCCACCAGGCGCACACGCGGCCCGTGTTCCGGCGCGACGACTGGACGACATACCGCGAGGTGAACGCGCGCTTCGCGGCTGCGGTGGTGCAGGAGGCCCGCGGGCCGGACCCGGTGGTGCTCGTGCAGGACTACCACTTCGCGCTCCTGCCGCGGATGCTCCGCGAGCGGCTGCCGCGCGCCACCGTCATCACGTTCTGGCACATCCCGTGGCCCGGCGCGGAGCGGTTCGAGGTCTGCCCCTTCGGCCCGGAGCTCCTCGAGGGCATGCTCGGCTCGAGCATCCTGGGGTTCCACGTCCAGGCGCACTGCAACCACTTCCTCGAGTGCGTCGATCGCGCGCTCGAGGCGCGGATCGACCGCGAGCGGCAGAGCGTGGTGCTGGGCGGAGAGGAGACCCTGGTCCGCGCCTACCCGATCTCGGTGGACTGGCCGACGCGCTGGGCCGACGGCGCGCCGGCGGTGCCCGCCTGCCGGGCCGCCGTGTTCCGCGAGCTGGGCCTGCCGGAGCACGCGCTCCTCGGCGTCGGCGTGGATCGCCTGGACTACACGAAGGGCATCGAGGAGCGCCTCCTCGCCGTGGAGCGGCTCCTCGAGCGCTTCCCGCAGTTCCAGGGGCGGTTCACGTTCGTGCAGCTCGCGGCGCCGAGCCGCTCGCGCATCCCGCGCTACCAGGAGCTCGACCGGAGCGTGGAGGCGCTCGCGGTCCGGATCAACGGCCGGTTCGGCGCCGGCGACTACAGGCCCATCGTCCTCCTCCGTGCGAACCACGAGCCGCCCGACGTGTTCCGGTACTACCGGGCCGCCGACCTCTGCTACGTCTCGTCGCTCCACGACGGGATGAACCTGGTCGCGAAGGAGTTCGTCGCGGCGCGCGAGGACGAGGCAGGCGTGCTCCTCCTCTCCCGGTTCACCGGCGCCTCCCGCGAGCTCTCGGACGCGCTCGTCGTGAACCCGTACGACCTCGAGGAGGCGAGCGCGGCGATGGCCGCGGCGCTCGCCATGGGCCGCGAGGAGCAGCGGGCGCGGATGCGGGCGATGCGGTCCCTCGTGGCGGAGTTCAACGTGTACCGCTGGGCCGGGAGGATGCTCGTCGACGCGGGGCGGCTCCGGAAGCGGGATCGGTCCCGCGAGCGCCCCTCCCTCGCGGCCCTCCGCCCGCTGAGCTCCCCGGCGCGGCGCGACGAGAACGGCTGATTTCCGCGGCCGGGCGGGGGGGTGCCTTGAGGCCCGCGCTCCGGGCGGACGAGAGGCGGACCAGCGAAAATCGACGGGAGGGGGGTTGTCTCCGCCAGGGCCGTGCCTAACGTGACGCGCACCACCGAGCGGCTGGCCGGCGGGGAATCGGTCGAAGGGGACCGTGGGGAAGGCCAGTCGACGAGGCGGGCTTTGCCCGCAGGAGAAGAGAGCCAATGCCGCACATCGACGTCGAGGTGCTCACGCCGTTCACCGCCCGGTTCCTCGAGGGCACCAACCTCACCCCCGCCGAGCGCTCCGAGGTGCTGCGCCTCGCCCAGGGGTTCGCGTGCAAGGACTCGGCCGCGGCGGCGAACGTGTCGCCGGAGACGATCCGGGCGCGCCGGAAGCGGATCTACCGGAAGCTCGACGTGCCGGGCTCGGGTGAGCTCATCTCGGCCCTCCTGGCGCTCTCGCTCAAGATGCTCGCCAACGGCGAGCGCATCGAGCCGCGGCCGGTCACGGCGCAGCCGAGCGCCACCGCGAGCGGCGCCGAGAACGTGGCCGTCCTCCGGTAGCGGCCGGACACCCCAGGAGGCGGTGCCCTCTCCCGGGCTCCGCCTCCCGTGCGTGCGCGCGTTCGCGCTGCGTGCACACATTGCCCTTCGCGCGGTGCGTGGATCGACAGGCTCGGGACGCCCGGCCGTCACGCGCGCGCCAAGGGGGGAACATGTCGCTCGTGAATCGCGTCGCCGTCGCGGTGGCCATCGCCGCGGGGGCGCTCGTGGGACGCGCCGAGGCCGCGACCGTGTCGGTCGCCTGCGGCTCCGTCGGCGCGGAGTACGACTTCTGCAAGCAGGGCGCGGAGGCCTGGGCCAAGAAGACCGGGAACCAGGTCCGGGTCGTCTCCGTCCCGAAGGACTCGAACGAGCAGCTCGCGCTCTACCAGCAGCTCCTCTCGCAGCGCTCGAGCGAGATCGACGTCCTCCGGATCGACGTCATCTGGCCGGGGCTGCTCGCGCAGAACCTCGTCGATCTCGGGAAGGCCGTCCCGAAGGAGGTCGTCGGGCAGCACTTCCCGGCGATCATCGAGGCCAACACGGTGGACGGGAAGCTCGTCGGGCTCCCCGCCTTCACCGACGCCGGCATCCTGTACTACCGGAGGGACCTGCTCGAGAAGTACGGGCAGAAGGTCCCGACCACCTGGCAGGAGCTGACCCAGGCGGCGAAGGTCGTCCAGGAGGGTGAGCGCAAGGCCGGCAACTCGAAGATCTGGGGGTACGTCTTCCAGGGCAGGGCGTACGAGGGGCTCACCTGCAACGCGCTCGAGTGGATCGACAGCTTCGGCGGCGGGACGATCATCGACGACCAGGGGAAGGTGGACGTCGACAACCCGAAGGCGATCGCGGCCATCCAGCTCGCGTCCTCGTGGATCAAGGACATCTCCCCGGAGGGCGTCCTCAACTACGCCGAGGAGGAGGCGCGCGGCGCGTTCCAGTCGGGGAACGCGGTGTTCATGCGCAACTGGCCGTACGCGTGGGCGCTCTCACAGGGTCCGGACAGCCCGGTGAAGGGCAAGGTCGGCGTGACCGCGCTCCCCAAGGGCGGGCCGGACGGGAAGAACACCGGCACCCTCGGCGGGTGGCAGTGGTCGGTGAACCGGTACTCGAAGAACACGCAGGCGGCGGTGGATCTCGCGACGTATCTCGCGAGCCCGGCGGAGCAGAAGCGGGCGGCGCTCGAGATCAGCCTCAACCCGACGATCCCGGCGCTGTACGAGGACAAGGACATCCTCGCCAAGAACCCGTTCCTGCGCGAACTCCTCCCGACCTTCAAAGCCGCGGTCGCGCGCCCGTCGCGCCAGACCGGCGCGCGGTACAACCAGGTCTCGAACTCCTTCTGGAACGCGGTGCACGAGTCGCTCTCCGGGCAGGCGGAGCCGCAGCAGAGCCTGGCCCAGGTGGAGCGGGTCATCCAGCGGCTCAACCGCCGCGCGGCGCGGTAGGGAGGCGGCCGTGGAGGCGGTGCGGGATCGGAGCGAGCTCCTCGGGGCGGCCGCGGCCGCGGAGGCGTCGCAGCTCACGCGTCAGCGGCGGCGGTGGGCGTGGATCTTCGTCCTCCCCATGCTCGCCGTCCTCGCCGCGGTCGCCGGCTGGCCCCTCGTTCGGACGATCTACTTCGCCTTCACGGACGCCCACCTGGCGGACATGCAGGACTGGGCGGTGGTGGGGCTCGAGAACTTCCGCCTCCTCGCCGCCGACGCGGACTGGTGGACGTCGGTCCTGAACACGGTCCGGTTCACCGTGCTCTCCGTCGCGATCGAGACGGTGCTCGGGACGATCATCGCGCTCACGCTCAACGCCCACCTGCCGGGCCGCGGCCTGCTCCGGGCCGCGGTCCTCATCCCCTGGGCGATCCCCACGGTCGTCTCCGCCCAGATGTGGAACTGGATGTACAACGATCTGTACGGCGTCCTGAACCACGTCTTCCTCGCGCTCGGGCTCGTCGAGGGGCCGCTCGCCTGGACCGCGAACCCGGACCTCGCGCTCACCGCCGTCGTCCTCGTGGACGTCTGGAAGACGACCCCCTTCATGACGCTCCTCATCCTGGCGGCGCTCCAGATGGTGCCGGCGGAGATCTACGAGGCGGCGAAGGTCGACGGCGTCCACCCGCTCAAGGTCTTCTGGCGGATCACGCTGCCCCTCATCCGGCCCGGGCTCATGGTGGCGATCATCTTCCGGACCCTGGACGCGCTCCGGATCTTCGACCTCCCGTTCATCCTCACGGGCAACAGCCGCGCGACCTCGACGATGGCCATCTACGCGCGGCAGCAGCTCGTCGAGTTCCAGGACGTCGGGTACGGCTCGGCCGCGTCCACGTTCCTCTTCGTGATCATCGGGATCTTCACCATCGCGTACATCACGCTCGGGCGCGTCCGGCTCGGCGCGGGGGAGGCGTGACATGGGCGGCGCGCGCCGGATCGTGGGCCGGGCGTTCTTCTACCTGCTCGTGGCGGCGATCGTGGTCTACACGGTCTTCCCGTTCTACTGGGCGATCGTCTCCTCGCTGAAGGAGGGCTCCGCCCTCTACCGCGTGGAGGCGCTCCCGCCCGATCCGGCGTGGGGGAACTACGCCGCGATCTTCGCGCAGCAGAACTTCGGGCGGAAC
>DASPMI010000075.1:0-6593 GCA_035627135.1 Anaeromyxobacter sp. | reverse complement strand
CGACGGATCCACCCCACTGCGCCACGCGCCCCACACCGGAAGTGACGATGAGGGTCTGACCGAGCGGGTGGGTGTGCAGCGGAGAGCAGGACCGATGCGGCGGCGGCGAGCAGCTTCATGTCGGTGACCTCGGAGCCGCGGTGGAGCGAGCGCCGGGACGGCGGCACCCTCCCCGCCGCCCCGGCTCCTCGATTGGCCTCTCGGCGCTAGGGCCGCGCGGTCGAGGGGGTGACTCGATTGGCCGCTGTGCCAGCGTCGTCGCGTGGAGCCGAGGCGCTGCGCTCAGATCCCGACCGTTCACTCAGGTTCTTGCCGAAGAACTCGGAGATCTTCTCGAACGGGATCTTGTCCGAGCGGTCGTACAGATCGACGTGGTCGGCGTTCTGGATGATCATGAGCTCCTTCGGCTCCGCCGCGGCCTTGTAGGCGTCCTCGCTGAAGTAGCGCGAGTGCGCGTTCTCACCCGCGATCAGGAGGACCGGACGCGGCGAGATCTCGTCCACGTAGGTCAGCAGCGGCATGTTCATGAACGACATCGCCCCGGTCGCCGTCCAGGCGCCGTTGGAGTTCGGCGACCGCACGTGGAACCCGCGCGGCGTGCGGTAGTAGTCGAAGTACATCCGGACGACCGGGTCCGTGATGCCCTCCAGCGTCTCGGGCAGGATCCGCGGGCCTGCCGCCGGGGCACCCTTCTCCGCATCAGCCCAGCGCTGCACGCTCATCTCCTCCAGCATCTGCGCGCGCTGGTCCTTGGTGCGCCTGTCGTAGTAGCCCTTCGCCATCACGCGCGACATGTCGTACATGCTCGTCGTGACGACGGCCTTGATCCGCTTGTCGGCGGCGGCGGCGTTCAGCCCCATGCCACCGAAGCCGCAGATGCCGATGAGGCCGATCCGGCTGCGGTCGACGGAGGGCTGAAGGCCGAGGAAATCCACCGCGGCGCTGAAGTCCTCGGTGTTGATGTCCGGCGAGGCGACGTTGCGGGGCGCGCCGCCGCTCTCGCCCGTGAAGGACGGATCGAACGCGACGGTCACGTAGCCGCGCTCGGCCATCGTCTGGGCGTAGAGCCCGGACGACTGCTCCTTCACCGCGCCGAAGGGCCCGCTGACGACGAGCGCGGGGAGCTTTTTGCCCGCGCGGTCCTTCGGGAGGTACAGGTCCGCCGCGAGCGTGATGCCGTAGCGGGTCTCGAACGTCACCTTCTGGTGATCGACCTTCACGCTGTTCGGGAAGGTCTTGTCCCATGTCTGGGTCAGCTTCACGGCAATCTCCTTCTTCGCACGGGGAACGGCTCGAACCATGCCAGGCCAGGAGCTCACCACGAGCGCTGCGCAGGCGATGACAGAGGCATGAACGACTCCCTTGCGGGGCTGCAGGTTCTCCATTCGCGTCTCCTTGGTTCTCGACGTTTTCGACCTGAGATTCTTGTGCGCGCGCCAGCGCGGGCGGTAGACCGGTCCTCGCCGGTTCTTGCCTGATCCTCTGGGTCGGCGGAGAAGCGGGAAAGTCGGCCCGCCGCCCGCTACACTTTGGGTTCGCAAGAGGGAGGCGAGCGCACGCATGGCATCCGACCGGACAGGGCCGTCCCTCGACGCGACCCGCGCGGCGCTGGCGCGCACCATCGGGTGGTGGACCGAGGGCACTCCGGACCGCTCGACGCCGATCGCGGACCTGCTGCTCTTCCGCCGCGAGGCGCCGACGCCGCCGGGCATCTGCAGGGTCGAGCCGAGCGTCGTCCTGGTGGTCCAGGGGAAGAAGCGGATGCTCGCGGGAGACGACGCGTATGCGTACGACAGCGATCACTTCTTGATCGCGTCCCTGGACGTGCCGGCGAGCTCGCAGGTCCTCGAGGCGAGCCCGAGGCGCCCCTGCCTCGGCCTGACCCTGAAGCTCGACCTGCGCCTGCTCGCCGAGCTGGTCCCGCAGGTCCGGCTGGCGCCGCGCGAGGACCGCTCCCAGGCCAGGGGCATGGCGCTCGGCGCGGTCACGCCGACGCTGCTCGAGACCTTCAAGCGGCTCACGGATCTGCTCGACGAGCCAGACGCGATCGAGGTGCTCGCGCCGCTCGTGCGTCGCGAGCTGCACTACCGTCTGCTGACGAGCGATCAGGCGGGTCGACTGCGCCAGATCGCGTCCGTCGGCAGCCAGAGCCACCTCGTCGGGAGGGCCATCGAGTGGCTGAAGGTGAACTACGCGGTACGGCTGCGCGTCGAGGAGTTGGCCGCGCGCGTGCACCTGAGCCCGTCGAGCTTGCACCACCACTTCCGCCAGCTCACCGCGATGAGCCCGCTGCAGTACCAGAAGTGGTTGCGGCTGAACGAGGCGAGGCGGCTCATGCTGAACGAGGGCTTCGACGCAGCCGGCGCCGCGTTCAAGGTCGGCTACGAGAGCCCTTCGCAGTTCAGCCGCGAGTACGCCCGGCTCTTCGGCGCACCTCCCAGGCGCCACGTGGTCAGTTTGCGCAGCAAAGCCGCCCTTTCACGGGTTTCGCCGTGACATCTCGGAGCGTGCGCGAGGCACGCTCTACGCGCGGTTGGTCGCCGCCGGAGAAACGACGGGCCAGGCCGGCTACTTCCCCTTCACCTCCAACTCCGCGCCCGACGAGTACGCGCTGAACTCGGGCGCGTAGAGCGACTGGATCGTGGCCGGGCCGACCCGGAACGCCCCGGCCATGCTCGCCCGCACCCGGTACTTGAACGTGTACTCGCCCTGCGGCAGCCACTCGAAGAAGAAGTTGGTCCCGCTGTCTCGGACCTCCTCGTACCACCCGATCCCGAGATCCCACCGGTAGCCGCTCACCTGGCTCACCGGCTCGAAGCCGGCGCCGCGCGGATCGCGCAGGTGGACGTACTCGGCGGCGTGCTTCGTCCGGAGCGAGAGCTGGACCTCCACCTCGTCGCCGACCTCGATGGGCGTCCCCTCCTCGATCGGGCGGAGCACCGCCTCGGTCCCCTTCCGGTCGCGGAGGAAGTAACGGCGGGTCACGGAGAAGAAGTCCCCGCGCGCCTCCGCCGGCAGCCTCTCGGTGGAGAAGTGCCAGGTGGCCGAGGCGAAGGCGAACCCCTTCGTCTCCTTCTCCACCGTGACGGTGGCGGTCTCGGCCGAGACCTTCTCGCCCGGCACGATCACCCGGTTGCCCTTGCCGGTGTAGCGGTCCGGCTCGAACACGAAGCTCTTCCGCTCTCCACCCACCGTGACGTCCACCGCCTCGCGGATGCCGAGCTGCCCCTCGTTCTTCATGGCGTGGACGAGCGAGTAGATCACCTCGGCGGTCGCGCGGGTGCTCTTCCACTGGTTCAGCTTCTTGTTGAGGAGGAGCCAGAGGACCAGCCCGTCCTTCTTCGGGCTGGACGGGTCGAGCTCCATCAGCGTGCGGAGCGCGAACGCGTGGGTCTCGATGGTGTCGTTGTACCAGAGCCAGCTCCGGTCCTCCTGCGCCCAGAAGGTCCCCTGGTCGGGCGCCGTCTTCGCCGAGTCCATCACGCTCGCCCAGACGAGCCGCGCGTCGGCGGGGCGGCCCATCCGCTTCAGGGTCAGGGCCAGGTACCCCTTGAGCATCGGGGAGTGCCGCTTCCAGTGCTTGAACGAGAAGGCGAGGATCTCCTTCCGCTCCGCCTCGGTGAGCCCGCTTCCCGTCCACGAGGCGTCCGGGTACGCGCTCGCCACGTAGTTGAGGAAGGTGAGGAACTCCCAGCAGCAGTCCTCGGTCCGCATGCGCCGTAAGTCCTCGGCGCGCACGTGCTGGGCGAGGTACCCCCAGGCGTGCATGACCATCTCCTTCGGCACCGGCACGTCGAACTCGGCCGCCCGGGCGAACCCGTGCAGCAGGTAGAGGGTCATGTACGGGCTGGGCGGACCGCCCGGGAACCACGGGAAGGCGCCGTCCGGCAGCTGCGCCTTGCGCAGCTTCTCGAGCGCCTGGTTCCGCTGCGCCTCGGCGATCTTCGGGTCGAGCACGTGGACGAGGGAGGCACCGCTCCTCGCGTCGAGCGGATCGCCGCGCGCCTCCATCAGCCAGGGCGACTCCTCGAGCGCCATCCTCCGGTTCGGGTCGGCGGCGTCGAACCGCTCGAGCCGCGTGTCGCGTCGCGAGAGCTCCTTCGCCATCTGCGCCAGGGCCGGCTGGTCCTCGAAGACCGAGGTGACGATGCCGGTGGAGAGGAACCGGTTGAGCGTCTGCTCCGTGCACTCGTACGGATAGCGGACGAGGTACGGCAGCGCGGCCAGGACCGAGCCGAGCAGCTGCGCGTCCACCGTGACCACCAGCTGCTCGTTCACCCGCGTCGGATCGGCGACCGCCAGATCGGCGAAGGCCATGGTCCGCCGGTCCTTGTCCCGCAGCGTGACGAACCGCGACTGGACGAGGTGGACGCGGCCGGGCAGGACGGGCACGGGCCGGAACTCGCCGTCGGAGAGGTCGCCGGCCTTCGCGGTGATCCGGAAGGCGGCGGTCAGCACCTTCCGCGGCGCGGACAGCTTGAACACCACCGGCGTGCTCCCCTGCGCTGCCACCGTGAACGGCTTCGCCAGGTCGGCCGGCCGGAGCCCGAACGCCGCCGCCAGGTCTTCACCGGTATCGGCGTCGCGCACCTCGAGCCGGACCTCGCCCGACATCGGCTCGTCGGACGCGTCGTTCACCATCACCCTCAGGTCGGCCCGGTCGCCCTCGCGCAGGAACCGAGGCACGTAGGGGCGGACCATCAGGTCCTTCACGCTCTGGGCCTGGCGCTGGACGGACCCGGACCAGAGGTCCTTGGTGACGGCGTGGACGAACACCGCCCAGCTCGTCACCGAGTCCGGGACGGTGAACTCGATGGCGGCGCTCCCGTCCTTCCCGGTCCGGAGCTGCGGCGTCCAGAAGGCGGTCTCGGCGAAGTTGGCGCGGACGGGAGTCGGGGCGGTCTCGACGACCACCTCCTTGTCCTTCGGCGCCAAGGCCGCGGCGAAGGAGTCTTCCTTCGCCTCCATCGCCCGTTGCTTGGCGCCGTTGCGCGGACCGGGAGCGGCTGGGGCCGCCGGCGGCGCCGCCATCGGCATCGGCGGCGCGCCCGCAGCTGCGTACCGATGCATGCGCAGCCCCGGTCCGCCGATGCCGTAGCCTTCCTCGAAGTGCAGCCGATCGGGCGTGAAGACGGGGCCGGTGTCGAGCGTCGGCCATTCGCCGCGCAGCCACATCCCGCTCTCCTGGCCGAGGTTCGAGGTCGAGGGCCAGTGCGTCGCGCGGTTCGGCCAGAGCGACATGGGCGACTGCGGGGTATGGGGCGCGAAGGCGTCGAGGCTCCGATCGTACATGTAGGCGAGGAGCTCGGCAGCGGCCGCCTCGGGCTTCGCGCGCGGGGGGCCCTTCACGGTGACGCGCCAGGTCTCCTTGGCGCCCGGGCGGAGCCGGTCGCGGAAGCTCGAGAGCTCCACCTTCAGCTCGCGATCGTCCCAGGGGACCATCACGCTGGCGTCGAGCCGCACCAGCTGGTGGTCGCGCTCGACAATCAGCTCGCAGACGAACCCGCCGCGATCCTGCTCGGTCACCGGGATCTCGACGATCGCCGGCTCGTGCCCGGCACGGAGCGCCTGGAGGGAGACGCGCTTCCCGCCCCGCACCCGCTCCAGCCAGAGGACCTGGCCCGGGATCCCGGAGTGGACGAGGAGCCGCGCCTTCTCGCCGACCCGCACCACCGGCTTCTCGGCCGCGAGGTAGGCAGGGACCTGCAGCGGGAGCTTTGCGCCGGCGACCACCTGGTCCTGCTGCATCCGGTAGGTGGCGCCGAAGTCGTCCTCGGTCTCGTAGCTGATCCGGTACGCGCCCGGGGGTAGCGCCGGCAGTTCGAGCTTCGCCTCGCCTCGCTGATCGTGGACGAGCTCGCCGCGCGCCACCTCCCGCCCCTCGCTCCACGAGCGCAGGATGGCGGCGGCGTCGATGCCAGTGTCCCAGCGCGGCCGGAGCCGATCGCCCGGCGTTTCGAAGCGGCGCTCTCCGGGGTCCGCCGCCGCGAAGGGCTCGTCGCCGTCGGCCTCGTCACCGCCCAGCGGAGCCACGCCTTCCGGCAGCGGCTGGTCGGCCGGGAGCAAGGTCTCCTTCGGCTGGGTCAGGGAGGTGAGGCGCCAGCGCCCACGGCCAGCGCGCGGGGAGCCGTCGAGGTCCGTCCGGACCACGGTCATCGGCGCCGGCCGCCCCTCGACGCCGAACGGGCGCTCGGAGTCGATCCGCGCCTCGACCGCCACGCGGCCCAGGCGGAATCCGCGGTTCGCGCTCCGCGTCTCCCCGCCCTCGTCGGTCACGTCCACCTCGGCCCGGTAGCGGAAGGTCGCCTCCGCGCCCGCCCGCTCGTCGGCCTCGGGCTTGAACGTGAACTCGAAGGCGCCGTCCTCGCCCAGCTTCGCCAGGCCGCTCCCGACGACCTGCGCCGGCTCGGCCCGGTAGGGCCTCCACCACCACCACCACGCCGGATAGACCGGCTCGCGCGTCACCCGCCACCGGACTTGACCACCGGTGACGGGGAGGCCGAAGTAGTAGCGCGCGTCGCCCCGCAGCGTCGCGGGCCGATTGAGGCGGAGCGCCTCCTTCGGCTCCGCGAGCGAGACCTCGAACGTCGGTC
>DASPMI010000074.1:0-5016 GCA_035627135.1 Anaeromyxobacter sp. | reverse complement strand
CCGGCGCCCCCCGCGGCCGCGAAGATGTCGAAGGCGGAGAGGACCGTCGCGCCGTTGATCGCGACGTTGAACGTCCGCTGGCCCGCGGCGGTCCAGTAGACCTCCGCGAAGTACAGCGTCACCGCCTGCGCGCTCCCGGCGCCGAAGCCGCCCAGCGTGTACGTGAACTCCCCGTACCGCTCCGTCTGGAGGACGGCCTGCGGCGGGATCGTCCCGCTGAGCTGCGCGGTGTCGATGGCGGTCGTGACCGAGTAGGTGCTGCCGCCGGAGAAGCCGGTGTCGGCCACCCAGCTCCCGCTCGCCGTGCCGCCCGCGTTGAGCGACACGGGGCCGCCGACGACGCTGGTCGCGTCCGTGACGAGGAGCAGGACCGCCTCGCGCGCCGGCACCGTGACGGTGTAGCTCGTCGCGATCGTGCCGAGGTCCTGGCCCGTCCAGAGGTTCCTCACCTGGGCCGAGCCGGAGGTGAGCCCGAGGTCGGACCAGCGCACCGTGATCGACCCCGCCGACGTGGTGCGGTTGAGCAGGGCCACGGCGCGCCTGCCGGCGCCGGAGAGCACCTTGTTGTAGACCTGCCGCCCGGAGACGTCGGACACCCGCACCGGCGTCCGCGCGAGCGGGTCGGCGTGGACGGCGAGCACGTCGCGGTTGGTGAGGATGGCCCGGGTCTCGGCGCTCATCGTGGCGAGGTTGTTGCCCGCGATGAGGGGCGCGCTCAGGATCGCCCAGAGGCCCATGTGCGTCCGGTTCTGCGCCGCCGTGAAGCCGGGCATGCCCACCATCATCATGTCCGGGTCGTTGTAGTGGCCCGGGCTCTGCGCCTCCGGGTGCAGCGCGGAGTCGAAGTTGCGCAGGACGCGGTCCATCGACGGCGCCTCGCCGAAGAAGATGATGTCGTCGCTGGTCCGCCAGAGGCTGGAGATCGCCGGCGCCCAGGTCCACGGCTGGTTGGCGCCCCACTCGCAGATGGACAGCACCATCGGCCGGCCGGTGTGGGCCGTCGCCCGATCGATGGCCGCGCTGATGGCGGTGTACGTGTTGCGCGCGTTCAGCCCCTCGTCCCGGCCGCCGCACCAGTCGACCTTGACGTAGTCGAAGCCCCATTGCGAGAACTGCAGGAAGTCCCGGTCGTAGTGGCCCTCGGACCCGGTGTTCGGCCCCCGGGGCCCGTTGGTGGGCCACCAGTTGATGCAGCCGTTCTTGCCTGCGTCGGTGTAGATGCCGGCCTTGAGCCCCTTGCTGTGGATGTAATCGGCGACCGCCTTCATCCCGCCCGGCCACTTCGCCTGGTCGATCGTGATGTTGCCCTGGGCGTCGCGCGTGCCGAGCCACCACCCGGCGTCGAGGTTGACGTACTCGTAGCCGGCGTCCTTCATCCCCGACGCCACCATCGCGTCGGCCTGCGCCTTGATCACATTGAAGTCGATCGCCTGGGCGAAGGTGTTCCAGGAGTCCCAGCCCATCGGCGGCTTCGTCAGGTTCGCCGAGATGGCCGCCTCGGGCGCGGACGGGTCGGCGGTGTCCCCGGGCGCGCCGCACGCCGTCACGAGCGCGAGGAATACTGGGAGTGGAAAGCGACGGGAGCGGCGATTCATGGCGTCCTCCAATCGGGGACGGAGCGCCCGAGCCGACCGTCGATGCTGCACGGTGGGTTGGGCTGCGATCGCGCGCGCTCCGTCTGGACCACGACGACACGGGTAGAGGCGACTGCAACGCGCCAATGCAGCGCGTGTTAACGCTCACACGAAATGTGCGAGGTCTGCCACGTCCGCTCTTCGCGGTCAACGCCCCATTCCACGACGCGCCCGAAGGTCCGGGCGCGAGGTTGGATTTTCGAGCGCGCGTGCGCGCCGGTGGTGGAGCACGCGTCGCTCCTGAATCGATCCGCGCCGGAGGGCCCGGGCGACCGGGCAGGCTGGATCGCCTTTGCCGGGAAAGGCCCTCGGCCCGAAGGAGTTCGCGGCCAGAGCGGAATGGGGCATTGACGGCGGTGGCTCGACCTGGCAAAGCGCCCTCTTCTCGGGATGTGAAGGTTTGCGTCCGTCGCCTGCGTCATTGGGGGCGGGCGCCGTGTCGAATCACCAGCGCTCAATCGAAGCGGCGGCCGTGGTGCCGCCGGGGAGAAGCCATGAGAACCAGGTACCGCGCGTTGTGTGCAGCTCTTCTGCTCGTGTCCGGCACAGTGGCCTGCGAGGGGGCGGCCGAACGACCGGCGGACGCCGGTGGTTCCATGGCGGCGCTCACGACGAACGGCGTGACCGCCACGATGCCGGTGGACTCGTGGGGTGCCGGGTATTGCGCCAACATCACGCTCGCGAACGCGAGCACGTCGGCGGTGACGAGCTGGACGCTGGTGGCGGCGCTCCACGGGACGACGCTCAACAACGTGTGGGGCGCGACCTCGAGCGTGAGCGCGGGCCAGGTGACCCTCCGGCCGGTGGACTACAACGCCCGGATCGCCCCCGGCGCGTCGGTGAGCCTCGGGTTCTGCGGGACCGGCAGCGCGAGCCCGGCGCTCCAGTCGCTGGAGGTGGTGGGCGGCGGGACGGGTGGCCCCACGAGCTACACGCTGACGGTGACCAGGGTCGGCGCAGGGAGCGGGACGGTCACGTCGACGCCGGCGGGGATCGGCTGCGGCGCGACGTGCAGCGCGAGCTACGCGAGCGGCACGATCGTGACGCTGACGGCGGCGGCGGCCGCGGGCTCGACGTTCGCGGGCTGGAGCGGCGCCTGCACGGGCACGGCGGCCTGCACGGTCGCGATGACGGCGGCGCGGACGGTCACGGCGACGTTCGACACGGCGGCGGTGATCGATGCGACGGTGTCGGTCAACGCGGGCGGCGCGGCGGCGGGGACGTTCGTCGCGGACGCGGGGTTCACGGGCGGGAGCACGTACTCGACGACGGCGGCGATCGACACGTCGCTCGTGCCGTCGCCGGTGCCGCCGGCGGCGGTGTTCCAGACGGAGCGGTACGGGGAGTTCACGTACACGATCGGCAGCCGCACGCCGGGCTCGGCGCAGACGGTGACGCTCTACTTCGCGGAGAGCTACTGGACGGCCGCGGGGCAGCGGACGTTCAACGTGGCGATCAACGGCGCGACGGTGCTGACGGCGTTCGACATCTTCGCGGCGGCGGGCGGGGCCAACAGGGGGATCGCGCGGACGTTCGAGACCACGGCCAGCGCGAGCGGGCAGGTGGTGATCCAGTTCGCGCGCGGCGGCGGCCCGGACAACCCGAAGGTCTCGGGGATCACGGTCGCGGCGGGCGGGAACGGCGGGACGACGTACGCGCTCACCGTGACGCGGGCCGGGACGGGGAGCGGGACGGTCACCTCGAACCCGGCCGGCATCAGCTGCGGCTCGACCTGCAGCGCCAGCTACGCCAGCGGTACCGCGGTCACCCTGGCGGCCGCGGCCGCGTCGGGCTCGACCTTCGGCGGGTGGAGCGGCGCCTGCACCGGCACCGGGAGCTGCATCGTCACCATGACGGCGGCGCGGTCGGTCACCGCGACGTTCACCGGGAGCACCGGCGGCACGCGGCCGAGCGCGGGCTGCGGCACCGCCCGCACCCTGCAGAACGGGACGATCACGCTGAACGGCCGCACGTACATCCTCCGCGTGCCGGACAACTACAACAACACGAACCCGTACCGCCTCGTCGTCGCCTACCACTGGCTCGGCGGGACGGCGCAAAACGTGGCGGGCGGGAATTACTACGGCCTGCTGCCCCTCTCCAACAACAGCACCATCTTCGTCGCGCCCATGGGCACGGGCTCGGGCTCCGGGACCGGCTGGCCGAACACCAACGGGCAGGATCTCGCCTTCACGGACGCGATCCTCAACCAGGTCCAGAACGGCCTCTGCATCGACCTGAACCGGATCTTCGCGACCGGGTTCAGCTACGGCGCGGGCATGTCGTACGCGATCGCGTGCGATCGGGCCAACGTGTTCCGCGGCGTCGCGCTCTACGCGGGCGGCCTGCTGAGCGGCTGCAGCAACGGGACCCTGCCGATCGCGTACTACCACGCGCACGGCCTCGGCGACACGGTGCTCAGCATCTCCGGAGGTCGGAGCATGCGTGACCGGTTCGTGCGGAACAACGGCTGCACGGCGCAGAACCCGCCGGAGCCTGCCTCCGGGAGCGGCACGCACGTCTGCACGAACTACCAGAACTGCGCGGCGGGCCGCCCGGTGCGGTGGTGCGCGTTCGACGGCGGCCACGTGTTCGATCCGAGGGATCGCAACCAGAGCTCGAGCTGGGTCCCGCAGGACGTCTGGACGTTCATCAGTCAGTTCTGAGGCGCTCCGCAGGTGGATCGGGGCACCGCCGGCCGCAGCGCTACGGGCGGCCGGCGGTGCTTCTTCCGGCTCCGCTGCCGGCCACCGCTCTCGGCGCGCGTGGGCGCGGGCAGTCTAAATCGAACCAATCGAAGATTTGGGTGCGCGGGGGCGCCGGTTCCATCGTTGTCAATTCGGCGTGGGTCGATCCGGCCGGCCGGCGCCCTCGGGGCGGGTCCCCTCCGAAAAAAGGCGCATGAACGTCGAGGGTTCACGACCCTCGTGCAATGGGGCGTTGACGGCGTCTCGTGGAAATGTGACATAGCTCGCACTTCGCCATGTGAACGTTCACACGCCCGTGCTTCGCGGCGGAGTAGCGAATCCCGTGTAGTCGCAGCCTGACTCCAGGAGGCGGTCCCGTGCCCGCCGAGGAGGTTCCAGTGAGGTTCCGTCATTGCGCACTCTCGTGCGCCCTTCCGCTCGTGTTTGCGTGGCTGGCGGCCTGCGGCGGCGCGAGCGAGCAGCCGTCCGGCGCCCGAAGCTCCATGGCGGCGCTCACGACGAACGGCGTGACCGCCACGATGCCGGTGGACTCGTGGGGCGCCGGGTATTGCGCCAACATCACGCTCGCGAACGCGAGCACGTCGGCGGTGACGAGCTGGACGCTGGTGGCGGCGCTCCACGGGACGACGCTCAACAACGTGTGGGGCGCGACCTCGAGCGTGAGCGCGGGCCAG
>DASPMI010000073.1:0-2406 GCA_035627135.1 Anaeromyxobacter sp. | reverse complement strand
GCAGGACGGCGACGAACGACGTGTGGCGCGTGAGGAGCCCGTACGCGAGGCCGAGCCGGGTGATCTCCGCCTTCTCCTCCTCGCTCTCGTCACGGCGGCTGAAGTCGGACAGCGCGGCGATGCGCGTGCGGGCCCAGAGCTGGCGGAGCGCCTCGCCGGGGGCGGGCTTCGCGGTGGCGACGTCGATCACCTGCCGGAAGGGACCCGTGCCGGTCCGGCCGGTGGACCGTGATCGTCCCCCGGAGCGCGCCGGTCCACTTGCCCTGGACGACGATCGGCCGCTGCGCCAGGAGATCGGGGATCGCGGCCGGCTCGACCTCGCTCGCCCGGAAGCCGTCGTACGAGACCTGGATGTCCGTCAGCACCGGCGCCTCGACGTACCGCCGGAACCGCGCCGCGACGGCGGCCGCCTCGGCGGGCCGCTCGACCACGAACGCCTCGCCCAGGCCGGCCTTCGCCAGGCCCTCGACGAGATACCGGTTCACGGACGAGCCGATGCCGAACGAGAAGACGTTCGCCTCGCCGAGGTGGGCGCGGACGTACTCGAACATCGCCCTCTCCTCGGAGATGCCGCCGTCCGTGACCACGATGAAGCTCCGCGCCGTCCCGTTGGCCGCGGGCAGGTCCATGGCCTCGCGCAGCGCCGGGAGGAGCTCCGTCCCGCCCCCGCCCTGCTCCCGGTCGAGGAGCGCCTTCGCCGCGCGGACGTTCTCGGCGGTCGCCGGGACCGACCGGGGCGCCATGAGGGCGTGCGCGCCGGAGAAGAGGATGACGTCGAACCGGTCGATCGGGCGGAGGCCGCCGAGGAGGTCTCCCATCAGCTCCTTCGCGGTGTCGAGCGGGAACCCGTGCATCGAGCCGGAGACGTCCACGATGAAGACGTACTCGCGCGGCGGGAGGTCTGCGGGCGAGACGCGCGCCGGCGGCTCGACCGTGAGCAGGAAGAACTTCTCGCCCGGGCCGTCCTGGACGAGGAGGCCGGACGCGATCTTCGCCCCCGCGAGGCGGTAGCGCAGCACGACGTCCCGGTCGCCGCCCGCCTTCTCGGACGGCGCGAGCGCGATCGTCGCCTCCGAGGGGCCGGCGAACTGGATGGTGGCCTCGTGGCTCGGGACCGAGACGTCCTGGAGCGGGATCCCGCTCTGGATCCGCGCGCGCAGGTCGAACGTGTACGACGGCGCCGCGCCCTCCTTCGTGTACGGGCTCTTCACCCACCGATCGCCCTCGGGCGCGCCCGCCTCGGGCCGGCTGGAGTACCGGGGCAGGACGACCGTCGGGTAGACCAGCTCGTAGACCCCGTCGGTCGGGACGAGCAGCTCGGTGTACCGGAGCTCGACCTTCACGGCGTCGCCGGGGAGGACGTTCGCGACCTCCATCGTGAAGACGTTGGGCCGCTGCAGCTCGAGGAGCGAGGCGTTCTTGCCCTCCCCCTTCGCCTGCTCGTAGGTCGCGCGCGCCTCCGCGCGCTCCTTGATGCGCGCCTCGATCGTCCGGTCCCCGACGGTCATCCGCAGCCCGTGCACCGCGGCGCGGGTGGAGGCCGGGAACACGTACTTGGCGTGCAAGGGCGTCGTCCCCTGATTTGCGTAGGTCTGCTCGACGTTGACGTTCGCGATGACGCCGACCACGTCGATCGTGGCGGCCGTCGACTTCAGCGGGAGGGCGTCCACACCGGGGTCTCCGCCCTCGACGACGAAGTACGGCGAGAGCGTCCTGTTCTCGGGCGCTGCCGCGAGCGCCGGGACGGGGAGCGAGAGGGCGGCCAGGAGGACGGCGATCGCGGTCGGCGTGGAGGTCATGCCGGCCGCGACTGCATGGACGCGGCCAGCGCAGGGCGCGCGTCCAAGGGCGCGCGGCCCCACGGGTTTCGGGGAGCCCGCAGGCCGCGTGGCCCGGTGGCCGCGCCGGGCGTGTCCCGGCGTGGACGCGCCGAGCGGAGCGCTCGTCACTGCCGGAGACAGGTCTCGCGCAGCTCGGCGGGGAGCTGTTCGGGCGCCTCGCTGAGCGTCTTCGCGACCTTCCCGTCCTTCACGATCACGGCGTGGAGCTTCTCGGTCGAGAGCACAGGAACCCCCGCAGGCGCTCCATCGCCTCGCGCAGGTTCGCGAGCGACGTCGTGTACGAGAACCGCAGGAACCTCTCCGGCTGGTTCCGTCCGAAGTCGAGGCCGGCGGTGACGGCGACGCCGGCGCGCTCGAGGATCTCCATCGCGAACGCGCTGCTGTCGTCGGCGAGGCGTCCGCAGCCGGCCCAGACGTAGAACGCGCCCTCGGGGGCGACCGGCACGTCGAACCCCAGGTCGCGGAGCGCGGGGACGACGAGGTCGCGCCGGACGCGCAGCTCGCGCCGGCGCGCCTCGAGGATCTCGAGCGTCTCGGGCAGGAACGCGGCGAGCGCCGCCCGCTG
>DASPMI010000072.1:0-24496 GCA_035627135.1 Anaeromyxobacter sp. | reverse complement strand
CGGTCCTGCCGGTTCGCCTCCGCCTGGATCTCGTTGAGCATGTCCTCGGGGAAGTACAGGGACTGCTTGCGCTTGTCGGTGCCGGGCATCGCAGCTCCGTGGTGTGGGACAACGACGGGTTTGTACGTCGGGAGGGACCTTCGGTCAAGAAGGCTTCCCGGCGGGCGGTTCGCTTCCCCTCACCCTGGGTTCAATATTCGACGCGCAGCAAAAAAAAGGAGAGCCGGCATCGCTGCCGGCCCTCCGTGGGCCCAGAGGGGGAGGGGGGGGACCCCTAGGCCCAGCTCGTTGAAAATCGTCTGCTCCCGCTCGTTCCAACACCGCGCATCTACCGTTTCATTCCTCGGCGATCTCGGTCACTTGGATTCCGCGGGGCCGCCGTGCTCCTCCTGCGTCTCGAGAACCACCCGCCGCTCGTCTCGATTCCCAGACCCCGTTCGGCCGCCATCCGCGACTAGTATAAGAGACGGCCCAGCCCGCCGCTCGCCGTGCGCAAGCGACCCCTCCATCCGTTCGTGACCGGCGTCCTGGCCACCGTCCGGCGGCGGAAGCTCTTCGGCCCCGGCGACCACGTCCTCGCTGCGCTGTCGGGCGGTCCGGACTCGACCGCGCTCGTGGCCGCGCTGGCAGCCCTCCGCGACGCCGGAGCGCTCGCCGCGCTCTCGGCGGTCCACGTCGACCACGGCCTCCGCCCCGGCGCGGCCGACGTCGACGCCGCCACGGCGACCTGCCGTGCGCTCGGCGTACCGCTCACGAACGTCGCCGTCGTGGTTCCGCCCGGGAACGTGCAGGCCGAAGCGCGGCGGCAGCGGTACGCGGCGCTCCGGGCCGAGGCCGCCCGGGCCGGCGCCACGCGGATCGCCACCGGACACACCCGGACCGATCAGGCGGAGACCGTGCTCCTGCGTCTGCTCCGGGGCGCTGGCGCGCGCGGGCTCTCGGGGATCCCTCCGCGGCGCGGCGCGATCGTGCGCCCGCTCCTCGACCGGTCCCGCGCCGAGGTGCTCGCGTTCCTCTCGACCGCGGGGCTCGCGTGGCGGGAAGATCCCACCAACGCGTCGCCGCGGTACGCGCGCAACCGCGTCCGCCACGAGCTCGTGCCGGTGCTCGCGAAGCTCGCGCCCGCCGCGGAGCGTGCCATCGCCCGCTCTGCGGAGCTGCTCCGCGCGGACGAGCGTGCGCTCTCCACCCGTGCGCGCGCCGCCGCGGGGGACCGCGGCGCGGACGTGACGCGGCTCCGCGCCGAACCCCTCGCGGTGCGCCGCCGGATCGTCCGGCGGCTCTGGCGCGGGGCGGCGCGCGCGCGCGCGGGCCGCGCGGCGGAGCTCGGCGCGGAGCACGTCGAGGAGGTCCTCCGCCTGCTCCGGCGCGGGGGGACGTGGCGGCTCTCGCTCCCCGGCCACGTCGAGCTGCGCCACCGCGACGGACGGCTCGAGGCCGTCCCGTCGGCGCCGCAGCCGTATGCGCCAGGGCTCGCGCCGCTCCCCGTGGCGGGGCCGGGGCGCTTCGTGGTGCCCGGTCGCGCCCTCGCCGTCCGGGTCCGCGCGCGGCGGCCGGAGCTCGTGCCGTGGCCGCTCGAGCTCCGGACGCGGCGGCCGGGCGATCGGTTCCGGCCCGACGGGGGCGCGGGCGGCAAGAAGCTCAAGGCGTGGCTCATCGACCGGAAGATCCCCCGGGAGCGGCGCGACGGCCTCCTCCTGCTGGCCGAGGGCGCGACGGTGATCGCCATCCCCGAGCTGGGCGCTCTCGCGCAGGGGGCCGGGCCGAATGGCGCAGGCCTGGACGTCGGGGTAGAGGCCCTCTAGCGCATACTGCAATGGGGGTGCGGGGTTGCTATAAAGCAACGGGTGACGCGCGGCCGGTCGCCTGACCGGGCGCTGCAGACCTGCGGAACACCCCCGCCGCGCCGGTGGTTGGGACGCACGGAAGGGAACCGAACTTGCGACAGTCCTACAAGACCGCCCTGCTCTGGGTCTGCATCATCGCGCTGGCCTTTGCCCTCTTCAACAACGTCGGGAAGAGCTTCGGCCAGCCCACTCCGGAGAAGCCGAACTGGAGCCAGTTCCAGAAGCTGGTCGACGAGAACAAGATCCAGAAGATCAAGATCAAGGGGAACGAGTACTCGGGCGAGCTCCGCGACGGGGGGAAGCCGTTCGAGGCGACCGGCCCGAGCGACGTCGTCGGCTTCTTCGCCAAGGACATCACGGACAAGCTCCTCAGGAACGGGGTGACCGTCGAGTTCGAGGAGGCGAAGGAGAACTCGGTGCTGGTGGGGCTGCTCGTGCAGTTCCTCCCGCTCCTCGTCGTCTTCCTCCTCATCTTCTTCTTCATGCGCCAGCTGCAGTCGGGCGGCGGCAAGGCGATGAGCTTCGGGAAGTCGCGCGCGAAGCTCATGACCGAGCACCACAACAAGGTCACCTTCGCGGACGTCGCCGGCATCGACGAGTCCAAGGACGAGCTCGAGGAGATCATCTCGTTCCTCAAGGACCCGAAGAAGTTCACCCGGCTCGGCGGCCGCATCCCGAAGGGCGTGCTGCTCATGGGCCCGCCGGGCACGGGCAAGACGCTCCTCGCGCGCGCCGTGGCCGGCGAGGCGGGGGTCCCGTTCTTCTCGATCTCCGGCTCCGACTTCGTCGAGATGTTCGTCGGCGTCGGCGCCTCGCGCGTCCGCGACCTCTTCGAGCAGGGCAAGAAGAACGCCCCCTGCATCATCTTCATCGACGAGATCGACGCCGTCGGCCGCCACCGCGGCGCCGGCCTGGGCGGCGGACACGACGAGCGCGAGCAGACCCTCAACCAGCTGCTCGTGGAGATGGACGGCTTCGAGTCCAACGAGGGCGTCATCCTCATCGCCGCGACCAACCGCCCCGACGTGCTCGACCCGGCGCTCCTCCGCCCGGGCCGCTTCGACCGCCGGATCACCGTCCCGCGGCCGGACCTCAACGGCCGCCTCGGCATCCTCAAGGTCCACACCAAGAAGACCCCCCTCGACGGCTCGGTCGATCTCTCGCAGATCGCCCGCGGCACCCCCGGCTTCTCCGGCGCGGACATCGAGAACCTCGTGAACGAGGCCGCGCTCTACGCCGCCCGGCGCAACCAGGAGCGGCTCTCGATCAACGACTTCGAGTTCGCGAAGGACAAGGTGCTCATGGGCACCGAGCGGCGGTCGATGATCATCTCCGAGAAGGAGAAGCGGACCACCGCGATCCACGAGGCGGGGCACGCGCTCGTCGCCAAGGTCCTCCCCGGGACCGACCCCGTCCACAAGGTCACGATCATCCCCCGCGGCCGCGCGCTGGGCCTCACCCAGCAGCTCCCGCAGGAGGACCGGCTCAGCATCAACCAGGAGTACGCGCTCAACCAGATCGCGATCCTGATGGGCGGCCGGATCGCCGAGGAGCTCACCTTCTCGCAGAAGACGACCGGCGCCGGGAACGACATCGAGGTCGCGACCAACCTCGCCCGGTCGATGGTCTGCGAGTGGGGCATGAGCGAGCTCGGACCGCTCGCCTACGGTAAGAAGGAGGGCGAGGTGTTCCTGGGGCGCGAGATGGCGACCGCCCAGGGGTACTCGGAGCAGACGGCGCGCGACATCGACGCCGAGGTCCGCCGCATCGTCACCGAGCAGTACGAGCGGGCCAAGGCGGTGCTGACGGAGAACCGGGAGATCCTGAACCGGATCGCCGACGCGCTCATCGAGTACGAGACCCTCGACGCCTCGGACATCGACGTCCTCATGTCCGGTGGCACCATCGCCCGGACCCCGCCGCCGAAGCCGTCCGCCCCGCTCTCCACGGAGAAGGGGAAGCGCGGCGGGCTGCTCGACGCCGTGGGCGGCGTGCCTGCGGCCAGTAAGGCGTGAAACGAGGCTACAGGCTACGGACTCCAGGCTCCAGGTGCGCCTCTTCTCCTGAAGCCTGGAGCCTGCAGCCTGGAGCCCTCCGCGTCTGGAGGCGGTCGTGCGGATGCAGATCGGGCCGCGGCTCTTCGAGGGGCCCGGCCCCTTTCTCATGGGCGTCGTCAACGTCACGCCCGACTCGTTCTCCGACGGCGGACGGTTCGCGGAGGCGGACGCCGCCGTGGAGCACGCCCTGCGGCTGGAGCAGGAAGGCGCGGACCTCGTGGACGTCGGGGGCGAGTCCACGCGCCCCGGCGCGCCACCCGTCGCCGCGGCTGAGGAGCTCCGGCGCGTGATCCCCGTGATCGAGCGCCTGCGGGCCCGCGGCTTCGCGGTCCCCATCTCCGTCGACACCTCGAAGCCGGAGGTGGCCCGGGCCGCGCTCGACGCCGGCGCCGACCTCGTCAACGACGTGCAGGGCCTGGCCTCGCCGGAGCTGGCGGAGCTGGTCGCCGCGCGGGGGGGCCCCGCCGTCCTCATGCACATGCGCGGGACGCCCGCCGACATGGCGTCACGCGCGGTGTACGGGGACGTGGTCGAGGAGGTCGCGGCCGAGCTCGAGCAGGCGCTCGCCCGCGCCGAGCGGGCCGGCGTACGCCGCGAGCGGGTCGTGCTCGATCCGGGGATCGGCTTCGCGAAGACGGCCGAGCAGAGCCTCGCGCTCCTCGCCGGCCTGGGCCGCCTGCGCAGGCTGGGGTGCCCGCTCCTCGTGGGCCCGTCGCGGAAGAGCTTCATCGGGAAGCTCACCGGGGCGGAGGTCGCGGACCGGCTCCCGGGGACGCTCGCGGCGGTCGCCGCCTGCGTCCTCGCGGGGGTCGAGCTCGTCCGCGTCCACGACGTGGCGGCGGCGCGCCAGGCCGCTCGGGTCGCGGCCGCGATCCGGGAGGCGGCGCGGGCGAGCCCCGCGCCCTAGCGTTGGGGCACGCGTCGCCGGAGGCGACCGGCCCGGCCGTGTGGTAGGTTCCCGCCGCCTCTCGCCGCGGGGCTCACGAGGAGAACGGGGGAGCACGATGGGGACGCGCACGGGTGCAGGGAAGAAGGACGGCGTGGACGGCGTGGTCCCGATCGTGGACGGCGCCGCCCGGAACGGCGCGGTGGCGGCGCCCGCGCCCCCTGCGGTCCGCCGCCTCTTCGGCACCGACGGCGTGCGCGGCGTCGCGAACGTCCACCCGATGACGGCGGAGATGGCGCTCCAGCTCGGGCGGGCGCTCGCGTTCGTGGTCCGGAACGGATCGCACCGGCACCGGATCGTCATCGGCAAGGACACGCGCCTCTCCGGCTACATGCTCGAGCAGGCCATCGCCTCGGGCATCTGCTCCATGGGCGTGGACGTGCTGCTCTCGGGCCCGCTGCCCACGCCGGGCATCGCCTTCGTCACCCAGTCCATGCGGGCCGACGCGGGGGTCGTCATCTCCGCGAGCCACAACCCGTACCAGGACAACGGCATCAAGTTCTTCTCCCGCGACGGCTTCAAGCTGCCGGACGAGGTGGAGCTGGAGATCGAGCACCTCGTGCTCGGCGGCGAGGGCGGGAACCCCGACTTCCAGGCGCTCCGGCCCACCGCGACCCGCATCGGCAAGGCGAAGCGGATCGACGACGCCAAGGGGCGGTACGCGCAGTTCCTGAAGTCGCTCTTCCCGAAGGACCTGACGCTCGAGGGGCTCACGGTCGTCGTGGACTGCGCGAACGGCGCCGCCTATCACGTCGCGCCCGAGGCGTTCGAGGAGCTCGGGGCGAAGGTGATCCCGCTCGGCGTCGCGCCCGACGGCACCAACATCAACGAGGGCTGCGGCGCGGTGCACCCGGAGGCGATGGCCAGGGCGATCCGCGAGCACGGCGCGCACCTCGGCCTCGCCCTCGACGGGGACGCGGACCGGCTCATCCTCGCCGACGAGACCGGACGGATCGTGGACGGGGACGCGATCATGGCCATCGTCGGGCGCGACCTCGTGCGCCAGGGCGCGCTCGCGAAGAACACGGTGGTCTCGACCGTGATGTCGAGCCTCGGGCTCGAGCGCGCGCTCCACGACGTCGGCGGGCGCGTCGTCCGCACGCAGGTCGGCGACCGGTACGTCGTCGAGGAGATGCGGCGGAACGGCTACAACTTCGGCGGCGAGCAGTCCGGCCACCTCATCTTCCTCGACCACGTCACCACCGGAGACGGCGTCGCGGCGGCGCTCAACGTGCTGGCGGTGATGCGCCGCGACGGCCGGAGCCTGTCCGAGCTCGCGCGGTGTTTCGAGCCCGTCCCGCAGGCGCTCGTGAACGTGGCCGTGAAGGAGAAGCGGCCGCTCGCCGAGCTCCCCTCGGTGGGGAAGGCCATCGCCGCCGCCGAGGAGGCGCTCGGGGCGGACGGCCGGGTGCTGGTCCGGTTCTCCGGGACCGAGAACAAGGTCCGGGTGCTGGTCGAGGGGCCGGACGCGGAGCGGATCCGGGGGATGGCGGATGGGATCGCGACTGCGTTGAGGGAAGCGCTGGGGTAGGGCGCATCCGCGGCCCCGTTTCGCGTTAACATCCCCCCATGCCCGCCCGCCTGGGAGTCAACGTCGATCACGTCGCCACGCTGCGCCAGCTCCGGCGCACGCTCTACCCGGACCCGGTCGCCGCCGCGATGATGGCCGAGATGGCCGGGGCGGACCAGATCACCATCCACCTCCGCGAGGACCGCCGGCACATCCAGGACCGCGACCTTCAGGTCATGCGCCGGACCGTCACGACGCGGCTCAACCTCGAGATGGCCGCCACCCAGGAGATGGTCCGGATCGCCTACGAGACCAAGCCGGACATGGTGACGCTCGTCCCGGAGCGGCGCGAGGAGCTCACCACCGAGGGCGGGCTCGACGTCGTCGGCGGCCGCGACGCCGTCCGCAAGGCGGTCAAGACGCTCGGGGACGCGGAGATCGAGGTCTCGCTCTTCATCGATCCGGACCTCGACCAGGTGAAGGCGGCGCACCGCGCCGAGGCCACGATCGTCGAGTTCCACACCGGACGGTACTGCGAGGCGCGGCTCGCCGCCGATCGGCGGCGCGAGCTCAACCGGCTCGTCGACGCCTGCAAGGCCGCGGCGAAGCTCGGCCTGACGGTGGCCGGCGGGCACGGCCTCAACTACCAGAACGTCCTCCCCGTGGCCGCGATCCCGGAGATGGAGGAGCTGAACATCGGCCACTCGATCGTCGCGCGCGCGGTGCTCGTCGGGTTCGAGCGGGCGGTGCGGGAGATGAAGGACCTGCTCCGGCAGGCGCGGCCGTGATCCTGGGCCTCGGCCTCGATCTCGTCGACATCGCGCGGATGGCCCGCATCCTCGAGGGGCCGCCGGCGCGCGCGGAGCGGTTCGTGGCGCGCGTGTTCACCGCGGGCGAGCGCGCCTACTGCGACGCGCGCGTCGATCGGGCCACGCGGTACGCCGCCCGGTTCGCCGCGAAGGAGGCGGCGCTCAAGGCGCTCGGGGTGCCGGCGGGCCTGCGGTTCCAGGAGCTCGAGGTCGTCCGCGGCGAGGGCGCGCCGGCGCTCGTCCTCTCCGGCGCCGCGGAGGAGGCGGCGCGGAGGCTCGGCGTGGCCCGGCTGCACCTCTCGATCACGCACGACGGCGGGACCGCGGCGGCCGTGGTCGTGGCCGAGGGGACGCCATGAGGCTCGTCGGCTCCGCGGAGATGCGCGCCATCGATCGCGCGGCGATCGACGAGCTCGGCGTCCCCTCGCTCGCGCTCATGGAGCGCGCGGGCGCGGCGGTCGCCCGCGCCGCGGCGGCCCTGCTCGGGCAGGGCGGCCGGGTCCGGGTGCTCTGCGGCGGCGGCAACAACGGCGGCGACGGCTACGTGGCCGCGCGCCTCCTGCACGCGGAGGGGCGGCTCACGGACGTGCTCGCGCTCGTCCCGGCCTACAGGCTGTCCGGCGACGCGGCGGCCGTGCGGGCCCAGGCGGCGGCAGCGGGGATCGCCATCCACGACGTCGGGGACGCGGGGGACGGCGGGGCGGAGGTGCCGCCGCTCGCGCTCGGGCCGGGCGACGTGGTCGTGGACGCGCTCCTCGGGACCGGGCTGGCGCGAGCGCCGGAGGGGAGGTTCGCCGCCGCCATCGCCGCGATCGCCGCCGCCCGCGACGCGGGCGCGCGCGTCGTGGCCGTGGACGTCCCCTCGGGCCTCTCGGCGGACACCGGGCGGCCGCTCGGACCGTGCGTGGAGGCCGACCGGACGGTGACGTTCGCGTTCCCGAAGCGCGGCCTGGTGGTCTTCCCGGGCGCGGCGCTCGCGGGCGAGGTGACGGTCGCAGACATCGGCATCCCGGCGCCCGCCGCGGCGCGGGTGCCGGTCGAGGCGGAGCTCCTCGAGGAGGAGGACGCCCGCGAGCTCCTGCCGCCGCGCCGGCCCGACGCGCACAAGGGGGACGCCGGACGGCTCGTGGTGATCGCCGGCTCGCCCGGCAAGTCGGGCGCGGCGCACCTCGCGCTCACCGGGGCGCTCCGCGGCGGGGCGGGGCTGGTATGGCTCGCGGCGCGGCCGGACGTGATGCCGCTCGCGCTCGCCGGCCGCCCCGAGGCGATGAGCATCCCGCTCCCGGGCTGGGGGCCGCTCGGCGCTGCCGATCTCGCGCCGCTGCTCGAGGCGGCCCGCGACGCCGACGCGCTCGTGGTCGGCCCGGGCATCCCGCGGGGGCCCGAGACGGGCGCCCTCCTGCGCGAGCTGCTCGCGCGCGCCGGGATCCCGGCGGCGCTCGACGCCGACGCGCTCAACGCGCTCGCCGAGACGGCGGAGGGCCCGCGCGCACTGGGCGCACCGGTGGTCCTCACCCCGCACCCCGGCGAGATGGCGCGGCTCACGCGCAAGACGACCGCGGAGGTCCAGGCGGACCGGCTCGGCCTCGCGGCGGCGTGCGCGCGCGCGTGGGGCGTGACGGTGGTGCTGAAGGGCGCGCGGACGGTCGTCGCCGACCCGGAGGGTCCACCGGCGGTGATCCCGACGGGGAACGCCGGGATGGCGACGGGCGGCACCGGCGACGTGCTCGCCGGGCTCACGGGCGCGCTGCTCGCCGGCGGGCTGGCGCCGGGCGCGGCCGGGCGGGTCGCGGCCTGGGTCCACGGCCGCGCGGGCGATCGCGTGGCGGCGCGGCGCGGGCAGCGCGGGCTCCTCGCGGGTGATCTCGGCGACGCGATCGGAGAGGTCTGGGCGGAGTGGCGCAGGTGAGCGGCGAGGGACAGGCGCGGTTCGCCGGCGCGCAGGTGACCCGGTCCGCGGCGGGGACGCGCGCGCTCGGGCGCCGGCTGGGCTCGCTCCTGGAACCCGGCGACGTGGTGGCGCTCGAGGGTGACCTGGGCGCCGGCAAGACCGAGCTGGTACGCGGGGCGTGCGCCGGCGCCAGGGTGCCGCCGGCGGAGGTGTCGAGCCCGAGCTTCGCGATCGTCGCCACCTACCGCGGGCGGATCCCCGTCCACCACGCGGACCTCTACCGGATCGGCGACGAGGACGAGCTCTACGCGACGGGGTTCGGCGACCTCGTGGGCGGCGAGGGCGCGCTCCTCGTGGAGTGGGCCGATCGGGTCCCGGGGGCGCTCCCGGCGGAGCGGCTCACCATCAGGCTGGGCCACCACCCGACGTCGCCCTCTGCGCGGACGATCGAGGTGGTCGGGGTCGGCGCACGGCCGGCGGCGCTGGGCGAGGCGCTGCTCGCGCGCGCGCGGGGTCCCCGCACCGGCGGGCGCGGCAGATGACGAAGCGCCGGGCGGTCAAGCGGCGAGCGCCGCGGCGTACGTCCTGACCCCGTCCTCCGTCCCGACGAACCCTTCCTCGGGCACCTCGGCCCAGGGGCCGTTGCCGATCCGCTCGCTCGCGACCACGAAGGCGTGGCGCGCGCCGGCGTTCGTCGAGACGTGGAGGGTGCGGCGGTGGCGGCAGGCGGCGAGGAGCCGGCCGTCCGAGACGAGGAACGTGAGGGCGGTCGGCCTCGGGACCGGGACGGCGTCGGCGATCCGGAGCACCGTCGCCGCCGCCTCGGCGAAGGCGCGGCGCACGTCGTCGAGCCCGGGCGACGCGAGGCCGGCGCGTGCGCGGAGGCAGGTGAGGAAGAGGCGGAAGCAGCGCTCGCTGTCGGTGTCGCCGCGGAACCGGCGGAGGTCGGGGTCGATCTCCGCCTCGATCGCGGCGCGCACCTCGCCATCGTCGCGGAAGCGCGCCACCGTCCCGTTGTGCGCGAAGAGCCAGCGGTCCCAGTGGAAGGGGTGGCAGTTCTCCGGGAGGACCGGTCCCACGCTCGCCTCGCGGATGTGCGCCACGACGAGCGGGGCGCGGATCTCCCGGCCGGCGGCGGCGAACGCGTCGTCGGAGTGCGCCGGCAGGATGCCGCGCCGGACGCAGGGCGAGCCGTGCTCGTACCAGCCGATGCCCCAGCCGTGCGGGTGGCGGTGCGACTGGAAGCGGAGGGCGTTCTCCGCGCTGCAGAGCGGCTCGGTGGGATCGAAGCCCGGATGGGCGTGCTGGCCGAAGAGACGACACACGGCGATCCCGATTCTTATCAGGGGTCCGCGCCGGTGGCACGTGACTGGCCGCTTACGACCTACGCGCGACGCCCGCTTTCACCCACACGGACGGCCCCTCCGATCAGGTGCGCGAGGCGGAGGGGTTCGGGGACGGCGCCGCGATCGGTGACGCGGGCAAGCGCCGCCGCGGCGATCTCGGGGGAAGCGCCCTGCACCTGGAACACGAACCCGCCGAGCCGGTGGACGGGACCGGCCCGCCGGAGGACCGCGAGCCGCGCCTCGGCGCGCGGCAGGCGGCGGATGGCCGCCTCGACCGCGGCGAGATCCGGCGGGCGGCGCATGACCGCGAGGCACGGGCGCCCGAGCCCGGCGGCCAGGCGCGGCAAGTCCACCACGTTGAAGCCTCCGAAGGAGATGCCGTCGAGGAGCACGAGGTGGAGCTGCGGGAGGAACTTGCTCGCGCCGACGAGGCCGAGGAGGACGTCGGTCGCGTTCCAGCCGTCCTGGCGCACGCGTCCCCAGAGCAGCCCCTCGAACCGCGTGCCCGCGCAGACCACGCCGGCGACGCCGACGCCGCCGCGGGCCCCGCGCCGGAATGGGGCGTCGTCGAGGCCGACGGTCCGGAGCAGCCGATCGGGCGGCGGGAGGCTCACAGCTCCGTCTCGAACGGCTGGCCGTGCGGTGCGGGCCGCTCGCCCGAGAGCTCGAAGAAGGCGACGTGCGCGCGGCGGCCGGCGACGGTCAGGATCGCGGCGGTCCGGGGGAGGGTGAACCGCCGCGGGCCGGCGCTGCCGGGGTTCACGAAGAGGCGTCCGCCGTGGAGGACCGCGCCGGGCCGGTGAGAGTGGCCGTGGATGACGATGTGCGGCCGCTCCCGGGCGAGCGCCGCGCCCGCCCGCGGCTTCGGGCGCACGCGGTCGCCGAGGTCGTGAACCATGAAGAGGCGCAGCTCCTCGACGGGCAGGCAGACGGTCTCGGGGAGGCGGTCGAACGACGGAGCGACGTCGTTGTTCCCGCGGACCGCGGTCACCGGGGCGATCCGCGCGAGCGTGTCGAGCACCGGCGTCGTCACGATGTCGCCGGCGTGGAGCACGCGCTCGCACCCCTGGAACAGCTCCGGGAGCTTGGGGTCGGTGAGGCCGTGGGTGTCGGAGACGAGGGCGATCCGCACACCAGCATTGTATGCGCCCGAACCGAGCATCCGCTCGTGCTGAGCCAGCGGAGGAGGCGGGCTCTGCCCGCCGACGGGGCGAGGGCGAAGCCCGAGCAACTCTCGACGCACGAGCGGTGACGGTCTCCCGGACCCGGCGTTTCCGGACTACACTCCGTCCGCCCGCATGAACGACCGCCTCTTCGTCGGCGCCCTGCGCCTCCTCCCCAAGAACACGATCTCCCGGGTCGCCGGGGCGCTCACGCGCTGGCGCGCCCCCGCGGGGATCCGTCGCGCGGCCATGCGCGCCTTCGCGGCCCGGTACGGGATCGACCTCTCCGAGTGCGCGGAGCTCACCGCGTACGAGACGTTCGGGGAGTTCTTCGCGCGCCCCCTCCGGCCCGGCCTCCGACCCATCGCCGCCGGCGAGCGCGTGGCCGTCTCGCCGGTGGACGGGGTCGTCTCCGAGGTGGGCGTCACGGCCGGCGGGCGGCTCGTGCAGGCGAAGGGGATCGACTACGGGCTCGCGGCGCTCCTCGGCGACGAGGCGCTGGCGCGGCGCCTCGAGGGCGGCGCGTTCGCGACGATCTATCTCTCCCCGCGCGACTACCACCGGATCCACTTCCCGCTCGGCGGCGCGGTGACCGGGTACCGGTACGTGCCCGGGCGGCTCTGGCCGGTGAACCCTGCGTCCGTGCGCACCGTGCCCGGGCTCTTCACCGTCAACGAGCGGCTCGTCACGGTGCTCGAGACGCCGCTCGGCGCCTGCGCGGTGGTCGCCGTGGGCGCGACCGTCGTCGGCCGCGTGCGTGCGTACTACGATCCCACGGTCCCGCTGACGAACCTCCGCCGCGCGCGGGTCGCCGCGCGCGACTACGAGACGCCGATCCCGGTGGAGAAGGGCGGAGAGCTCGGCGCCTTCGAGATGGGCTCGACCGTGATCCTGGTGTTCGAGCCCGGCCGCGTGGCGCTCGACGCGCGGCTCGCGGCCGGCGCGCGGGTGCGGGTGGGGGAGGCGATCGGGGCGGGCTCGTGAGCGGACCGTGGGAGCGGATGTCGCCGGGGGGGGGCCGCGCAGAGCGCGGGGGAGGGGCAGCGCCCTCCTCGCTGGGTGCCGCGCAAGCCGCCCTTCACAATGGGTATGATCCCGGCGGCGCGGCGCGGCGGGACCCAGCGCAGCAGGGGTGGGGCCCCAGGAGCTTTGCTCCCGGGGCGGGGGCGCAGCCCCCGTGTACAGCGAGGATGGTACACGAGCGGGGGACCCGCCGGGGTATTCTCGCTCAGTGCAAGCTCGCCGGCGCGCCGCCGTGGCCATGCTCGTGCTCGCCGCGTGCGCCGGGCGCCAGTCGGCGCAGCCCGCTGCGTCGGCCGCGGCCCCGGAGCCGAGCCCGACACCTCCCGCCGCTCCGGAGCCGGCCGCGCCGGCGGCCGTCACGCCCGCGGCCCCCGCGACGCCGAAGCGCCCCGCCCTCGACCCGGCCCTGAGCCTCGCCGCGTACCGCAAGCTCCGGCCCGAGGTGCTCGCCGGGCGCGGCGAGCTCCCGCCGCCGATCCGGCCGCAGGAGTTCCCGGAGCGCTACGCCCTCGCGGACGGCGTGCTGACGTTCCGCGGCGGGCACCGGCGCGACGGCGGGGCATTCGGCGACCGGCGCATCGAGCGGAAGGAGCTCGAGATCGCCTGGACCTTCAAGACCGGCGCGAGCCCGCCACCGTGGGGCGGCGGCGCGGGCTGGACCGGGCAGCCGGTGATCGTCCGGTGGCCGGACGCGGTGCGGGCGGCGATGCCGTCGCTCGGCGCGCGCCAGGCGGACGCGGGCCTGGTCGAGGTCGTCCAGGGTTCACTCGACGGCAACGTCTACTTCCTCGATCTCCGCACCGGGAAGCCGACCCGCCCGCCGCTCCGCACGGGCAACCCGATCAAGGGGAGCGTCTCGGTCGATCCGCGCGGCTGGCCGCTCCTCTTCGTCGGCCAGGGCATCCCCGCGAAGGCGCCGATCGGGCTGCGCGTGTACGCGCTCACCACGATGCAGGAGGTCTTCTTCCTGCCCGGTCGCGATCCCGTCGCGCGCCGCGGCTGGGGGGCCTTCGACTCGTCCGGCCTCGTGAACCGCGAGACGGACACGTTCCTCGTCGGCGGCGAGAACGGCCTCGTCTACCTCGTCGAGCTCGGGGCGCGGTTCGACCCGGAGGCGAGGACGATGACCATCGCGCCCCGCGTGCTCCGGTACCGGTTCGGCTCCGGGGCGAAGCTGGGCATCGAGAACTCGCTCGCGGCGGACGGCGCGCTCGCCTGGTTCGCCGACAACGGCGGCGAGCTCCAGGCGCTCGATCTCCAGACGCTCCGGCCGGCGTGGGCCCTCGAGGTCGGCGACGACACCGACGCGTCGGTGGTGGTGGAGGGGACGCCGGACGGGCCGGCGCTGTACGTCGCCTCCGAGGTCGATCTCCAGGGCGACGCGGGGAAGGGCCGGATCCGCCGGCTCGACGGCGTGACCGGCCAGGCGCGCTGGGTGAAGGAGTACGGGTGCAAGGGCGGCTGGGACGGGCCCCGGCGGATCCAGGCGGGCAGCTTCTCGACGCCGCTCGTCGGCAAGGACGACCTCGCGGACCGCGTCGTCTTCACCCTCTGCCTCTGTCCGGAGCCGGGCGCGGTCGTGGCCCTCGCGAAGGACGACGGGCGCGAGCTCTGGCGCCTCGAGGTGGGCGCGGACCTCTGGTCCACGCCCACCGCCGTGCGCGACGCGGCCGCCGGGAAGACGTGGATCGTCCAGGCCGACCGCGCGGGGCGGCTCATGCTCGTGGACGGCGCGGACGGGAAGGTCGCGGCGCGGCTCCAGCTCGACGCCAACGTGGAGGCGTCGCCGGCCGTGTTCGACGACACGATCGTCCTCGCGACGCGGGGCGGGACAGTCTACGGGATCCGGCTGCGCTAGCCCCGTGGCCGCGCGCCCGAGCCCGAGCGCTCCCCGGGCCTTCACCCGTGCGCGCCCGCGCCGTCTCTGGTATCTACGGCGCCGTGAAGATCAACGGCGTGAAGGGCATGAACGACATCCTGCCGGCCGAGGTCGGCCGCTGGCAGGAGATGGAGACGGTCGCCCGCGAGGTGTTCGCGCTCCACGGGTACCGGGAGATCCGGACCCCCGCGGTCGAGGCGGCGCAGCTCTTCGCCCGCGGCGTGGGCGAGGCGACCGACATCGTCAACAAGGAGATGTACGCCTTCGAGGACAAGGGCGAGGCGCTGCTCGCGCTCCGGCCCGAGGGCACCGCGGGCGTCGTCCGCGCCTTCATCGAGCACGGCGCGTACGTCGAGGGGCCGCAGAAGTGGTTCTACATGGGCCCCATGTTCCGGCGCGAGCGGCCGCAGAAAGGCCGCTACCGCCAGTTCCACCAGATCGGGTGCGAGGCCTTCGGCATCGCGGAGCCCGACCTCGACGCCGAGCAGATCGCGATGCTGGCGGACTACTTCCGTCGCCTCGGGGTCACCGCGCACCTCGAGGTGAACTCCGTCGGCGACGGCAACTGCCGGCCGGCGTACGTCTCCGAGCTGAAGGGTTACCTCACGGCGAACAAGGGCGCGCTCTGCTCCGACTGCAACGACCGGATCGAGCGGAACCCGCTGCGCGTCCTCGACTGCAAGGTGGAGAGCTGCCAGCCCGTGCTGGAGAAGGCGCCGCGCCTCCTCGAGCGGCTCTGCGACGGCTGCCGCTCGCACTTCGACCGCGTGAAGGAGGGGCTCACGGCGCTGGGTGTGGCGTTCACCGTCGACACGCGGCTCGTGCGGGGGCTCGACTACTACGTCCGGACCGCCTTCGAGTTCTCGAGCGATGCGCTCGGCTCGCAGTCGGCGCTCGCCGGCGGCGGCCGGTACGACAAGCTGGTCGAGACGCTCGGCGGGCCGCCCACGCCGGGCGTCGGCTTCGCCCTCGGACAGGAGCGGCTCGCGATGGTGCTCGAGAAGCTCGGCCGCGTCGCGCCCGAGCGCCGCCCCGCCGTGTTCTTCATCAGCGCCGACCCCGCGGGCGCGATGGAGGGCCTCCGCCGCGCCGCCGCCCTGCGCAAGGCCGGCGTCGCCTGCGACCTCGACCCGCGCGGCGGCAAGCTGAAGGCCCAGTTCAAGCAGGCCGAGCGCGTCGGCGCGCGCTACGCGGTGGTCCTCGGCGGCAACGAGGTCGCGACCGGCCAGGCCAAGCTCAAGGACCTGGCGACGCGCGAGGAGACGCCGGTCGCGCTCGACGAGCTGGCGGCGCGGGTGACGCGGTAGCGGCGACGCCCGCGCCGCCGTCGGGCGTTCGACACACCGCTCAGGGCGCGCGGGGCTGCGGCCGCGTGGGCGGATGGAGCCGCGCCGCGACGATCGCCGCGAGCCCCACGAGCACGGCCCCGAGCGCGTACCCCGCGCCGGAGAAGAGCCGCTCGTGCGCCTCGCCCGCCGCCGCCGGGCCGAGCGCGCTCATGAGGCTCTGCAGCGCAGTCGTCACGCCCATGAGCTGGCCCAGCTCGTCCTCCCGCGCGAGCTTCGAGACGAGCCCGCCCAGCGACGGAAAGACGAAGGCGCTCGCCGCGTTCCGCAGGAGGATGATCGGGACGACGACGAGGAGGCTCGGGGCGAGCAGGGCGCCCGCCGAGACGGCGCACTGGACCGAGAGCGCGACGATGGCCGTGCGCTTCTCCCCGTGGCGCGGGATGAGCTGGCGCACCCAGATGCCTTGCACGGTCGCGATCACGACGCCCGCGCCCGCCATGAGCGCCCCGAGCTGCCAGGGCGCCGCGCCGAACCGCTGGATGAGGTAGATGACCTCGGTGGCGTTCGCGCCGTGGAAGCCGAGGTTGAAGAGGCAGAGCGCGAGCAGCGGGAGCACGAAGATCGGCCGCCGGAAGGTCCGGAGCACCGAGCCGAGCGGGTTGAGCGCGCGCAGGCGGAACGGCGAGCGGTCGCGGCGCTCGGGCGGGAGGGACTCAGGGAGGTAGAACCAGCAGAGGCACGCGCTGGCGAGGCCGAGCGCGGCGGCGATGTACGCGGGGAGCTCGAGGCGCACCTGCCCGGCCGCGGCGCCGATGG
The DNA here is from genome assembly GCA_035627135.1 of Anaeromyxobacter sp. Lineage (GTDB taxonomy): Bacteria > Myxococcota > Myxococcia > Myxococcales > Anaeromyxobacteraceae > Anaeromyxobacter. Next base: position 7,920 of record DASPMI010000072.1, on the reverse strand, counting down.
CGGGTCCGATCACGAGGCCGACGCCCCACGCGATGCCCACGAGCGTGAAGTTGCGCGGCCGCTCCTCCGGGGTCGAGACGTCGGCGATGTAGGCGGTCGCCGTGGAGATACTCCCGCCGGTGATGCCGGCGATCGCCCGCGCCAGGAAGAGGATCCAGAGCGCGCCGCCGACGCCGAACAGCACGTACCCCGCCGCCTGGCCGAAGACGCAGGCGAGGATCACGGGGCGCCGCCCGAGCCGATCCGAGACGTAGCCGAGCGCCGGCGCCGCGCAGAACTGGGCCGCGGCGTAGATCGCCGAGAGCAGCGCGACGTGGCGGGCGTCCTGGCTGTAGCGCTGCACGAGGTACGCGCCGACCGGGAAGAGGAGGGTGAGCCCCATCACGTCGAGGAGGATGATGGAGAAGGCGAGCGAAAGGGCGGTGCGGTGCGGGCGCAAGGGGACTCCGGGCCGGGCATCATAGCCCCGGAGGCCGGCAGCGGGACGAGGGCGGGTTGACCCACCTCCGCGCGCCCGCGTAGATGGGGACGATGGCAGCCTTCCCCGGTGCCGGCGCGCCCTCGGCGCCCGGCCACGCGATCCTCGTCCTCGCCGGCCCGACCGCGTCCGGCAAGACCGCGCTCGCCCTCGAGCTGGCGCGCCGGCTCGGCGGCGAGATCGTGAACGCGGACTCGCAGCAGGTGTACCGCGGCCTCGACGCCGGGACGGCCAAGCCGACCGCCGAGGAGCTCGCGGCGGTCCCGCACCACCTGGTCGACGTGGTGGAGCCCGGCGAAGGGATGGACGCCGCCCGCTGGGTGGCGCTCGCCGACGAGGCCATCGCCGGGATCGCGTCGCGCGGGCGGCTGCCGCTCGTCGTGGGCGGGACCGGGCTCTACGTCCGCGCGCTTCTCCACGGCGTCGTGGTCGCGCCGGGCCGCGACCCCGCGCTCCGCGCGGCGCTCGAGGACGAGGCGGAGCGGCTCGGGCGTCCCGCCCTCCACGCGCGGCTCGCGGCGGTCGACCCGGACATGGCTGCCCGGATCCGGCCGAACGACCTCGTCCGGATCGTCCGCGCGCTCGAGATCGCCGCCGGCGGCACGCGCCCGTCGGAGCTGTACGCGGCGCACGGGTTCCAGCAGGACCGGTACCGTGCGACGCTCCTCGCGCTCCACGTACCGCGGCCGGAGCTGCACGCCCGGATCGACGCGCGCGTCCCCGCGATGTTCGCGCGCGGGCTCCTCGCGGAGACCGAGCGCCTGCTCGCGCGCTGCGGCGGACGGCTCCCCGGCCGCGTTCCGATCGGGTACGCCGAGGCCGCTGCCGTCCTGCGCGGGGACCTCCCGGAGGCGGAGGCGGTCCGGCGGATCCAGGTCTCGCACCGGCGGTACGCGCGGAGGCAGGTGATCTGGCTGCGCAAGGAGCCCGGGGTGCGATGGATCCGGCCGCCGTGGGACGTCGACGCCCTGGCGCGCTGCGTCGAGCGCGCCGAGCATTCCTGAGGGATGGCGGCGGCCGCGAGGCCGCGTGTTATAAGCCGCCCCGTGACGAAGCTCGCTTACGCGCTCGAGTTCGAGCGCCCGCTGCTCGCGCTCGAGGCGAAGATCGCCGAGCTCAAGGAGCTCTCCGACCCGGCGAAGGGCGACTTCGGCGAGGAGATCCAGAAGCTCGAGCGGAAGGCCCAGCGCCTCCAGGACCAGATCTTCAGCGACCTCGATCGCTGGCAGACGGTCCAGCTCGCCCGGCACCCGCACCGGCCGTACACGCTCGACTACCTGAAGCACCTGTTCACCGACTTCTTCGAGATCGAGGGCGACCGGCGGTTCTCCGCGGATCGCTCGATCGTCGGCGGCCTCGCCCGGTTCGACGGCGAGCCCGTGGTGGTGATGGGCCACCAGAAGGGCCGGAGCACGAAGGAGAACATGCTCCGCAACTTCGGCATGCCGCGGCCGGAGGGGTACCGCAAGGCGCGGCGGCTCTTCGACCTCGCCGCGCGGTTCGGCAAGCCGGTCATCACGTTCATCGACACGCCCGGCGCCTATCCCGGGATCGGCGCCGAGGAGCGGGGGCAGGCCGAGGCGATCGCCGTGAACCTCGAGGTGATGGCGTCGCTGCCGGTCCCGGTGGTCGCGGTGGTCATCGGCGAGGGCGGCTCGGGCGGCGCGCTCGCGCTCGGCGTGGCCAACCGCGTGCTCATGCTCGAGTACTCGATCTACTCGGTCATCTCGCCCGAGAGCTGCAGCGCCATCCTGTACCGCGATCCGACCAAGGCGGAGAAGTCGGCCGACGCGCTCCGGCTCACCGCCCGCGACCTGGCCGGCTTCGGCATCACCGACGAGCTCGTGCGGGAGGCGCCCGGCGGCGCGCACCGCGACGCGGAGCTCACCGCGAAGAACGTGGGCGAGGCGATCCGCAAGCACCTCGGCCAGCTCCGGCGCCTCTCCGGCCCGGAGCTCGTCGAGGATCGCTACCGCCGCTTCCGCTCGATGGGCGTCTTCGTCGAGGAGCGCTGAAGGGCGGAGAAGGCGCTTCCCTGCCCGAACGCGCGCGCGAGCGCAGGGGTAGGCGGATGAGCCTGCCCCGGAGCGAGCCGGGGGGTCTGGGGGGACCGGCATCATCGGTCCCCCCAGCTAGAATGCCCCAGTCGCCAAGGTTCGGGCGCGCGGGGTATAAACGTCCGCCCATGGCACTGGTCCCGCCCAACGTCGCGTCGCTCCAGCCCTACGTCCCTGGCAAGCCCATCGAGGAGGTCGAGCGCGAGTACGGCGTCTCGAACGTGGCGAAGCTCGCCTCCAACGAGAACCCGCTCGGCCCGTCGCCGCGCGCCCTCGCCGCCGCCCGCGAGGCCGTCGCGCAGGTGAACCTCTACCCGGACGGCTCCGCGTTCGCGCTCCACCAGGCCCTCGCCGCGCACCACGGCGTCACGCCCGAGGAGATCTTCGTCGGGAACGGCTCGAACGAGCTGATCGAGCTCCTCGTCCGCACGTTCGTGCTCGACGGCGAGGAGGTGCTCGCGTCGGCGCAGAGCTTCATCGCGTACAAGCTCGCGGCCAACGCGCACGGCCGGACGTTCATGGAGGCGCCCATGAAGGCGCGCTTCCACTACGACCTCGACGCGCTCAAGAAGCTCCTCGGCCGCAAGACCAAGGTCGTCTTCCTCGCCAACCCGGACAACCCGACCGGCACCTGGTTCCTCGAGAAGGACCTGCTGCCGCTGCTGGACGCCGCGCCGAAGGACACGCTGGTGGTCCTCGACGAGGCGTACGCCGAGTACGTGGACGCGCCGGGGTACCAGGACGCGCTCGCGCTCCGGAAGAAGTACCCGAACCTCATCGTCCTGCGGACGTTCTCGAAGATCTACGGCCTCGCCGGCCTGCGGGTCGGGTACGGGCTCGCCCGGCCGGACCTCGTCGAGTACATCGACCGGGTGCGGGCGCCGTTCAACGTGAACCACGTCGCCCAGGCCGCGGCCGTGGCGGCGCTCTCGGACGCGGAGCACGTCCAGCGGAGCCGCGCCCTCGTCCTCGAGCAGCGGCCGATCCTCGCCGCCGGGCTTGAGAAGCTCGGCGCGACCGTGGTCCCGTCGCAGGGCAACTTCCTCCTCGCCGACTTCCCCGGGAAGCCGGCCAGGGCGCTCTTCGAGGAGATGCTGCGCGAGGGCGTCGTCCTGCGGCCGATGGCGGGCTACGGCTTCCCGAACGCGCAGCGGATCTCCGTCGGCCTGCCGGCCGAGAACGAGAAGTGCCTGGCGGCGCTCGGGCGGGTGCTCGCGAAGTGATGCCCGGCCGGCCCTTCATCGTGGCGGTGGATGGGCCCGCCGGGGCCGGCAAGTCGACCGCCGCGCGGATGCTGGCCGCGCGCCTCGGGTTCGCGATGGTGGACACCGGGGCGATCTACCGAACCGTCGCGCTCGCCGCGCACCGGGCGGGCATCGACTACGCCGACGACGCCGCGCTCGAGGCGCTCCTGCCCGGCCTGCGCATCCGCTTCGCGCCGCCCGCGCGGCCCGGCGAGCCGCAGCGGGTGCTGCTCGGCGACGAGGACGTCTCGGCCGAGATCCGGACGCCGCCCATGTCGCTCGGGGCGAGCGCGGTCTCGGCCCGGCCCGTCGTCCGCGCAGGGCTCCTCGAGCTGCAGCGGCGCCTCGCGCTCGCGCCGGAGAACCGCGGCGCCGTGCTCGAGGGGCGTGACATCGGCACGGTCGTCTTCCCCGACGCCGACGCCAAGTTCTTCCTCACCGCCTCGCCCGAGGAGCGGGCGCGCCGCCGGCACGCGGAGCTCCAGGCCAAGGGAACGACGGTCGGGTTCGCCGAGGTCCTCGCGGAGCAGGAGAAGCGCGATCGCGACGACTCCGCGCGCGCGGTCGCCCCGCTCCGCCCCGCTCCCGACGCCGCGCAGATGGACACCACCGGCCTCGGGCTCGACGCGGTCGTGGAGCACCTCGCCGCCGTCGTCGTCGCCCGGATGGCCGCCGCGGAGGCTGAGAGGTGAACGGGCAGTCCGAGGGCCGGAGCTACGGGCCCAGGGAGTGCGGGAGCTGCCGCCTCTGGCGGCCCATCCTCGAGGACGAGCGCGGCCCGGTCGGCCCCTGCCGCCTCGGGGTCCGGACCGGCGACTTCCCCGGCACCGCCCCGCGCTGCGAGCGCTACCTGTCCCGCGACGAGGCCGTCCCCGCCGCGCCGCCCTCCGAGCCCACCCGCCGCCGCGCGCGCCGCCCGGCGGGCCCGGTCGTCCACCGCGCGGGCGAACCGGGCGAGCCGGATGCGCCCGCGTCGCCCCGCAACGCCGAACCGCTGCCGGAGGATCTTGTCGCCATGACCCGCGAAGAGTTCGCCCAGGCCATCCGCGAGGCGCTCGCCGACGAGAGCGCGCCCGTGAAGCTCGCGCCGCGCTGGGAGGGCGGCACCGTCGTGCTCAAGCCGGGCGATCCCTCCACCCAGCCGAAGGAGATCCCGCTCGACAGCCTGTTCCACAAGGTCGTCATGATTCGCGATCGCCTGCGCGTGCTGGAGCAGCGGATCAACGGCCACGAGAAGCTGTCCGACGCGGAGAAGGTCGAGATGCAGCAGTACGTCACGCGCTGCTACGGCTCGCTCACGACGTTCAACCTGCTGTTCCGGGACGAACGGGAGAAGTTCGTGGGGGAGAAGAGCTGAACGACGGCGGCCCTCGGGCTCGGGCTCGGGCTCGTTCACAGGTGGGTGGCGATCCGGGCGCGCATCGTTATATTGGGCCGCCGTGGACGTGAAGATCGCGAGGACCGCAGGCTTCTGCTGGGGCGTGCGGCGGACCGTCGAGAAGGTGATCGAGGTCGCGGACGAGGCGAAGGGGCCCGTCGTGACGCTCGGTCCCATCATCCACAACCCGCAGGCGGTCGCCCGGTTCCAGGAGCGCGGGGTCGGGACCGTGAAGTCGGTCGCCGAGATCCCCGACGGGACCACGGTCGTGGTCCGGACGCACGGCGCGGTGCGCGAGGAGCTGGAGCGGGCGAAGGCGCGCGGGCTCACGGTCGTGGACGGCACCTGCCCGTACGTGATCTTTCCGCAGGCGATGGCGCGCCGGCTCTCCGCCGACGGGTACCACCTCGTCATCGTCGGCGACGAGAACCACGCCGAGATCAAGGGCGTCGTCTCCTACGCGTCCGGCCCGGTCACGGTGGTGAAGCCGGGCGCCCCCGTCCCCGAGTTCAAGGCCAAGAAGGTCGCCGTCCTGGTCCAGACCACGTGCGTCGGCGCGGACTTCGAGCGGGTGGTCGGGCAGCTCGCCCTCCGGCACATGGAGGTCCGGGCGGTGAACACGATCTGCAACGACACGGAGGAGCGTCAGGCCGACGCCCGCTCGCTGGCCCGCGAGGTCGACGCGATCGTCGTGGTGGGCGGGAAGAACAGCGCCAACACGCGCCACCTCGCGGAGATCTGCCGCGAGATCCAGCCCCGGACGTGGCACGTCGAGACCGAGGCCGAGCTGCGGCCGGAGTGGTTCGAAGGCTGTCGCGTGGTCGGTCTCTCGGCCGGAGCGTCCACTCCCGACTGGGTGGTCGAGGGCGTCGCCGGGTGGCTCCGGGGGCTGTAGACCGCCTTCCGACATGCCTTGACCGCGCGATCTTGGCCGTGTAGCTTGCGCGTTCCGGAAATACCGGAACGTCCGCCGGGGCTTGCCCGGCACGCGCCTGTGGCCCTCGATCCCCGGGGCCCGGCGCGCAACAGACCAGGGGGCAGCAGTGGCAACGCCGGCGTCCTCACCTCCGCTGCCGTGATCGGCGCGGTCCCGCCTGGACGCGGCGCTTCCCGAAGAAAAGGTTGGCCTGACCGAATGGAGAACCAGACTATCCGTACGCCCGACGTGGAGACCGAGGACTTCGCGACCCTGTTCGCCGAGAGCGAGGCGAAGGCAGGCTTCATCGAAGAGGGCAAGGTCGTCAGCGGCACCGTCATCCAGCTGACCAAGGACTACGCCGTCATCGACATCGGCTACAAGTCCGAGGGCCAGGTCGCGATGAACGAGTTCTCGGCCCAGCCCGGCGGTGAACCGGGCGTGAAGGTGGGCGATCGGGTCGAGGTGCTCGTCGAGTCCCGCGAGAACGACACGGGCATGGTCGTCCTCTCCAAGGAGAAGGCCGACAAGATGCGCATCTGGGACGAGATCTCCGCCGCGTGCGAGCGCGACGAGCTCGTCGAGGGGATCATCGTCGGGCGCGTGAAGGGCGGCCTCTCGGTCGACATCGGCGTCAAGGCGTTCCTCCCCGGCTCCCAGGTCGACATCCGTCCGGTGCGCAACCTCGACAAGCTCATCGGCGAGAAGTTCAAGTTCAAGGTCATCAAGTTCAACAAGAAGCGGGGCAACATCGTCCTGTCGCGCCGGGTCCTCCTCGAGAAGGAGCGCGAGGAGCTGAAGAAGGAGACCCTGAAGAACCTCAAGGAGGGCGCGATCCTCAAGGGCGTGGTCAAGAACCTCACCGACTACGGCGCCTTCATCGACCTCGGCGGCATCGACGGCCTGCTCCACGTCACCGACATGAGCTGGGGCCGCATCGGCCACCCGTCGGAGATGTTCGAGGTCGGGCAGGAGGTCCGCGTCATCGTCCTCAAGTTCGACCCCGCCAGCGAGCGCGTCAGCCTGGGTCTCAAGCAGATCCAGGAGGACCCGTGGCACCGCGCCGACGAGAAGTACCCCATCGGCACGCGGGTCAAGGGCAAGGTGGTCTCGCTCACCGACTACGGCGCCTTCATCGAGCTGGAGCAGGGCGTCGAGGGCCTGGTGCACGTCTCCGAGATGAGCTGGACGAAGCGGGTGAAGCACCCCTCGAAGCTCGTCGAGGTGGGCCACCAGGTCGAGGCGGTGGTGCTCGACATCGACCCGAAGGCGAAGCGGATCAGCCTCGGCATGAAGCAGATCGAGGCGAACCCGTGGACGCTGCTCGAGGACAAGTACCCGATCGGCTCCGTCATCCGCGGCGAGGTCCGGAACGTCACCGACTTCGGCATCTTCGTCGGCGTGGAGGAGGGCATCGACGGCCTCGTGCACGTCTCCGACATCTCCTGGACCGAGCGCATCAAGCACCCGGGCGAGAAGTTCAAGAAGGGTGACGTGGTCGAGGCGGTGGTGCTCAACATCGACGTCGAGAACGAGCGGTTCAGCCTCGGGCTCAAGCAGCTCCACGTCGATCCATGGACCACGCTGACCGAGCGGCACCCGGTGGGCGCCCGCGTGAAGGGCAAGGTCACGAAGGTCACCGACTTCGGCGCCTTCGTCGAGATCGAGCCCGGCATCGAGGGCCTCGTCCACGTGTCCGAGATGCGGGACGAGCGCGTCGAGAACCCGCGCGACGTGGTGAAGGAGGGCGACGAGGTCGAGGTGAAGGTCATCGACATGGACCTCCAGGACCGGAAGGTCGCGCTCTCGATCAAGCAGCTCAACCGCGACGGCGGCGAGGACGACTA
>DASPMI010000071.1:0-11029 GCA_035627135.1 Anaeromyxobacter sp. | reverse complement strand
CACCTCGCCCTTGATGTTCCGCTTCATGTCGGTGACCTCCTCGGGGCGCTCGTCCACGAGGAGGACCGTGAGGTGCACGTCGGGCCGGTTGGCGGTGATCGCCTGGGCGATCCGCTGCAGCATGATCGTCTTGCCGGCCTTGGGCGGCGAGGTGATGAGGCCGCGGGCGCCGAGGCCGATGGGCGAGATGAGGTCGAGGACGCGGCCGATCATCTCGTCGGGCCGGGTCTCCATCACCAGCCGCTCGGTGGGGTCGGTGGCGGTGAGGTTGTGGAAGTGGGTCCGGCGCGCCACCGCGATGGGATCGGCGCCCTCGAGCGTGTCGATGCGGGTGAGCACCCGCTTCATGTTCCGGGTCGCGGCGAGCCCCTTCACGAGCATGCCGGGCTGGAGGTGGTTGCGCTCGACCATCCAGCGGGGGACCTCGACGTCGAAGGGCTGCGGGAGGTAGCTCCGCTTCGGGTCGCGGAGGTAGCCGTTCCCCTTGCCCTCGAACTGCAGGACGCCCTCGACGTCCTCGGTCACCTCGGGCTGGGGCGCCGCCCCGGGCGCCGCCTGCGGCGCGGGCGCGCCGCCATTCACCTGGGGTGCAGCGCCGTTCTGGCCGTTCGGCGCGAGTCCGCCGGGCCCGCCGGCCTGGGCCGGGTTGCCGCGGCCGCGGCGACCGCGGCGGCGCCGCCGGCGCCGGCCCTGCCCCTGGCCAGGCAAGCCTGGCTGGCCCGGCTGAGCGGACCCGCCGTTTCCGTTCGGGATGGGCTCTGCGGGTTCGGCGACCACCACCGCCGGAGAGGTCTGCGGGGCCCCGCCCTCACCCGGGACCGGGGTCTCTTCGTGCTCGTTCATGCTGTCGTCTGCTCCGACCGCGGGACGTTCATTCGTCCCCGTGCGGTCACATCACTGCGTCTGGAACGGCGCAACTCGCGGTGGGTTGGGCTGAAGTCCGCGCTGCGCCCGGCCTGCGGTCCGGCTCTGGCGCGCTGCGCGCAACCCGCGCAGCGTCTCGAATCCAGCGTTGCCAGGAGCCGATCGACCCGAGGTCGATCCCCTCGCCCGTCCCAACGTACGGCCGGACAGGGCGAGAGACAACCCGATCCTTAGCAAAAAAGCCGGCGAAGCGAAAGTCATTGTGATCCCCGGAGGGGTGGTCGGCAGAGGGCCCCCGGCACCGGGCCGTCACGGTGCCGTCCCGACCCACTCGTCCGGGAGGGCGAGGAGCGGGCCCAGGCTCCCGTCCGAGAGGAGCAGGAGCGCCTCGACCTCGGGGGTCACGCGTGCGAGCCGCTCGAGCGCCGCGCCGGGGTCGGCGCGGGTGGGCGAGGGGAGCTCGAGCGAGAGCGTCCGGGCGGCGTCCGCTCTCCGCGTCACCGCGTCCCCGGCCGCGGGCCCGGCCTTCTCGCGCGCCAAACGGATCGCATCCGCGAGCGTGCCCAGCCGATCCACGAGCCGCCGCTCCAGCGCCTGCCGGCCCGTCCACACGCGGCCGGACGCCACCGCCTCCACCTCCGCGCGCGGCAGCTTCCGCGCCTCGGCGACGCGGTCCAGGAACGTCGCGTAGAAGGTGTCCACCTGCCGCTGCACCGCGCTGCGCTCGGCGTCGGACCAGGGGCGGAGCACGGACAGCGCCTCGGCCTTCTCGCCGCGCCCGGCGCCGGACCGCTGGACGGAGAGCTTGTCGAGGAGCCCGGCGAGATCGGGCTTCGCGGCGAAGACTCCGATCGAGCCGGTGAGCGTGGACGGCTCGGCGAGGATGACGTCGGCCGCCGCCGCGACGAGGTACCCGCCGCTCGCGGCCACGTCGCCCATCGAGGCCACCACCGGCTTCCCCTTCCGCCGCGCGAGCATCACCTCGCGCCAGAGGAGGTCCGAGGCGAACGCGTCGCCGCCCGGCGAGTCCACGCGGAGGACGATGGCCCGGACCTCCGGGTCCTCGACCGCCCTGTGGATCGCCGCCGCGATCGCGCCGGCGCCGCCGCCGCGACCCGGCGCGCCCGGCTGTGACCCGCGCACGATGATCCCGGAGAGCCGGATGATCTCGATGACCGGCGGCCGGCCCCAGCGCTGGGCGGACCGGAGCGGCTCGGGCCGGTACCGGCCGGCGTCGCGGAGCTTCCGGCCCGACACCTCATGGGCCCAGTTCGTCACCTCGTCCGGCCAGGGCGTCGCGTCGAGGAGGCCGGCAGCGCGCGCCTCCTCGCTCGTGAAGATCCCCTGGTCGACGAGCGCGCGGACCCGCTCCGGGTCGAGCCGGCGCGCGGCCGAGACGTCGGCGACGAACCGGCCGTACACGTCGTCGAGGATCGCGTCGCGCGCCTGCACCGCCTCGGGCGAGGGGCCGCTGCGGACGAGCGGCTCGGTGGCCGTCTTGTACGCGCCCGCGCGGACCACCTGGACGGAGACGCCGAGGCGCGCGAGCAGGTCGCGGTAGTAGAGCTGCGCGCTCGAGAACCCGTTCACGAGGAGCGGCGCGCCGGGCGGGGCGGCGACCGCGCTCGCTGCGCTCGCGAGCCAGTACTCCCGCGTCCCCCCGCCCGTGACGTACGCGAGGACGGGCTTGCGGGCGCGCACCTCGGCGACGAGCGCGCGGAGCTCCTCGACGCGGCCCGAGCCGAACGGCGCCTCGTCGATCCGGAGGAGGAGCGCGCCGACCTCGGGATCGTCGCGCGCGGCCACGAGCCGCTCCACGAGCCGGCCGTACGGATCGCGCTCGCCGATCGTGACGAAGAGGAGCCGCTCGGGCGTGAGGTCCCGCGGCAGGCTGATCGCGGCGAGGCCGCGCCCGGCGCCGCCCGAGAGGTATCGCTCCTCGGAGAGCCGGACGCCGGCGATCCAACCGGCGCGCTCGCCGAACCGCAACGCGCCCGCGGTGATGCCGGCGTGCGGCGCGTTCCAGGTCACGGCGAGGAGGCCGCTCGCGTCCCGGTCGCCGCCCGGCCCGTCCCGGACCGGCAGCTCGACGCGGAGCGCGGCCGCCAGGCCGGACCCGAGCTCGACGCCGGCGCCGAACCGCGCCGACGTCGGGCGGAAGGCCCGGCCGCCGCCGTCGTCGGCGAGGAGGTCGGCGGAGAGCGTCAGCCGGTCCCTCCAGCCGCGCGCCGCGACCCCGAGATCGAACCGGACCGGGAGGCGGGCGCCGCGGAGGCGCGCGTCGCTCCCGAGGGCGGCGGCCGCGAACGAGAAGAAGCGCGACGGGCGGGAGGTGACGCCGAGCTCCCAGCTCCCGGCGTCCTCGAGCGCGTCGTCGCCCGAGCGGATCCACGTCCACCCGAAGCCGAGCGAGGCGGAGCGGCCGTCGGTGAGGGCGAGCGCGAGCCGCGACCGCTGGTACTTGGCGAGCGGCGCCGCGCCCGGGCGGAGCCACTCGTGCCCGAACCCGAGCGCGAGCGGCCCGAGGCGATCGGCGAGGTACACGCCGTCGCCGAGGGTCCGCCGCCCGGGCACGCCCTCGTGGAAGTACTGCACCGCGAACCCGCCGACGAAGCCGACGCCCGCCGGGTTCACGTCGAGCGCGATGGGCTCCTCCGCGGCGGCCGCGCCGAGCACGGGCAGCGTGAGGCCGGCGGGGAGGCCGCGCTCGCGGTCTTCCGCGGCGAGCTGCGCGCGGGCGGGGAGGGCCAGCGCGAGGAGGAGGGCGGGAAGCGGGCGTGGATTCATGGAGGGCTCGGATCCGTCGAGCGACCCGCACCCGGTTTTTCTTTGGGTCCGTCCTCGCGAGCCCCGACCTTCGAGGTTACTCCCCCTCCGCGTCCTCCACCGTCCGGAGGTGCTCCTCCCCGAGCGGCACCAGGTTCCCCGCCCGGTACTGCTGGAACACCTCGAGGATCTGCTCCTTGTGCGGGCGCACCTTCCCGAGCGGGCACTTCTCCCACTCCTTCCGCGGCTCGTCGCAGTACCCCATCCGCTTGTCGCCGCACTTGGGCTGGAGGTGCGTCCCCAACTCCGGCGCCGCCCGCATCACCTCGCGCCGCATCAGCGCCACCATGTGGCGGATCTCCCACTGGGCGCGCCAGCAGAGCCGCAGGTCGGCGATGTGCAGGAGCTCGGTGAAGTTCACCATCACCTGAAAATTGGTCGGCGTCGCGTTGGGGAGGACGAACCGCGCGTCCTCGGCCGGGATGCCCTTCGCGAGCGCCTCCTCGTACACGCGGGTGATCTCGCGCATGAGCCGGTCGTACGCGTCGCCGAGGCCCGCCTTGTCCCAGGTCTTCGGCATCACGTAGTCGAGGCGCTCCTCCTTGTAGCGGACGTAGCGCTGCGACTGCTGCTCGAACGAGATGCCGATGCGGTGGCGCACGAACTGGTGCGAGAGCGCGCGCGACACGCCGGAGATGCCGAACCAGAACACGACCTGCTCGAGCGGCGAGGCGTGGCCGGTCTTGAGCCGCTCGTTCACGAAGGCGCGGATGGTCTCGGGCGCGATCCGGCCGTCGCGGATCTCCTCCCAGACCTCGCCCGGCGTCTTGGGCGTGTAGCAGGTGCGGTAGGCGCCGTAGAGCTTCTGCAGCGGGTCCCGCGCGAAATCGATGAGGTGGACCTCGAGTGCCATGAGGCCGCGGACTATAGCGCCCGCACCCCACACGCGGCCACGGAGAGCCGCCGGGCCCGTGTTAAGCCGTACCCATGAGCGACGGAAAAGCGGCGTCGGCGTCCCGGATCGAGACCACGCACATCGTCATGCCCTCGGACGCGAACGGGTTCGGGACGGCGTTCGGCGGCACGGTCATGGCGTGGATCGACCTGGCCGCCAGCATGGCGGCGATGCGCCACGCGCGGCTCCCGGTGGTGACGGCCTCGGTCGATCAGCTCAACTTCCTGGCCCCGATCCGGGTCGGGGACATGGCCATCCTGGTCGCGCGGGTGAACGCCACCTTCGGGAGATCGCTGGAGGTCGAGGTGGAGGTGGTCTCGGAGGGACCGGCGAGCGGGATCCGGCGGAGGTGCTGCGACGCATTCCTCACCTTCGTCGCCGTCGGCCCGGACGGGAAGCCCACCCGGGTCCCCCCGCTCCGCTGCGAGACCGAGGAGGAGAAGCTCCGCGCGGAGCAGGCGATCGCCCGGCGAGAGGCGCGGCTCGCGTACCGCCGCATCGGGACACCTTCGGACGCGGTTCGCCCTTGAGCCGGCGGCCGGCGGCGGCGATGATCGCGCCACCGGCCGGCCGGCCGGGCCCCCCCGGGGATCGAACCCTTGCACCGTACGTTCATCGTCGTCTCTGCCGCCGTCGCGCTCGCGGCCTGCCAGCCCAGGGTGCGCCGCCCGCCCGGCGACGAGGCGCCGTACCCTGCGCTCGATCTCGCGGCCATCGATCGGAGCGCGGAGCCCTGCGAGGACTTCTACCAGTACGCGTGCGGCCGCTGGATCGCGGAGACGGCCGTCCCGGCCGACCGGACCGCGTTCGCGCGCGCGGCGGGCGAGGTCGAGGAGCGGAACGCGCGCCTGCTGCGGCGCGTCCTCGAGGACGCCCGCGCGGGCAAGGTCGATCCCCAGGACCGGTTCGGCCGCAAGGCGGGCGACTTCTACGCCGCGTGCATGGAGGAGGCGGACGTGGACGCGCGCGGCCGCGCCGAGCTCCAGGCGGAGTGGGCGCGGCTCGAGGCCATCGGCGATCGCGGCGCCCTCGCGGACGAGCTCTCCCGCCTCACCGCCATGGGCGTCGCCGTGCCATACACCGTGCGCGCGATGGTCGATCCCGAGGACGCGCGCCGGGCCGTCCTCGCGCTGGATGCCGGCGGCCTCGGCCTCCCGCGGCCGGAGCTCTACCTCGCCGGCGCACCGGACGCCGCCGAGCTGCGCGAGCGGTACGCGGGCCACGTGAAGAAGGAGCTCGCGCTCGCGGGGGTCCCGCCGGCGGAGGTGGACGCCCTCGCGGCCGCCGCCGTGGCGCTCGAGCGCGCGCTCGCGGAGGCCCGGCCGGCGCGCGGCGAGCCGGGGGTCCGGGTCGAGCGCGCCAGGCTGCAGACCCTGGCGCCGGGGTTCCCGTGGGAGCGGTTCCTGCGGACGCTGGGGAGCGGCGGGCGCGCGCGGATCTACCTCTCCGAGCCGACCTTCGCGGCGGGGCTCGGGCGCGTCTTCCTCGAGGCGCCGCTCGATCGCTGGAAGGCGTACCTGCGCTGGCGGCTCGCGGAGACCCTCGCCGACGAGCGGGCGCTGCCCGCGCCGATGGTGGAGGAGCGGCACCGGTTCCTGGGCCTCGTCTCGCCCACGGCCGCGGAGCCGCGGCCGCGGTGGAAGCACTGCGTGGACGCCACCGGCCGCACCTTCGGCGTCGCGCTCGGGATGTCCTTCGGGCGCCGGCACCTGGGGCCCGGCGGCCGCGAGCGCGCGGAGCGGATCGCCGCCGCGGTGGGCGGCGGGCTCGGCGCGGCGCTCGACGGCGCGCCGTGGGCCGATCGCGCCACGCGCGAGCGCGCCGCGCGGAAGCTGGAGCGGCTCGAGCGGCTCGTCGGCTACCCCGACGCCGCGGGCCAGGAGCACGAGCGGCTCCGGGTGAGCCGGACGAGCTGGCTGCGGAACGTGCTCTCCGCGCGCCGGTTCGCGGTGTCGCGCGAGGTGGCCCGCGCCGAACGGCCCGTGGACCGGGCGGAGTGGCTCGTGAGCCCGCTCGCGCCCGCGCCGGGGTACGCGCCCGACCGGAACGCGCTCCACGTCCCCGCGGGCGCCCTCCAGCCGCCGGGCTGGATCCGCGACGCGCCCGATCCCGTGACCTACGGCTCGCTCGGCGTCGAGCTCGGCCGCGCGCTCGCGGGCGCGATCGGCGGCGAGGGGCGCCGGCGCGGCCCGGACGGAGAGGTGGCCGACTGGTGGAGCGCCGAGGCCGCGCGGCGGTTCGAGGCGCGCGCCGCGTGCGTGGACGAGCAGTACGCGGCGTTCCAGGCCGAGACCGGCGGCCCGCCCGCCGCCGACTCCACCCGTGCGTCGAACCTCGCCGACGTCGCGGGGCTGCGCGCGGCCTACGCGGCGATGAAGGCGGCCCGCGTGGCCGGCCAGGAGAGCTCGAAGCACCTCGGGTTCGGCCCCGACCAGCAGTTCTTCCTCGCGTACGCACAGTCGCTCTGCACCGTGTCGGTCGTGGAGGCCGGGGCCGCGGAGGTCCCGGCCCGGTTCCGCGTCAACGGGCCGCTCTCGAACCTCCCGGAGTTCGCGAAGGCGTTCCGCTGCGAGGCCGGGAGCTGGATGGCCCGGCCCGCGGGGGCGCGGTGCGAGGTGTGGTGAGGGGAGAAGCGGGCTTCAGGCGTCGGGCTCCAGGCTTCAGGGACTGCATCGGAGCCGAGCCGAAGCCCGTAGCCTGCAGCCTGTAGCCCGTTTCATGTCACTCCGTGCTTCAACCGGAGAAAGAGCCCCTTCGCGTCGTAGAACGTGAGCCGCACGGATCCGGCCTCGATCTGCGCGCCGGGCTCGAGGACCACGGGCGCGCCGTTCACGCGCGTGCCGTCGACCTGCGTGCCGTTGGACGAGTGGAGGTCCTCGACGGTCCAGCCCTCGGCCCGCTTCCGGAGCAGGAGGTGCGTGCGGGAGAGGGTGCCGTCGTCCACGACGAGGTCGTTGTCCGGTCCACGCCCGAGCCGCACGCCCTCGAACAGCTCCCGCCCCGGGCGCGGCGCGACGAGCAGGGCCAGGGCGTCGCCCGAGGATTCGCGCGCGCGCCGCTCGGACGCGGCGCGCGTGGCGCGGTCCGGGGACGGCGGGCGCCACGGGCCGGCCTCCCAGACGAGCCAGGGGCCCGGGTGCGAGCGCTCGAACGCCGCCATGTCGGCGGTCAGCCGCTCCTGACGGGCGAGCCAGGAGATCAGGTATGCCTTCATGTTCCCCTCGCCACGGTCCGGAGCACACCAGACCTCGCACCTGGGTGCACGTCGCATGACGGCGTGTAGCGCGGTCGAGGGGCTGAGGATGGCGAGCGCAGGGGCAGGCGGATGAGCCTGCCCCGGAGCGAGCGGGGGGACCCGGGGGGGCGAGCAGAGTGCCCCCCCGGCAAGAAAGCCTCACCCCGCGACGCCCGCGGCCAGGACGCCGGGCAGCGCCCTCCACCCGCGCGCCTCGAGTTCCAGCATCGCCCGCCCGACCTGGGTCGTGGTCCGGTGCGTGGGGAAGTAGACGGGCTTCGGGAAGGTGCGGGCCGGGTGACGGATGACCGTCTTCTCGACGCGCTCGAGCATGAGCGTGTTGTGGACGAGGCCGCGGCCGCTCTGGACGTCCGTGAGCGCGTTGCCGGGGTACGCGCCCCACGGCGTCGTCCCGAAGCCGAACGGGTAGGCCGCCCACACGTTCACGCACACGCTCCCGTACCGGAGGGCGCGGATCGCGTCCTCCACGGCGCGCGCCAGCGTCCGGTCCTCGAGCGTCCGGGGATGGACGACGAGGTGCGCGACGAGGTTGCCGACGACGCGCTCGTTCACGAACCGGACGGCCTCGGCGAGGAACTCCTGCGGATCCTCCGAGCCGACCGAGGTCTCGGAGAGGAGGGCGCAGAAGGGCTCCGTCCGGAACGCCGGATCCTGCGACGCGGCATCGAGGCCGGCGACGATCGTCCACGGGAGCGCGTCCTGCGCCGCGACCTTCCCGACGCGACGCACGTCGCCGCGTCCCTCCGTCAGCGCGCGGTACCGGTCGTGCGCGCCCGGATACCAGGCGCGCCTCGTGGGCGCGAGCGCGAGGTAGTGCTCCACCGCGGCGAGGAACGCGTCGCGCTGTGCCCAGCCGCGCGGCGTCACGAGCAGCTTCGCGGCGACGCAGTTGAACGAGGCGTTGTGCGTGACGCCGCCCGCGACGCTCTCGGCCTGGAACCGCATCCGGCCATCGTCCCACGGGCCGGGGACGACCAGCACCGGCGTGACCCCGCCCAGCTCGCTCGTGATCGGCTTGGCGAGGACCGGCTGGTTGCGGGCCATCCGCGCGGCGCGCTCGGGGCCGGGCGGCCCCCACACGATGGCGTCGTGCGTCGCGATCGAGCCGGTGATGTGGATCTCGTCCACCGCGGGGTGCTGGGCGAGGTAGGCGCCCTCGGCGGCGCCGCCCTGGACGATCGCGAGCACGCCCTGCGCGATCGCGTCGGCGAAGGCCTCCTCGAGCACGGGCCCGAGGTACGCGTTGACCGGGTTCACCTTGAGGACGCAGACCTTGCCCTCGTTGAAGAGCTTGTACGCGACGTCGGTGGGCGGGATGGCGTCGAGGTTCCCCGCGCCGAGCACGAGGCAGACCTTCCCGGCGTGGTCGGGCTGCTTGTGGAAGCGCGCCCGGGTCCGGTGCAGCTCGGCCTCGTCCACGCCCGCCTCGAGGTGGACCTCGCCCGTGACGCCCATGAAGAGGAGCCGATCCTTCGGGCCGGCCGGGAAGACGCGGACCGCGATCCGCCCGTCGATCGTCTCGGAGAGCGGGCCCACCGGCGTGTTGCCGTTCCGGTGGAGGAGCCGCATCGAGCGCTCGAGCTGCCGCAGGAACCGGACCGCGACGTACGGGCCGCTCAGCCACTGCTCGCCCTCGATCGAGGTGCCGCGCGCGATCCCCTTCACCTCGCAGGCGGCCGCGACGTGGCGGGCCGCGGTGCGGTGGATCCCGTGCAGCATCGAGCGGGCGAGGGTGATCCGCTCGGGCAGCGTCGCGCGCGCCCAGCGGGGCGCGTGCTCGCGCAGTCGCGCGAGCGCCTCGTCGATGTGGCGCGGGTCGGTCGGGGCGGGGGCGGCGGCGGGCATGAGGCTAGCGTAGCCACGGCCGGCCTCGCGCCGGCGTCACAGCCGGGGCCTACGCCGCGCGCAGCGTGAGGATCGCGAGCTCGGGTGGCGCGTTGATCCGCACCCGCACGCCGGAATTTCCGATCCCGCGGCTCACGTAGAGCTGGACGTCGCCGAGCGTGTAGCGACCGCGGACGTACGGCTCCTTGGCCACGCGCCGGAACACCACGCGCGTCAGGATCGGCACGCTGATCTGTCCACCGTGCGTATGACCGGACAGGCAGACGAGTGGGCGCCCGAGGCGGCGGAGGCGCTCCGCGGTGCGCGGGCCGTGCGCCAGCACGAGGGGCGCGGGGCCGTCCGGGAGGCCCGCGGTGGCGCGGGCGACGTCCTCCTCGCCGGTCCAGGCGTCGCCGACGCCCACGATCGGGAGCGGTGCGCCGCGGACCGTGGGCGCCGTCCAGGCGTTCTCGAGCACATCGTACCCGAGCCCGCGCAGCGCAGCCCTGCACCCGCTGCGATCGGTCCAGACGTCGTGGTTGCCGAGGACCGCGAACGCCGGCGCGGAGAGGCCGGCCAGGAGCTCGCGCATGAGCCCCACCTCGCGCCGGTCGTTGCACACGTAGTCGCCGGTGAGGACGACCAGGTCGGGCGCGAGGGCGTTGGCGCCGGCGATCGCCGCGCGGATGAGCGCGGGGTCGGTCCGCTCGCCGGCGTGGAGGTCGGTGAGGTGCGCGACGCGCACGCCGTCGTGGGCGGGGTCGAGGCCGGGCACCCGCAGCTCGACCTCCTCGACCCGCGGCCGCGCGGCGCCCGCGCGGGAGCGCGCGGGGAGCGCGAGCCCGACGCCGAGCGCGATCCCTCCAGCCAGAAGCCGCCGCCTGCCGAGCCGCGCCGCCATGTCCGCAGTCCTCCCAAGAGCGGGAGAACGGCTCAGGGGAGCCGTGGATTCCCCGTGCGGTCACGCGGAGCGCCCGGCGGCCCACCGGGCGCCGGCACGCCGGCGAGGTGCGGGGTGACGCCGCGTTCCCGGCGGCGCGGGAGCCGCGCGGCTCCGCTGCTCCCGGGGTTCACCGCGAGGCGCGACCGCAGGACCGGGTCGCCAGCCTCGGAGCATTCACCGTCGGTCTGCGTTCGAGCGCCGGGAGGACGACTACCGCCCGCCGAGCAGCGCCGCCGGCGGGACGCCGAGGGCCTTCGCCATCTTCTCGATGGTCTCGAGCGGCGGGGACCGCTGCCCGCGCTCGAGCATCGAGACGTAGGAGACGGAGATCCCGACCTTGTCGGCGAGCGCCTTCTGCGAGAGCTTCTTCTTCGAGCGGAGGCGACGGACGTTGCCCGCGAAGCGCGTCAGGAGATCCATG
>DASPMI010000070.1:0-13019 GCA_035627135.1 Anaeromyxobacter sp. | reverse complement strand
TGAAACGCAAGGAGGTTCCCCCGGCCGTCCCGCCGCGCCCCACAGTTCCCGACCCGCGATCCGGGCGCGGATCCGAGGGGACGGGCGGCCGAGGGCGAGTGTCACCTCCGCGGGGGACCCGATTCTTGACCCCCGGCGGCGCGGGCTGCTACGAATGAAGTGGTTCCGGGCAGTTTCGCGCTTTTCTGCCTGCCACCCGAGGGACGAATGGCTATCCGGGCTATCGCTGTCGAAGACGACGAGGCCGTCGCCAAGCTCATCGCCCAGGTCCTCACGTCCTACGGCGTCGAGGTCTGCGGGACCGCGGGCACGGGCGAGGACGGAGTCGCGCTCGCCCGCCGCGAGCGGCCGGACATCGCGCTCGTCGATCTCGGCCTCCCGAAGATGAGCGGCGAGGACGTCATCGCCACGATCCGTCAGGAGCTCCCCAAGACCGCGTGCATCGCGCTCACCGCCGTGGACATCCCGGCGCGCGTGCTCGCCGCCATGCGGGCGGGCGCCTCCGGCTACATCCTGAAGCCCTTCCACGCCGCCGACCTCACCAAGGCGGTCGAGGACGTGATCTCCGGCGAGGCCGCGCCGATCAGCCCGCGCGCCGCCAAGGTCCTCCTCGCCGAGCTGCGCGGCGATCCGCCCGATCAGAAGGCCAAGGACGGGCCGGCGCTCTCGAAGCGCGAGCTCGAGGTCCTCCAGCTCCTCGTCCACGGGCACACGTACGCAGACGTGGCCCAGGCGCTCGGCATCGCCGAGGGCACGGTCCAGACGTACGTGAAGCGCATCTACGAGAAGATGGACGTCTCGACCAAGGCCGAGGCGGCCCTCCTGGCGGTCGCCCGCGGTCTCGTGAAGCCGTAACGGCGAGCGTCAACGCAGCAATCTCGCGAGCATTCGTGGCGCTTCGCCCCTATGGGTCGGGGCGCCCTCGAGCTCGAAGAGTCACGTCCGGGTGCACCCGGGTCCGGGCGCTCCTTGACTTCGGGGGGTCCACCCCTATAATGAGGCCCCTTTTTCGGGCCGAGACGTAGTCCAAATGCGCGTCAATATTGACGAAATCAAGGAGGCCGGCCTCCGGCGCTCGTGGGATCTCACCCGCGAGACGACGGACGAGATGGTCGCCGGCGACCAGGCGGGATACCGAGCCCGGGGCCCGTTCCACGTCGAGGCCCACCTCCAGAAGATCGAGCGGCGGGTCCGGGTCGACGCGCACGGGAAGGCCGAGCTGACGGTGCCCTGCGGTCGCTGCCTCGGGCCCGTCTCGATCGACCTGCCGGTCGACTTCGAGCTGACGCTCGTGCCGCGCGAGGAGTACGAGGAGGAGCCCCGCGCCGGCCGCGACGACAACACCGGCCCGGTGGCCGGCACCTTCGATCCCGAGGACGCGGAGGAGGACGTCTACACCGGCAAGGTGATCGACCTCGATCCCATCGTCCGCGAGCAGCTCGTGCTGTCGCTGCCGGCGTACCCGGTCTGCCGGGACGACTGCAAGGGCCTGTGCACCGTCTGCGGGACGAACCTCAACGAGCGGGACTGCGGCTGCGACCGCCACGTCCCCGACCCGCGCTGGGCGGGGCTGAAGAACATCAAGCTGCAGTAGAGTGAGCGGCCTTTCCGCTCGAGAAGGAGTCGGTCGTGGGTCTTCCGAAGAAGAGGACGAGCAGCATGCGCCGGAACCGGCGCCGCGCTGCCAACTTCAAGCTGAAGCCGGTCAACGTGGTGAAGTGCCCGAAGTGCAAGGAGCCCGTGCTCCCGCACCGCGCGTGCCCCTCCTGCGGGTCGTACAAGGGCGAGCAGGTCACCGAGGCCAGCAGCTAGCAACAAGGCCGTTCGCACCTGATGCCCGAGACGATCGCGCCGGTGGCCGTGGACGCCATGGGGGGTGACAACGCCCCCGCCGCGATCGTGCAGGGTGCCGTTAACGCAGCGCGCAACGGTGTCCCGGTGCTGCTCGTCGGCGCCGAGGAGATCGTGCGCGCCGAGCTCGCCCGCTTGCGGGTCGGCGCCGCGTTGCCGCTCGAGGTTCACCATGCGCCCGAGGTGGTCGAGATGCACGACCACCCGGTGCAGGCCATGCGGCGCAAGAAGGACAACTCCATCCGCCTCTGCTTCGAGCTGGTGAAGGCGGGCCGGGCCTCGGCGATGGTGTCCGCGGGCAACTCGGGCGCGGTGATGGCCGGCGCGATCTTCGTGCTCGGCCGCCCGGAGGGCGTGGAGCGGCCGGCGATCATCTCCGCCCTCCCGGCGCCCAACTCGCCCATCCTCCTCGACATGGGCGCCGTGGTGGACTGCAAGCCCCTCCACCTCGTGCAGTTCGCGCTCATGGGCGAGGTGTACGCCCGCCGCGTGCTCGGAAAGGCCCGGCCGCGCGTGGCGATCCTCGCGAACGGCGAGGAGGAGTCGAAGGGCACCGAGCTCACCCGGCTCGCCGCGGCGGCCCTGCGCCGCTCCCGCATCCACTTCGTGGGGTACGCCGAGGGGCGAGACCTCCTCACGGGCGAGTTCGACGTCATCGCCACCGATGGCTTCACCGGCAACGTCGCCCTGAAGACGATGGAGGGCACCGCCCGGATCGTCGCCGACGCCCTGAAGCGCGCCCTGACGAGCTCGCTCCCGGCGAGGCTCGGGGGCCTGCTCGCGTACGGCGCCCTGCAGCGGATGAAGCGGCAGATCGACTGGCGCGAGGTGGGCGGGGCGCCGCTCGTCGGCGTGTCGGGCATCGGCTTCATCAGCCACGGCCGCTCCGACGCGCTCGCCATCGAGAACGCCATCCGCCGCGCGCACGCGGCGGCGGGCACGCACTTCACCGACGAGATCGCCGCGGCGGTCGCCCCCGCGGCGGCGCTCCTGGCCGAGGCGGAGGGGAGCAGCCCTCCGACCGCACCATCCACCGGTCCGTCGTCGCCGGACCCTGCCGATCCGCGCCCGCGGGCGCGGGCGGACGCCTGAACCGAGGAACCCAGAGGATGCGATCGCTCATCGCCGGCACCGGCTCCTACGCGCCCGAGAAGATCCTGACGAACGCGGATCTCGAGAAGATGGTCGAGACCAGCGATCAATGGATCGTCGAGCGCACGGGGATCCGCGAGCGCCACGTCGCGGCGCCGGACCAGGCCACGAGCGACCTCGCGCTCGTCGCCGCGCAGCGGGCCCTCGCCGACGCGGGGCTCGCGCCCGCCGACGTGGAGCTGATCGTGGTCGGGACCGTCACCCCCGACTACCCCTGGCCGTCCGCCGCGGCGGTGTTGCAGGGCAAGCTCGGAAACAAGAAGGCCTTCGCCTTCGACGTCTCCGCCGCCTGCGCCGGCTCGCTCTATGCGCTCTCGATCGCCGATCGGTACGTGGCGAGCGGCGCGGTGAAGAACGCGCTCGTCATCGGGGCCGAGGCGATCACCAAGATCACGGACTGGACCGATCGCAACACGTGCATCCTCTTCGGCGACGGCGCCGGCGCGATGGTGCTCCGCCCGACCGACGATCCCCGGCGCGGCGTGCTCACGACGCGCCTCCACGCGGACGGCTCGCTGGTGCCGATCCTCCTGCAGCCCGGCGGCGGGTCGAAGGAGCCGATCTCGGAGAAGG
The DNA here is from genome assembly GCA_035627135.1 of Anaeromyxobacter sp. Taxonomy (GTDB): domain Bacteria; phylum Myxococcota; class Myxococcia; order Myxococcales; family Anaeromyxobacteraceae; genus Anaeromyxobacter. Next base: position 9,443 of record DASPMI010000070.1, on the reverse strand, counting down.
TGGTCCGCGAGCGCTCCCACTACGTGAAGATGAACGGGCGCGAGGTGTTCAAGGTCGCGGTCCGCTCGCTCGAGGAGGTGAGCCGCGAGGTCCTCGCGGCCGAGCACCTCACGCCGGGCGACGTCACCTACGTCATCGCGCACCAGGCCAACCGGCGCATCCTGGACGCGACGCTGCAGCGGCTCGGGGTGCCGGCCGAGCGGTGCTGGATGAACCTCGAGCGGTACGGGAACACGTCGTCGGCCAGCGTCCCGATGACGCTCGACGAGGCGAACCGCGCCGGCTGGTTCAAGCCGGGCGACATCATCCTGATGATGGCCATCGGCGGCGGCATGGCCTGGGGCGCCAGCGTGGTCCGCTGGTAGGGGAGACGGGACGGAACCATGGGAAAGCTCGCATTCATCTTCCCCGGCCAGGGATCGCAGGCCGTGGGCATGGGCAAGGACCTCCACGACGGGTTCCCCGAGGCGCGCGCGGTCTTCGAGGCCGTCGACGCGGCGCTCGGCGAGAAGCTCTCGGCGCTCTGCTTCGAGGGGCCGGAGGAGCAGCAGAAGCTGACGGCGAACACGCAGCCCTGCATCCTGACCGTCTCGGCGGCGGCCGCGGCGGTGCTCGCGAAGCAGGGCGTCCGGCCCGACCTCGTCGCCGGCCACTCGCTGGGCGAGTACTCGGCGCTCGTCGCGGCCGGGGCGTGCACCGCGGCCGAGGCGGCGCGCGCGGTCCGCGCCCGCGGCACGTTCATGCAGGAGGCGGTGCCGGCGGGGCAGGGCGCGATGAGCGCGGTGCTCGGGCTCGACCCGGCGAAGGTGAAGGAGGTGTGCGCCGCGGTCGCCGCCGAGGCCGGCCAGGTGGTCGCGCCCGCGAACTTCAACGAGCCGGCGCAGACGGTGATCGCGGGCGCCGCGGGCGCCGTCGAGAAGGCGGGCGCGAAGCTCAAGGAGGCGGGCGCGAAGCGCGTCATCCCGCTCCCCGTCTCCGCCCCGTTCCACTCCGCGCTCATGGAGCCGGTGAAGGCGCGGCTCGAGCCGGTGCTCCGTGCGATCGCCTGGAAGGCGCCCGCCTGCCCGGTCGTCACCAACGTCGAGGCCGCGCCCAACGCCGACGCCGCCCGGATCGTCCCCCTCCTCGTGGAGCAGGTCACCGCCCCCGTGCGCTGGATCGAGTGCGTCGAGCGGCTCGTCCGCGAGGGCGTGACGCGGATGGTCGAGGTCGGTCCCAAGACCGTCCTCTCCGGGATGGTTCGCCGTATCGACAAGAGCGTCGAGGTGTGGAACGTGGAGGACCGCGCCTCGCTGGAGAAGACCCTCGCCGCCCTCCGGGCGTAGCGCCGGGGAAGGAGAGAAGCCGTGTTCGACTTCCAGGGAAAGGTCGCCCTCGTCACGGGCGCCTCGCGCGGCATCGGCCGGGCGGTGGCGGTGACGCTCGCGAAGGGCGGGGCGAGCGTCGCCCTCAACTACGCGGGCAACGAGGCGGCCGCGGCCGAGGCGCTGAAGCTCGTCCAGGAGGCGGGCGCGCCCCGGGCCCAGCTCTTCAAGTTCGACGTCGCGGACCCGGCGGCGTGCGCCGCGGCCGTGGAGGAGATCGTCGGCGCCTGGGGCGGGCTGCACGTGCTCGTCAACAACGCCGGCATCGCGCTCGACCAGCTCGTCATGCGCATCAAGGACGAGGACTGGAGCCGCCAGCTCCAGGTGAACCTCACCGGTGCCTTCAACCTCACCCGCGCGGTGGCCCGGCCCATGATGAAGCAGAAGGGCGGCGCGATCGTGAACCTCACCTCGGTGGTGGGCGAGATGGGGAACGCCGGGCAGGCGGCCTACGCCGCGACCAAGGCCGGGCTCATCGGCCTCACCAAGGCGGTGGCCCGGGAGCTCGCCTCGCGCGGCGTCCGCGTGAACGCGGTCGCGCCGGGCTACGTGGACACGGACATGACCCACGCGCTGCCCGAGGCGGCGCGGACCAAGCTGCAGGAGATGATCCCGCTCGCGCGGATCGGGTCGGCCCAGGACGTGGCCGACGCGGTGGCCTTCCTCGCGAGCGATCGAGCGTCGTACGTGACCGGCGAGGTCCTGCGGGTCAACGGCGGGATGTACATGTAGCCGCGGGACCCCCTGCGGCCAAACTCACAACGGAGGAGCGCAGCCATGTCGGCAACCATCGAGCAGAAGGTCAAGAACATCATCGCGGATCAGCTGGGCGTGGGCGAGGAGGAGATCAAGCCGACCTCGAGCTTCATCGAGGACCTCGGCGCCGACTCGCTCGACATCGTCGAGCTCGTCATGGCCATGGAGGAGGAGTTCGAGGTCGAGATCCCGGACGAGGAGGCGGAGAACATCAAGACCGTCCAGGACGCGGTGAATTACATCACGACCCACAAGAAGTAGCCGCCGGATCCCCCGGGCGGGCGGGGCCCGCCTCGCCGCCGGGGAGATCGGCCGTGCCGTCCCGCTCGGTCGGAGCACGAGCGGTCGTCGTCCTTTTCTCTCGAACGAGGTGTGAAGTGATGAGCAGGCGTCGGGTGGTGGTGACGGGGCTGGGGTTGATCACGCCCGTGGGCATCGGGGTCGAGGAGACCTGGAGCGCCCTCGTGTCGGGGCGGAGCGGGATCGGTCCGATCACGCAATTCGACGCCTCCACCTTCCCCAGCCGGATCGCGGGCGAGGTGAAGGACTTCGATCCCGAGAAGTGGATGGACAAGAAGGAGGTCCGCCGGAACGACCGCTTCATCCACTTCGCGGTGGCCGCGGCCGACATGGCCATGAAGGACTCCGGCCTCGACATGTCGAAGGAGGACCCGGAGCGCGCCGGCGCGATCATCGGCTCCGGCCTCGGCGGCCTCGCGACGATCGAGGACTCGCACAAGACCTTCCTCGAGAAGGGCGTGAAGCGGATCAGCCCGTTCTTCGTCCCGAGCCTCATCATCAACCTGGCCCCGGGACAGATCACGCTCCGCTACGGGATGAAGGGCCCGAGCTTCTCCACGGTGTCGGCCTGCGCCACGGGCAACCACTCGATCGGCGACGCGATGATCTACATCGAGCGCGGCACCGCCGACGTGATGATCGCCGGCGGTGCCGAGGCTACCATCACGCCGCTCGGCACGGGCGGGTTCTGCGCCGCCCGCGCGCTGTCCGAGCGGAACGACGCGCCCGAGAAGGCGAGCCGCCCGTTCGACAAGGCGCGCGACGGCTTCGTGCCGGGCGAGGGCGCGGGCATCCTCGTCCTCGAGGAGTACGAGCACGCCAGGCGGCGCGGCGCGCGGATCTACGCGGAGCTCTCCGGGTACGGCGCGTCGAGCGACGCGTACCACATCACCTCGCCCGCGCCGGAGGGCGAGGGCGGGCAGCGGGCGATGCGCATGGCGCTCCGCGACGCGGGCCTCGCGCCCGAGGCGGTGGGGTACGTCAACGCCCACGGCACCTCGACGCCGGCGGGCGACGTGGCCGAGTCGCAGGCCATCAACAAGGTCTTCGGCGACCACGCGCAGAAGGGGCTCATGGTCTCGTCGACCAAGTCGATGATCGGCCACCTGCTCGGCGGCGCGGGCGGCGCGGAGGCCGTCGTCACGGTGCTCTCGATCGCGCGCGGCGTCCTCCACCCGACGATCAACGTCGAGGAGCAGGACCCAGAATGCGCCCTCGACGTCATCCCGAACCAGGCGCGCGAGGTGCGCGTCCAGGCGGCGATGTCCAACTCGTTCGGGTTCGGCGGGACCAACGCAGTGCTGGTGTTCAAGCGGGTGTAGCGTCCGTCCGGGCGACCCTCGGGCTCGGGCGCGGGCTCGGGCTCGTTCACGGGAGAGCGAGCCATGCAGGAGAAGCTCATCGCCAGCTCGGATCACGCGGGCATCGCGCTCCGCGGGGTGGCGGTGCGCGCCGCCGCCGCGGCGGGGTTCCAGGTCGACGAGCGGGGCCCGGCGCCCGGCGAGCGCGCGGAGTATCCGGCCGAGGCGCGGCGCGTGGCCGAGGCGGTCGCCGCCGGGGAGGCCCGGTTCGGGATCCTGGTCTGCGGGACCGGGATCGGGATGTCGATCGCGGCCAACAAGGTCCGCGGCGTCCGCGCCGCGGTCTGCACGACCGAGTACGAGGCCCGGATGGCGCGCGCGCACAACGACGCGAACGTCCTGTGCCTTGGGGAGCGGGTCCTCGGGGTGGGGGTCTGCGAGGGCATCGTGCGGGCCTTCCTCGAGACGGCCTTCGAGGGGGGGCGGCACGCGGAGCGCGTGAGCCGGATCGAAGCGACGTAAGCGCGCAGGGCGAGCGGCGTCGCTCGGGGCGCAGCCCCCGTGAGCCATTCCGCGCGTTGCCGGGTGTGGCGGGGAGAGGTATGAAACGCCTCTTCGGAGGAGCCCGCCATGATGCCCACCCAGCCGCTGGCCGACTCGGACCCCCAGATCGCGCGCCTGCTGCGCGAGGAGACCCGCCGTCAGGCGGAGGGTCTCGAGCTCATCGCGAGCGAGAACTTCGTCTCCCCCGCGGTGCTCGAGGCGGTCGGCTCGACCCTCACGAACAAGTACGCGGAGGGCTACCCGGGCAAGCGGTACTACGGCGGGTGCGAGGTCGTCGATCAGGTCGAGCAGCTCGCCATCGACCGGGCGAAGCAGCTCTTCGGCGCGGAGCATGCGAACGTGCAGCCGCACTCCGGGTCGCAGGCCAACATGGCCGCCTACTTCGCGCTCGGCCAGCCCGGCGACACGATCCTGGCCATGAGCCTCAACTTCGGCGGCCACCTCACGCACGGCTCCAAGGTCAACTTCTCCGGGAAGCTCTTCCAGATCGTGCCCTACGGCCTCCGCCAGTCCGACGAGACGGTGGACATGGACGAGGTCGCGAAGCTCGCCCGCGAGCACAAGCCGAAGATCCTGATGGTGGGCGCGAGCGCCTACCCCCGCACGCTCCACTTCGACCAGTTCGCCCAGATCGCCCGCGAGGTCGGCGCGGCGATGGTCGTGGACATGGCCCACATCGCGGGCCTCGTCGCCGGCGGGCTGCACCCCTCGCCGGTCCCGTTCGCGGAGATCGTCACCACGACGACCCACAAGACGCTGCGCGGCCCCCGCGGCGGCATGATCCTCTGCCGCGAGGCGCACGCGAAGACGCTCAACTCGCAGATCTTCCCGGGCATCCAGGGCGGGCCGCTCGAGCACGTCATCGCCGGCAAGGCCGTCGCGCTCGGCGAGGCGCTCCGGCCCGAGTTCAAGGACTACGCGCGGCGGGTCGTGGAGAACGCGCAGGTGCTCGCCGAGGGGCTCAAGGCCGCGGGCCTGCGGCTCGTCTCGGGCGGCACCGACAACCACCTCATGCTCGTCGATCTCCGGCCGAAGAGGCTCACCGGCAAGGCCGCGGAGGACGCGCTCGGCGCCGCCGGGATCACCGTCAACAAGAACATGATCCCCTGGGATCCGGAGAAGCCGACCCAGACCTCCGGGGTCCGCGTCGGCACGCCGGCGCTCACCACCCGCGGCATGGGCGCGCGGGAGATGACCATCGTGGCGACCCTGATCGGCCGGGTGCTCGACGCCCCCACCGATGCGGCCGTCCTGTCCCGCGTGCGCGCCGAGGTGAAGGAGCTCTGCTCGCACTTCCCGATGTACGCCGACCGTCAGTGAACCTTGCATGCGCTGCCCCTTCTGCGGACACCTCGAGGATCGGGTCGTCGACTCCCGCGAGGCGCAGGAGGGGCAGGTCACGCGCCGGCGGCGGGAGTGCCTCGGCTGCAAGGGCCGGTTCACGACCTACGAGCGGATCGAGGAGATCCTCCCGCAGGTGGTGAAGAAGGACGGCCGGCGCGAGGCGTTCGATCGGCGGAAGATCGTCGACGGCGTGGGCATCGCCTGCCAGAAGCGGCCCGTGTCGGCCGAGCAGATCGAGGCACTCGTGACCGGGGTGGAGCGGGAGCTCGCGGAGCTCGGCGAGCGCGAGATCAAGACGGCGGCGATCGGGGAGTCGGTGATGCGCCGCCTGCGCGCGCTCGACGAGGTGGCCTACGTCCGCTTCGCCTCCGTGTACCGCGCGTTCCGCGACGTCGGCGAGTTCATGACCGAGCTCGAGCGGCTCGCCCGGAAGAACAGCATCGGCGGCGGCGGGGAGCCGGGGTGATCCTCCCCGCCCCGAGATCTCGCGAGGTCCGACCGGGCCGGGCGCGGCATGGGGGGAGCGCGCGCCTGCAGCGGAGGACGGCCCCGGCCGAGGCCGAGGCCTTCATGCGCGAGGCGATCGAGGCCGCGCGGCGCGGGCTGGGCCGGACGAGCCCGAACCCGGCGGTCGGCGCCGTCGTGGTCCAGGCCGGGCGGATCGTCGGGCGCGGTCACCACGCGCGCGCCGGCGCCCCGCACGCCGAGGTGGTGGCGCTCCGCGCGGCCGGGGCGGCCGCCCGGGGCGCGGACCTCTACACGACGCTCGAGCCGTGCGATCACTACGGGCGGACGCCGCCGTGCTCGCGGGCGATCCTGGAGGCCGGCGTCGCCCGGGTCTTCGTCGGGTCGCGGGACCCGAACCCGCTCGTCCACGGCCGCGGCCTGGCGCGGCTCCGGCGGAGCGGCGTCGAGGTGGTGGGCGGCGTGCTCGAGGCCGAGTGCGATCGCCTCAACGCATCCTGGTTCACGTTCATCACGACCGGGCGCCCGCACGTCACGCTCAAGGCGGCGGTGACGCTCGACGGGCGGATCGCGACGCGCACCGGCGACGCGCGCTGGGTGACGGGCCCGGAGGCGCGGGCCTGGGTCCACCACCTGCGCGACCGGGTGGACGCGGTCCTCGTGGGCGCGGGCACGGCGCGCGCCGACGACCCGGCGCTCACCACCCGGCTCCCGGGCGGGCGGGGACGCGATCCGGTGCGGGTGGTGCTCGACACCCACCTCCGCCTCCCGCCCCGCCTGCGGCTCTTCACCGAGCGCTCGGCGGCCCCCACGCTGGTCGCGCACGCCGCCCCCCGCACCCGCCGGCTCGGCCGGGCGGAGCTCGTCGCCTGCCGGCGCGGCCGCGGCGGCGTCGATCTCGCGGACCTGCTCGCGAAGCTCGCCGGGCGCGGCGTGACGCACCTCCTCGTGGAGGGCGGCGCGGCGGTTCACGCACGGTTCCTGGACGAGGGGCTCGTGGACGAGGTGGCGATCTTCGTCGCCCCCAAGCTCCTCGGCGCCGACGGGGTCCCGCTCGTCGGGCGCCCCGGGCCGGCGCGCATGGCCGAGGCGCTCCGGCTCGAGGACGTCGCCATCGAGCGGCTCGGCGACGACGTGCTCGTGACGGGCCGCGTCCCGCGGCCGCGCGCGCGGCGGCGGTTGGCGAAGGACCGCACTCGGGGCTAGGATCCCGCGACCATGTTCACCGGCCTCGTCTCCGACATCGGCGTGGTGGAGCGCGTCGCCCCGCGGCAGGGCGGGGCGCGGCTCACGCTGCGCCCGGGCCGGATCGACGTCGCCGACCTGACGCTGGGAGAGAGCGTGGCCTGCGCGGGCGCGTGCCTCTCGGTGGTGGAGCGCGGGGGCGGGCTGGTCTCGTTCGAGGCGGTGCCCGAGACGCTCGCGCGCACCACGCTCGGCGGCTGGCGGCCGGGGACGCGGGTGAACCTCGAGCGCGCGCTCGCCCTCGGCGACCGGCTCGGCGGCCACATGGTCCAGGGGCACGTGGACGCCGTCGGCGAGGTCCTGGCGCGCACGCCGGAGGGGCAGGGCGCGCGGCTCTCGATCCGGCTGCCCGAGACGATCGCGCCGCTGGTCGTCGAGAAGGGCTCGATCGCGGTGGACGGCGTCTCGCTGACGGTGGCCGCGCTCGGGCCGGACCGGTTCGAGGTGGCGCTGATCCCGGACACGCTCGCGCGCACGACCCTCGGCGACGCCGGCCCCGGCACGCGCGTGAACCTGGAGGCCGACCTCGTGGCCCGCCACGTCGCGCGGCTCGTCGCCGCCTCGGGCGCGGCGAAGGGGATCTCGGCCGCGGACCTCGCGCGCTGGGGGTACGGGGAGGTCGGGCGGTGAACGCGCGCCCGGGCGAGAGCGTCGCGGTGGCGCGCGTCGAGCAGGCGCTGGCGGCGTTCCGCGCCGGCCAGATGGTCATCCTCACCGACGACGAGGGCCGGGAGAACGAGGGCGACCTGTGCCTCGCCGCGGAGAAGGTCACGCCGGCGGCGATCAGCTTCATGGCCACGCACGGCCGGGGGCTCATCTGCCTCTCCCTCACCGAGGAGAAGGTGCGGGCGCTCCGGCTGCCGCTCATGGTGGAGGAGAACTCGAACACCTCGTCCTTCGGGACCGCGTTCACGGTCTCGATCGAGGCGCGCGAGGGCGTGACGACGGGCATCAGCGCGAAGGACCGCGCCCACACCATCCTCACCGCCGTGCGCGACGACTGCCGCCCCGAGGACCTGGCGCGGCCCGGCCACGTGTTCCCGCTCCGCGCGCGGAAGGGCGGGGTGCTGGTCCGCGCCGGGCAGACCGAGGGGTCGGTCGATCTCGCCCGGCTCGCGGGGCTCACGCCCGCGGCGGTGATCTGCGAGGTGATGAACGAGGACGGGACCATGGCGCGCCGCCCCGAGCTCGAGAAGCTCGCGGCGGCCCACGGCCTGCCGCTCCTCTCGGTCGCGGATCTCATCGCCTACCGGATGCTCAAGGACGTGCTGGTGCGGCGCGCCGCCGAGGCGCCGCTGCCCACCGCGTACGGCAGCTTCCGCGCGGTGGCGTACGAGAACGAGGTGGACGCGCACCAGCACGTCGCGCTCGTGAAGGGGCGCTGGCGCGAGAGCGAGGCGGTCCTGGTGCGGGTGCACTCGAAGTGCCTCACCGGCGACGTCTTCGGGAGCGACCGCTGCGACTGCGGCCCGCAGCTCCACGCCGCGCTCCGCCAGATCGAGAAGGCCGGGAAGGGTGTGCTGCTCTACCTGGATCAGGAGGGCCGCGGGATCGGCCTCGTGAACAAGCTCAAGGCCTACGTCCTGCAGGACGAGGGCTACGACACCCTGGAGGCGAACGTCCGCCTCGGGTTCAAGCCGGACCTCCGCGACTACGGGATCGGCGCGCAGATCCTCCGCGATCTCGGCGTGCGCCGCATGCGCCTGCTCACCAACAACCCGAAGAAGATCGTCGGGCTCGAGGGCTACGGGCTGCACGTCGTGGAGCGGGTTCCGCTGGAGATGCCGCCGACCGAGAAGAACCGCGCGTACCTCGCGACGAAGCGCGATCGGATGGGGCACCTGCTCACGCTCGCGGCGACGCCGCGCGCCGCGCGCCGGACCGGCAAGGCCCGGGTGGCCCGCCGCAAGAACAAGGGAGGAAGGCGATGAACGTCTACGAGGGCAACCTCATCGGCACCGGGCTCAAGGCCGCGCTGGTGGTCTCGCGGTTCAACTCGCTCGTCACCGGGCAGCTCGAGGCGGGCGCGCTCGACGCGCTCCGCCGCCACGGCGTGAAGGACTCCGACCTCGACGTCTTCCGCTGCCCGGGGACGTTCGAGCTG
>DASPMI010000069.1:0-6820 GCA_035627135.1 Anaeromyxobacter sp. | reverse complement strand
AGGCCGGAGCGCCAGTCCGCAGTGGCGCTCGACGGCGGCGTCCCGGGATATCCTGGGCGCCGTGCGCGCGATCCTCCTCTCCCTCGAGCTCCTCGCCGTGTTCGTGGCGGCGCCGGTCTCGCTGCGGTTCGTGCACCTCGGCCGCGGGAAGCTCCTCGTGCTGCTCGCCGTGACGATCGGCTGTCTCGCGCTCCTCCGCCGAGACCCGACCTTCGATCGGCGCGAGCTGGGCGGCCGGCGGCTCCTCCGGCGCGAGGGGCGCGGGATCGCGCTCCGGAGCGTCGGCGCGGCGGCGATCATCGCCGCCGTGCTCCTCGCGCGCGGCGCGCCGTTCCTCGACCTGCCGCGCGACCACCCGCGCCTGTGGCTCGTCATCCTCGTCTTCTACCCGCTGGTCTCCGCCTGGCCGCAGGAGCTCCTGTACCGGACGTTCTTCTTCCACCGGTACGCCGGGCTCCTCGGGCGGCGGGGGACGATCGCCGCGAGCGGGATCGCGTTCGCGGTCCTCCACGTCGTCTTCGTCGACCCGATCGCGATGGCGCTCACGCTGCCGATGGGCCTGGTCCTCGCCCACCGCTACGCGGCGCACCGCCGGCTCGCGCCGGTCTGGGTGGAGCACGCGCTGTACGGCTGGGCGGTGTTCACGCTCGGGCTCGGCGCCGCCTTCTTCCGCGCGGCGGGGTGAGCGCCGCCGGCGCGCCGGTCCGTCAGCGGAGGTCCAGCCCGTTCGGATCGCGGGGCTCGTCCGGAGGCGCGGGGCGCCACGGCCGCCGTCAGGGCGCGACGGCGCACCCCGGCGCGAGCAGCCCGCGGGCGGCGGCGTCCGCCGCCACCTCGGCCGGATCCGAGAACAGCACCAGCCCCTCGAAGCGCGAGGCCGGGCCCGGCGTGGGCGTCGCCTTCCGGATGTAGGAGCGGAGCACGCGACCCGGGTTCTCGCGCTGGAAGGCCGCGTAGATCTCCGGGTCGCGCTCGCCGCTGTCGCCGACGAGGACGAACTCGAGGTCCGGGAACCGCGCCGCGAGCCGCGCGAGCGCCGGCTCCTTGTAGCCGCCGCGCACCGTCTTCCACCCCATGTTGCGCAGGTGGAGCGCCCCGGCCGGGAACTCGTTCTTCTCGAGGAACCGCGCGAGCCGCGGGGCCAGCTGGACGGGCGAGCCGGAGACGAACGTGACCGGCGCCCCGGCGCGCGCGAAGCACTGGTACAGGCGCGCCATCCCCGGCACGGCGGGCAGCGTCTCCGCGGTGTGGAAGAAGGTGTTCGTCGCGACCTTCCGGAGCTCGGTCACGTTCGTCACCGCGACCGTGTCGTCGAAGTCCGAGACGAGCAGGTACGGCGCGCCGGGCGCGACCACGAGCACCGGGGCCGCGGCCTCGACGTCCTTCACGCGCACCGCGGCCTGGTGGCGGCCGGGCGGGAAGGTCTCGCCGGGCGCGGGCCGGAGCGCGACCTCGAACTCGCCGTCGTGGCCCGACACGGCGCGCGCGGTGCGGCCGAGGAACGAGACCTCCACCTCCGCGCCCTGGAGGTTGCGGCCGGCGAGCTGGCGGAGCGTGCGGAAGGCGCCCGGTCCGTGCTCGCCGTACCGCTCCTCGAGCACCCGGCCGAAGACCCACACCAGGTCGGTCCGGCCGAGGTTGGCCGGGAGGAGCAGCGCGGGTTCGTCTGCGAGCGCCCGCAGCGGGGCGAAGGCGGCGGCGAGAAGGGCGAGGAGGCGGGCGGGGCGGGCGCGCATCCGGCGATGCTACCGCGCGCCCGCCGCCCGAAGGAACCCCGACCGCTACTGCACCGTGATCGTGCCGACCGAGAAGCTGGTCGGCGACTTCTGGATCGCGAGGTCCACGATCTCGAACCCCACCGCCTGCGGCAGGGTCTGCTGGATCGAGCGGCCGTTCGCGGCGCACCAGCCCTCCGGCGAGAACTGCGAGATCGGGATCGTGTACTCCTTCGCCTCGGCGGTCACCTGCTGCATGGAGACGGGGTAGCAGCCCATGTTCCGGATCTTCTCGTCCGCGCCCGCGACGCGCACGCGCAGCGTCCGCGTGGTCGGCGAGGCGAGGCGGATCTTGACGGCCTTGGCGGCGCTGAGGTCGACCGGCGACTTGTCCGCGTGGAAGAAGGCGAAGAACCCGATGCCCGCCCACGAGGAGCCCTTCCCGAAGCCGACCTGCCCGGTCCAGGTCACGGCGCCGTTCTCGAACTTCTTGTCGGTGATGGCGGCGTCGTCCGGCCGCTCGGAGTACCTCGTCTCCATCAGCTCGGCCCCGGTCTTCGTGGCCGTGGCGCTCGCGAACTCGAGGGTGGCGAGGGCGCCGGCGGGCGCTGCCTCCGCGGCGGGCTTGGCGGGCTCGGCGGCCGCGGGGGCGGCCGGCGCCGCCGCCTCGGCCGGCTTCTTCTCGGCGGTTGCACAAGCGGTGAACACCAGCAGTACGGCGAGCGACGTGTGGCGCATCCCTCTTCTCCTTCGCGAAGCCGCGGCTTCGACTGTGAGTGTCAGCTCCCGGGCACGGGCACGTCGCGCACGGCGTCTCTCTCGACGCGCGCGAGCGCCGGGGAGCGCAGCATCCATTCCACTTCGCCCGCTGCGCGGCAAGCGAGATGAGGCCAAACGTTTGCACGGAAACGAGTGCGAGGCGAGGCATCGCCGCGGCGCGTGCACCCTCTGCGGGACGCGCGACGCCGCCTCCGCGCGCACCCGCGCGGGCCGCGGCGCGCACGGGACGTTCCCGTGCGACGTCGGCGCTCCACCTTCCGGCGCGAGAGGTCTCCATGGACGCGCCCATCCCGCTGGAGCTCACGCCTCCCACTAGCCTCCTCCTCGGCCCTGGCCCGAGCCAGGTCCACCCGCGCGTGCTCCGCGCGCTCTCGACGCCGCTCGTCGGGCACCTCGATCCGCGGTTCCTCGACATCATGACCGAGGTCCAGGGGATGCTCCGCGCCGTCTTCCGGACCGACAACGCCTTCACCATCGCCGTGTCCGGGACCGGGTCCGCGGGCATGGAGGCGGCGCTCGTCAACCTCGTCGAGCCCGGCGACGCCGTGATCGTGGTCGTGGGGTGCGTGCCGGAGTATCAGGCGTCCACCTCCCACGCGTCCACCTCGACCGGCACCCCGCCGAGCGACGTGACCGTGTCGAGCACGAGGAGGGCGCCGCGCGCGTGGCAGAGCCGCCCGAGGCCGTCGATCGGCTGATGCGCCCCCGTGGACGTCTCCGCGTGTACGAGCGCCACCGCCTTCACCTTCCCCTCGTGCGCGAGCGCCTCCTCGACGCGCGCGAGGTCGCAGACGCCGCCCCAGGAAACCTCGAGGCGCACGGCGCGCCCGCCGGCCCGCGTGACGACCTCGGCCATGCGGTTCCCGAACACGATCGAGATCGGCGGCGGGCTCGGGCCGCTCGCGGGCCAGGTCTGGCGCGTCGGGCTCAAGGGCGAGTCCGCGCGCCAGGAGAACGTGCTCGCCGTGCTGGCCGCGCTCGAGCAGGCGCTCTCGCGGCAGGGGCGCCCGGTGCCTCCCGGCGCTGCCCTCGCCGCGGCGATGGAGCGCTACGCGCACGGCTGAACGGCCGCCGTCGCTTGCGCCGGGCCGCGGCGGAGGCCACGTTTCGTCCACCTCGAAAGGAGCGTGGGCGATGGGACTTCTGGACGGCCTCATGGGAGCGATCGGCGGGCAGCAGGGCGCGGGCGACTTCATCCAGCGCTTCGAGCGCGGCGCGCCGTGGGACGGCATCGACGACCGGGAGACGCTCGACAACTACGGCCGCGTGTCGAAGGCGCTGCCCCCCGACGAGTACCGGCAGGCCGCGGAGCAGACGTTCTCCCGCTTCTCGCCGGAGGAGCGGCGGCAGTACGCGGAGTACATCCAGCAGCAGGCGCGCCGGCAGGACTTCAGCTTCCCCGATCTCGTGGGCAACGCCAGCCCGGATCGCATGCAGGACCCGGGTATGCTCGCCGAGCTCACCTCGCGCCTCCACGGCGCCGGGCCCGGCGTCCTGCGCGGCTTGCTCGGCGGAGGTGGCGGTGGCGGCGGCGCGCTCTCCAACCCGCTCGCGAAGGCGGCGCTCGCGGGCATCGCCGCGATGGCGATGAAGCGGTTCATGGGCGGCGGAGGCCGCTGAGCGACACGCCCCCCGGCTACCCCTGGGCGCGCCTCGCGTCCATCCAGAAGGCCTCCCAGTGGTGGCCGTCCGGGTCGTGGAAGCTGCGCTCGTACATGAATCCGTGGTCGACGGGATCCATCGCCGCCGTGGCGCCCGCGTCCAGGGCTGCGCCGACGAGCGCGTCGACCGCGGCGCGGCTCTCGCACGAGAACGCGACGAGCGCCTCGGCGTGGCGGGTCGTGTCGCAAGGTTCGCGCTTCGTGAACGTCCGGAAGAACCGGTCCTGGAGCAGCATCACGAAGCCGAGCGCGCTCACCACCATGCAGGCGGCGTTCGCGTCGGTGAACCGCGGGTCGAACTCGAACCCGAGCCGCGCGAAGAACGCCTTGCTCCGCGCGAGGTCCCGGACCGGCAGGTTCACGAACAGCTGACGCTGGGCCACGGCGCGCTCCCGGGATCGAGCTCCGGGGGCAGCCCGAAGCGCGGGAAGTGGACGGCGGTGTCGAGGAAGTGGGTCATCGAGGCGATGCGGTCGCCCTCGAGCTCGACGAGGATGAGCGACCACGGCCGGAGCGGCGCCCCCGGGCCGGCCGGCTTGTACTGACCGAACGCCGGCAGCCCGTTCGCGGCGGTCGGGACGAGCCGCGAGCCGCGGCAGGCGATGCCGCGCCCCAGGAACCAGTCGCGGACCGCCTGCGGCCCGCGCAGCCAGAGCGTGTACGGCGGCATCGACAGCGTCGCGTCCTCGCGCAGGAGCGCGGTGAGCGCGTCGAGGTCGTACCGCTCGAACGCCTCGACGTACCGCCCGAGGAGCGTCTCCTGCGCCGGCGTGAGATCCGCGATCCGCTCGGGCGGGGCCTCGTCGGCGAGCGTCGCGCGCGCCCGCTGCAGCGCGCTGTTCACGGCCGCGACCGTGGTCTCGAGCGCGCCGGCGATCTCCGCCGCCGACCAGCCGAGCACCTCCGCGAGGAGGAGCGCGGCGCGCTGCCGCGGCGGGAGTCGCTGGAGCGCCGCGACGAACGCGAGGCGGATGCTCTGCCGGAGCGCGACGCGCTCGGCCGGATCGGCGTCGGCCGGGATGGCGTGGACGTCGGGGATCGGCTCGAGCCAGTGCGTGCGCGGCCGCTCGACGAGGTCGTCGTGCACGGTCCCGACCGGCCCCATCGCGACCGGCCGCTCCCGCCGGGCCCGGTCGCCGAGCGCGTCGAGGCAGACGTTGGTCGCGATCCGGTAGAGCCACGTCCGGAGCGAGGCGCGGCCGTCGAACCCGTCGAGCGCGCGCCACGCCCGGACGAGCGTCTCCTGCACCGCGTCGTCCGCCTCGTCGGGCGAGCCGAGCATGCGGTAGCAGTGCCCCACGAGCGCTTCCCGGTGCTGCTGCAGCTGTTCCGCGGTCACCATGGCCTCCGGTACATAGACGGCCGCGCGCCGGACGCATCATCGGGACCCGAACGGGCTCGCCGCGCCGCAGGGGCTCACCGGAGCCCCTCGCGCCCGCCGGGCCGGCGCGATAACCCTCGGCGCATGGACCCACGCGCCTACGATCGGTTCACCGCGCTCCTCGCCGACCGCCTCTCCTCCGACCCCGACGTGCTCGGCCTCGTGGCGCTCGGCTCGATGTCGGGGCTCCCTCCCCCGCCCGACCGGTTCTCGGACCACGACTTCTTCGTCGTCACCCGCGCGGGCGCGCAGGAGCGGCTCCGCGCGAATCCCGGGTGGCTCCCGGAGCCCGGCCGGATCGTGCTCTGGCACCGGGAGACCGCGCACGGCATGAAGGCGATCTGGGACGACGGCCACCTCGCCGAGCTCGCGGTCTTCGACCTCGAGGAGCTCGCGCTCGCGCGCGTGAACCGGTTCCGCGTGCTGCTCGACCGCGCCGACGTCGCGCGGCGGATGGAGGCGGTGCGGGCCGCGACGGCGGCGAGCGCCCCGCGCCCCGACCTCCGGTTCGAGGCCGGGCAGCTCCTCGGGGCGCTGCTCGTGGGAGGGCAGCGGGCCGCCCGCGGCGAGCGGCTCTCGGCGGGGCAGCTCGTCCGCGCGCACGCCGCGGGCCACTTCCTGCGGCTCCTCGAGGCGGCGATCCCCGCCGCGCCCGGCGCCGTCCCCGACGACCTCGACCCGTTCCGCCGCGTCGAGCGCGGCTGGCCCGGCCCCGCCCGCGCGCTCGACGCGGCCCTGGCGCGCCCGCCCGCGGAGGCGGCGCGCGCGCTCCTCGCGATCGCGGACGCGACGTTCCGGGAGGTGCCCGCGGTGCCGTGGCCCGCGGCGGCGGCCGCGGCGGTCGGCGCGGCGCTCGCGGCGGCGGACCCCGCCGCGCCGCCGTGAGGCTCACCCGGCGCCCTGCATCGCCCAGGCGAGGAGCCGCCAGGCCCCGTAGACCACCGCGATCGCCAGCGCCAGGACGCCGAGGAGGATGGCGGCGACCCGCGCCGCGCTCGCGCGCTCCGTCGCCACCGGCCGCGCCTGCCACGCCTCGAGCAGCGCCAGGTTGCGCCGGTTCGCCTTCCACGCCGCGTCGAAGAGGTCGCCGAAGCCGGGGACGATCCCCACGATCGTCTCCACCGCCACGTTGAGCCCCATGCGCGCGACGATCGCCCTGGGCGCGCCCATCCGCGCCGCGACGACGATGAGCCAGCTCGACAGCAGCGCGCCCAGGAAGTCGCCGATGCCGGGCACGAGCCCGAGCAGCGGGTCGATGCCGATCCGCCACTGCGTCCCCGGGA
>DASPMI010000068.1:0-35071 GCA_035627135.1 Anaeromyxobacter sp. | reverse complement strand
TTGTCGATCTGGTAGGGGTCGCCGGTGAGGACGATCTTCGTCCCGTCGCCCACGCGCGTGATGATGGTCTTCACCTCGTGCGGCGTGAGGTTCTGGGCCTCGTCCACGATGATGTACTGGTTCGGGATGGAGCGGCCGCGGATGTACGTGAGCGGCTCGATCTCGAGGATCCCGAGGTCGAGCAGCTCGTGGTACCCGCGCCCGGCCTTCTTCTCCGAGCGCGAGAGGTTCATGAGGTACTCGACGTTGTCGAAGATCGGCTGCATCCAGGGGTTGAGCTTCTCCTCGACCGAGCCGGGCAGGTAGCCGATGTCGCGGCCGAGGGGGAAGATCGGGCGCGAGACGAGGAGCTTCTGGTAGATGCCGTCCTCCATGGTCTTCTGGAGGCCCGCGGCGATCGCGAGCAGCGTCTTCCCGGTGCCCGCCTTGCCGACGATGGTGACGAGCCGCACCTCGTCGTTGAGGAGGAGATCGAGCGCGAACGACTGCTCCTTGTTCCGCGGCCGGATCCCCCAGACGCCCTCCTTCGGCGTCTTGATGAGCTGGACCAGCGCCTGCTTGGCGGCCGAGTACTTCGCCACCGCGGAGTGCTGCGGGTTCGTGCGATCGCGCAGGACGATGAACGCGTTCGGCGGCGGCGGCTCGCCCGGGCACGGGATGGTCCCGCTCGCGTAGAACTCGTTCACCTCCTCGGGCGAGACGTCGAGCTCGGAGATCCCGCTCCAGAGCTCGTCGAGCACCACGCCCTCGACGTCGTAGTCCTCGGCGTGCACCCCGAGCGCGTCGGCGCGGATGCGCAGGTTCGTGTCCTTCGACACGAACACGGTGGGCCGGTCCTTTTCGCGGTCGCGCAGCGAGACGGCGACGGCGAGGATCTTGTCGTCGGTCGAGTGCGTGCCGTTCGCCATCTCCGGGGCGAGCTTCCGGTCCATCATCAGCACGCGCACCCGCCCGTGCTCCGGCCCCATGGAGACGCCCTCGCCCAGCTTGCCCTGGGCGCGGAACTCGTCGAGGTAGCGCGAGACCTGGCGGGCGTTGCGGCCGAGCGTCGAGAGGTCTCGCTTGAAGTTGTCGATCTCCTCGATGACGTAGATCGGGATGACGACGTCGTTGTCGTCGAACCCGAACAGGCTGCGGGGATCGTGGAGCAGGACGTTGGTGTCGAGGACGAAGTTCTTTTTCACTCCGCGCGGCTCCGGTGCTCGAGGGGCACTGTCGGCGACGCCGGCTCCAGTCTAGCAGGCCCGCCGGGTGCAGCACACGCGCCGCGTGCGGTTAGGACGACCCGGTGAGGCGCCGCGGCGCGCGGAGGCTCGCGGCCGCCACGGTCTGGTTCCGGCCGTGCCGCTTCGCGTGGTAGAGGCAGCCGTCCGTCCGCTCGATGAGCTCGGCCTTGGTCTTCGCGTCGTCGGGGAAGGTGGCTGTGCCGAGCGAGATCGTGACGCGCAGCGGGCCCTGCGGGGTCTGGTGCACGAGCCGCGCGACGCACTCCCGGATGCGCTCTGCGATCACGGTCGCGCCGGCGGTGTCGGTCTCGGACATGACGATCGCGAACTCCTCGCCGCCGTACCGCGCCACGACGTCGGTGCCGCGCGCCTCCTTGACGAGCGTCCGCGCCACGGCGCGCAGCACCTCGTCGCCGACCGGATGCCCGTAGGTGTCGTTCACCGACTTGAAGTGGTCCACGTCGCAGAGGAGCAGGGAGACGCGCTTGCCGTAGCGCTGCGCCAGGGCGAGGTGCTCCTCGAGCCGCTCCTGCATCGTCCGGTGGTTCGTGAGCCCGGTGAGCCCGTCCGTGGTGGCGAGCCGCTCGGTCCGGTCGAAGAGGCGGGCGCGCTCGATCGACTGCCCCGCCTGCATCGCCACCACCTCGAGCTGGAGCACCACCTCCCGCGCGTACGCGCCGCGCTGCCGCGCCCCCAGCACCAGCGCCCCGAGCACCGCCGTCCCGGCCTTCACCGGGATCACCTTGAGCGAGGCGAGCCCGCGGAGCGAGGTGGTCCCGAACACCGGCGTGCGCGCCGGATCGACCTCCGCGAGCGGCAGCGTCGCGTCGCGCGCCATGGCCGAGCCGACGATCCCCTCCCCCGCGTCGAACTCGAGCCCCTCGAGCCGCCCCGCGGCCTTGAGCTCGGGCGCGGCCACCACCCGCGCCACGCGCGCCCGCCCCGGCGCGTCCTCGTCCACGAGGACCACCGCCGCGAGGTCGGCGGGCACCATCTGCCGGGCGACGCCGATGAGCTCGTCGAGCACCTCGGCCAGCTTCTTCGCCCGGTTGAGCCGCTGGATCGCCTGGTAGAACCGATCCGCCTGCGCGCGCGTCTCGCGCACGTCGCGCATGAGCCGCTCCGCGTCCACCGCCCGGAGGACCTCCGCGCCCACCGTGCGGAGCAGCGCCTCGTCGTCGTCGCCGAACGGCGGTCCGGAGAGCCGGTCCACGACCAGCACTCCGCGCACCTCCCCCCCGTTCGTCCGGAGCGTAGGGCCGGCCCCTGGCCGGCCCGGAGTCGAAGGGCGCTCGACGAGCGGGACCGCGAGGAGCGCCGCCGGCCGGGTCGCGTCGAGGTAGTAGTTCACCGGCTTGAGCTCGCCCTGGAGCCGCACCGCCGCCCGCCGGCGCACGGCCCCGCCCAGCGCCCCCTCGCCGGCGGGCAGCGGACCGCGCGCGACCGTCTCGCTGGCGGAGCGGCAGTCCGTGAGCGTGAGGCTCTGCTCGTCGTCGGAGAGCCAGTACAGCGCGCAGGTGTGGCTCCGCAGGGCCGCGCCCGCGACCTCCAGCGCGCCCGCCACCGCCGCCTGGATCTCGGCCACGGCCCCCTCGGTCCACCGCCGCTCGCGCTCCGCCGGGTCCTCCGGCTCGTCCGAGCCCGCGGCGCGGAGCCGGAACTGCCGGGCCGCGCGGGCGAGCTCCTCGAACCGGCGCTCCATCGCCGCCCGGCGCTCGTGCCGCCCGGAGGCGATCTGCGCCGCCAGCACGGCGTGGAAGAGGAGCGCGAACGCCACCACGAAGCCCGCCCGCACGCCGACGTCCGGCAGCTCCAGCGGCGCGGCCCCGCGGGCCGCCCAGAGCAACCCCTCGAGCGCGATCGCCTCCGCCGCGACGGCGGCCCCGACGGCGGGGGCGAAAAAGGCCACAAGGAAGGCGACCACGAGGTAGACGCCCGGCTGGAGCGGCGACTCGCCGCCGGCCGGCGCGACCGCCTGGGCGGCCGCGTACGCGGAGACGAGGAACAGCGCGCCGATCTCGAGCTCGTCGCGGGTGCGGGGCGGAGCGCCCCCGGCGGCGCGCGCGAGCCTGCGCCGCACCGCCGCGAGGATCGTCAGGGCGAGGGCGGCGACCACGGCCCACTGCGGCCAGCGGAGCTCCGGGGCCTCGAAGGCGCGCAGGGCGACGAGCGTCCCGGCCGCGACGGTGACCGCGCTCGGCACCGCCCGGAGCACGAAGCGGACGCCGCGGCGCCGCGCCGGCGGACCCAGGAACCCCACGTCGCTCGCGACCGCCGCGTAGAGGCGCACGAGCGCCGGCCGCGGCCGCTGGCGCGCGAGGCGCTGCTGGACCGAGGCCGGGCCGCCGGGGGCCCGCGCGGCCACCTCCGCCGCCGGGTCGCGCGCCGGCCTCCCGAGCGGGCGCGGCGTCACCGGCGCTCCTCGGGGCGCGCGTCCTCGAGGACGTAGACGCGCTCGCCGGGGCGGATGTAGCGGAGCTCCTCCCGGACGGCGCGCTCCACCGCGGCCGGATCGGTCTTGAGCGCGTGGATCTCGAGCGAGAGCTGGGCGTTGTCCGCCGCCAGCCGCGCGTTCTCGGCCCGCATCCGGTCGACCTCGCCGCCGAGCGCGAGCGCGTCGCGGATGCCGCCGGGCGTGGCCGCCGAGAGCAGCGCCAGGACCGCCACCACCGCCACGGAGATCACCCACCTGCGCACGCGAACGGCCGACATGGATCCTCGCCGCTCGACCGTAGCAGCCGGGCGGGGCCCGTCCAGAAATCGGCTGGTACCGGTTGCGGGTCCCTCTGCACTCCCCCGAGCCTGAGCCCGAGCCCAGCTCGCCCGCCCCCTACGCCGCCGCGTCCACCGGCTTCACGTAGACCTCGCTCGCGATCTCCGGATCGAGCGCGATCGTCGTCTCGCCGACCTCGATGACGTACGAGGGCGCCCGCTGGTGGAGGCGGACGGTCGAGCCGGGGATGACCCCGAGCGCGGCGAGGCGATCCATGCGGTCGTGGAACTTCGGAGCGATGAAGACGATCCTTCCGGTCGCGCCGATCGGGAACGACGGCAGGCCCGTCACGAGCGGCCGGAGCGTGCGCTGGAAGGCGCTGCAGCAGGCGCCGGGAGGGATGGGCTTCCCGTGCGGGCAGGTGGGCGGGTGGCCGAGGAGCGTGCAGACCGACTCCGTCGCCTCGGGCGAGAGGATGTGCTCGAACTCGCAGGCCTGCGCCTCCATGGTGTCCTCGCCCGCGGCGAGGAGGTCACGGAAGAGCCGCTCCGTCAGCCGGTGCCGGCGGACCACGTCCTTCGCGCGCCGCTCGCCCTCGGGCGTGAGCACGACGCGCACGCCGTCGCGGGTGACGAGCCCGGCGGCGGCGAGCGCCGCGAGGTCGTGCTCGCCGGCCCCGGGCGCGTGGCCCGCGGGCGCGGACCCCTCCGCGCTGGCCCCTCCGCCGGCCGTGGCCAGGATCGAGGAGGCGCCGTCACGCCCCGCCTCCCGCTCCACGAACACGGCCTCGAGGATCTCGTCCTCCCGCTGCGAACGCTCGCTCACGCTGCACTCTCCCCTCGCCGCTTCAGGCGGTCGATCATCTTGCGCAGGCCCAGCGCCACCCCGCCCTCCTGCGGGAAGCTGTACCCGCACGACGGGCAGCAGACCACCCGGCACCCGCGCGCCATCGGGCAGCTCGGGCGGCACCCCTGCCCCTCCGCGTCGAACGCGAAGCCGCAGAGCGGGCACTGTTCTTTCCGGGCGACGACCGCAGACACGCGCACGCTCCTAGCCGATGAGCCGCATGACCTGGTTCACCGCGGCCCCCACGCCGAACGCGAACGGGAGGATGAAGGCGGCCATGGCGAGCCCCGTCCTCCAGCCGCGCTCCTTCAGGATCATGAAGAAGTTGGCGATGCAGGGGATGAAGAGCGTGATCGTGACGAGCGCCACGGTGACCTGGACCTCCATCGCCCAGGTCATGGTGCCCGCGCGCAGCGGCCCCTCGAAGTGCTGGAAGAGCCCGGCCGCCGCGTAGTCCCGGCGGAGGAACCCCAGGATGAACGCGCTCGCCGCCTCCTTCGGGAGGTCGAGCAGCCCGACGACGACGGGCGACATCAAGTGCTCCAGGATCGCGAGGCCGCCGAACCGGTCGAGCACCCACAGGAGCAGCGTCCCCACGAGGAACAGCGGCAGCGCCTCACGCAGGTACCACTCGATGCGCGAGGTGGTCTTCACGAGGATGTTGCCGGCCTGGGGCACGCGCAGGGGCGGCAGCTCGAGCACGAAGTCCGACCCGCGCCCGGGCAGCACCTTGGCCGCGAGCCAGCCCACGAGGAAGAGCACGAGGGCGAGGGTGCCGACGAAGAAGAGGTTCGCGGTGAGCGAGAGCCCCGCCGTCATCGCCAGGATGACCGCGAGCTGCGCCGAGCACGGCACCGCGAGGGCGAGGAGCAGCGTGACGATGACGCGCTCCTTGCGCGTCTCCATGATCCGGGCGGTCATGGTCGCCATCGTGTCGCAGCCGAGCCCGAGCACCATGGGGAGCACCGCCTTGCCGTTGAGCCCCATCCGCTTGAAGAGCTTGTTCACCATCACCGCGAGCCGCGGCAGGTACCCCGAATCCTCGAGGATGCTGAAGGCGATGAAGAACGTCGTGACGATGGGCAGCACGATGGCGACGCCGTACGCGAGCCCCATCGAGACCAGGCCGTACTTGCCGATCAGGATTCCCCCGTGCTCCTCCACGGGCACGCCCGGCGGTCCGACGAGGAACTCCTGGAACGCGCCGCTCGGCGTGATCGCCCGCACCGCCCCCGTCACCCACGGCACGACGTACTCGCCGAACACGGTCGTCTCGAGGAAGTCGACCATTGTCCCCGCGCCGAGCACGCCCACGAACTGGTAGGCGACGTACAGCACCGCCGCGAGGAACGGGATGCCCCACAGCGGATGCGTGGAGAGCGCCGCCAGCCGCCGCCCCGCGCCGCTCGCGGCCGACGCGCCCTTCCGCCGGGTGACCGCGTCGTGCAGCCGGTCCACCGCGGCGAGGCGCTGCCGCGCCAGGACGAACCGGAGCGACTCCGGGTAGCGGGCGGCGAGCTCCCGCCGCACCTCGTCGATCCGGCGGAGGTCGGCCTCGGCGACGCGGGCCGTGAGGTGCGCGCGGATCGACTCGTCGCCCACGAGCGCCATGACCGCGAGGGCGCGCCGGCCGATGCCGCCGGCGGGGAGCAGCGGCTCCACCTGCGCGAGCGCCGCCTCGACGTGATCGTCGTAGCGCGGGCGCCAGGGCGAGGGGCGCGCCTCCGGGAGCCGCGCCTGGAGCGTCGAGAGCCCGCGCCGCTCGACCGCGACCGTCGGCACGACGTCGATCCCGAGCTGCTCGCCGAGGACCCGGTCGTCCACCACGATGCCCCGGCTCTCGGCCTCGTCGGCCATGTTGAGCGCGAGGACGAGCGGCACCTCGGCCTCGGCGAGCTGGCCCGTGAGGAGCAGGACGCGGCGGAGGTTCTTGGCGTCGCCGACCTGCACGCAGACGTAGTTCCGCTCGGAGAGCAGGATGTCCCGCGTGACCTGCTCGTCCTCGGACATCGGGAGCAGGTTGTTCGTGCCCGGGGTGTCCAGCACGTGCCACGGGGCGCCGCCGATGGTGGCGGAGCCGCGGGTCACCTCGACCGTCGTGCCCGGGTAGTTTGAGACGGTGACGTACCGGCCGGTGAGCGCCCCGAAGAGCACGCTCTTGCCGACGTTCGGGTTGCCCACCAGGATCGCCGACCGCGCCGCGGCCACGATCTGCTTCTTCTCGAGATCGCCGCCGCCGTGGCACGCGGGGGCCGAGGCCCGCCCGCTCACGACCGCCCTCCCCCACGCCGCGCGTCGCGGCAGCGGGCGCATCGCCCGTACAGCTCGAGGCGGTGACGCTCCACCTCGAAGCCGTGCTTCCTGGCGACCGCGGCCTGGAGCGCCTCGATCTGCTCGTTCGTGAACTCGACGATCTCGCCGCAGGCCGTGCAGATGAGGTGGTCGTGGTGCGCCCGCCCCGCCGCGACCTCCCAGCGCGTCTGCCCGTCGCCGAACTCGCGGGCGGCGGCGAGGCCGCTCTCGGCGAGCAGCTTCATCGTGCGGTAGACCGTGGCGAGGCTCACCCGCCGGTCCTCGCGCCGGGCGCGCGCCAGCAGCTCGTCCACGCTCACGTGCCCGCGCAGCCCCATGAAGATCTCGGCGATGCGCTCCCGCTGGCGCGAGTGCTTGAGCCCGCGCCGCGCCAGGTAGTCCCCGAGGGCGGCGGTGAAGCCCTCCGCGCCGCCGTTCCTCTTCCTCGTGTCGCTCGCCATCGCGCTCCCGGACGCACCACCGGCTGCAAGTTGCAACCGATTCTCATTATCGCGGAGTGGGCCCGGCACGCAAGCCCCTGTCCTGTGCGTCCTGGCCGCAGGTGGAGCGCAACGGCTGCGCTTGACTCGGCCTGCCGGCTCGGCAAGGTTGCCCGGCGATGGCCGAGCTCGACGACGAGACCCTGGAGCGCGTGCGGCGCTGGTGCGCGGAGGCGGGTCGCCAGACCGCGGCCGCGGAGATCCGGGCCGCCCTGGCCCCGCTGAGCTGGGACGAGCTGCTCCACGCGAAGGCCCTCCTCGCGGACCCTCCTCCGGCCCGTCCCCTCGGCCCCGCGGCGCTCGCCGATCTCGCGCGGGGCACGCCCGCCGACGTGGCGGCGGAGCGCGAGCGCGAGGGCCGGTACCGGGGCGAGCTCGAGGACCTCGCCCCGGAGGCGGCGGCCGACGAGGGCGCACCCCCGGCGCCGCGCCCGGCGCAGCGCGGGCGCCGCGCCGGCTCGCGCCGGCCGAGCCCGCCGGTGATCCACCGGCGCCGCGATCGCCCCGCGCCGGCGCCCCCGGCGTCCCCCGCGGCCCCGAGCTTCGAGCGCCTGCTCGACCCGCCCGGCCGCGCGGTGCTGGAGCGGCTCGTCCGCAAGCACGGCGCGCGCAGATCCTTCCTGCTGGCCGAGCTCGCCGGCTGGCGGACCGTCACCGGGGCCGCCCCGACGAACGAGCAGCTCTCGGCCGTCCTCGAGCACCACGGCCTCGCCCGGTCCTTCGCCCACCGCGAGCGCGACGAGCTCCTCCACGCGCTCCGGGCGGCGCGCGGAGACCTGCGCGGCGCCGCGGCGCGGGTCGGGCTCGAGCGCGACGCGTACGAGCGGGCGCTCGCGCGCCTGGGCGCCACCGCCGACGCGGAGCGGCTGCGCGACGAGCGCCGCGCGGAGCTGCGGGCGCGCGCGACGATCGCGGAGCGCTGCCGGATGCTCGCCGCGGAGTCCGACCAGCTCGCCGACCTCGGCCTCCTCGACGAGCTGGAGCGCGAGCTGCGGGAGCGGCTCCCGGAGCACCTCCGCGCCCTCCGCGCGGGCGCCTCCTCCCCGTCCCTGGCCGTCGCGTTCGCCCGCAGCGTCTCGCTCGAGGTGGCCGACGCCGCCGCGCTCGCCCGCCGCGTCGGGGTCGAGCTCGCCGCGCCGGAGGGCGCCGGGCGCGCTCCGGCGGCGAGCCGTCCCGCCCGCCCCGGCGCGGCGCCCGGCCCCAGGGCTCCGCGCGCCGGCTCTGGCGAGCGCCGCCCACGACCCTCCGGAGAGCGCCGTCCGCGCCCGTCCCCCGGGGCGCGGCCTCCTCCCCCGCGCAAGGCGGGGAGGACCGCCGGACCAGGATCGGCCGGTCCGGCGCGCGAGGGCCGCCCGCCCCCGCGCAGGCCGGGCCCGCCCCGCGGCGACGCGCGGCCGCGGCCCCGGCCCGGCGGTCCGCGGAAGCCGCGCCGGAGCGGACCGCGCGGCCGGAGCTGATCCGCACCGCCCTCGGGGGCGATTTTCTGTTAGCGTAGCCGCGGGCCCTCTGGCGGAACGGTAGACGCACTCGACTCAAAATCGAGCGGGGCGACCCCCCGTCCCGGTTCGAGTCCGGGGAGGGCCAAATTCCCTTGCGGCCGATCGTGGCCAACGTGTATCGGTACGCGCCCACCCCTCGCCTCCGGGCCCTCCGCGGGGCCCTGCGCTCGAGTGAGCGCCCTTCGGCAGGCTCAGGGTGAGCGGAGGCATTCGAGAATGTGGAACCTCCTCATCTCCATCGCGGCCGGGGCCGCGGTCACGGTCGGCATCGGGGCGTTCACCAACTTCGGGTGGGCCGGGGCGGTCGTCCCCGGCGTCATCGTGCTGGTGGCCGTCTACGTGCTGCTCCTCCGCCGCATCATGAAGCGGCTCGAGGCGGTCATGGGGGTCATGCAGCGGGAGGTGCAGGCGCGCCGGGTCGACAAGGCGATCCAGACGCTCGAGGGCGCCTTCGGCCTCGCGCCGTGGCAGTTCCTCGTGGCCGCGCAGCTCCACTCCAACATCGGCATCCTCCACTACCTCAAGCAGGACTTCGACGCCGCCGCCCCGCACCTCGCGAAGAGCTTCTCCAAGAACTGGATCGCCCGCGGCATGCTCGCCGCCCTCCGGTACCGGCGGAAGGATCTCGCCGGCGCGCGGAAGACCTTCGAGGACGCGGTGACCGCGAACAAGAAGGAGGGGGTCCTCTGGGCAGCCTACGCCTGGGTGCTCGAGAAGGAGGGGGCCCGCGAGGACGCGCTGCGCGTGCTCGGCCGCGCCGTGAAGGCCAACCCGAACGACGAGAAGCTCAAGTCCTGCCTCCAGGCGCTCCAGAACGGCAAGAAGCTCAAGCTCGGCAAGCTGTACGAGGAGCACTGGTTCCAGTTCCACCTCGAGCCCCCGCCCCAGCAGGTCATCGGCCCCGGGTTCCGCGGCAACCGGCGCGCCCTGTACCGCGGGTAGAGCCCCGGTCCGGTCGTCCCGCCCCCGCGCGACACGCTCCTGGGCCGAGTCGCGCGCGCCCCGCCCCGAAGCGTTCACTCGCGGCGAAGGTCCCCTTTTCTCCCCGGCCCGCGTGGGGAACCGCCTGGCCGCGCGCGGGCGCGCGCTGTACGGTCGATCGCCGGCCTCAGCGCTGCACGGGGGACGGGACGAGCGATCGACGTGGACCGGCTCCGCCCTGCGCAGCCGCGGCCGGTTCCCGCCCCCCTGGCTATTGTTCCGGTCGGGACCATGGAAGGCGTACACGACAGCGCGCACCCGCCGCGAAAGGAGCTGGGCACGGCCCGCGAGGCGGCGGTCGAGGAGGCCCTGGCGTTCTCGGAGGGCCGCCACCTCGACGAGGTCGCGCACCGGCTCCGGCTCGGCCTCCAGGCGGCCTTGGCGCAGCTCGCCGAGTCCACCCGCCTCCTGCGCGAGCGCGACGTGCGGCACGAGGAGCTCCTCGCGAGCGCCGCGGCCGAGCTCCACGCGGCCGCCCACCTGCTCGCGACGCAGCGCACCGACGCGGGCCGGGACGAGGCGGCGCGCCGGCTCCGCCGCGTGGCGGAGGACCTCGAGCGGATGTCCCGCACGCCCCTGCCCGCCTACCGGGCGCCGCCGCGCGCGACACAGGGCGCGCGCGCCCGCCTCCTCGTCGCCGACGACGAGCCCGACGCCCGCGAACTCCTCACCGAGGTCCTCGGGGACGACTACGACATCCTGACCGCCGCGGACGGGCAGGAGGCGGTGGACGCCGCGCGGGCGCAGCGCCCCGACGTCATCCTGCTCGACATCAACATGCCACGGCTCGACGGGTTCGGCGCGCTCGAGCACCTCCGCGCCGACCCGACCACGATGGACATCCCCGTCATCCTCGTGACCGCCCGCAGCGACGACGCCGGCAAGGTGCGCGGCCTCGACCAGGGCGCGGTGGACTACCTCCAGAAGCCGTTCTCCGAGCTCGAGCTCCGCGCGCGGGTGGAGCGCACGCTCCGCCTCGTCCGCAGCCAGACCGCGCTCCGCGAGCTCGCGCAGACCGACGCCCTCACCGGCCTCGCGAACCTGCGCGCCTTCCGCGCCCGCCTCGACGAGGAGGTGAAGCGCGCCCGCCGCTACCGGACGCCCATCACCTGCGTGATGGCCGACATGGACCAGCTCAAGCCGATCAACGACGAGCTGGGCCACGCGGCCGGCGACCGGGCGATCGCCGCGGTGGCGGCGGTCATCCGCGAGGAGCTGCGCGAGACCGACTTCGGCGCGCGGTACGGCGGCGACGAGTTCGTGGTGCTGCTCCCGCACACCGCGGCCGACGAGGGGATGATCTTCGCCGAGCGCGTGTGCGCGCGGCTGCGCGAGACGGACGTCATCGTCGGCGAGCGCCGCCTGAAGCTGCGCTCCTCGTTCGGCGTCGCGTGCCGGCTGCCGCAGGCCGGCGACGAGCCGGCCGAGGCGCTCGTGCACGCGGCCGACGCGGCGCTCTACGCGGCGAAGCGCGCCGGGCGCGGCCGCGTGGTGGTCGCGGGGGAGCCGCCGGTCACGCCTTGAAGCCCGGGACCGGGCGCGAGCCCTCGCTCTCGGCGCGGCTCCGCGCCTCGGCCGCGTACCGGTTCAGCTTGTTGTAGAGCGTCTTCTCGCTGATCCCCAGCGCCTCGGCGGTGCGCGCCTTGTTCCCCGCGTTCCGCTGCAGCGACGCGAGGATGTACTCCTTCTCGACCTTCTCGATCGGGATCCCGAGCGGCACGCGCAGCGTCGCCGCCTCGGGCCGGCTCGCCTGCATGTCCGGGGGGAGGTGCTCCTCGCCGATGATGTCCCCGTCGACGAGGATCATCGCGCGCTCCACGGTGTTCCGGAGCTCGCGGATGTTGCCGGGCCACGCGTAGCTCTGGAGCACCGCCAGCGCGCTCGGCGCGACGCCCTGGACGCGCTTGCCGGTCTCGGCGTTGTACTTCTCGATGAAGTGGTGGACGAGGAGCGGGATGTCCTCGCGCCGCTCCTTGAGCGGCGGCAGCCCGATCGTGAAGACGTGCAGCCGGAAGTAGAGGTCCTCGCGGAACCGGCCGCGCCGGATCTCCTCCTTGAGGTCCCGGTTGGTCGCGCAGATCACGCGGACGTCCACCTCGACCTCGCTGCGCCCGCCCAGGCGGCGGATCCGGTGGTCCTCCAAGACGCGGAGGAACTTGGCCTGGAGCTCGAGCGGCAGCTCGCCGATCTCGTCGAGGAACAGCGTCCCGTTGTGCGCGAGCTCGAAGTTGCCGAGCCGCCGCTGGTCGGCGCCGGTGAAGGCGCCGCGCTCGTACCCGAAGAGCTCCGACTCGATGAGGGTCGCCGGGATGGCCGAGCAGTTGAGCGCCACGAACGCCTTGTCGCGGCGCGGCGAGAGGTTGTGGATCGCGCGGGCGACGACCTCCTTGCCCGTCCCGCTCTCACCGCCGATGACGACGCTCGCGTTCGAGGGGGCGACCTTCTTCACGAGCTCGAAGACGCGGGCCATCGCCGGCCCGGTCCCGATCATGTCCGTCCCGGGGGCGAGCGCGGCGAGGCGCCGGCGCAGGAGCTGGACCTCGCGCATCGTCTCCTGCTTCTCGAGGGCGCGCTCCATCACGAGCCGGAGCCGCGGCACCTCGAGCGGCTTCTCGATGAAGTCGAAGGCGCCCTCGCGGATCGCCTGGACGGCGGTCTGGATCGTGCCCCGGCCGGTGAGCAGCACCACCGGGCAATCGGGCAGCTCGGCCCGGAGGGCCCGGAGCAGCCACAGGCCGTCCATGTTCGGCATCACGAGGTCCGTGAGGATGACGTCCGGGTGCCACTCGATGGCGCGCCGCAGCGCCTCGGTGCCGTCGCTGGCCGTCTGGACGTCGTAGCCCCAGTGCTGCGTCAGCTCGGCGAGCGCCTCTCGGCTGTCCGCCTCGTCGTCGACGATGAGGACCCGGTATTTCACGATCGCTCGCTCCTCGGAAGGCGGAGCCCCACCCGCACCACGCCCTCTTCGCGCTGCTCGGTCAGCGAGCCACCCAGCGCGCTGGCCGCCGCCACGATCACCTCCATGTCATAGCCGGTCTCCCGCCCCTCATCAGCGACGGCGTGGATCAGCCGGAGGACCGCCTGCCCGTCCTCGACCTCCACCCCGCCCTCCACGCGCCCGCCGTCGGGCGCGGCCGCCATCGCGGCCGCGAGGAGGACCAGGACGAGGCTGCCCACCCGCGCCGGATCGCCCGCGATCCGGACGACGCCCCGCGGCGGCTCGAGCACGAGCTGGATGCGCCGCCGCCGCGCCTCGTGGCCGAACAACGCCCCGACGTCCGCCACCAGCGCGCCGAGCTCGGTGTACCCGAGCGGCGCGGCGGGATCGGTCACGTCCATGAACCGCCGCACCACCTCGTTCACCCGCCCGATCTGCTCGCGGAGCGCGCCCAGGTGCGGTGCGCTCGCGTCTGCCGGACCGAGCTTCTCCGACAGCAGCGCGAGCTGCAGCGCCATCGCGTTGAGCGGGTTCTTGATGTCGTGCGCCATCCCGGCCATGAGCCGCGAGAGGGCGGCGGAGCGCAGGGCGTGCTCGACGCGCTCCTGGAGGCGCGCGCTCCGGACGACGAGCAGCGCCCCCGCCTCGGCAGGGTGGCGCTCCAGCTCCACGGCCCCGTCCCGGCCGGCGACTCTGACCGACGCCGGTCCTTCGCCGCGCAGCAGCCCCCGGATCGCGCCGTCCTTGTCGGCCAGCGCGCGCAGGGCGCCGTTCACGTCCTCGGCGGGGAGCCCCAGCGCCGCGCGGAAGCCGGGATCGGCGCCGAGCACCGTGCCCGCGCGATCGACGAAGGCGGCTCCTGTTGCGTAGCGGAACATGGGTGCGCTCGTTCGGTCCGGCCTGAAATGCTGCCGGGCTGGTCATTTTTCAAGGCTGCGGCGAGGATAGCCTGAATACTGGGAGACCGCCTTGAAAGCGCCCTCGATCGTCCGCTCCGCCCTCCTCGTCGTAAGCCTGGGGATCCACACGGGATGCGCCACGGCGTCGCGTCCCGCGCCGCCGCCCTCCCCCGCGGTGAAGGCCTCGGGCCCCGCGCCCGCGCAGCGCGGCGGCGAGGTCGTCCCCGCGCCGGCCCCCCCGGAGCCGATCCGCAGCGACGCCCGGGTCACGCTCGCCGCCGTCGGAGACGTGCTGATGCACGGCGCAGTGAAGGAGAGCGCCGCCGTCCACGGCGCGGGCGCGCCCGACGCGGGGTACTCCTGGCTGTTCGCCCCGATCGCGGATCTCCTCGTCCAGCCCGACCTCACGTTCGCGAACCTCGAGACGCCGATCGCCCCCAGGACCTCGAAGGGCTCCCGCGCCTTCGTGTTCAACGCGCCCGTGGACGTCGTCTCCGCGCTGCAGCGCGCCGGGGTCGACCTCGTCTCGGTCGCGAACAACCACGCGTTCGACCAGGGTCGGCCCGGCTTCGAGGAGACGATCGAGTCGCTGGACCGCGCGGGGATGATCTACCTCGGCGCCGGGCGCGCGCCCCGCGCCGCGGGCCCGGTGCTCGTGGAGCGGAACGGGCTCAAGCTCGCGTTCCTCGGGTACACGTACGGGCTCAACCAGCCCGGGAACGACTGCCCCCCGGCCCCGAAGGGCGCGCCGGCGTGCCTGCAGGCCGCGGAGCTCCGCACCGCGGCGATCGTCGAGGACGTCCGCGCCGCCGCGGCGGCGGCCGACGCGGTGGTGGTCTCGGTCCACTGGGGGATCGAGTACGAGCAGCAGCCCCGGGCGCAGGAGGTCGCGCTCGCGCGGCGGCTCGCCGACGCCGGGGCGCTCGTCGTGCTGGGCCACCACCCGCACGTGCTCCAGCCCGTGGAGCTCTACCGGCGCGCCGACGGCCGGATGGCCGTCATCGCCTACTCGCTCGGGAACTTCATCTCGAACCAGTCGCGGAACTTCGTCGCCGGGGTGACGCCGGACGCGGTCGCGGCGACGCGCGACGGCGCGCTCCTGCGGGTCGCCCTCGCGCGCCAGGACTACGGCCGCGGCGTGGTCCGGGTGGAGGTCGTCGGCGCCGACTTCCTGCCCCTCTGGACCGAGAACGACACGACCCAGATCGATCGGCGGAAGGAGCCCGGACGCCGGCCGGCCATCCGGGTCGTGGCGGTGGACCGCGCCCTCGCCGCGGTCCGGGCCGAGCTCCTGGGGATGCCGGACCCGCTGCCCCCGGACCAGGTCGAGCGCTACGTGCAGCTCCGCAGGCGCGAGGCGCTGTACCTCTCGCGGCGCGCCGCGGTCGCGACCCTGCTGGGAGAGGACCTGCTCCGGGTGCTCCGGCCGGAGGAGCTCGCGCCGCCACCTCCGCCGAGCGCCGGGACCGCCGCCAACCCGTGAACGAGCCCGCTCCCGAGCCCGAGCCCGGGAGCCGACTCACGTCACCTTGTGCGGCGCACCGGTGTCGCTCGGCTGCACGTCCGGCCGCGCCGGGACCTTGAGCTCGACGAGCTCGATGCCCAGCCGCTGCGCGTACTCGAAGATCCGCGCGTCCCGGTAGAACTCCCCGAAGACGATCCGGCGGCACCCGGCGTTCGCGACCAGCTTGAAGCAGGGCCAGCACGGCGACGCGGTCGTGTAGATGGTCGCGCCGTCGATGGCGACGCCGTTCTTGGCCGCCTGGATGATGGCGTTCGCCTCCGCGTGCACGGTGGCGACGCAGTGGCCGTCCTCCATCATGTGCCCGGCCTCGGTGCAGTGGGGCAGGCCGCGGATCGAGCCGTTGTAGCCGGTCGACAGGATCGTCTTGTCCCGGACCAGCACGGCGCCGACGTGCTTGCGGTCGCAGGTGGCGCGCGTGGCCACCACCCGCGCGATGTTCATGAAGTACTCGTCCCAGCTCACGCGATCGCTCATGCCGGCATGCTACCCGATCCGACCGACGCTCCCGCGCTCGCGGATGGTAATGATCGGATCGTGCCCATGCCCGGAGCTGCCCTGCCCGCCCTGCTGCTCGCCCTGGCCGCCTCGGCCGCGCCGGACCCGGCCGCCCCGGCCGACGCCGCGAAGCGCAAGGAGACCCCGCTCTCGATCGTGAACGGGACCGTCCGAGCGATCGACCTCGCCACCCACCAGCTCGTCCTCGAGGTGGACGGCGCGCCCGCGACGCTCGCGCTCGACCGGAACTCGCTCGTGTACCTGCCGGCCGGCCTCGCGACCGTCGCCGCGCTCCGGCCCGGAGACGAGGTGCGCGCGGGCCGGAACGGGCGGAACGTCGCCTACTGGATCGAGGTCCGGCGCCCGGCGGGCGCCGCCGCCGCGCCCGCGGCCAAGCCCGGCCAGGGCACCGGTCCAGGCGGCGCGTCGCCACCGCCGGCCGAGGGGACCGGCGGCGCGCCGGCGCCGGGGAACGTCGGCGGCCCGCGCTGAGGGGCGGCTACGCGCTGCCCTCGTACCGCCGCCGCATGAGGAACAGAATCGCGTCCTGCGCGCAGCTCTCGCAGTAGCCGTAGCGCGCGCGCAGGTTCCCGAGCGTCGCCTCGACCTGCCTGCGCGCCTTCTCGTCGAGGGTGGCGCGGTCGTCCGAGAGGTACCGGAGCAGGTGCTCCTTCGAGCGGTGGAGCTGGCGCTTCCGCTCCTCGTAGGTGTGGTCGCGCAGCCGGCGGAAGAGGTCCGGGAAGATGGCGCCGTAGTCGATCTCCGCCGCGTCGGGGTGATCGAGCCGGAACGCGCCCACCGCGGAGATGAGCCCGCGCCGGAACGCGCCGCGGTCCTCGCCGGCGGGCATGACGATCTTCTCCAGCTCCACCATGCGCGGCTCGTCCGGCAGCTCGAAGTCGCCGGTGACGCGGTTCCGGACCTTCTCGCCCTTCACCCAGTGTGACACGAGCATCACGTACCGCTGGAACAGCTCCCGGTACTGCGCCTCGGAGACGAGGCCCATCGAGTCGCGGATCTCCTCGTCGAGCCGGTCGAGGTACTCGGCCTCGACCACGCGCACGAACTCCTCGTGGTCGTGGTAGCCGTCCACCACCTCCTGCTGGAGGAACTCGTGGACGGTCTTGTCCCGGCACAGGGCCGTCAGCTCGTCGAGCACGGCCCGGGGCGTGAGGCACGCCGCGCCGCGCGCCTGCGCCGCGTGCAGGAGCACGGTCTTCACCTCGCGCGCCGAGGCGCCCATGCGCCCCTCGTAGTTCGGGTAGACGTCGGACTCCTGGTAGAGGTCGGGGGCGTGCTTGCGGAGGACCTTCGCCGCCGCGAGCGCGAGCCGGTCGGGGGCGGCGCCGCGGTCGTAGAGCGCCAGCTTGTCGAGGGGCGTGAGGTCCTCGACGAGCTCGCGGAGCTCGCCCTGGTACCGGTCGGGGATCGGCCGCTTGAGGCGCGTGAGCACCGCCCACGTCGCGGCGACCCCGGTCGCGTGCGGCGCGACGTGCTTGCCGACGGCGGCGTCGGTGATCTGCTGATCGTAGATCTCCCGCTCCACGGACGAGCGGCGCAGGTACGGCACGCGCACGAGCTCGAGCCGCCCGCGGAACGACGCGAACTCGGCGGTCTCCTTGAACATGCCGAGCTGCTTCTCGTTGGCGCTCGCGACGAGCACGAGGTCGAGCTGGAGCAGGAAGTGCTCCAGCGGGAGCCGCCCGGTCTCGCTCGTGCCGAGCAGGTACTTGAAGGCCTCGAGCGGGCGCTTCAGGAGGTCCGAGTACTCGATGATCCCGCGGTTCGCGGACACGAGGGGGCCGTGCGGCTCGAGGAGCGTCAGCGTCTGGAGCGCCGGCGGGAGCGCGGCCAGGCTCCGGTCCGCGGTCACCTGCCGGAACCCGGCGTCCACGGACAGCTGCGGCTCCACCGTGGCGGCCGCCTGCTGGTAGCGCGAGGAGACGTAGAAGCGCTCCACCTGGACGTGCCGGAGCACCTTGAGCCAGTCGCCGCGGTACGCGCCGAGGAGCGCGTCGTGCACCGAGCGGCAGTAGTGGCACAGCTCCCCCTCGAGCAGCACCTGGGGGATGACGAAGTCGGCGTCGCCCTCGCGCGCGTGGGGCCGGCAGCGCTCCTCGAGCAGGCGGCGCCGCTCCTCGCGCGGCAGGAGGAGGAGCGGGTGGTCCTTGACCGGGCAGGACAGCCGCGCGTCCAGCATCTCCCCGTCGAGGTGGGCGAAGGAGGTCGGCTCGCCCCCCTCCCCGCGCGTCCCGAACCCCATGCCCGGCCCCTTGAGCCGGCGCTCGCTCGGGAAGACCCAGTGGAAGCGGTAGAGCGCGCCCTCGGGCTTGCGCGAGTACGCCTCCATCGCGCGCACCAGCGCCGAGACGATGGACGACTTGGCGGAGCCGTTCGGCCCGTGGAGCAGGATGAGCTTGTTGACCCGGCCCGAGCGGACGAAGGACCCGAGCGCGCGGTAGATGGCCGCCTGGACCTCCTCCTGCCCCGCGACGCGCTGCGAGCGCCCGTCGGGATCGAACTCGAGATCGAACAGCCGCCACCGCCGGACCCGCCCGATGGGCGTGTCGCGGTCCTCGGCGCCGAAGTGGTCCATGACGTCGCGGAGGTACTGCGCGGCGCCCCGGGCCTGCCTCCGGGGGGACTCGAGGAAGGCGCTCAGGTACTCCTCGAACGAGAGGATGGAGCGGTTCTCGGCGAAGGCGCTCTTCACCCCGGTGCCCAGGTTCGACAGCAGCCGCCCCGCGTCCATGTCCGACCTCCCGCCTGACGGTCCTAACCCTGACACGCGACGCCTGCCGCTCCAACGACCAGCCGGTCGAACGCCTCCCGGCGAGGGGACCCCACCGCGGCCCGAGGCGGGGCACGTGCCCTGCGGCGCGACGTCCGGCCGGCTTCTCCCCCTGGGACCGGACACGTAGTACCCTCGCGGTCACATGGAGAAGCTCTCCCCCGACACCATCATCGGGATCGACCTCGGGACGACCAACTCGTGCGGCGCGGTGGCCGCGCAGAACGGCCAGGTGCGCCTCATCCCGTACAAGGGGGGCGACTACACCATTCCGTCGATCTTCGCGATCGACGACAAGGGCAACGAGCTCATCGGCCACGAGGCCAAGCGCCAGTGGCAGCTCAACCCGAAGAACACGCTCTATGCGACCAAGCGGCTCATCGGCCGCGCGCCCAAGGACGAGGTCGTAGAGACGATGCAGCGCTCCGTGCAGTACCACGTGCACCCGGGCTCGCTGAACGACGTCGAGCTCGACTGCCACGGCCGCTCGTTCCACGTCCCCGAGGTCAGCGCCAAGATCCTGGCCAAGATCCGCGACGTCGCGAGCGATCACCTCGGGTTCAAGGTGAGCCGCGCGGTGGTCACCGTGCCCGCGTACTTCAACGATCGGCAGCGCCAGGCGGTCAAGGAGGCGGGCGCGCTCATCGAGCTCGAGGTGGTGCGGATCATCAACGAGCCGACGGCGGCCGCGCTCGCCTACGGCATCGGGAAGAAGCTGACCGAGCGTGTGCTGGTCTACGATCTCGGCGGCGGCACGTTCGACGTCTCGATCATCGACATCCGCGACCGCGTCTTCGAGGTGAAGGCCACCGGGGGCGACATCTTCCTCGGCGGCATCGACTTCGACAACGCGATGATCTCGTACGTCCTCGAGGACTTCCGGAAGAAGCACGGGATCGACCTGTCCAGCGACCCGGTCGCGATGCAGCGGATCAAGGACCTCGCCGAGCGGACCAAGATCGATCTCTCCGCGCGCGCCGAGGCGCCCTTCTCGATCCCGTTCATCACGATGACGCCGCAGGGCCAGCCGCTCAACATGGACGTCCGGTTCGACCGGAAGCTCCTGGAGTCGCTGACCCAGCACCTCGTGGACCGTTCGCTCAAGATCATGGGCGCGGTGATGGTGGACGCGGGGGTGACCGCGAAGGACATCGACGAGGTGATGCTCGTGGGTGGCCAGACCCGGATGCCCGTCATCCAGGACCGGCTGACGAAGTACTTCGGCAAGCCGCCGTCGAAGGGCGTCCACCCCGACGAGGCGGTGGCGATCGGCGCGGCGCTCTACGCCTGGTCGCTGCACGACAACTCGGACCTCAAGATCCAGCTCCTCGACGTCATCCCCATGGCGATCGGCATCGAGCAGGCCGGCGGGGTCATGCACCAGGTCTTCCCGAAGAACGCCGCCATCCCCAACGCGAAGACCGTGGCGGCGACGAACTCGGTGGACGGTCAGACGGAGCTCGTGGTCCGCATCTTCCAGGGCGAGCACGCGCAGACCTCCGGGAACGAGCTCCTCGGGGAGTTCACGTTCAGCGGGGTGCGCCCCTCCCGCGCCGGCGAGAACCGGCTCGAGATCCTGTTCGAGGTCAACGTCGAGGGCATCTTGACGATGAGCGCCCGCGACCTCGACACCGGGCGCCAGATGAAGACCACGGTCAAGGTGTCGTCGTCCTGACGCCGGAACGACGAAGGCCCCGCGCCGCGCGGGGCCTCCGACTCCCTCAACCGATCGTCCGCTCAGTGGTGCCCGCGCCGCTCGCCGCGATCGCCGCCCCCGCGCGACGGCGCCATCACCCGCGGTCCCGCGTCGTGCGAACCGTTCCCCCGCGGGACGAACCGCGGTCCCGCGTCGTGCGAACCGTTCCCTCGCGGGACGAACCGCGGCGCCCCGTCATCCGAACCGTTCCCTCGGGGCACGAACCGCGGGGCGTCCTGGCGGGCCGTCGGCGCCGGCGCAGCGCCGGGCGCCCTCGCCGAGCCTCGATCCGGCTGACTCCAGGAGCGAGCCGCGTCCCGCTCGCGCTGCGACCGGACGTTGTCCATGAAGTCGCCGCCCTGGCGGCGCGCGGGCGTGCCGCCGTGGAGCGCCCGATCCCGCCGATCGCGATCACGCTCGGCCCGGACGTCGCCGACGAAGTCGCGGTCGCCCCGGTGCGCCGGCCGGCCGTCGTCCCGCGGACCCGAGCGCGCCTCGGGCCGCCGCCCGTTCCAGCCCCGCAGGCCGGGCCGGTACACGGCGACCTCCCCGTTCCCGACCCGGGCGGCGCCGGGCGAAGGCGCGGCGACCACGCGCACGGGCGTCACCGGGCGTCCGACCCGCTGCTCGATCGTGCGCGGCGGCGGACCGCCCCACGCCGGCCTCGGCGCGTGGTCGCCGCCCGGCCGGCCGCGGTACGCAGGCGCGGGGGACGTCGCATGCCAGTACCGGCGCGTGTACGACGGCCGGTACGCCACCCGGTGGACCGGATGGGCGACGAAGCTGCGGCACGGCACGAAGGTCCACCAGTGGTCGTGGTACGAGGTCACCGAGACGTAGACCGAGACGCCCGGCCCGAGCGGCGCCCACCCGACCACGTCGCCCGAGTACCGCCACGAGACCCACGCGGGCGCCCACTGGTACCCGGGCACCCAGATCCAGCCGTACGACGGGTCCATCGTCCAGCGGCCGTAGTGGTACGCGGCCCATCCCCAGGGCTCCTCCGACACCCAGAGCCAGCCCTCGTTGGTCCACTCCCACCGGCCGTAGTAGTAGGGACGCCACCCGGTGGCGACATGCGGCCGCCAGACCCTGCCGTAGCTCCCGACCACCACCCACTGGCCGTACGGCGCGAGCGCGCCGTGGAAGGTGTCGAACGTGACCGACGCGTCGATGTCCACGTCCACGTCGGCGTCCGGGGGCTCGGCGTAGGAGTACTCGTCGGTGTAGTCCTCTTCCCACTCGTGCGCGCTGCCCGCGGCGGGCGCGACGACGGCGGTGAGAGCGAAGAGCAGCGCGATTCGGCGAAGCATGGCGTCTCCTTGCGGAACCGGCCCCGGCGGGTCGAAATTCGTCCGCGACCTCTACCGGCGGGACGTCCCGCCGACGAAGCCATTCAAAGCATAACCCGTGCCTTCAGGGTTTTGCCCTGATCTCCAAGTACTTGGCTGCTGTCCTGGGGGCCCGGCGAACACACTGTGCCGGAGGTTCACCGACCCTCGGCGGAGCGAGCGGTCGCTCGCCCGTCGAGGGGGCCGAAGGCTACGCGGTCTTCTTTTCCTTCTCGAAGGAGAGCATCGGGGGCTCCTTGTTCAGGATCACACCCTCGGTGATCTTGCACTCCTTGATGCCCTCCCGGTAGGGCACGTCGTACATGATGTCGAGCATCGCCTGCTCGAGGATGGCGCGCAGGCCGCGGGCGCCGGACTTCCGGCGCATCGCCTCGCGGGCGGTGGCGCGCAGCGCCTCCTTCGAGAACGAGAGCTTCACCTTCTCGAGCTCGAAGAGCTTCACGTACTGCTTCGTGAGCGCGTTCTTCGGCTGCGTGAGGATGGTGACGAGGTCGTCCTCGCTGAGGTCGGAGAGCGTGGCGATGATCGGCAGGCGGCCGACGAACTCCGGGATCATGCCGAACTTCACGAGATCGCCCGGCTCGACCCGCGCGAGGAGCTCGCCCAGGCTCGCCTCCTCCTTGCGCTCGATCTTCGCCCCGAACCCGAGGCCCTTCACGCCCACGCGGCGGCGGATGACCTGCTCGAGCCCGGTGAACGCCCCGCCGACGATGAAGAGGACGTTGGACGTGTCGACCTGGATGTACTCCTGCTGGTTGTACTTCTTCCCCCCGCGCGGCGTCACGTTGGCGCGCGTGCCCTCGATGATCTTGAGCAGGGCCTGCTGCACGCCCTCGCCGCCGACGTCGCGGGTCGGGCTGGGCTGATCGCCCTTGCGCGCGATCTTGTCGATCTCGTCGATGTAGACGATCCCGCGCGCCGCCTTCTCCACGTCGTAGTCGGCGTTGTGGAGCAGGTTCTGGATGATGTTCTCGACGTCCTCGCCCACGTAGCCGGCCTCGGTCAGGCTGGTCGCGTCGGCGATCGTGAACGGGACGTTCAGGAACCGGGCGAGCGACTGGGCGAGCAACGTCTTGCCCGAGCCGGTGGGACCCACGAGGAGGATGTTGGACTTCTGGAGCTCGACGTCCTCGCTGCCGCCCGGGCGGTTCTGGCCGGGCCGCTGGGGGCGGGCCGGCTTCCGCGAATAGACGCGCTTGTAGTGGTTGTACACGGCGACGGACAGGACCTTCTTGGCCTTGTCCTGGCCGACCACGTAGTCGTCGAGGAAGCTCTTGATCTCGGCGGGGGTCGGGAGCGAGACCGCCGGGCGACCCTCGTCGCGCTCGGACTCCTCCGCGATGATGTCGTTGCAGAGGCGGATGCACTCGTCGCAGATGTAGACCGTCGGTCCCGCGATCAGCTTGCGGACCTCGCGCTGCCCCTTGCCGCAGAACGAGCAGGAGAGGTTCCCGCCGTGATGGTGCTCTTTCCGACTCAAGCGCGCTCCCTGTTCCGTGATCCTACATCAAACCGCGCCGCCGCCATCGCCCTGCCCGGTTCGAAATATAGCCAGAGCGTCCCACGACTGCCCCACTTCATGCCCGACCCACGTCCCGGGTCAACTTCGCGCCGGTTCCATCTTGCTGGGGAGCCGGATGAGGCTCGGTCCCCAGTCCCCCGGCTCGCTCCGGGGCAGGCTCGACCGCCTGCGTGCGCTCGCTCCTTCACTCATCCTGGGCCAGCTCCTCGATCTCCCCGGCCAGGTCGGCGGCCCGCCGTGCGAGCACTTTGGGGATGGAGGGCTCCTCCTCGCAAGCCTCCGCGAGCCTGCGGGCCGCCGCGGCGAGCCGTGCCAGCCGATCGCCCCGGGACGGGGCGGGGGCCGCCGGGGGCGGACCGTACTTCTCGGAGAGGCGGCGATTCATGACCGCCGGAGTCGGTGGGCGCTCGAGCACCTCGTCGCGGAGCTCGCGCCACCCTCCGTCCGGGAGCCGCCCCGACTCCTCCGCGCGCGACAGCACCTCGATCACCTCGAATGGCGGCGCCTTCGAGTCGCCCCGCGCGCGCGCGAGCTCCGGCTCGTGCCGCTCCAGGAAGCCGTAGCTGCGCGTGAGCTTTTCGGCGGTCGCGCTCCGGATGAACAGCTCCTTCGTGCAGTAACGCTCGAAGCTCGGGTAGCCCCAGCCGCGCCACAGCTCCTTTCGGCGCACCTCGGCCAGCATCCGTCCGAACTCGACCCACGCCGCCTTGAAGCGCTGCGCGCCCTCCAGCACCCGGCGCCGGAGCGAGCCCTCCGGGAGCTCCTCCGCGCGGGCCGCGAGCCGTTCGATCGTGGCGGGCTTCTCGTGCGCGGCGGTCATTGGATGGAGAACGCGAGCTGGACGGTGGGCCGCTGGCCGGGGAACGGGTCGAAGCGCCAGCCCGCGAGCGCCCGGAGGAGACACGCGTGGAGCGGGCCGTCCTTGAACCGGGGCTCGTCGATCCAGAGCGCGACCACGCGGCCGTCGTTGCCGATGGCGAACTCGAGCGGGACCTGCCCGCGGAAGTCGCCCGACCGCGCGGCCTCCTCGCGGAAGCAGGGCACGAGCGAACGCTGCTGGCGGTTCACGATCGACTGGATCTTCCCCGGATCGAACGACGCCGCGACGAGCTCGTCGCCGCCCTGCGCCGTCCCGCGCGGCGGCGCGGCCGCCCGCGCCGTCCGCGGCGGGGCGCGCCGGCCGGGCGCGGGGACGAGGGGCGCGAGATCGACCGCGACCCCGTCCTCGCTCTCGGGGCGCGGGGCGACGACGCGCGCCGAGGCGATGCTCAGGCCGCCGCCGAAGTCCTCGAGCAGCGGGCTCACCGGGCCGCGCGCCGGCGAGAGCAGGATCGCCGCCGCGCCGCCGCCGCCCACGACGGCGCCGGCGAGCACGAGCCAGAGCGCCACGTTGCGGCGGTGCCGCCGCCGCCGGAGCAGCCGCGCGCCCGTGACCTCCTGCTGGACACGGAGCGCCGCCTCCGCCTTCTTCGCGTGCAGGCGGAACAGCGTCACCTCTCCTACCGGGAGCCACCGATCGCCGTCGGACGAGACGGGAGTGCCCGCGTCGAGCTCTCCCCGGTAGAGCATCGCGGCGAGGTTCCGGGAGTCCACCGGACCGAACACCTCGCCGCGGCGGCGGTAGAGCCACTCGCCGCCCTGGAGGGCCGGATCGTCCGGGAGCAACGACGGGTCGAGGGGTTGCGCCATGGGGGGAGCGGATCGAGGCCCGGGAACGTTCGCGCTTCCTGGCCGGGCGTGGTGAAAATAGCACGTCCCGATGGAGCGACGCTTCTACGCAATGAGGCTCTGGTACGACGGGCGCCGCTACCACGGGTGGCAGCGCCAGCCGGGGACGCCGACCGTGCAGGAGGCCGTCGAGGAGGCGCTGGCGCGCGCGGGCGTCCGCGCGCCGCTCGCGGCCGCGGCGCGAACGGACCGCGGCGTACACGCGACGTCACAGGTGGTGAGCTTCGCGGTCCGCGCCGCGCTCGAGCCGTCGGCGCTCCGGCGCGCCGTGAACGCGGCCTTGCCCGCGGACGTCGCGGTGCTGGACGTCTGGTGTCCGGCGGGGAGCTTCCACGCGCGCGCGTCGGCGCGTGCGCGCACCTACGTCTACCTGGTCGGCACGGCGCTCCCGCCGGAGCTCCACGGCTATGCGTGGAGCCTGCCCGACGATCGCGCGTTCCCCAGCGTACCGGATCGTCCGCTCGACCCCGCTGCGATGCGGCGGGCGCTTGCGGCCGCGGTGGGGACGCACGACTTCGCCCCCTTCGCGCGCCCGGGCGCCGCGCGCGAGGCGACGCGGACGCTGCTCCGGGCCGAGGTCCACTCCGCGTCCTGGACGCCGCTCCACGCCCTCGTCCTCGAGGGCACGGGGTTCGTCCGCGCGATGGTGCGCAACCTCGTCGGCACCGCGGTGGCCGCCGGCCTCGGCGTCGCGTCGCCGGCGATCGTCGGCGAGCTCCTCCGGGCCGGTGGGCGTTACCGCGGGGTGCGGGCGCCGGCGTGGGGGCTCACGCTGGCGTCGGTCGCGTATCGGGAGGAGTGACGAGCCCGGCCGGAGGCCGCACGTCGGAGCCGAACCGCGCCATCCGCGAGCCCTCGGCGGCGCGCACGCGCCGCGCGGGGAAGCGCGGGGCGGCCGGCGGGGCCGTTGCGGGCCTCGCCGGGGCGGACGTCAGGGCCGGCAGGCTCACATCGCGCTCCCGCCCTGCGGGCCCTCGCTGCCGGCGCCGGCGTACTTGGCGAGGAGATCCGCCACGGCCTCCCGGAGGTAGTCGGACTGCCGCACGCGGGTGCGGCGCGCGAGGTTCCGCAGCTCGGTGGCGAGCGCCGGCGGAAGCCGGACGAGCATCGGCTCGAGGCGGGTGTGGGAAACCGCAGGAATCGCCTCGGGGTTGCTGATCTCGAAGGGGTGCATGTAGGCTCCTGTCTACAAAAGATGACCTTTACCTACACGCTACCACCTGATACCCGGGCATCAAGATTTCGGCCGACCTTTTTCGGTCGGCCTGCGTGCACGAGCCCGCGCTCGCCTCCGTGCTCGAGCAAGCTCGGGCTCGGGCTCGGGCGCGTTCACGGGCTCGGGTTCTAGAAGCGATACGCCCAGCCGGCGGACGCCTGGAACGAGGCGATCCGCGCCTGACCGAACGCCGTGGCGAAGGTGCCGTCCAGGAACAGCCCGGTCGAGCGGGAGAAGTCGTACGCGACGCCGAGCCCCACGAGCGGACCCACGGCGAGCCGGGAGCTGACCGGCGCCCAGACGCCGAGCTCGAAGAACGTCTTCCACTGCTCGGTCCCGAAGTAGGACCGGTAGCGAGCGTCGAGGGCGAGGCGGACCTTCTCGCGGTCGGGGTCGTCGAGCCCGGCGAGCCGCGCCTGCGCTCCCAGGAACAGCTCGTTCCCTTCCCCCAGCGCGTCCCAGCCGTACGCGATGCGGACGGCGGGCCGCCACGACGACCGGGTGGGCTGCCCGGAGACGGCCACGGTGTCGTGCGCGAGCAGGGGCTCGACCACGACGCCCCGCAGGTCGCGGTGGTCGTAGCGGGGCTCGAGGGCCGCGGTCAGCGTGGGGCAGAGCGCGGCCAGGACGAGGAGCGCGCGGGCGCGCCTCACGACTCCACCACCGGGAGCGAGACCCCGGCCAGCGCGTTCATGCGCCCCGAGCGGAAGGGCTCGAGATCGAGGACCGCGAGCCGGAACCCCGCCTCCTTCACCGCCGCGACGAGCGCCGCCCGCCGCGCGAACGCCGCCTCGAGCTCGGCCTCGCCGATCTCGATCCGCCCGATGTCGCCGTGGTGCCGGACGCGGAGCTCGCGCAGCCCCAGCCCCCGGAGCGCCGCCTCCGCGCGCTCGACCTGCGCGAGCCGCTCCGGCGTGACCGGCGTGCCGTAGGGGATGCGCGAGGCGAGGCACGCCATCTGCGGCTTCTCCCAGGTCGGCAGGCCGTACGCCTCGCTCCAGGCGCGGACCTCGTCCTTCGTGAGCCCGGCCTCCGCGAGCGGCGAGCGCACGGCGCGCTCCCGCGCGGCCTGGTGGCCGGGACGGTGGTCCTTGCGGTCGTCGGCGTTGAACCCGTCGAACACGACCGCGAGCCCTTCGCGCCGGGCGACCTCCTCGCACAGCCGGAACAGCTCGGACTTGCAGAAGTAGCAGCGGTCCGTGCCGTTCGCGACGTAGCGCGGGTCGTCCCCCTCGCGGCTCTCGACCTCGAGGTGGCGGGCGCCGATCCGGACGGCGAGCGCGCGCGCCTCCTCCCGCTCCGCCGCGGGCACGGACGGCGAGTGGGCGGTGAGGGCCACGGCCCGATCTCCGAGGACCTCGCGCGCCACCGCCAGGACGAAGGTCGAGTCCACGCCCGCGGAGAACGCGACGAGCGCGCTCTCGCACGCCGCGACGGCCTCGCGGAGGCGTGCGAGCTTCGGCTCGGAGGAGCGGCGGATCTGCTCGAGGTCGATCGTGCTCATGCGGGGCGGGTTATAGCCGCACGCGACGGCTGCGCGCCAGCGTAGGCCAGATCGTCCGGGCGCTGCGCCCCCGCCCCAGGACCAGAGCTCCTGGGGCCTGCCCCTGCCGCGGATCCCGCCGCGCTCCTAGCGCCGGCGCTTCGTCGCCTTCGCGCCGCGCAGGTTCTTCTTGCGGGGCGCGTTCCGCGCCGCGGCGCGCGGGCCGGCCCGCCGGCGCGCGGCCCCGCGGGCCGACGCGGGCGGCGCGGCGCGCTTCGGACGCAGCCCGCCGGTGAGCCGCCCGAACTCGGCGGGGCCGATGAACCGGGCGTCCACCATCGCCTGGTAGATCTTCCGGGCCGCCTCGTCCGCCGAGAGCTGATCGGTGTGGACCGTGACCTCGGGGTGCGCCGGCGGCTCGTACGGCACGTCGACGCCGGCGACGTCCTTGAGCTCCCCCGCGTACGCGCGCTTGTAGAGGCCGCTCGCGTCGCGCTTGAGCAGCTCGTTCATGTCGCAGTCCACGAACACCTCGAGGACGCGGCGCGCCTCGCGACGGAGCGCCTCGCGCGGCTCGCGGTGGGGCGAGAGCGCGGCGCAGACCGCGACGCCGCCCGCCTTCATCACGGCCTTGGCCACGTACCCGAGCCGCGCCACGGCGCGCGCCTGGTCGTCCTTCGACGTCCCGAGCCCTTCGAGCAGCAGCTTGGCGGCGCCGCCCTCGTCCAGGATCTCC
Organism: Anaeromyxobacter sp.; assembly: GCA_035627135.1. GTDB lineage: Bacteria > Myxococcota > Myxococcia > Myxococcales > Anaeromyxobacteraceae > Anaeromyxobacter. The sequence continues at coordinate 6,633 of DASPMI010000068.1, read as the reverse complement.
ACCTTGCGGCCGACGACCGCGAGCCGGCCCGCGACGAGGTTCGCGAGCGTGGTCTTGCCCGCGCGGCTCATGCCCGTGAGCCAGACGATGAACCCGGGCTGATTCTCGAGCTCCATGTGTCCCTCCGGTCGGCACCGGCCTTCCCCCCATGCCCCCGCGCGCCGGTCCGATATGACCCGCGAGTATACACCGGCTGCCCAGGTTGTCGCACCGGGAACCTCGTGGAAAAAACTCAGGAATCTCCGGGAAGTCGCAGATTTCCGGGCGCCGCTCTGCGTTATCGCTCCGTGAACGGAGCGCGCCGCCGGAAGCGTTCCTCGTACCGAGACCCGGCCCACGCGTGCGCGCGGAGCTCCACGGCCTTCCCGCCCTCGAGCGCGACGACCCAGAGTTCGACGCCGGGCCAGAGCGGCCGTCCTTCCGGCGCGAGGAGCGCGAGATCGGCGCCCGAGAGCCCCGCGCCGCCCGCGGGGTGCGAGTGGAAGATCGCCGTCACGTCGCGCCCGCGCTCCTCGGCGGCGCGCAGCGCGGCGAGCACCTCGCGGGGCTCCATCGCGAACCCGCGGCGCCGGTCGGGGGCGACGTTCCGCACCGGCACGACCTCGGCCCCCTCCCCGCCTCCGGCGAGGACGAACCCGCAGATCTCCTCGTCCGGGCTCGCCTCCGCGCGCGCTGCCAGCGCGGGCAGCGCCGTCCCGGCCTCCGCCGGCCCGGCGGCGACCTCGCCCGCGCGGCGCACGGCGGCCCGCTCCGGCGCTCCGCCCGAGAGGGCGGGCACGACCGTGAGCTCGTCCCCCGCGGCGACGGCGGCGTCGGCGCCCCCGGCGTGCCGCACGTCCTCGCCGTTCAGGAAGAACGTCACGTACCGGCGCAGCCGCCCGTCCTCGTCCAGCAGGCGGCGGCACAGCTCGGGGTGCTCGCGGCCGAGCGCGCGGAGCACCTCGCCCACGGTCGCCCCCTCGGCGCGGAGCTCGGGGCGGCCGCCCGCGAGCGGGCGCAGCACCGAGGGCAGGCGGACCCGCACGGTCTGGGGAGCCGGTCTCACTTCTTCCCGAGCATGCGCCCGAAGAAGCCCGGCCGCCGCGCGGCGTCCTGCGCGGCCGCGGCCCGGCCGGCGGGCGGCTGGATCTCGAGCGGGCGGGCACCCCGCGGCGCGGTCGGGTGCTGGGGGAGCTGGAGCTTCGCCTTGAGCGACTCGGGCGTGTCGCGCGTCGCGAGCGGGAAGACGCCCAGCTCTTTCCCGGTGGCGGCGTCGCGGGCGGTGACGGTGAGGATGCCCTCGGCGCCGAGGGCGAACTCCACGGACACGCGCACCGCTCCTCTCGGCTTCGGCGGCAGCCTCGTGACGCGCACGTCGCCGAGGTACTCGCACTCGGTCACGACGTGCGCGTCCCCCTGGAAGACGTGCAGCTCGAGCTCCGTCTGGCCGTCGCGCGTCGTCGCGTGCTCGTACGCCTTCTTCGCCGGGAGCTTGGTGTTGCGGGGGAGCACGGTCGCCATCCGCCCGCCGGGGAGCCCGATGCCGATCCCCATGGCGAGCACGTCGATGAGCACCACCGAGTCGATCCGCGTGGCGGAGTCGGCGAGCAGCGCCGCGCCCAGCGCGACCGCCTCGTCCGGGTGGACGCCCTTGTTCGGCTCGCGCCCGAACTCCTCGCGGATCCGTTTCCAGACGAGCGGCATCCGGCTCTGGCCGCCGACGAGCAGAACCTCGTCGACGTCGCCCGGCGCGAGCCCGCGCGCCTGCAGCACCTCGCGGCAGACCTCGATCGACCGGTCCACGAGGCGCGTCGTGAGCTCCTCGAGCTGCGCCCGCGTCACCTCCACCTTGAGCTCCACGCTCGCGCCCGCCGGCGAGCGGCAGAGGAACGGCACGTGGGCGACCGCGGTCTCGCGCTCGGAGAGCGCCACCTTGGTCGCCTCGGCGGCCTCGCTCATCCGCTGCCAGACGACGCGGTCGTCGGGCGGGGTGAACCCGTGCTGCTGCATGAACTCGTACACGAGGTGATCGAGGAGCTGGCCGTCGAAGTCCACGCCGCCGAGGAACGTGTCACCGCCCGTCGAGACCACCTCGTAGACGTCGTCCTGGATCTCGAGGACCGACGCGTCGAAGGTGCCGCCGCCCAGGTCGTAGACGAGGACCCGCTTGTCGAGCTTCTTGCCGTGGCCGAAGGCGAGCGCGGCCGCGGTCGGCTCGTTCACGATCCGCTCGACGGTGAGCCCCGCGAGCTTCCCGGCCTCGCGCACCGCGTTCCGCTGGTGGTCGTTGTAGTACGCGGGCACCGTGATGACGGCCCGCTCGACGGGCTCGCCGAGCGCCTGGGTCGCCAGCTCGCGGATCTCGCGCAGGACGAGGGCCGAGATCTGCTGGAGGGAGAAGTCCCGGCCCGCGAACCGGACCGCGGCCGCGCCGCCCGGGCCCTCGACGATCTCGTAGTGGAAGCGGTCGCGGCAAGCCTGCACCGTGGGCGAGGCGAACGGCCGCCCGACGAGCCGCTTCGACCCGTACACGGTGTTCCGCGGGTTGACGACCATCTGCGCCTTCGCGGCGTGACCCACGAGGAGGCGTCCCTGTGCGTCGTACGCGACGATCGACGGGAGCGTGCGGTGCCCCTGCTTCGAGGCGAGGACCTCGGCCTTGCCGTTGCGGGCGAACGCCGCGCAGGAGTTGGTGGTGCCGAGGTCGATGCCGATGACCGGACCGGCCGCCGGGCGAGGGCCGGGGCCCTGGGGAGCGGGCGCGGCGCGCGGCTTCTCCGGCGCGGGCGGCGGGGTGAGGGCGCTCGCCGCGGGGGCGGGCCGCGGGGGTGGCGCCGGGGCGGCGGCCGCCTCGAGCTCCTCCTCCATGTCCATCTCCGCGACGTCGAGGTCGTCCAGCCCGTCCTCGGAGGGCGGCGGCGGCTCCTCCGAGCCGGCCTCCTCGCCGCGGGTCGCCGCCATGAGGTCCACGAGGGCGCGGCTCTCGCGCGTCAGCTCGAGGAACTTGATGCCCATCCCGGGCGCCCGCTCGGGCTCGCCCGGCGCGGACGGCGGCGTCGTCCACCGGACGACCCCCCTGCCCCGGATCACGCACTCGCCGTTCTCGAGGGTGACCTCGAGCGCGACCTCGGTGCCCGGGGGCTGCAGGTCGCGTGTCCGGACGAAGATGCCGCCCCGCGAGACGTTGAGCGCGTACCGCTCCACGAACGCGTCCATGGAGCCGAGCGCCAGGCGGATCGGGAGCTCGGTCGGCGCGCGGGGGTCGCGGCGGTTCTCTCGGGACATTCCAGCCCGATTGTATCCCGCAGGGGCTGCCCCGCTAGCCCGCCTCCAGGGGGAGCGGGGGGTGACCACAATGGCGCCAGGGTGGACGACTTGCCGCCGTGCAGGGCGTCACCCACCTTCGCCTGCACGCCCGATCGGCGAACCCCCGGAGGCCCCACGTGAAGAAACCCGTCCAGATCGCGCCGGCCCAGGGCCGGCTGGCCATCCTCCTCCCCGGCCTCGGCGCGGTGGGCACGACCCTCGTCGCCGGTGTGGAGGCCGTCCGGCGCGGCCTCGCCAAGCCGTTCGGCTCGCTCACGCAGATGGGCACGATCCGGCTCGGGAAGCGGACCGAGCGGCGGACGCCCCTCATCCGCGAGCTCGTGCCGCTGGCGGCCCTCTCCGACGTCCGGTTCGGGGGCTGGGACGTGTTCGAGGACGACGCGTACGAGTCCGCGCGGCACGCGGCCGTGCTCGAGCCCGCGCTGCTCGAGGCGCTCAAGGAGCCCCTGTCCGCGGTCCGCCCGATGCCGGCGGTCTTCTCCCACGAGTACGTGCGCCGCCTCGCCGGCCCGAACGTGAAGCGCGGGGGGACGAAGCGCGATCAGGGGGAGGCGCTCCGCGAGGACATCCGCCGGTTCATGGCCGAGAACGACTGCGCGCGCGCGGTGATGGTCTGGTGCGCCTCGACCGAGGTCTACCTCGAGCCGACCGCGGCGCACGCGGACCTGGCCCGGTTCGAGGCGGCGATGGCGGCCGACGACCCCGCCATCGCCCCCTCGATGATCTACGCGTGGGCCGCGCTGCAGGAGGGAGTCCCGTTCGCCAACGGAGCCCCCAACCTGACCGTCGACATCCCGGCGCTCCAGGAGCTCGCGCGGAAGCAGGGCCTCCCGATCGCCGGCAAGGACTTCAAGACCGGGCAGACGCTGATGAAGACCACGCTCGCCCCGATGCTCAAGGCGCGCATGCTCGGGCTCGCGGGCTGGTTCTCGACCAACATCCTCGGCAACCGCGACGGCGAGGTGCTCGACGATCCGGGGAGCTTCAAGACGAAGGAGGTCTCGAAGCTCTCGGTCCTCGAGCACATTTTCCAGCCCTCGCTCTACCCGGACCTCTACGGGCAGTTCGAGCACAAGGTCCACATCCACTACTACAAGCCGCGCGGCGACAACAAGGAGGGCTGGGACAACATCGACATCGTCGGGTGGCTGGGATACCCGATGCAGATCAAGGTGAACTTCCTCTGCCGGGACTCGATCCTGGCCGCGCCCGTCGCGCTCGACATCGCCCTGTTCCTCGACCTGGCGCGTCGTGCCGGGATGTCCGGGATCCAGGAGTGGATGTCCTTCTACTTCAAGAGCCCGATGGTCAAGGAGGGCCTCTACCCCGAGCACGACCTCTTCATCCAGCAGACCAAGCTCAAGAACACCCTCCGCCACATGGCGGGCGAGGAGCTCATCACCCACCTCGGGCTGGACTACTACGAACGGTAGATTAGGACAGGCCCCGAGGAGGACCACTTCCACATGGCCTACGTCGTCGCCGAGCCCTGCATCAAGTGCAAGTACACCGACTGCGTCGAGGTCTGCCCGGTCGACTGCTTCTACGAGGGACCGAACTTCCTCGTCATCCATCCGGACGAGTGCATCGACTGCGGCGCCTGCGAGCCCGCCTGCCCCACCAAGGCCATCTTCCCGGAGGAGAGCCTTCCGGCGAAGTGGAGCGAGTACGTCCAGCTGAACGCCGACCTCTCGAAGAGCTGGCCCAACATCACCGAGAAGAAGGACCCGCTCCCCGAGGCCGAGCAGTTCAAGGACGTCGAGGACAAGCGGAAGCTGCTGGAGCAGTAGGCGCCGCCCGAGGGCGGGCCGCCGGCGAGGAAGATCGGCGCAGGCGGACTTCGCCTATTGCGCCCGGAACGGGCCTTTGCTAGAAACCCGTCCGCTTCGCCCAGGTGGTGGAACTGGTAGACACACCATCTTGAGGGGGTGGCGCCGTAAGGCGTGCGAGTTCGAATCTCGCCCTGGGCACAACGAGAAGGGGATCCGGGAAACCGGATCCCCTTCTCGCTTTTCGGGCCCTGGGACGAGCCCGGCGCGCGCCGCGCCGGGCTCTCGGATCGCTGGCTACTTCGCGCCCTCGGCGGGCGCCGCGGGCTGCTCGGCCGGCTTCGGGTCAGCCGGCTTCAGGTCAGCCGGCTTCGCGTCGGCGGGCGCAGCCGGAGCGGTCTGCTCCGCGGCGGGTTCGTCCGGGATCTCGCGCCGCATACCGCGCGTCGAGTGGACCGCGAGGTAGACGGACGTCAGCATGAAGACGCCCGCCGAGATGCTGGTCACGCGGCCGAGGAACGACTGCGAGCCTCGCGCGCCGAAGACGGTCTGGGAGCCGCCACCGCCCATCCCCGCTCCCATCCCTCCGCCCTTACCGGCCTGGAGGAGGATCACGAGGATGAGGAAGAGGCAGACGACGACGTGGATGATGGTGATGAAGGTGATCACCGGAGTGCGCCTTTCACGATGGCCAGGAAGTCCGGCGCCTTCAGGCTCGCTCCCCCGACGAGGGCGCCGTCGACGTCGGGCTGCGACATGAGCTCCTTCGCGTTGTCGGGCTTGACGGAGCCACCGTACTGGATCCGCATGGCGTCCGCCACTGCCCCGCCCAGCTCCCGCAGGATCTTGCGGATCGCGGCGTGGACCTCCTGCGCCTGCGCCGTGGTGGCGGTCTTGCCCGTGCCGATCGCCCACACCGGCTCGTAGGCGATCGTGATCTTGCCCAGCTGCTCGGCCGAGAGCCCGGCGAGCCCCTGCCGGACCTGGCGATCGACGACCTCCAGCGTCCGGTTGGCCTCGCGCTCCGCCAGCGTCTCGCCCACGCAGACGATCGGGGCGAGCCCGGCGGCGAGCAGGGCGGCCGTCTTCTTGCGGACCGTCTCGTCGGTCTCGCCGAAGAACTGCCGGCGCTCGCTGTGGCCGACGATGCCGTGCTTGCACCCCGCCTCGGCCAGCATCGGCGCCGCGACCTCGCCGGTGAACGCGCCCTGGACCTCCCAGTAGACGTCCTGGCCGGAGACCTCGATGGCCGTCCCCTGGACGGCCTGGGCGACCGCGTGGATGGCGGTGAACGGCGGCGCCACCGCGACCTGGACCTTTCCGGCCGCGTCGCCGAGCCCGGCGGCGAGCTCCTTCACGAGCGCCACCGCCTCCTTCACCGACTTGTGCATCTTCCAGTTGCCGCAGACGAACTTGGTACGCGCCACGTTCACTCCTCGCAGGCCTTCACCCCGGGCAGCTCGCGCCCCTCGACGAACTCGAGGGCGGCGCCGCCGCCGGTGGAAACGTGCTTCATCCGGGAAACGAGCCCGGCCTCCTCGACCGCCGCTGCGCTGTC
>DASPMI010000067.1:0-36052 GCA_035627135.1 Anaeromyxobacter sp. | reverse complement strand
CTCGCCGCCGCCATGCACGGCCGGAAGGCGGCGGCCGTGCTCACCAACTGCCCCTCGTGCCTCCAGGGCCTGGGCCGCTGCGCGAAGCAGGGCGCGCGGCCGCGGCACCTCGCGGTCCACCTCGCCGAGCGGCTCGACGGGGTTCACTGGCAGGAGCGGTTCCGGGAGCTGGCGGCGAGCGGGCAGGTGATCCAGTTCTAGGCGCGCCGCCGCTCGCCGTGTCCGCCACCGCTACGGCAGCGGCAGCCGTGCCGTGCCGTGCCGTGCCGTTGCCGTTGCCGTTGCCGTTGCCGTTGCCGATGCCGCGTGTGGATGCCGCTGCAGGGAGGCCATCGAGTTCCGCTCGCCCTGAGCCTGTCGAAGGGCGAGCGGGGTGCGGCTGCTGGCGGCTGCGGCTTCGGCTTCGGCTTCGGCTTCGGCTTCGGCTTCGGCTGCGGCTGCGGCTGCGGCTGCGGCTTCGGGCCACCGGCGACTCCTTTCGGCTGGGGTCGCCTGAGGGCGGCGCACGTCCCGCGCCAGCCCACTTTCACCAACATTCTCTGGCACCAGGGCTGTCACGGGACCTGCGCCGGGGAGGGGCGAACCCCAGCCGAAAGGAGTCGCCTTCATGGCCTTCCAAGCTTTCGAGCTCGCCCTCGACGCGATCCGGTGCCTCCAGATCCCGCTCGCATCCATCGCCACGCGGGATCCCGATCTCGCGCGCCAGCTCCGGCGCGCCGCGGCCTCCATGGCGCTCAACCTCATGGAAGGGCGACGGCGGGAAGGACGCGATCGGCTGCACCACTACCGCGTCGCCGCCGGGAGCGCCGACGAGGTCGTCGCGGCGCTGCGCGTCGCCGAGGCGTTCCGGATCGTCGACCTCGCGGCGATCGCGCCCGTGCTCGGGCGCTGCGACCGCGTCCTGGCCATCACCTGGCGCCTGACGCACTGACGGCGGTCGCGAGCCCCGCTCGCCGTCGCGGCGAGCGGGGTCACCTCTGGCGCGCCGGCGCCCCCAGCGCCAGCACCGCCAGCTCGCGCACGTTCTGGACCAGCGAGAGCCCCGCGAGCTCCTCCCTCGTGACCCACCGCGCCGCGTCCCACTCGGAGCACGCCGACAGGTCCCGCCCGCCCACGTCCGCCACGAACGAGAAGTTCATGTGCAGGCCCTTCGAGCCCGCCACGTGCTCCTCGTACCCCAGGAAGCCCGGCGGCGTCCCCGCCACGCCCATCCCCCCGGGGAACTCACCGTGGAGCCCCGTCTCCTCGCGCAGCTCCCGGATCGCCGCCTCGAGCGGCGTCTCGCCCGTCTCGATCTCGCCGCCGACCGGCAGCCACGTGTCCAGCCGGCGGTGATGGATGAGCAGCACCGCGCCTGCGTTGCGCGCGAAGACGGCCACGGAGAAGGCTCTGCGGTCAGTCATGGGGGGGGGGGAGCCTAGCACGTGCGGCCGCGTCACTCCCCACACTCGATCCGCTCGCCTCCCTCGTGCTTCGCCCGGACCTCGAGCTTGCCGTCCTTGGCCACGACGCGCCACGTGGAGCTGCTCGGCGCGAAGTTGCACATCTCGCGGAAGTACCCTGCGCACTCCTGGCGCAGGACGAACCCGGCGCCCCTGGGCTCGACGCTCGCGGCCGAGCACTCCTGGCCCGGGGTCACGTCGAGCGTCTCGGCGTCCAGCACGGCGCCGTCCTTCTGGACGAGCGCCGCGCGGACGAGCGAGACCTCGTCTCCGCCGAGGAACGTCAGGACCAGCCGGAGGCCCTTGCCCGCGGGCACCGACTCCTCCGACTCCTTCCGGGCGAGGAGCACCGGGCAGGCGGGCGCGTCGAGCGTGACCCCCTTCACCGTGCGCGCATAGGTGCCGGGGTAGAAGGGCCGGAGCACGTCCAGCAGGTCCGTCACCTCGCTCTGCGGGCAGAACCCGACGGTCACGATCTGGAACCCGGGCTTGAGCCCCTCCAGCTCGTCGCTCGCGCGGATCGCGGGGAACCCCGCGGCGAGCGTGGCGACGCTCGCCACGTCCTTCGCCTCCGCCTTGAACCGCGCGAGCGCGGCGGCCGCGTCCTCGGACGTCGGCCCCCCGCCCATGATGATCACCTGCAGCGGCTCGGCGCGGGAGCCCGAAGGGACGGCGAGGAGCAGCCCGAGGGCTGCGAGGACGAGCGCGGTGCGGGTCATCGAGACCTCCTCGGTTGGCGGCGCCGAGTGTACCGCGCCGCTGCGGCCCGCCGGGACGAAAGCGCGCGACCGGCGGACACGCTAGGGCACCAGCCCCACCTCTCGGACCATGATCCCCGCGCCGACCACCTCGCCCGCGACGCGGACCGGGAACCAGGTGATGACGAACCGGCGGCTCGTCCCCGCCGCCGCGGCCGTCTCCCCCGAGATCTCCAGGTCCACCCGCTCGCCGCTCGCGACCATGCGCCGGAACCCTTCGTCGAGCGCTGCGCCCGGGAAGCCCGGGAACAGCTCGGCGGGCGTGCGGTTCCGGTGCGCCTCGGCCGCCGCGCCCGCGAGGCGCGCGAACCGCTCGCTGGTGCGGATGACGCGCCCCTCGCCGTCGAGGAGCGCGAACCCCACCGGCACCGCCGCCAGCGCGCCCTCGAGGAGCGCGGCGAACCACTCCGCGGCGCGGTGCTCCTGGGCGGCCGCGTCCGTGAGCCGGGTTCGCTCCAGCGCCTGGGCGCACGGCATCGCCAGCATGCGGAGGTAGAGCCGCTCGTCGGCGTCGAGGTGGCGCGGCCCGGCGAACGCCACGACCAGCACGCCGCCCGGGCGGCCGCCCGACAGCAGCGGCACGGCCGCGAACGCCGCCTCGGGGCGCGCCGCCGCGAGCTCGGGGTACCGGCTCGTGAGCTCCTCGCGCGACTCGATCCAGAGCGCCCGGCCCGACTGGATCACCTCCGCCGCCGGGTCCGCCGCCGGGGCCACGTCCGACGGCGCGCCCTGGCCGGCGACGACCGCGAGCCGATCGGGGGCGACGAACGCGTGGATCTCCACCGCGCGCGCGCCGAGCACCCCCACGGCCGCGAGCGCCGCCGTCGCGACCTCGGCCGGCGTCACCGCCCCGGAGAGCGCCGCCGTGGCGGCGTGCAGGTCTCCGAGCCGCTTGGCCTGGAGCCGCTGGGCGTCGTAGAGACGCGCCCGCTCGAGCGCCTGCGCCCCCTGCTGCGCGAGGGCCGCGACGAACGTCCGGTCGTCCGCGCCCGGGACCCGGTCCGGCGGGAACGCCACCGCCAGCCCGCCGACGTCGCGGCCCTCCATCCGCAGCGGCACGATCCCCCACGCCCCGTCGGCGCGGCGGCTCCACAGCGGCACGAGCCCCGGCAGCGCGGACGCGACCGCCGCCTCGTCCTCGAGCCAGCGCGGCGCCGCGGCGCCCGGGGACGGCGTCGCCGCGAACGCGTCCTGCAGCTCCTCCGCCTCGTGCGCGTAGAGCGGCGCGAGCCGCCCGTCGGTCCCCGGCGCGAGCACGACGCCGCCGCGCGCGCCCAGGCCGAGCAGGTGCCGCAGGAGGACGGCCGCGACCTCGCGTGGGGTGAGCGCGGCCGAGAGCTCGGAGGTGATCGCCTGGAGGCTCGCGATCCGGTCCGCGAGCCGGCGCTGCGCCTCGTACAGCTGGGCCCGCTCCAGGGCCTGCGCGCACTGGCGCGCCACCGCCTGCAGGAAGTCGCGCTCCTCGGCGCTGAACTCGCGCGGCGTGTCGAAGCGCAGGCCCAGCGATCCGCGCGAGCGCTCGATGACGAGCGGGATGGCCGCCCACGCCGCGATTCCCTCCTCGGCCGCGAGCTCCGCGGCGAGCGGGAAGTGGCGGGCCAGGGCGTCGGGGTTCCCGAGCCACACCGCCTGTCCCGTGCGGTAGACCTCGCCGCTCGGGATGGGCGTGCCGGCGTCGATCCGCCGGTACCGCTGCACGAACTCCTCGGACACCCCCAGCCCGTGCACGAGCTCCATCTGCCCCGGCGTCCGCTCCCAGTAGAGCGTCACGACGCGGGCGCCCACGAGCGAGAGGCCGCGCTCGAAGATGATCCGCGCGACCTCCTGCGGCGTGGCCGCCGCGGAGAGCTCGGCCGTGAGCTCCTGGAGGCGCGAGAGCCGGGCCAGGCGGACGTCCGCCGCCGCAGGGAGTGGGGGTTCACCCATGACCAGAGGTTTACCAGCTTCGGGGGCCCCGCGGGCCCCGTCCGAGCGAGAGGCCCCCACTGGCGCGCGCCCGGGGACGCGCGGAGAGTATGAGCCGCAGCATGTTCGAGCTCGAAGCACCCCGCCCCGGCAACGCCTACCTGGACGACGCCCTCCTCCGCGAGTACCTCTTCCGCGCGCTGCCGCGGCCCGTGCTCGCCGCGCTCCAGGCGGATCTCGCGTCCCTCGGCGCGCTCTCGTCCGGCGCGCTGTACGACCGCCAGCTCGCCACCCTCCGCGACGCGCCCGTCCTCGTCCAGTGGGACCCGTGGGGACGGCGCGTCGACGAGATCACCCTCGCCCCATCGTGGCGGGAAGCGGCGGAGCTCGCCGCCCGGGAGGGGCTGGTCGCGACCGCGTACGAGCGCCGCCTGGGCGCGCTCTCGCGGGTTCACCAGATGGCGATGGTGCACGTGCTCGAGCCCTCGCTCGACGTCTACTCCTGCCCCCTCGCCATGAGCGACGGCGCCGCCCGGACGCTCCTCGACAGCGGCAACGCCGCCCTCGTCGAGCGGGCCGTCCCGCGCCTCACCTCGCGCGATCCGGTGCGCGCCTGGACGAGTGGGCAGTGGATGACCGAGCGCGCCGGCGGATCCGACGTGTCCGGCACCGAGACGATGGCGCGGCGCGAGGAGGAGGGCTGGGCGCTGTACGGCCGGAAGTGGTTCTCGTCCGCCACGACCTCGCAGATGGCTCTCGCCCTCGCGCGCCCCGAGGGGAACCCGCCCGGCTCGCGCGGGCTCGCGCTGTTCTACGTCGAGACGCGGACCCCGGACGGCGCGCACAACGGCGTCCGGGTGGAGCGGCTCAAGGACAAGCTCGGGACGCGGAAGCTGCCCACGGCGGAGCTGACGCTCGAGGGCGCCCGGGCCGTGCCGGTGCGCGGGCTCGCCGACGGGGTCCGGACCGTCGCGCCGATGCTCACGGTCACGCGCACCTGGAACGCGGTCGTCGCCGCGGCCGGGATGGCGCGCGCCCTCGCGCTCGCGCGCGCGCACGCCCGGCGGCGGATCGCGTTCGGGGGCCCGTTGCGCGAGAAGCCGCTGCACCGGGACACGCTGGCGGGGCTCGAGGCGGAGCGCGAGGCCGCGTTCCTGCTCGCCTTCCGCGCGGTCGAGCTCCTCGGCCAGGCGGAGGGGCCCGGCGCCGACCGCGGGCTCCTCCGCACGGTGAGCGCGCTCGCGAAGCTCACCACCGGGAAGCAGGCCGTGGCCGTGGCGTCGGAGGCGCTCGAGTGCTTCGGCGGCGCCGGCTACGTCGAGGACACCGGGCTCCCGCGGCTGCTCCGCGACGCGCAGGTGCTGCCGATCTGGGAGGGGACCACCAACGTCCTCTCGCTCGAGCTCCTGCGGGCGCTCGCCGCCGGCGGCGGCGCCGGCGGGCGGGAGCTGCGGGAGGAGGTGGCGGGGCGGTTCGCCCGCGCGCGCCACCCGGAGCTCGCGACGCCCGCCGCGGCGGGCGGCGCGGCGCTCGAGCGGGCCACGGCCGCGCTCGCGCAGGCTGAAGGCGAGGCGAGCGAGGCCGGCGCGCGGCGGCTCGCGCTCACGCTCGGGCGCACGCTCGGGCTGGCGCTGCTCGTGGATCACGCGCAGGCGATGCTCGACCAGGGCGGCGGCCTCCGCGCCCTCGCCGCCGCCCGGCGGTTCGCGCGAAATGGCGTGGACCTGCTCGCGGAGCCCGGGACGGCCGCCGAGGACGAGCGGCTCGCGGACGGGTTCCACGGGTGACCGACGGAACACGAGAACGGGAGAGGGCTCCACCGGTGGACGGGGGCGCAGCCCCGTTCAATGCGCCGCCGCGGGCCCGCCCGTCTCCTCGCCGAACAGCATCTTCACCCACGCGCCGTGCTCGGCGAGGGCCGTCCGGAGGGCGCGCACGCGCGCGGGGCCGAGGCCGAGCGCGCGGGCGCTCCCGATCACCTCGGCCGGCGCCGCCGGCGAGAGGCCCGGCGCCGTCCGCAGCAGCTCGAGCGCGGAGGTGAGCCGCACGACGTGCAGCTCCGTCTGCTCCGGACCGGCGGCGATGTCGGGCAGGTGGTGCCACTCGGCGATCGCGGCGAGGTTCGCCGGCAAACCCCACTCGCGATGCGCCTCGACGCCGATGGGGACGTGGACGTCGTGGAGGACCCGCTCGACCGCGGGGAGGTCGAGCTGGCGGACCTCGTCCTCGAGGAGGAGCGCGGCGAGCGAGCGGAGGGCGAGGGACTTGCCGACGTCGTGGAGCATGCCGCCGATGAAGACGCGGTCGGGGTCGCCCAGCTTGCGCAGGCGCGCGAGGTCGGCGCCGGCGCGGGCCACGGTCACCGCGTGATAGAAGAGCCGGTTCCAGATGGGCCCGAACAGCTCGAACTCGGTCTGGACGCTGCGGTAGAGCGAGCGGGTCGAGAGGGCCGCGGCGGTGCGGGCGACCTCCCCGAGGCCGAGCCGCGTCACCGCCTCTCGCAGCGTCTCGACGCGCGAGAGCCCGCGGAACACGGCCGAGTTGGCGAGCACCAGCAGGCCCGAGGAGAGCGCCGCGTCCATCTCGATGGTCCGCGCGAGCCCGGCCGCGTCCACCCTCGGATCGCGCACCTGCTCGAGGATCTTGAGCGCGATCGACGGGAACGAGGCCGGCCCGGGGCGGTGGTCCTCGAAGTGCTCCAGCACCGCCTCGGCGGTGGCCGCCTCCTCGGGGAAGAGCGGGGGCCCGACGCCGTCGAGCGCCTCGGGCGCGAGCTCCATCGCCTTGGCCCACGCCTCCGGCGGCGCCCCGGGCGCGTCGGGGAGCCGCTCCTCCGGCAGAGGCGCCGCGTCGAGCTCCGCGGCGGACTCCTCGAGGATCTGCTCCAGCGTCTTCTGCTTCGGGCTGCCGAAGAAGCGCGCGAGCCAGGACACGGAGGCATTGTAGACGGGCGGGAACCGGTTGGAAACCGGCCGGCTCCGCGCCGGATCCACGCCGCGCGGGGGCCGTCGGGGACGATCCCTACGTCCCGCGACGGGCAGGCCGAGGGCGTGGAGGAGCTCGACGTCCCAGCGGCGGTCCGCGAGCACGGTGGAGACGCCCGGGCCGTGGCGGCACGGGGCCTTGCGCAGGCCGGCGGCGCGGAAGTGCGCGCAGGCGCACTTCGCCTTGGAGAAGGCGCCGTCCGCGTCGAGGATGGCCTCGCACGCGACGCGCTCGGCCACGCCGGCCACCAGGCGGCGACCGCCGGACAGCTCCTCCGACCGCTGCAGCTCGACCCTGCCCTGCGCGTGCAGGCGGCGCCCCTCGGCCAGCTCCGGGCTCTCCGGACCGAGCGCGGCCTCCGAGATCGCCACCGGCATCACCTGCCGCCACCGGTAGCGCTGCGCGCCCACGTCGTGGACCACCTGGCCCTGCCGCGCGAGCGTGAAGAGCGCGCCGAGCGGCGCCTCGCGCGAGAGGCCCAGCTCGCGCTGCAGCTCGGCGGCGCTGGCGCCGCGGACGGCGTCGAGGTGACGGGAGACGACCCGCGTGGCGTCCGCGTCGGCGCGGTAGGTGCCGGCCCACGAGCAGGCGCGTCGGGCGGTAGGTGCGGAGCGTCTGGAAGTGCTCGTAGAGCGCGAGCGAGTTGTCGACGCTGGTGGTGCCGAGCCCGGCGTCGCCCGCCCCCCGGATGGCGCCCACGTGGCGGGTCACGATCTCGCAGAGGAGCGGCAGCGCCTCGGGGTTGTCGATGGCGAGGGGAGCTCGAGCCACTCGGAGATGGGCAGGCGCTCGAGCCCGGTCGCGTTCCCGAGGAGGCGCGCGCCGAACGTCTGCAGCTCGGCGTGCGGCGCTTCACGAGCAGCCGGTGGCGCGGGCGATCGCAGCCGTCGAGCACGTACGCGACGAGCGCCTGCCGGGTGACGGGCCGCGGGTCGCGGTACCAGGGCGCGGCCAGGTTGCCGAGGAGGCGGTCGGCGCGCGACGCGAGGACCTCGTCGAGGAAACGAGGGTCGCCCGGGTTCTCCAGCGGAAACGCGCTACTCGGTCCGCGCGCCCCCCGGCTGCCGCGGCTCGCGCTGCACGACGACGGTCTTCACGTTGACGAACTCCCGGATCCCCTCCCGCGAGAGCTCGCGCCCGTACCCGGAGCGCTTCACGCCGCCGAAGGGCAACCGGGGATCCGAGATCACCATCCCGTTCAGCACGGTCATGCCCGCCTCCAGCTCGTCGACGAAGCGCGCGCGCTCCGCCGGATCCTCGGTCCACGCCGCCGAGCCGAGGCCGTAGGGGACCTCGTTGGCGACGTCGATCGCCTCGTCGAGGCTCCGCACGCGGACGACGAGGGCCACCGGACCGAACAGCTCCTCGCGGTAGGTCGGCGAGCCGCGCGGCACGTCCACGAGCACCGTCGGCGGGTAGAACGCGCCCGGCCCCGGCTGCGGCTTCCCGCCCGTGACCGCGCGGGCGCCGTCGCGCACGAGCGCGTCCACCTGCGCGGCAAGGCGATCGCGCTCCGCGGTCGAGGCCATCGGGCCGATGTCCGTCTCGGGGTCGAGCGGATCGCCGACCTGGAGGGCGCGCATGCCCTCCACCATCCCCTGCACGAACCGGTCGTGGATCTCGTCGTGCACCACGAACCGCTTCGCGGCGATGCAGGACTGGCCGGCGTTGACGATCCGGGCGGCGATCGCCGTCTGGACCGCCTGCGCGAGCTCGGCCGAGGGCATCACCACGAACGCATCGCTCCCGCCCAGCTCCAGGACGGTCTTCTTGAGCGCCCGCCCCGCCGCGGCGGCGAGCGCCATCCCCGCGCCTTCGCTGCCGGTGAGCGTCGCGGCGACGACCCGCGGGTCGGAGACGATCCGCTCCACCCGGTCCGCGCCGACGAGCAACGTCTGGAACACGCCGTCGGGGAAGCCGGCGAGCCGGAACACCTCCTCGATGGCCAGCGCGCACTGCGGCACGCTCGAGGCGTGCTTGAGGAGGCCGACGTTCCCGGCGACCACGGCCGGCGCGGCGAACCGGAACACCTGCCAGAAGGGGAAGTTCCAGGGCATGACCGCGAGCACCGGGCCGAGCGGGAGGAAGCGCCGGTACGAGCGCGGCGCCTCCGTCTTCACCTCCTCGTCGGCGAGGAACCGCGCGCCCTGCTCCGCGTAGTAGCGGCACGCCCAGGCGCACTTCTCCACCTCGGCGACCGCGGACTTCAGCGTCTTCCCCATCTCCGCGGTCATGATCCGCCCGTACCGCTCCTTGCCGGCCTCCAGCGCCTCGGCGGCGCGCGCCGCGAGGTGCGCCCGCTCGGCCACCGGACGGCGGCGCCACACCCGGAAGACCTCCACGGCGCGCGAGAGCCGTCGCTCCACCTCCGCCTCCGTGTGCTCCTCGAAGCGGGCGAGCACCTCGCCGGTCGCGGGGTTCACGGAGGTCGGAGCAGGCATGGGGGTCACCTCTCGCCGGTGTTTCACTAAATGTGCGTCCACGCCGGACCGTAGACCACGAGCGGGGCCGGCGGCTCGCCCGGGGTCGCGGCGGGGCCGCCGACGGCAGCCTGCCTTCAGACGCACGCGCCGTCCAGCGGCGAGCCGAGCTGGCCCCCGCCCCCGCCGAACCGCGCGAGGTGCCGATGGAGCTTCAGCCTCTTCCGCGCGCGTTCGGACGACATGAACCGGACCGTCCCGAAGATCGGCCGCTCGGGGCCCATCCGCGGCAGGAAGAACGCCGGGTAGTCGTCGGCGGCGACGGCGCAGGCGTGGCGTGCGATCGCGGCGAGCAGCCCCTTCCCTTCGCCCGGCCGACGCTCGATCCACCCGTGGTGGAGCGCCTTGCCCGCGAGGCGCTGCGCGTTCTCGGCCATGCCTTGCAATCACGAACGCGTGGAACCGGTCGCTCGCCCACGGGTAATCGCAGCGGAGCGCCTCGAGCACCAGGACCGGCTTCCCGAGCGCGCGCCCCAGCTCCGCCGCCCGCTGCAGCGCCGGGTTGGAGCGCGCGCGCCGGTTCATCCTCATCCAGTGGACGACGAACGACCGCTCCGGGCGGAGGGGCGCGTCGGTCAGGAGGCGGATGCGTTCGAGATCGACGGGCATGCTCTCCCCGGGCTCGGGCTCGGGCTCGTTCACGGGCGGTCAGACGTGGTTCCGCAGACAGAGCTCCTTCGGATCCGGATCGAGGTACACCTGCCCCGCCAGGTAGGCGACCCCGGACCGGCGGACGTGGTGGCGCACGAGCGTCAGCGGCACGACCAGCGGGACGAGCCCGCGCCCGTAGTCGGTCACCACCTGCTCGAGCTCCTTGCGGTCGTCCGGGGCGAGGACGTCGCGGAAGTAGCCGAGCATGTGCTGGAGCACGTTGGTGTGCCGGCCGCGCGTCGCCGGCACCTTCAGCGCCTCCATGAACCCGCGCCCGTACTCGTCCGCCGCCCCGGCGATGGGGCCCTTCGCGAGCCCGCCCACGAGCGCGCCGAGGCGGCGGTACGCGGCCGGGCTGTGCGCGAGCAGCGTGAGTTTGTGGGCCGTGTGGAACGCGACGAGCCCGCCGCGCGTCATCCCGGGGCGCGCCGCCTTCCACCGCGCGTACGCGAACACCCGCTCCACGAAGCTCTCGCGCAGCGCAGGGTCGTGCAGCCGTCCCTCCTCCTCGACCGGCAGGAGCGGCAGCCGCGCGAGGAGCACGCGCGCGAACGCGCCGACGCCGTCGCGGCGGGGCGGCCCGCCCTTCGGGCTGTGCACGCGCACCCGCTCCATCCCGCACGACGGCGAGTCCTTCTTGGTGACGTAGCCGTCCAGGTCCTCGCGGGCGAGCTCCGCCACGCGCCGCTCCGCGTACGCGCGCATCGCCGCCGTGTGATCCGCGCCGCTCCGCTCCGCCACGAGGCGCGGGGCCTCGGCGCGGCCGACGAGGCGGATCGGCTCGCGCGGGACCCCGAGGCCGAGCTCCAGCTCGGGGCAGACCGGGACCCACTCCGCGAACGGCGCGAGCACCTCGGTGAGGAAGTCGTCCCGCTTGTGCTGTCCGTCGAAGCGGACCTTCTTGCCGAGCAAGCACGAGGAGACGCCGAGCCGCAGCCGCGCGCGGGACATGTCCATTACACTAGGCGCGAGACGCCTCGGATTCACCCCGGAAGGAGCTCTCGTGTCCCGCCTGCTCGGCCTCGCCGCCTCGCTCGTCGCCGCATCGCTCCCCGTCGCCGCCTCCGCCGCGGACGGCGGCCTCCGTCCGTACCTCGACCTCGAGGCGGGGCTGGGCTGGGCGAGGTACAACGACGTGCAGGTCCCGGGCGACGCGGGGACCCGCTTCTCGCTCTCGGACGGTGCCTTCTCGACCGAGACCGCCCCGATCCTCCGGGTCCAGGCCGGCGCCCGCTGGCGCCGGCACGCGCTCTCGGCGACGTTCGCGCCGGTCCGGCTCCAGGGCAACGGCAGCAGCGGGGAGACGGTGGTGTTCCGCGGCGAGTCGTTCACCGCGAGCGAGGATGCGTCGGCCCGCTACAGGTTCGACAGCTACCGCCTGACCTACCGGTACTTCCTCGTCGACGCCGCGCGGTTCGAGCTCGCGCTCGGCGCCACCGGCCTAGTCCGGAACGCCGAGATCCGGCTCTCCCAACCCGGCCGGTCCACCGCCGAGAAGAACGTCGGCGTCGTTCCGCTCGCGTCGCTCCGCGTGGCCGGGAAGCTGGGCGGCCCCGTCTGGCTCGCGCTCGACGGCGACGCGCTCGCGTCGACCCAGGGACGCGCCGAGGACGTCTCGCTCGCGCTCGAGGTCCGCTCCGGCGAGCTCACGTTCCGCGCCGGGTACCGCCTGCTCGAGGGCGGGGCGGACGACGACGAGGTCTACAACTTCGCCTGGATCCACCAGATCACGGCGGGGGTGCGGTACGAGTTGTAGTGACGATCACCTCCACCCAACCCAGCTGCCCCGGGCGCCAGGCAACCACCCCCCGCAGCAGCCGCCGGAGCGCCGGAGCCCGGGCACCGCGCAACGGTACACCGAGGTCGCGCCGAACGCGCCAGCACATACTCCGCGCGGGCGGAGGCGCGGAGGCGGCGTACGCTACGCGTGCTCCCCGCGGCGCCCGAGCAGCACCCCCACCGCGAACGCCGCCGCGGTGATCCCGACGCCGCGGCTCCGCCAGCTCGGGCGCGGGCCGCGCCCCGGGCGCATCGTCACGGGGCGCCCGCGCGGAGGCGCTTCGCCGTCGGCGCGGGCCATCCCGTGCGCCTGCCCCTCCGCGTGCGCCGGGGTCGTCCCGGTGTCCGCCTCCGACTTCGCGCCCTCGCGCTTCCCCTCGGGCGAGCTGTGCTCGATGAGCGCGTTGGCCTCGGCGCCGACGAGGAGCACGAGCGCGGAGATCCACATCCAGAAGAGCAGCACGATGATGCCGGCGATCAAGCCGTACGTCTTGTCGTAGCTCCCGAAGTTGCGGACGTAGAGGCTGAACCCCCACGAGGCGAGCACCCAGACGACGACGCCGAAGATCGAGCCCGGGGTGATGAACTTGAAGTTCTGCTTCACGTCGGGGAGCACGTAGTAGATGACCGCCCACAGGAACATCATGACGAGCCCGGCGATCGGGAGCCGCAGCCAGGTGATCGCCGTGCCGATCGGCCCGCCGACCGCCTCCGCGACCGCGGGCGCGGCGATCGCCGCCAGCGCCGCGACGAGGCCGAGCGCGCCGGCGAAGAGCGTCATGAGGATGGCGATGCCGCGGGTCTTCCAGAACGGGCGGCCCTCCTTGACGTCGTAGGCCACGTTGAGCGCCCGCATGACGCCCATCACCGCGCCCGACGCCGCCCAGATCGCGCCGACCGCGCCGAACGTCAGCAGGCCGACGTTCTGCTGGGTCCCGAGCTGGCGGATCCGGTCGCCGACGATCCGCGTGACCTCCGCGGGCGCGACCTGCGAGAGCTCGTTCACGAGCTGCTCCGCCTGCTGTGGCGTGATGAGCACGCTCGCGAGCGCGACGAGGAAGAGGAGGAACGGGAACAGCGCGAGGAACCCGTAGTACGTCACCGCGCCCGCCCAGTCGGTGACGTTGTCCTTCGCGATCTCGTCCTTCATCCCGACGAGGAACTCCTTCCAGCTCATGCCCTTGCCCGGGAGGCGCATGGCCCCAATCTGCGCAGCATCCCGGGCCCGAGCCCGACCCCGAGCCGGAGCCCGATCAGGGGACGAGGATCGCCGCCCCGTCGGCGGGCAGCGCGACCTCGAGCGTCCGCGGGCCGAGCGCCCGCACCTCCGCCCGGCGCTCGGCCAGCACGTCCCACGTCGGCGTGCGCGGGAGCTCCACCGGTAGCTCCAGCCGCAGCGGGCGCGCGGGCCCGAAGTTCAGGACGACGAGCGCGCGCCCCGCCTGCCCCGCGTCGCGCACGAAGGCGAACGCGGAGTCCGTCCCCGCCACCCGGACGCGCCGGTAGGCGCCGTCCCGGAGCGCGGGGAGCGCCTCGCGGAGCTCGGCGAGCCGGCGGTAGTGCGCCCGCAGCCCCGCCCGGTCGCGCGACCAGTCGACGGGCGGCGGGTCGTCGTACGGCCGGTACTCGGCGCCGAGCTCCTCGCCGGTGAACATCCCGGCGACGCCCGGGAGCGCGTGGACGAGCACGGCGGCCTGCCGGGTGCGCGCCGGCCCGTGGCGGGTCACGAACCGATCTCCCGTGTCGTTGTTGTCGATGAACCGGACGACCCGGTGCATCGGCGTCGCCGTGGACGCGAGCGCGCCGTCGAGCGCGGGGCCGATCCGGCGCGGGTCGTCGAACAGCGCCTCCCAGGACCAGCGGCCCAGCTCCTCGGTCCAGTCGTACGCGGCGTCGAACCCGGTCGCGACGTAGTAGGGATCGCGCGCGCTCGCCTCCGCGACGAGGATCAGGTCGGGCCGCTCGCGGCGGAGGGTGCGCACGAGCTCCGGCCAGAAGTCCGGCGCCCGCTCGCGGACGCCCCAGGCCGCGTCGACCCGGAACCCGTCCACGCCGTACTCCCGCACCCAGTGCAGGAACGCCTCGGTGACGAGGCGGCGCACCGCGGGGTTGGCGTAGTCGAGCTTCTTGAGGTGGGCCCAGTCGAAGTCGTGCTGCGCGACGCCGTTCGCGTCGCGCACGTAGTGGTTCCAGTACGGCGAGCCGCGCCCGCGGGCCTGCGCGTCGGCGTAGAAGGGGTGGCCGACCGAGGTGTGGTTCGGGACGATGTCGAGGATCACGCGCATGCCCCGCGCGTGGGCCCCGCGCACGAGGGCGCGCAGCTCCTCGGGGGTGCCGTAATCCGGGCGCAGGCGCAGGTAGTCCGTCGTGGCGTAGCTGATCGCGCCGCGATCGTCCGTGTCCATCACCGGCGAGAGCCAGAGGACGTCGACGCCGAGCTCGTCGAGGGCGTCGAGCCGATCCGTCACCGCCGCGAGCGGCCGGTCCCCGAAGAACGGCGGGACCACGCCGTAGACCACCGCCCCGCGGAGGTCGGCCCGGGGCTGGAGGGCGGTACGGGAGCTCGGCGGGCGGGCGGCCGGGGTGGCGCAGGCGAGGCCGGCCGCGAGGAGGAGGGCGGAGAGGCGACGATTCACGGTGGGGCAACGTCGCGCCCGCGCCCCTTGTTCCTGGTGATTTCACGGGGCGTGCCGCCCCGCCCCGCGGGCGGAGCCGTCGGGGCCCCACCCCTGCTTCGCGGGGCCCTGCGCCGTGCTCGCCGCTGCGCGGCTGCGCGCGGCTACCCCGCGGCGGAGGGGCTGCGCCCCTCCCTTGCGAGAACGCTGCCTTATCGGCGCCGCCGGCGCTGCTCCCAGAGGAACCAGACGACGAACACGACGAGGAGCGGGACGAGGAGCCGCGGGTTCCTCGCGACGAGGTAGATCGAGACGCCGAGGAGGATCGCGAGCGGCCAGCTGATGCGGAGCATGCAGGCGCATCCTAGCCCGTCCCCCGCCTCCCCGTCCCCGTCCCCGCTCCCGCCGCCGCACCCGCTCCCGGTTCCGCACCCGGCCTCGTTTTCAGGGCTCGGGCTGGGTTCCCCCGGGCTCGGGCTCGGGCTCGGGCTCGGGCGCGGGCTCGGGCGCGGGCTCGTTCACGGGATCGGCCCCGAGCGTGAGCCCCGGAGGCAAGCTCTCTCCGAAGATCCGCTGCTCCTGCTCGTCGGACGTGGCCGCGACCTCCTCGACGGCGTGCACCGCCTCGGGCGCCGCGTTCGCGCCCCTGAGGAAGGTTGCCACCTCCTCCCGCAGCCCCTCGGCGACGTCGCGCGCGCGGTCGCCGCTCCGGCGCGCGAGCTGGGCCAGCGGGAAGGCGAGGGCCCCGCGATCGGCGTCGAGCGCGAGCAGCCGCCGGATCCACTCCTCCGCCGCCGCGGGGGGGACGACCTGGTGCACGCTCCCGTGGAACGGCACCCGCGCGCCGAGCCGCCCGAGCGCCCAGAGCGCGTGCGCCGAAGGGCCCTCGGCGGAGATCCGGTCGAGGAGCGCCTCGCCGACCGCGAGCTTCCGCGCGGGCGGCACGCGCTCGAGGCTCCCGGCGAGCCGCACGAGCTCGTCGAAGGCCTCCGGCTTCACCCCGGGCACGCGCGGGGGCGGCTTGCGCGGATCGCGCCGCGGGACGAACGGCGCGACGGCGTCGAGGATCCGCTCCTGCGCCGCCGCCTCGAGCCCGCCGGCGATCCGCCGCCAGAGCACCCACCACGCCTGCCACGCGTGGGGATCGGCCTGGTACTGGAGCCCCTCGCCGAAGGCGGCGAACGTCTCGGCGGCGCGCCAGGAGTCGAGCGGGGCGCCGAAGCCGGGGCGCAGCGTGAACCCGGTGAGCTGTGCCCAGACGCGCTCGTGATCGGCGCTGCGGCGCCGCCGCGCCGCCCCGGCGTGGAGCGCCGCCCAGAGCGCGCGCACCACCGCGGTCGGCCACGCCTCGCGCGGCCCGAGCACCTTCTCCAGCGCCCGGAAGAGCCCCTTCACCTCGCGCCGCTCCACGGGCGCCTTCTTCCCGTAGAACGTCTCGACCAGCGCGATCGCCTCCGCGAGCCGCCTCGGCGCCGGGCCGAGCGCCCCCCGCGGCTCGGCCCGCTCGCCCGGCGCGCCCCGCAGCCCGAACTCGAGCTTCCAGCGCGCGTCGCGATCGGCGGCGACGCACCAGAGCTCGAGCGTGCCGATCTCCGTGAGCGCCGCCTCGAGCCGCACCGGCACCTCGGCCTTCGCGGCGCGCCCCGGCTCCGGCGCGTCCGACGCCCGGAGCACCGCCTCGAGCGGCGGCAGCGGCGTAAGGTCCTCGGTCGCGGGCACCACGTCCCCGGGCCGCTCGAGGCGCGGACGCACCGAGGCGAAGAGCGGGAACCGGACCGGCCGCCCCAGCGCGAGCGTGAACGGGCGCGGCACCGCGACCCGGCTCCCCTCCTCCAGGTGCCGGGGCACGACGCACAGCGCCTGCTCGCCGGCGGGGGTCGCGATCCCCACGTAGAACGCGCGCGCCGAGCCGCCGCCGATCCGTTGCCCGATGCCGCGCCGGGCGAGGGCCGACGCGGCCGCACCGCGCGCGACGGCGAGATCGAGCGCCGGCGCCGCGAGGAGGCGGACCGGCGGCGCGCCCGGGAACAGCGCAGAGACGGCGTCGGCCAGCCGGCGGCGGACGTCGGCCGGCGTGAACACGCCCCCGTTCACGAGGATGGCGTCGGGCCGCGCGAGCGCCGCGCCGCGTTCGGCGTTCGCGGCGAGGAAGGCGGCGACGTGCCGGGTGATCGCGGGATCGGGCTCGTACGGGAGACCGAGCTCGGCGAGCCCGGCGGTCCGCGCGCCGCGCCGCGGGCGGTCCCCCGGGGCGACCGCCGGGAAGAAGCCGTCGAGGACGAGCGCGCGGACCTCGTCGCGCCCGAGCGCGGCCGAGACGGCCCCGCCGACGAGCTTGCTCCCGCGCCCCGCCACCGCCACCGGCACGGACGGTGGTGCGTCCTCGGCGAGCAGCCCCTCCTTCGCCGCGCGGCACGCCAGCACGAGCAGCCCGAACCGCGCGGGCTCGAGCCGCTCCGGGAGGCGCGTCTCGGCGAGGCGCGCGAGCGCGAGGTCCATGTTGTCGCCGCCGAGGAGGAGGTGGTCCCCGACCGCCATGCGCGTGAACGACGGACGGCCGTCGCGGACCTCGGCGCGCACGAGCGTGAGATCCGTCGTGCCGCCGCCGACGTCCACGACGAGCACGAGCGCCGCCTCGCCGCCGAGCGCGGCCGCGAGGTCGGCCCGGTTGCGGCTCGCCCAGTCGTGGAACGCCGCCGCGGGCTCCTCGAGGAGCGACGCGCGGGGGAGCCCCGCCGCCCCCGCCGCCTCGAGCGTGAGCTCGCGCGCCACCTCGTCGAACGACGCCGGCACGGCGAGCACGAGCTCCTGCTCCTCCAGCGGCGCGCCCGGGTGGGCGGCGTTCCACGCGCGGCGCAGGTGGTCGAGGTAGCGGGTGGAGGCCTCCACCGGCGAGACGCGCGGGACGCCGTCGGGCGCGCCCCAGGGGAGGATCGGCGCGCGCCGGTCGGCGCGCGGGTGCGCGAGCCAGCTCTTCGCGGAGACGACGAGCCGCCCCGGCACGCGCGCACCCTGCGCACGCGCGAGCTCGCCCACGACGGCGTCCGGCGCGCCCCACGGGAGCCGGCGCTGCTCCTCGGGGAGCTCCGGACCGGGCAGGTAGAGCGACGACGGGAGCAGCCGGCGCTCGGAGACCTGCCCCGGCGCGACGAGCTGCGGGATCGGCCACACCTCGACGGCGTCGATCAGATCGCCGGCGCGGAGGAGATCGACCGCGGCGAGGGCGGAGTTGACCGTGCCGAGATCGAGGCCGACGAGATAGCGCGCTTGCATGGTGCCTCACCCCGTGAACGAGCCCGCGCCCGAGCCCGAGCCCGAGGAGCTCCCGCCGGCCGTCGCGCTCAGCCCGGCGGCGCCGCCCCCTCCTGCTCCGCCGCCACCGCCGCCCCCGTGTCGCCCCCACCGCGAAGGTTCCACTCCAGCCGGTGCCGCCGGCCGCCTGCGCCCACACACTCGAGCTCCAGCGTGCCGATCTCGGTGACGTGCGCCCGGAGCCGGACCGGGACCACCATGCCCGGAGTGCCGTCCCCGGCCGGGACCGTCGCCTCCACCGGCGGGAGCTCCTCGAGCTCGCGCTCGTCCGGCGCCGCCTCGCCCGCGTGGTCCTCGCGGCGGACGGACGACGCGAAGAGGCGGAACTGCACCGGCTCGCCGACCACGAGCCCGACCTCCTCGCCCGGGAGATCCACCGAGGTCCCCTCCTCCATCCCCATCGGCGCGAGGCAGACTGCGCGGACCGGCGGTGCGAACCCGGGGACCGCCGGCGTCGAGGCCTCGACGCCCACGTAGTACGCGCGCGCGGTGCCCCCGCGGATCCGGAGCCCGTGCCCGGCGCGGACCCGGCCATACGCCGCCGCGCCGCGCGCGACCGCGAGGTCGAGGTCGGCGGCGGGGAGGACGCGGACCGGCGGTGAGCCCTCGGCGGCGAGCCACGCGTCGAGCACCTCGACCACGCGCCGCGCGAGGGGTCCGGCCTTCATCACGCCGCCGTTGAAGAGGACGGCCGTCGGGTGGAGGAACCTCTTCCCCGAGAGGTGTACGCCCGGCAGCTCCCGGCCCGAGAGCGCCTCCCGGTGGCGCGCGAGGAACGCCGCGAGGTGGCGGGTCACCGCCGGATCCGAGGCGTACGGGAGGCCGAGCGTGGTGAGCGCCGTCCGGCGCGCCGCGGCGGGCCGCTCCCCGACCTCGACGCGCGGGAAGAACCCCTCGACGAGGAGCGCGTCGACCTCGGCCCGCCCGAGCGACGTCCGGATCGCCCCGCCGATGAGCGACGAGCCGCGGCCGGCCACCGTGACCGGCAGCTCGGCGAGCGCCGGATCGGCGAAGAGCCGCTCCTTCGCCTCGCGCGCGCCGTGCGTGAGCCCCTGGAGCTGCCAGCGGTCGATCCGGTGGCCGGCCTCGCCCAGCTTCTCGGCGAGCGCGTGGGCCAGGGCGAGATCCATGTTGTCGCCGCCGAGGAGGATGTGATCGCCGACGGCGACGCGCGTGAGCTCGAGATCGCCGGCCCGATCGACCGCGGCGATGAGCGAGAGGTCCGTGGTCCCGCCGCCCACGTCCACGACCAGCACGAGGTCGCCGGGCCGGAGCGCCTTGCGCCAGCCCTCGCCCATGGCCTCCAGCCAGGCATAGAGCGCCGCCTGCGGCTCCTCGAGCAGCGTGACCTCCTCCAGCCCCGCCTTGCGCGCGGCCTCGACCGTCAGCTCGCGCGCGACCGCGTCGAACGACGCGGGCACGGTGAGGACGACCCGCTGCGCCGCGAGCGGACCGTCGGCGTCCCCCCGGAGCGCGTCCCACGCGGCGCCGAGGTGGGCGAGGTAGCGCGCCGATGCGTCGAGCGGCGAGACGCGCGGGACCTCGGCGGGCGCGCCGGCCGGGAGCGTCGCCGCGCGCCGGTCGAGCGTCGGGTGCGAGAGCCAGCTCTTCGCGGACGAGACGAGCCGGATGGGGGTCGCCGCGCCCAGGCTCCGGGCGAGCTCTCCCACGATCCCGTGCGGCGCCGCGGCGTCGGGCCACGGGAGCCGCGTCGCGCCGGCCGGGAGCTCCGCCTCGTGGGGGAGGTAGAGGAAGGACGGGAGGAGGGGCCGCGGCTGCACGTCGCCGGGCCGGACGAGCTGGGGGATGGCGAGCGCCTCCGCGGGCGCGTCGCCGTCCACCGGCCGACGCGCGAGCGCGGTGTTGGTCGTGCCGAGGTCGATGCCGATCGAGAGCTGGGTCACAGCTCGACCTCCGCCGGCGCGACGATGGCGGGGTCCATCCCGTCCGAGGCCTGCGGCAGCCTCACGTCCTGCGCGCGCCAGCCGTGGTGCCGCAGCGCGCCCTTGAAGGGCGGCGCGCCGACGACGTTGCCCGTGAGCCGCACCGCGGCGGGATCGAAGCCGGAGCGCACCTCGACCGTCGCCCCCTCCGGCTCGCGCAGCACCGGCTCCAGCCGGAAGTATTCCTGGATCGCCTTCTTGCACCCGGCGTGAACGGCGCGCGCCGCCGCCCCGACGGTCGCGTCCGGGTAGCCCGCGAGGTCCTCCTCGATGAAGTCCACGAGCCGCCCCTCCCGTTGCAGCGCGGCCAGGAGCTGGAGCGCCGCGCGCCGCGAGACCACCTCGGGCGAGGGGCCTGCCGGCGCAGCGGGCGCCGGCTCGGCCAGTCGCGCCGCGGGCGGGCCTCCGGCATCTCCCTCGGCGGAGCCGGCGCCGAGCCGCCGGCGCTCCCGTGCGGCATGGACGGCGCGGGCCACGTCGAGCCGGAAGAGCACGGTGAAGAACGCCCAGAAGGCGAGGATGAGACGCTGCCACAGCGTGAGCTCTGGACCGTTCATGGCTGCTCCCGGATCGAGACCGTCGACCGCCGCGGACGCCTGCCCGCGAGGGCAGAGCTTTAGCGTCGGACGCGCGCGGGTCCACCCGGGAAGGTGGGGCCGGCGCGCGCCTCCTTCAACCTGCGACACCCGGTCGGTCGCCCGGCGGCGCGGCGATGCGCAGCGTGCAGCCGAACGACTCACGAAAGGGAGGGACCCAATGAACCGATGGACCAAGCTGCTCGTGGCCGCGCCGGCGCTCGGGGGGCTCCTGCTCGCGGGGACGCCCGCGCGGGGCGAGGAGTCCGGGGCGGTGAAGAAGGACCGGGCGCGCGCGGAGAAGATCGAGGAACGGGTGGAGGAGCGCCGCGAGAGGGCGGACGCCGACGAGAAGCGGAGCGCCAAGGAGCGGGTACAGACCGGCGCGGATCAGGCCGCGGACGCCACTCGCGTCGGCGGCGCGAAGGCGGCCGAGAAGTGGCACCAGGGCGTCGACGCCGCTAGGGAGGGCACGAACCGGGCGGCGAAGAAGGTGGAGGAGGAGACGAACTAGACGATCCCGCGTGGCATCCCGTGCTCGAGCCCGAACCCGAGCCCGCGCCCGGCTTCTCGTCGGGCTCGGGCGCGGGGGCGGGCTCGTTCACCGGACGCCCGACCGTCAACGGTTCCTACCGACCCCGCAGCTTCTTGTGCTGCTTCACGAGCCGCGCGATCACCTTCCCGCGCTGCTTCTCCGCCCGCGCCGGTCCGAGCTGCTTCCGCGCCTCGTAGCTCCGCGCCTCCGCCTCGAGCTTCTGGAGGCTCTCGAGCCGCGCGGGATCGAGCGCCCCCTGCTCCACGGCGGCGCGGACGGCGCAGCCGGGCTCGTCCTCGTGGCGGCAATCGCGGAACCGGCAACCGGCCGCGAGGGCGGCGACGTCCTCGAAGGCGGCGTCGATCCCCTCCCCGCTCCAGAGCTTCAGCTCGCGCAACCCGGGCCCGTCCACGAGGAGCCCGCCGCCGGGGACCTCGACCAGCGCGCGCCCCGTGGTCGTGTGGCGCCCGCGCCGATCCCACTCGCGCACCTCGCCGACGGCCTGCTCCTCCCGGCCGAGGAGCGCGTTGAGGAGCGTCGACTTCCCCGCGCCCGACGGCCCGAGGAGCACCCCGGTCGCGCCCCGCGGCAGGAGCCCGCGCACCTCCTCGAGCCCTTCGCCGCTCTGCGCGGAGGACACGATCACCGGGACGCCCGGCGCGGCCGCGACGGCCTCGGCGCGGAGCCGCTCCGGGTCCTCGCACAGGTCCGCCTTGGTGAGCACGATCGCGGGCGCCGCCCCGCACTCGTGGACTGCCGCGAGCGTCCGTTCGAGGCGGCGCGGGGCGGCGCCGGCGTCGAGGCCCTGGACGATGACGGCGACGTCCACGTTGGCCGCGAGCACCTGCTCGGCGGCCGCGCGGCCCGCGGCGCCGCGCCGGAGGGCGGACCGGCGCTCGAGCACGCGCACGACCTCGGGCTCGTCGCCCGAGGCCGACGCGCGCGCGAGCACGAAGTCGCCGACCACCGGGAGCTGCCCGGCGTCGCGGAGGCGGCCGGGGATCACCACGAGGCGATCACCGTCCGCGAACCGCACGAGGAGGCGCGGCCCCCGATCCGCGACGGCGCGGCCGGGGACGAACGAGGAGAGCTCTTCTTCGGAGAGCTGCGACGAGAAGTACGGACCCCAACCGAGGGTCAACAGGTCGAACACGACTGCACCTCGAAAGCACACGAGTGGAGAGCGGCACCTCCCTCGGCGCACACGCGCGTCCGGGGGAGATGCGGGACTCCGCCGCAGACCGCCGGGGATCACCGGCGCGGGCGGAGACTCGGGCTAGAGGGCACGATCGGCCACGCGCGGCGTATAGCGCGGCCGGGACCCTCGATCAAGCGACGGGAACGGGGCGCGGCGTTCTCGCCACCGGCCGAACGGCGTACACTCGACCGGGCGATGGCGCAGGGGACCGTCAGGATCGGCTCGACCGCCCGCGACGCCGGCGGCACGCCACCGCTGGTCGAGCGCCCGGGCGCCCTCGCGCCCGGGACGGTCCTCGACGGCCGCTACCGGATCCTCTCCCTGCTCGGCACCGGCGGCATGGGGTCGGTCTACCGCGCCGAGCACGAGGCCATCGGCCGCGTCGTGGCGGTGAAGGTCCTCCACCCCGAGCACTGCGCCAGCCCCGCCGAGCGCGAGCGGTTCCGGCGCGAGGCCCGCGTCGCGGTCCGCCTCCGCTCGCCCCATGTCGTCGAGACGCTCGACTTCGGCGAGGACGCCGAGGGGCGGCTCTTCCTCGTGATGGAGCTCCTCGAGGGCGAGCCGCTGCGGGCGGTGCTCGCGCGCGAGGGACAGCTCGCGCCGGAGCGGGTCGTCCGGCTCCTCCGGCAGCTCCTCGCCGGGCTCGCCGCCGCGCACGCGGGCGGCATCATCCACCGCGACCTCAAGCCCGAGAACCTGTGGCTCGACGGCAGCGGCCCCGCCGAGCGGCTCCGGCTCCTCGACTTCGGGATCGCGAAGTGGACCGGGACCGCGGCCGGCAGCGAGACGCAGGCGGGGCTCGTGGTCGGCACCCCGGAGTACCTCGCGCCCGAGCAGGCGGTCGGCGGCGAGGTGGACCACCGCGCCGACCTCTACTCCGTCGGCGTGCTCACGTTCGTGCTGCTCACCGGGCGGCACCCGTTCGACACGCGCGACGTCCGCGCCCTGCTCGCCTCGCACGCCTACCGCGCGGTGCCGAGCCCGTCCACGCTCGTCCCCGAGCTGGCCGCGTACCCGCGGCTGCTCGAGATGGTCGCGCGCGCGACCGAGAAGGACCGCGAGAAGCGGAGCCGCACCGCGGGCGAGCTCCTCCAGGTCCTCGAGGGCGCGGAGTTCCCGGTGCGCCTCGCGCGGCCATCGCCCACGCAGACCACCCTCCCGCCGGTCACCGCGCTCGCCGCCGCGCGCGCGAGCCTCCTCGGCATCCCCGCGGCGACGATGCCGGACGTGGAGAACCTCACGCTCGTGCACGTGCGCGTCGCGGGCTGGGACTCGTGGTCGGCCGCGACCTCGGCCCGCTTCCGCGCCCTGCACCTCGCCGCGCACGACGCGCGCGTCCTCCCGGTCGTGCGCGCGTACGGCGGGAAGCGGATCCTCGCGCGCGGCGGCGCGTCGGTGTTCGCGTTCCGCTCGCCGACCGACGCGGTCCACTGCGCGGCCGCGCTCCAGGCGACCACCGCCCGCGGCGCCGAGACCGCGGATGAGGTCGATCGGCTCGAGCTGCAGATCGGCGTGCACCAGGGCGAGGTCCACCTGTCGCGGCGCGGCGCCGCCGGCGCCCCGCTCGCCACCGCGCGGGCGCTCTCCGAGGCGGCGCGCGTCGGCGAGGTGCTGCTCACGCGCGGCGTGTACCTGACCATGAGCCGCAGCGAGGCGCCGGCCCACGAGCTCGGTCCGCGGGCGCTCGCCGGGCTCACCGAGCCGGTCGCGACCTACCGGCTCGTCCACGAGCCGCGCCACGACGCGCCCCGCCCGCCCACCGGCACCGTCCGCGCCGGGAACGGCTTCGTCTTCGCCACGAGGAAGGGTCGCTCCGGCGTCGCCGCCGGGCTCCTCTCGATCCAGATCGCGGGTGAGACCGAGGGCCGGCTCGCCGCGAGCGTCCGCGTCGTCTCCACCGCTGCCGCGCTCGCCGTGCTCCGCGCCGTGGAGCGGATGCTCGGCGGCCTCCACCTCCTCGCCTGGCGCGCGCACCGCTGGCTCCGCCCCTTCGACCCGCGGCCCGCCGCGCTCGAACGCGCGCTGACCGCGCTCGAGCGCGCGCGCCGGCTGGCGGCGGCGCACGAGCCGGAGCTGATGCTGACGCTGCGGCGGCCGGTGCAGCGAGGCGGCTGAGCCTCCACGACGGTCTCCGCTCGCGCCACCCTCACGTGACCCGCTCGACCTGATACGTCATGCCGACGTCGGCGACGGCGCGCTTCGCCTCCGGGCCGAGATCGACCCGGAGCTCGCCGCGCGAGTCCCAGGTGTCGAAGACGATCACGATACGGTCTGTGTGCGGACCGCCCAGGATCCGCGCGCGGGTGCCCTTCGCGAGGTCCCGGCCCTCCCAGCGCCGGGCCACGCGGACGCCCACCAGACGAGGTGGTACACCACGACGCCGCACACGGCACCGGCGAGGGGCGAGGCCGCCAGGTTCATGAGGTCCAGCCACGCCGGCGCGCGCAGGTCCCGGCGACGTACGCGAGCAGCGCCACCACCGCCGAACCGCGGACGCACAGCCGGAACAGGTGTTAGCGAACGAAGTCGAGGGCTGCGCTCCGCACGCCGCCCTCCTCACCGCGCCCGCAGCGCCTCCAGCCCCTCGCGCGCGACGTCCCCCGCGCCGCAGCGGTCGGGCTCGGGCAGGAACCCGAGCAGCCCCGACGGCGGCTCGACGCGCGCGATGATCTCGAGCGCGGGGCGCGCGAGCTCCGTCCCGGCGTCGGACAGCGCCCTCGCCGCGAGCAGGCGGCGCACGCACGAGTCCGACTGCCCCTCCTCCGCGAGCGCCGCGAGCGCGGCGTCGCTGCCGCGGCCGACGGCCTTCGACCACTGCTGGAAGGCGACCTCCATCCGGCCGCCCATGTCGGCCTGCGCGCGCGCGAGCTCCAGCTTGCCGCGGAGGTAGAGCACCTCGGGCGCCTCCGGGCCGAGGCGCTCCGCGCGCGCGTCGATCGCCGCGAGCGCCTCCTTGTAATGCCCATCGCGGATGAGCCGCTCGGGGCGGTCCATCCACCACCGCGAGCCGAGCCAGCCGCCGCCGGCGAGGAGCACGACGAGGAGCAGCGCGGCCCAGGCGGCGGGGGCGGAGCTCCGGAGCGCGGCCAGGGCGCGGTAGACGAGCCCCTCGCGCCGCCGCACCGTCGCCGCGAGCCGCGCCGGCTCGGGCGGCGAGAGCCCGGCGACGCGGGAGAGCGCGAACCCGCCGTACGGCGGCTCGTCGAGGCCGCTGCCGGCGCGCGCGACGCGGAAGAGCCGGACCGGATCCTGGAACCCCTTGAGCGCGCGGAGCCCGACCTCGTCGCCCGGGATCTCGCCCGCGTCGGCCACGAGCCGCACCGCCTCGGTGAACCAGATCTCTCCCGCCTCGGCCTCCGCCTCGACGCGGGAGGCGAGGTTCACCGCCTCGCCGTAGACGTCGGTGGGCCGGTCCGAGGGGCCGACGACGCGGACCTCGCCGAGCGAGAGCACCACCCGCACGTCGATCCGCTCCGCCTCCGGCGCGCGCCGGTTATAGTCCCAGAGCCGGTCCTGCAGCGCCATCCCGCAGAGCAGGCCCGCCGTGGGCGACGAGAAGAGGACGAGGGAGGCGTCGCCGATCGTCTTCACGCGCGCGCCGCGGAACGCCCGCACGATCGGATGGAGGAGCGCGTCCTGGAGCGCGAGCAGGCGGGCGTTCTCCGCCCGCGACTGCCGGCTCGTCGCAGCCGCGAACCCCTTCATGTCGGTGAGCATCACCGCCAGGTTCTCGGTGCGCATCCAGGATCGGGATCGCACGAGGGCGGGGCCGGGTCAAGGACAGGGGTGTTACATTGCCGCCATGTCCTCCACCCCGCTCCCCCGGTTCACCCCGCGCCGCGCCCTCGGCCGCACGGGGTTCGTCGCCACCCGCGTCGGCGCGGGCGACCTCGCCGACCGCTCCGTCCCGAAGGAGCGGTGCGTGGCCACGCTGCGCCGCGCGCTCGACGCGGGCCTCAACGTCGTGGACACCGCCCCCGGCTACGAGGACGGCTACTCCGAGGAGATCGTCGGCGAGGCGCTCCGTGGCCGGCGCGAGGGCGTCTTCCTCGTGGACAAGATCGACCTGCTCGAGAAGCCGGTCGCGCCGCAGCTCGACGAGAGCCTCGGGCGGCTCGGGCTGCCCGCGGTCGACCTCCTCGTGTTCCACAACCTGTCCGACCTCCCGCTCTTCCGGAAGCTGGCCGCGCCGGGCGGCGGGTTCGACGAGCTCGGCGAGGAGATCCGGCGCGGCCGGGCGCGGTTCCGCGGCATCTCCAGCCACCACCCGGACGTGCTCGCCGCCGCCCTCGACGCGGGGGTCTGCGACGTGCTCCTGTTTCCCGTCGGGCCCTTCTGCGATTCACGGTACGTCGACGAGATCCTCCCCCGCGCGAAGCGGCTCGGCGTCGGCACGATCTGCTTCAAGACCTTCGGGGCAGGCAAGCTCCTCGGCGACACGGAGGGGTACGGGCGGCCGCTCTCCCAGCGTCCGCGCGGCAAGCTGAGCTCCGGCGGGGAGAGCGCCGCCGCGCCGACGTTGCCCCGGCTCTCGGTCGAGGAGTGCGTCCGGTACACGCTCACCTGCGACCCGGACGTGGCCCTGCTCGGCCTCTCCTTCCCCAACGAGCAGGACGCCGCCCTCGCCGCCGCGGCCGCGTTCGACGCGCCGTTCGCGCCGGCGGAGCTCGACCGCGTCCGCGCCCGGGCCGCCGAGGCGATGGCGGGCAAGGGCGCGGTCTGGTGGAACCCGGCCGAGTGAGCACGCGCCGGGCCGCGCGCGTCGCCGTCGCCCCTCCCCCCTCGGAACGCGGGAAAACGCGAGCTACCGCTTGGCGCGGGGCCGTCCGGTGACGAATGTGCGCGCGGAGGAAATCCATGGCGCGTGTGGCGTTCATCGCGGACGATCTCTTCGAAGACTCGGAGCTCCGGATCCCCTGGGACCGCATCCGGGAGGCGGGACACGAGGTCGTGCTCGTCGGCCTGGAGAAGGGGAAGCGGATCGAGGGCAAGAAGAAGGAGGAGACCTTCACGACGGACGTGCGCGCCGCCGACGTCTCCGCCGACGAGTTCGACGCGCTCGTCATCCCGGGTGGATACTCCCCCGACAAGCTGCGGATGGACATCGACGTGGTCCGGCTCGTCCGGAACATGTTCACCGCCGGCAAGCCCGTCGCGGCGGTGTGTCACGGTCCGTGGATGCTGGTCGAGGCGGACGCGCTCGACGGCAAGACCGTGACGTCCTGGCCGTCGCTCAAGACCGACCTCATCAACGCCGGCGCCCGGTGGGTGGACCGCGAGGTCGTGGAGGACGAGAACGTCATCACCTCCCGGAAGCCGGACGACCTGCCCGCGTTCTCGAACGCCATCCTCCGCAGGCTCTCCCCGGAGGCGCGCCTGGGCACCACGCGCGACGAGGCCCGGCCGGGGATCTGAGCACGGCGCGGTCTCCCCTCGGGCTCGGGCTCGGGTTCGGGCTCGTTCACGGGAGGTACCGCGCTATGCTGGGCGCCGATGAGCAAGGCGCCCTCGACGCCCGCCACCCGCCTCCTTCGCGAGCGGGGCGTCCCGTACACCGAGCACCTGTACCGCTACGAGGAGCGCGGCGGCACGCGCGTCTCGTCGCGCGAGCTCGGCGTCGACGAGCACTCGGTGGTGAAGACCCTGGTGATGGAGGACGAGGCCCGCGCGCCCCTCCTCGTCCTGATGCACGGCGATCGCGAGGTCTCGGTCAAGGCGCTGGCGCGTCTGCTCGGGAAGAAGCTCGTCCAGCCATGCAAGCCCGAGGTGGCGAACCGTCACTCCGGGTACCAGGTCGGCGGCACGAGCCCGTTCGGCACCCGCCGCGCGATGCCCGTCTACCTCGAGCGCACGATCCTGGACCTGCCGCGCATCTACGTGAACGGCGGCTCGCGCGGCTTCCTCGTGGGCCTCGCGCCGGCCGACCTGCAGCGGGTGCTCCAGGCGACCCCGGTGGACGTGGCGATCGCGGGCTGAGGTGCGGCGCCTGGCCGCTCGCGCCCTCTCCGGGCGGGTTCCCCCCGAGCGCCCGCACCCCTTCTTGGGCAGTTCCGGTCACTCCTCTTCCGCCTACATGTTCCATCCCTCGGACGCGTGTTCCTGCGCGGAGAAGGACCATGACCGCCCTCGCCGTTCTCGTCGCCCTCGCTGCCGCCCTCGCCCTCGTCGCCGGCTCGCTGCTCGCGTCGCGCAGGCGCCGGAAGGAGCACACGGGGCGGCTCGCGATCGCGACCCCGGGCGGACGCGCGCTGGCCAACAACGTCGGCTCGCTGAGCGACTTCCGGATGGAGCTGCAGCTGCCGCGCAGCCGGCGCTGAGCGCTGCACGCCCTGGGCCTCGCCCTCGGGCGCGGGTCAGGGCGCCCTTCCCCGCCGCAGTCCGCGCGGGACGAGCCCCCGCTCGACGAGGTCGAAGAGCCCCTGCACGCCCAGCGCGAGCAGCGCCGCGGGTACGGCCCCCTCCAGGATGAGCGGCACCGAGGCGAGCCGGATCCCGGTGAGGATCGGCTGCCCGTAGCCGCCCGCGCCGACGAGCGCACCGAGCGTCGCGGTGCCGACGGCGATCACCGCCGCGGTCTTCACGCCGGCGAGGATCGCGGGCGCGGCGAGCGGGAGCTCCACGCGGCGCAGCCGCGCCCACCGCGAGAGCCCGAGCGCGCGCGCCGACTCGCGCAGCTCGGGCGCGATGCCGGTGAGGCCCGCGTGCGTGTTCCGGACGATGGGCAGGAGCGCGTAGAGCGCGAGCGCGGCGATCGCCGGGCCGGTGCCGATCCCGAGCAGCGGGATCATGAAGACGAGCAGCGCGAGCGAGGGGACCGTCTGGACCACGCCCACGGCCGCGAGCACGACGCGGCCCGCCGCGGGCCGCAGCGCCGCCCACACGCCGAGCGGGATCGCGGCCACGATCGCGAGCGCGAGCGCCGCGGCGACGAGCGCGAGGTGCTCCGCCGTCCGCCCCCGGAGCCGCGCGCCCCGCCCCTCGGCGCGGATCGTCCCCGCCGCGCCGAGCCGCTCGCGCAGGAACCCCGCGGCGACCTCCTCGACGGGCGCCCGGTCGAGCTGCGCGCGCGCGTTCAGGTCGATCATCTGCGCCGCGGAGATCCGGCCCTCGAGCCTGCGCAGCGCGGCGACCGCGGCCGGGAGCCGCGCCTCGAGGTCGAGGCGGTACAGGAAGACGGCCTGGTACTCCGGGAAGACCCGCCGATCGTCCTCGAGGACCACGAGCCCCTGGCGCCGGATCTCCGCGTCCGTGGAGTAGAGGTCGGTCACGTCGATCTGCCCTGCGGCGAGCGCACGGTACGCGAGATCGTGGTCGAGGCCGCGGACGTCGCGCTGGGGCAGGCGGTAGCCGTCGCGCACCGCCGGCCAGCCGTCGGCGCGGTCGAGGAACTCGTTCGTGAGCCCGAACCGGAGCCCGGGGTGCCGGGCGAGATCGGAGATCTTCGCCAGCCCGTGCCGCTGCGCGACCTCGGGCCGGACGCCGAGCGCGTACGTGTCCTCGAAGCCCAGCGACGCGGTCACGCCGATGCCCCGCTGCGCGAGCGCCGGCCGGAGGGCCTCGACGGCCGGGCCCGCCGCGCCGCCGAGGATCTCCTTCGCGACCGTGCCGGTGTAGTCCGGATACGCGTCGAGCTCGCCGCGGACGAGCGCCTCCCAGAGCACCCGCGTGCCGCCGACGGCGCGCCGATGCTCTGCCGCGATCCCCTCGCTCGCGAGGAGCTGCCGCCCGAGCTCGCCCAGCACCTCGGACTCCACGAAGGCCTTCGAGCCCACTCGCACCGGCGGCGCGGGGGCGCCGCCGATCCGCACCGGCGGCGCCGGTGTCGCGGGCGCGGCCCCCGACACGGCCAGCGCGAGGAGGACCGCCGCGCCGTTCACACGCGGACCCCCGGGAGCTGGAGCGCCCGCTGCGCGCCGAAGAACCGCGCCACGAAGGGCTCGGCCGGCGCGCGCGCGAGATCGGCGAAGGCGCCGGCCTGGACGATCCGGCCGGCGCGCAGGAGCACCAGGATCTCGGCGAAGAACGCCGCCTCTGCCAGGTCGTGGGTGACGATCACCACCGTCTTCCGGAGGCGCTGGAACGCGGCGCGCAGGTCGTCCTGGAGTTCGGCGCGGGTGATGGGATCGAGCGCGCCGAGCGGCTCGTCGAGGAGGAGCAGCGCGGGATCGAGGAACAGCGCGCGCACGAGGCTCACGCGCTGCGCCTGCCCGCTCGAGAGCTCCGACGGCAGCCGCTCCCAGACGTCGCCGGGGAGCCGCGCCAGCGCGCCCAGCTCCTCGAGCCGCGCCGCGATCCGCGCGCGATCCCATCGGAGGTGGCGCGCCACGAGGGCGGCGTTGTCCCGGGCGGAGAGGTGCGGGAAGAGCCCGCCCCCCTGGACGACGTAGCCGTACCGCCGGCGGAGCGCGTCGTCGTCCGGGTCGAGCGGCGTGCCGCCGAGGAGCACCGCGCCCTCGTCCGGGCGGAGGAGCCCGAGCATGAGCCGCAGGACCGTGGACTTGCCCGCGCCGCTCGGGCCGATGAGCGCGAGCGAGGCGCCCGCCGGCACGGCGAGGTCGATCGGGCCGACGGCGGCCGCCGGCCCGAACCGCTTCACCGCGCCGCGGAGCTCGAGGGCGGGCGCACCGGGTTGCACCCGCGGTTCCTGGCCTGGGGTTCTCCGGCGCACAAGTCCAGGGTGGGTGCCCACCCGTGAACGTGAACGAGCCCGCTCCCGAGCCCGAGGAGGATGCCGGGCTCGGGCTCGGGCTCGGGCTCGGGCTCGGGCTCGGGCTCGGGCGGAGACTACGACTTGCGCCGCGCCCGGTACCGCTGGATGAGCCCGTTCGTGGACGAGTCGTGTCCGAGCTTCGGCGCGTCCTGCGCCTCGAGCTCCTTCACGATCCGGTTCGCGAGCACCTTGCCGAGCTCGACGCCCCACTGATCGTACGGGTTCACGTCCCAGATCACGCCCTGGGTGAACACCGCGTGCTCGTAGAGCGCGACGAGGCTCCCCAGCACCGCCGGGGTGAGCGCGTCCGCGAGGATGGTGCTCGAGGGGCGGTTCCCGGGGAAGGTGCGGTGCGGGACGAGCCACTTCGCGGTCCCCTCGGCCCGGACCTCGTCGGCGGTCTTCCCGAACGCGAGCGCCTCGCCCTGGGCGAACAGGTTCGCCATGAGGAGATCGTGGTGCCGGCCGACCGGGTTGAGGCTCCGGCAGAAGCCGATGAAGTCACAGGGGACGAGGTGCGTGCCCTGGTGGAGGAGCTGGTAGAACGAGTGCTGGCCGTTGGTGCCGGGCTCGCCCCAGTAGATCGCGCCGGTCTTGTAGTCCTCGATGGCCGCGCCCCCGAGCGTCACCCGCTTCCCGTTCGACTCCATGGTGAGCTGCTGCAGGTAGGCGGGGAAGCGCTTCAGGTACTGGTCGTAGGGGAGGACCGCGACGGAGTCGGCGCCCAGGAAGTCGAGGTTCCACAGGCCGATGAGGCCGAGGAGCGCGGGCAGGTTCCGCCCGAGCGGCGCGGTGCGGAAGTGCTCGTCCATCGCGTGAAAGCCGGCGAGCAGCTCGCGGAACCCGTCCGGCCCGACGGCGATCATGGTCGAGAGGCCGATGGCCGAGTCCATCGAGTAGCGGCCCCCGACCCAGTCCCAGAAGCCGAACATGTTGGCCGGGTCGATCCCGAACTTGCGGACCTCGGCCTCGTTGGTCGAGACGGCGACGAAGTGCTTCGCCACCGCGGCGGGATCCATGAGCGCGCCGAGCAGCCAGTCGCGGGCGGTGGCGGCGTTGGTCATGGTCTCCTGGGTCGTGAACGTCTTCGACGAGACGATGACCAGCGTCTCGGCGGGATCGAGATCGCGGGTCGCCTCGGCGACGTCGGTCCCGTCCACGTTGGAGACGTACCGGAAGGTGAGGTCACGCTGCGTGTAGCTCCGGAGGGCCTCGTACGCCATCACCGGCCCGAGATCCGAGCCGCCGATGCCGACGTTGACCACGTTCCGGATCCGCTTGCCCGTGAACCCCTTCCAGGCGCCGCTCCGCACGCGCCCGGCGAAGTCGGACATCCGATCGAGCACCGCGTGCACCTCGGGGACGACGTCCTTCCCGTCCACCAGGATCCTGGCGCCGCGCGGCGCGCGGAGCGCGACGTGGAGCACCGCCCGGCCCTCGGTCGCGTTGATCTTCTCGCCCGTGAACATCGCCTCGCGCCGGGCGGGCACGCCGCGGGCCTCGGCCAATGCCACGAGGAGCCGCACGGTCTCGTCGGTGAGGCGCTGCTTCGAGTAATCGAGGAAGAGTCCGGCGCCCTCGGCGGTGAGCCGCTCGCCGCGCCCGGGATCGCGGGCGAACAGCTCGCGGAGGTGGAGGCCGGCCAGGCTCCGGGAGTGGGCCTGGAGGGCGGCCCAGGCAGGGTCGCGGGTCAGGGGGGGAAGGATCGGGGTGGGCATGCGGGAGGCTTACCGCATGCCTCCGCCAGTTTCCACGAGCGGAATGACCCATCCGGCACGCGACGACGACCGCAAAGCCTGAGACCCGAGGCCTGCCTCTCACCCGCCCCACTCCGCCACGTACCGGGCGGTGGTTGCGTCCATCGTCCGGACGTGGTCCTCGAGCCACTCCGGGGCGGTCGCGAGGTACGCCGCGAGCGCCTCCGGGTCGCGACCCTCGCGGAACCTCCGCTCGGCCTGGCCGAGCTCCTCCAGGATGCGGACGTGCTCCGCCCGGTGGAACGTGTACGCCGGGAAGGAGGACTCGATCATCGCGGTCTCCTCTCCGGCGAAGTGGGCGCGCGTGTGGAGGTAGAGCGCGCCGAGCGCGGCCGCCACCTGGTCGGCGCCGGCGGTCCCCGCGCGGAAGGCCTCGACGAGCTCCGCCGCCGCGTTCAGGAGCCGCGCCTCGTCCGCGTGATCCGCGTTCATGAACGAGACGGGCAACCGCTTGAAGCGGGCGGGATCGAGGAGCATCCCGAGAAAGCTAGTCACCCCGGGGCGGCCCGGACGCCGCGCACGGCGAACGCGCGTACCACGCGAGGGGACGAGCCGCTCGGGGTTGGCGAACCGCCGCTCCTCCGGCCATGAAAGACGCGATGCGCAACCACGCCCTCCCCGCCGCCGTGCTGCTCCTCGCCTCCTGCGCCGCAACGCGGCCGCCCGCCGACCGCGCCGCGCTCGCCGGGTTCGCGTGGTCGAGCCCGCTCCACCGCGATCACCCGCTCGTCGGGCGGATCTGGGACGCGCGCGCCGGACGGTTCGTCTCGGAGGCGGAGCTGCGCGCCGCCGCGGCCGGCGGGCGGTTCGTCCTCCTCGGCGAGACCCACGACAACGCCGACCACCACGCGCTCCAGGCGCGGCTGGTCGACGCGGTGCTCGCGGCGGGCCGCCGCCCGGCGCTCGGGTTCGAGATGCTCGACTCCGAGCAGCAGCCCGCGGTCGACGCGGTGCTCGCCGGCCCCGAGCCCTCGCCGGCGGCCCTCGCCGCCGCGGTCGGATGGGAGCGGAGCGGCTGGCCCGCGTTCGCGCTGTACGCGCCGCTCTTCCAGCGCGCGCTGGACGCCAGGCTGCCGGTCGTGGCCGCGAACCTCTCGCGCCCGATCGCCCGTGACGTCATCCACCACGGCGCGGGCGCGCTCCCGCCGGCGCTCCGGACGCTCCTCGACCGCGCCGGCCCGCTCTCGCCGGAGGAGGAGCGGGCGCGGCGGGAGGAGATGGCGGCGTCCCACTGCGGGCACCTCCCCGAGGCCTTCCTCGGGCCGATGGTGCTCTCGCAGCGGGCGCGCGACGCGCAGCTCGCCGCGGCGCTCGCCGCGGGCGCGACGGGCGACGGCGCCGTGCTCGTCACCGGGGCGGAGCACGCGCGCGAGGACCGCGGCGCGGGCGCGTTCCTGCCGCTGGCGGGGGCGGCGGAGGACGCGGTGGTCTCGGTCGCGTTCCGGGAGGTGAGCCCGGGCGAGCGCGCGCCGCCGGCGGGCCCGCTGCCGTGGGACTTCGTCGTGTTCACGCCGGGTGTCGATCGCGGCGATCCGTGCGCGGGGATGCGGGCGCCGGCGCGGTGACGCGCCCCGTCAGGCCAACCGCTCCGCCACGAACCTCGCGATCTCCTGCGCCACCGCGGCGTCCCGCAGGATGCGCCGGTGCCCGAGCCCGCGCGTGAGGTGGAGGCGCGCGCCCGGCCAGGCGGCGGCCAGGGCCTCGCCGCTCGCGTGGGACACCTCCCGGTCGTCGCGATCGTGGATCACCAGGGCGGGCGCGCGCGCGGAGCGGATGACGCGGACGAGCTCCAGCTCCTCGTACCGGTGGCCGACGCGCGCCTCGAGCACCTTCCGGAGCTCGGCCCGCGCACGCGCGCCCAGGCCGAAGGCGTTGCAGAACTCGTCCACGTACTGGACCGGCGTCGCGGGCGCGCCCACGAGGACGGCCGCGTCGAGCTCGAGCCCGTTCGCCACGGCGAAGGTGAGCGCCGCGCCGCCGAAGGAGTGGCCCACGGCGGCCCGCGCCCCCGCCTCCCGCGCCGCGGCCGCGATGGCCTTCGCGTAGAGCGGGACCGACGCGACCTTGCCGCTCGAGCTCCCGTGCGCGGGGGCGTCGATCGCCACGGCCGTGCAGCCGGCCGCGGCGAGCGCCTCCCCGAAGCGCGCGAGCTGCCCCGCGCGCCCGCCCCAGCCGTGCAGGAGCAGCACCGCCGGGCCCTGCCCGCGGCGCCAGCCGCGGACGACGCCGCCGGCGTGCCGGGCCTCGAACGGCTCCGCGCCGCGGAGCGCCGCCCGCTCGTGGTCCGGGGCGCGATGGCGGGGCGGCCGCATGCAGAGCTCGGCGAGGCCGCGGGCCGCGAGCCCGGGCGCGAGGGCGGACGCGACCGACACCGCCGCGCGGAGCGGCGCCGGCACGACCTTCGGACGGGCGTCCGGGCGCTGGGAAGTGGCGACGGCGAGTGGGTCCATGGCGGCTCCGGTGGGGGTCAGGCCGGCGGACGGCGGCCCGCCTCGACGAGCCGATCGAACGCGCGGCGTGCGCGCTCGACGGCGTGGCGATCGCGCAGCAGCCGCATCGCGTGGTTGCAGGAGAGCATGATTCCGTAGAGCTCGAACGCGAGCTGCTCGGCGTCCAGGTCGCCCCGCAGCTCGCCCAGCTCCTGCGCGCCGCGGACGACGCGGGCGAGGGTCGCGAGCCACTCGCGCTGGAGCGCGACCAGCCGATCGCGCGGCGCCCCCGGCCGATCGTCGAGCTCGCTCGCGGCCTGCACGAAGATGCAGCCGCCCGGGAGCGGCGCCTCGCGCGGCCAGCGGACCCAACGCTCGAAGATCGCCTGGAGCCGCGCGACGCCGCGCGGGGCGGCGAGCGCGGGCCGCACCACGATCTCGGTGAAGCGCCGCGCCGCGTGGTTCAGGACCTGTACTTGAAGCTCGTCCTTCGACCCGAAGTGCGCGAAGAGCCCGCTCTTCGAGAGCTCCAGCGCGCCGGCGAGCTGACCGATGGTGAGCCCCTCGAGGCCCACCTCGCTCGCCAGGCGGAGGGCGTGATCGAGGATCGCCTCCCGGGTCTCGGCCCCGCGATTCACGGGAAGAAAATAGAACGACCGTTCGTTCTACGCCAGGCCCGGGACGGGTCGGGGGGCGAAGGAGGCGCCGCGCGCCGCCGCGCAGGGGTCGCGGAGCGCCGCCCGCCGGTTTGCGCTACCATCCCGACCGCGTGACCGCCCTCTACCAGTACGACCCGTTCCTCTGGCTCCAGGCCTTCCTCTGGCGCGACGCGTTCTGGTGGGACGCGCTCTGGATGGCGGCCACCCTGCTCTGCACGGGCTGGGGCATGACGGCGCTCGCGCTGCTCTTCGTCTACCGGCGCACGCGCCAGTGGAGAGGGCTCCTGCACCGGACCGTCCCCGCGTTCGCGTCGCTGCT
>DASPMI010000066.1:0-23143 GCA_035627135.1 Anaeromyxobacter sp. | reverse complement strand
AACAAGATCCGGGTCCTCAAGTCCACCGTTGTGAGCGCCTGGAAGCAGTCGGAGCCGGCCGCGCCGGCCAAGGCGGAGGCGAGGAAGTAGATGGAACGGTCCTGGTACTGGCGGTTCGGCCTGGTCGTCGCCGGCACGCTCTTGTGCATCTACCAGCTCATCCCGAGCTGGTACTACTTCAAGCTGCCGCCGGAGCAGCGGAACAAGGCCGAGGTCTTCGACAAGACGGTCCCGCGGTGGGCGCCCAGGCCGGACACCCGGCTCAACCTGGGCCTCGACCTGCAGGGCGGCATCCTGCTCGACATGGGCGTCAACGTGGACAAGGCCGTGCAGGCCAAGGTCACGCGGCGCGCCGACGCGATCGCCGAGCGGCTGAACGGCGAGAACGTGCCCTTCGAGTCCGCCGGCACGACCCCGGACAACCGGCGCGTCTTCGTGAAGACCGCGGACCCGGGCAAGGTCCAGGACGAGGTCCTCTCCTTCTTCGGCAGCGAGATGACGGCGTCCCGCGTCGAGGGCGGCGTCCAGTTCGCGTTCAAGGAGCAGGTCCTCGACGACTTCCGCACCGGCGCGGTCGAGCAGGCGGAGAAGGTCATCCGCAACCGCATCGACAAGTGGGGCGTCACCGAGCCCGACATCAAGCGCAAGTCCAACAGCCAGATCCAGATCCAGCTCCCCGGCGCCGAGGATCCGGAGAAGGCCAAGGACCTGCTCGGCCGGACGGCGCAGCTCGAGTTCAAGATCGTCGACGACGAGAGCACCGCGCTCGACAAGGCCAAGACGATGTTCCCCGCGTGCAGGGTCAACATCGACCGGCAGGCGGAGCCACCCATCCCGGACGGCGGGTGCTTCCTCGAGGACGGGAGCGGCCAGGCGACCGTCGTCGCCAAGACCCGCGATCAGCTCGACAAGATCGTGAAGGAGCAGCTCCAGCCCCTCATCGATCCCGCGAAGAACGCCCTGCTCACCGGCACCGAGACGGTGACGCGCTCCTCGGACCGCTACCAGTACGAGCGGACCTACGTGCTGCGCGCGAAGACCGAGCTCACCGGCGACTACCTCGCCAACGCCGACGTCGGCCTGGACAGCGACCCGATGCGCCAGGGTGAGCCCATCGTCCGGTTCGAGATGTCCCCCGAGGGCTCCAAGCTCATGGGGAAGCTCACCCAGGAGAACATCAAGAAGCGGATGGCGATCGTCCTCGACGAGCGCGTCGAGAGCGCCCCCGTGATCCAGAGCCAGATCACCTCGAACGGCCAGATCACGCTCGGCTCGGGCCGCGATCCGCAGGCGCAGCGGGAGGAGGCGCAGATGATCTCCCTCGTCCTCCGCTCCGGCGCGCTCCCCGCCCCGGTGACCATCGGCGCCGAGTCCACGGTCGGCGCGACCCTCGGGCCGGAGCTGATCGAGAAGGGCACCAAGGCGGCGCTGCTCGGCCTGCTCATGGTGCTCATCTTCATGGTCGTCTACTACCGCGTGAGCGGCCTGATCGCGGACGTCGCCCTGGTGCTGAACGGCCTCCTGGTGCTGGCGGCGATGGCCGCCATCCAGACGACGCTCACGCTCCCGGGCATCGCCGGCTTCGTCCTCACGCTCGGCATGGCGGTCGACGCCAACGTGCTCATCAACGAGCGCATCCGAGAGGAGCTGCGCGCGGGCAGGAGCACCAAGATCGCGGTGCAGCAGGGCTACGCCCGGGTCTTCTGGACCATCATCGACTCCCACGTCACCACGCTCGTCGCCGGCTTCATGTTGATGGAGTTCGGCACGGGTCCGAT
The DNA here is from genome assembly GCA_035627135.1 of Anaeromyxobacter sp. GTDB lineage: Bacteria > Myxococcota > Myxococcia > Myxococcales > Anaeromyxobacteraceae > Anaeromyxobacter. Next base: position 21,365 of record DASPMI010000066.1, on the reverse strand, counting down.
CCGCGGCTTCGCCGTCACCCTGATCATCGGCCTGGTCGCCTCGCTCATCACCTCCATCTTCGTCACCAGGGTCCTGATGGAGTACTTCACGCGCCACGACACGGCGAAGCTGAGCGTCTGAGATGCAATTCAAGACCTTCGACATCGTCCCCCACGGCACGAAGATCGACTTCGTCGGGAAGCGCCGCATCGCGGTGGCGCTCTCCCTCCTCGCCAACCTGGCGGTCATCGTCTGGGCGCTGCCCTGGGTCCACGGCCTGAACTACGGCGTGGACTTCGCGGGCGGCACCGAGATGGAGGTGAAGTTCGGCACCTCCGTCGACCCCGGCCGGATCCGCGGCGCGATCGAGGAGCTCAACGTCGACGCCTCGGTCCAGGCCTACGGCCCGGCGTCCGAGAACAGCTACCTCATCCGCGTCGAGCGGTTCTCGCTGCTCACGCAGGAGAAGGCGGACGCGGCGGCGGCGGCCGTGAAGCAGAAGTTTCCCGACGTCCGCCACTCGTTCAACCCCGAGCTGGGCGACCAGGTCGACTTCGAGTTCAAGCAGGTCCAGGACGTCGAGGCGACCAAGGCCGCGATCCGCGAGGCCCTCGCCGGGACCGACGTCCGGGTCCGTGAGGTCCGGGAGGCCGGCCAGGGCCTCCAGGCCGGCTCCACCGCCTTCACCGTCATCACCGAGGGGATCCAGGACCAGGTGAGGGGCGCGCTGGAGACGAAGCTCCAGGCGAACAAGCCCGAGGTCCGGCGCGTCGAGTACGTCGGCCCGGCGGTCGGCCGCGAGCTCCGGACCCAGGGCTTCAAGGCCATCCTCTTCGCGATGGCCCTCATCGTCGCCTACATCGGCCTCCGGTTCGACTTCCGGTTCAGCCCCGGCGTCATCATCGCCATGCTGCACGACGCGGTGATCACGCTCGGCTACTACGCGTTCACCGGCCGGGAGTTCAACCTCACCTCGATCGCCGTGATCCTCACGATCGTCGGCTACTCGGTGAACGACACCGTCGTCATCTACGACCGCATCCGAGAGAACCAGGCCAAGCTCAAGGGGCGGAGCCTGAGCGAGATCGTGAACGTCTCGATCAACGAGACGCTGGGTCGAACGTTCCTCACCTCGTTCGCGACCGCGCTCTCGCTCGTCGGCCTCCTCGTGCTCGGCGTCGGCACGATCTGGGACTTCGCGATGGCGATGATGGTCGGCCTCGTCTCCGGCACCTACTCGACCTGGTTCATCGCCGCGCCGATGACCATCTGGTTCGAGGACCGGCTGGCCCGCAAGAAGGCGCGCGCCGCCGGCCGGCACCAGCAGCAGGCGCAGCCCGCGCCGGCGCGGACCGCCGCCAAGTAGCGAACGCTTCGAGCAGCTCCCGCGGGCGCCGGGCTCTCCCGGCGCCCGCGTCGCGTCTCAGCGGGACGGCGCGCGCGCCGTCGTCCTCTCGCGCGCGTAGAGCCGCAGCTCGTTCCGCCCGATCCTCTTCCACGTGAGCAGGCGCCCGTCGGGCGAGAGGTAGAGCGCCCCGGGCTCCTCGACGAGCGGGAACCGCTCCTCCGTCCAGCCGGCCTCGCCGCGGGTGGAGCGGAAGACGCGCAGGCGCTCCCGGCCGTCCTCCTCCACGAAGGCGGCCAGGACCCCGTCGCCGGCCGCCGTGTATCGCAGCGCCGCGGTCGCGACGCCGCCGGCGACGCGGAACCGTCGCCCGGCGATCGGGCTCTCCGCGAAGCTCCACGTCGCGCCGCCGTCGTGCGTCACCCAGATCCGGCCGGCGGTGTCCAGCACGCGCCCGACGACGGCCTTCGGGGCGCGCTGGGCGACCATCGCGGCGGGCGCCTCGCCCGGGCGGGGCGGCGCCAGCGACAGCGAGACCGCGGCGACGCCCTCCGCCCAGCCCGGCAGGGGGAGCGACGTCCACCGGAGCCCGCCGTCCTCCGTCAGGCCGAGACGCGCGCGGGCGGCGATGAGGCCGCGGTTCTCGTCGGCGAACGAGAGGAAGACGGCCGGCTCCGGATCGCCCCCGCCGAAGTTCCCGCCCTGGTACCACGTCCGCCCGTAGCTGAACGACCGGCCCACCGTGAGCACGCCTGCGTGCCACGCGAACCCGTCCGGCAAGACCTCGAGGGCGTGCCGGGCGGAGTCCGCCGCGGCGCCGTCGAGCCAGGTCCGGCCTCCGTCGAGCGTGTAGCGCGCCCACGGGCCGCCGAGCCGGACGCCGACGCGCTCGTCCACGAAGGCGGCGAGCGTGGTCGGCTCCTCGAGGGGCAGGAGCGCGAGAAGCCTCCAGCCGGGCGCCCCGAGCGCGCCCGCCGGAAGGGCGAGGAGGAGCGCCACGGCGACGCGCCGGCGTGCGGAAGACGTCACGTACCTCGTGTAGCGCGGACGCGGTGCACGTACACGCGGAGCTCGTTCCGCTCGAGCGAACGTGCGGCGCGCGACGAGGCGCCACCCAGGCTCGGCGGTGGCCGCGGGCCCCGCGTCCCCCCCGTGAACGAGCCCGCGCCCGAGCCCGAGGATCAGGAGGCGTCCTGCGCCCGCGTCAGCTCCCTCTCGCCCCAGCGAGACCGCGTCGCCGTGTCAGGGGGGCATGCTACCGAGCGCTCGTGGACGGCGCGAGCGGGAAGCGTTGGGTCGAGGCGCGGGGGGGGCCGGAGTGCGAGGCCGCAGCCGCCCGGCTGGCAGAAGCCCTCCGGCTCCACCCGCTCGCCGCGCGCGTGCTCGCGGCCCGCGGTCACGTCGATCCCGTCACCGCGGCCCGGTTCCTCGAGGCGCCGCTCGCGGACCTGCCCGACCCCTTCACGATGAAGGGGATGGACGCCGCCGTGGCCCGGATCGCGCGGGCGCTGGACGCCGGCGAGCGGATCGCCTGCTACGGCGACTACGACGTGGACGGCGTCACCTCGACCTCGTTGCTCGCCGGCTTCCTTCGCAGCGCCGGCGGCGACGTCGTCACGTACGTGCCCCACCGCCTCGTCGAGGGGTACGGGCTCAACCGCGATGCGGTCGCCCGGCTCGCGGCGCAGGGGGTGAAGCTGCTCGTGACGCTCGACTGCGGGATCACGAGCGTCGAGGAGGTCCGGGCGGCGGCGACGCTCCGCGTGGACGCGGTGGTCGTGGACCACCACACTGTCCCGGTGGAGTTGCCGGCCGCGTCGGCCATCCTCAACCCGCACCAGCCCGGCTGCGCCTATCCGAGCAAGGACCTCGCGGCCGTCGGCGTGACGTTCGCCCTCGTGATGGCGCTGCGCCGGCGGCTGCGCGAGGCGGGCCGGTTCGGCCCGCGACGGCCCGAGCCGAACCTGAAGGACGCGCTGGACCTCGTCGCCCTGGGGACGATCGCGGACGTCGTGCCGCTCGTCGCGGCGAACCGGACCCTCGTCCGCTGGGGGCTCGAGGTGCTCGCGAAGAGCCGGCGCCCCGGCGTGCGCGCTTTGAAGCGCGTGGCCGGCATCGCCGACGGCCAGCCGGTCACCGCGGGTCAGGTCGGCTTCCGGCTCGCGCCGCGGATCAACGCCGCCGGCCGGCTCGACGACGCCGGGCGCGGCGTGCGCCTCATGCTCGCCGACGACGAGGAGACCGCGCGCGCGCTCGCCGAGGAGCTCGATCGCGAGAACCAGGCGCGACAGGAGATCGAGCGGCGCATCCTCGAGGAGGCGACCGAGGACGCGGCGGCCCGGGTCGCCGCGGGTGCGCGCGGGCTCGTGCTCGCGCGCGACGGGTGGCACGCCGGCGTGGTCGGCATCGTCGCCTCGCGCATCGTCGAGCGGTTCCACCGGCCCGCCGTGCTGATCGCGCTCGAGGGGGACGGCGGGAAGGGGAGCGGGCGCTCGATCGAGAGCTTCCACCTCTACGACGCGCTCGCCGCCTGCGCCCCGCACCTGGCCCGGTTCGGGGGCCACAAGCACGCCGCCGGGGTGACGGTGGAGCGGGGGGCGGTCGAGGGGTTCCGGGCGGCGTTCGAGGCCCATGCGGCGGCGCGCCTCTCCGAGGCGGACCTCCAGCCGCGCTGCCGGATCGACGGCTGGATCGACGACGCCGAGCTCACGGATCGCGCCGCAGCGGACCTCGAGCGGCTCGCGCCGTTCGGTGCGGGGCACCCGGAGCCGGTGTTCGCGCTCCGCCGGGCTCCGGCCCGGGGCCGGACGGTGGGCGCAGCCGGGGTGCACCTCAAGCTCGCGCTCGGCGCGCGCGGCCTCGACGCGATCGGGTTCGGCATGGGCGACCGCGCCGGCCTGTGCGCGGAAGGGCCGGTGGACGCCGCGTTCTCGGTGGGGTTCGACGAGTGGGACGGGACCCGGCGGCTGCAGCTCAAGCTGCGGGACGTTCGTCCCGCGGATCGCGGCCGCGCACCGTGAGCCCGTCCTAGACCATCCCCCAGGGCTCCTTGCGGCGCCCGAAGAGCGCCCCCAGGCGCGCCAGCTCGGCCGCCCGCATCCGCTCGGCCTGGCCCTCGAACCGCTCCCTGCAGGAGTGCGAGCAGAAGAAGTACCGGCGGGACTTGTACTCTTGGCTCTCGGACGTGATCTCCGCCACGGCCCGCCCGCACACCGGATCGATCGAGGTTCCGTTCCGCACGTTCGACTCCTCCCGCGCGCCCGATCTGCAACCGCGAGGCCAGGACGGCGCGCTGGAATCCGCGCGGATCCGCGAGCCTCCGGCGGCGGAGCTGCAATTGTTTCCGGTCCGCACGGAAAATCGGCCAGGCGCCGCCGGCCAGGGGCGTGCCGCGGGCACCGGCCGCGGGGAGCGCCGCGAGGAGCCGAGCACTCCCTTGACGGTCCAGGTTCCGCAGTGTTAGCTCCACCGTTCCCCCTGCAGGAGGGCGCTCTCCCGTGGCGCGTTTCATCACAGAGCTGAAGCGGACCCATTCGTGCGGTGAGCTCACCAAGGCCGACATCGGCAAGGACGTCGTGCTGTTCGGCTGGGTCAACAACCGCCGCGACCACGGCGGGGCCGTCTTCATCGATCTCCGGGATCGCGAGGGGCTGACCCAGGTGGTCTTCGAGGCGGACGTCCGGCCCGAGGTCCACGAGCTCGCGGGCGATCTGCGGCTCGAGTTCTGCGTCGGCATCCGCGGGACCGTCGTCTCGCGCGGCGGCAACGCCAACCCGAAGCTCCGGACGGGCGAGATCGAGGTCCACGCGACCGAGCTCACGATCTTCAACCGGTCCGAGCCGACGCCGTTCCCGATCGAGGACAAGGTCGAGACGAGCGAGGAGAAGCGGCTCCAGTTCCGCTACCTCGACCTGCGCCGGGCGCCGCTGCAGAAGACGCTGATGACGCGCGCGCGGGTGAACCACCTCACCCGCAACTACTTCTCCGAGCGCGGGTTCCTCGAGCTCGAGACGCCGTTCATGGTCAAGTACACGCCGGGCGGGGCGCGCAACTTCCTCGTCCCCTCGCGCCTCAACCCGGGCAAGTTCTACGCGCTCGCGGAGAGCCCGCAGCTCTTCAAGCAGCTCTACATGATGTCGGGCTTCGACCGGTACTTCCAGATCGTCCGCTGCTTCCGCGACGAGGACCTCCGGCTCGACCGGCAGCCCGAGTTCACGCAGATCGACGTGGAAATGTCGTTCGTCGAGCAGAACGACGTCTTCGACGTGATCGAGGGGCTCGTCTGCAAGCTCTGGAAGGAGATCCTCGGGGTCGAGCTCCCGCGCCCCTTCCAGCGGATGCCGTACGCGGAGTCGATGGCGAAGTACGGCAACGACAAGCCCGACCTGCGCTTCGACATGCCGCACGTGGTCCTCACCGACATCGTGAAGGCGCACGGCGGCGGCGGCGTGCCGCTCATGCACGAGGCCGTCCAGGCCAAGGGGATCGTGAAGGCGATCCGGGTGCCGGCGAGCGCCGGCTTCTCGCGCACCGACATCGAGAAGCTCGAGGAGTACGTGAAGGGCATGGGCGCGAAGGGGCTCGCCCGCGCCAAGATCGCGGAGAACGGCGAGTGGACCCAGTCGCCGCTCGCGAAGAACATCACCCCCGAGATGCGCGCCGCCATCAACGCGGCCTGCGGCGCCCAGCCCGGCGACCTGCTCCTGTTCCAGTTCGGGAAGGAGAACATGGTCCACACCGTCATGGCGAACCTCCGGGTTCACCTGGCGAAGAAGATGGGCCTCATCCCCGAGTACGGGTCCGGCGGGAGCTGGCGGTACCTCTGGGTCGTCGATCCGCCGCTCTTCGAGTACGACGAGGAGTCGAAGACCTGGGCGGCGGCGCACCACGCGTTCACCCGGCCGCACGACGAGGACCTGCCGTACCTCGAGACCGACCCGGGCCGCGTGAACTGCTACCGCTACGACCTCGTGCTCAACGGGTTCGAGCTCGGCGGCGGCTCCATCCGGCTCCACGATCCGGCCGTGCAGGCGCGTGTGTTCAAGGCGATGGGCATCTCGGACGAGGAGGCGCGGGTCAAGTTCGGCTTCCTGCTGGACGCGCTCAAGATGGGCGCGCCGCCGCACGGCGGGATCGCCCTCGGCATGGACCGCACGGTGATGCTCCTCACCGGCGCCGAGTCCCTGCGCGACGTGGTGGCCTGGCCCAAGACGCAGAAGGGCACGGATCTCATGACCGGCGCCCCGGGCGACGTGGACCTGAAGCAGCTCCGCGAGGTCTACGTGAAGAGCACCTTCGAGCCGCAGAAGTAGGCGAGCGGCCGGGCGCGCGGCCGCGCCCCGGCCGCGCCCCTCCGCACACCTCGCCGCGACGCGACAACGTGCCCGCCCCCTCGGGGACGCGGGCGGGGGCGTCTTTTGCTAATTTCCGCGCCGTCACCGGACCCCAAGGAGCCCACCGTGGCCACGACGTTCCCCCCGTATCTCAGCGCCGAAGAGGCCGCCTCGCTCATCCAGCACGAGGACACGATCGGCTTCTCCGGGTTCACGCCGGCCGGGAGCCCGAAGGCCATCCCCGCGGCGCTCGCCAAGCGGGCCACCGCGGAGCACGCCGCGGGCCGGCCGTTCCAGATCGGCGTCCTCACCGGCGCCTCCACCGGCGCCTCGCTCGACGGCGCGCTCGCGAAGGCGGAGGCGATCCGGTTCCGCACGCCGTACCAGTCGGACGCGACGCTGCGGAAGCAGATCAACGACGGCAAGGTGCGGTTCGTGGACATGCACCTGTCGCTCCTGCCGCAGCAGGTCCGGTACGGCTTCCTCGGCAAGGTGAACTGGGCGGTGATCGAGGCGTGCGACATCACCCGCTCCGGCGGCATCGTCCTCACGAGCGGCGTCGGCGCCTCGCCTACGTACGCGCAGGTCGCGGACAAGATCCTGATCGAGCTGAACGAGTGGCACTCGCCGAACCTCCTCGGCATGCACGACCTCTTCCAGCCGGCGGACCCGCCCGCGCGCCAGGAGATCCCGATCTACGACCCGTCGGACCGCATCGGCTCGCCGGTGCTCGTCATCGACCGGCGCAAGATCGTCGGCGTCGTCCGGTCCAACGTGGCCGACGAGACGAGCCCCTTCTCCGAGCCGACCGAGGAGACGCGCCAGATCGGCCAGAACGTCGCCCAGTTCCTGGTCGACGAGATGCGCGCGGGGCGGATCCCGCGCTCCTTCCTGCCGCTCCAGTCGGGCGTCGGCGACATCGCCAACTCGGTGCTCGGCGCGATCGGCAGCCACCCCGAGATCCCGCCGTTCCAGATGTACACCGAGGTGCTGCAGGACTCGGTCATCGGCCTCATCGAGCAGGGGCGCTGCAGCTTCGCCTCCACCTGCTCGCTCACGCTCTCGCCCCCCGCGATGAAGCGCGTCGTCGACGACCTCGGCAAGTTCAGCGATCACATCCTGCTGCGGCCCCAGGAGATCACCAACCACCCCGAGATCGTCCGCCGCCTCGGCATCGTCTCGATGAACACCGCGATCGAGTTCGACCTCACCGGCAACGTGAACTCCACGCACGTCCTCGGGCGGCAGATGATGAACGGCATCGGCGGCTCGGGCGACTTCACCCGGAACGCCTACCTGTCGATCTTCTCCTGCCCGTCGACCGCGAAGGGCGGCAAGATCTCGACGATCGTCCCGCTCGTCGCGCACATGGACCACAGCGAGCACTCCGTGTGCGTCGTCGCCACGGAGCAGGGCGTCGCCGACCTGCGCGGGAAGGACCCGCACGATCGCGCCCACCTCATCATCGAGAAGTGCGCGCACCCCGACTACAAGCCGATCCTGCGCGAGTACCTGCGGCTCGTGGAGCAGGGGCGCGCGCCGCAGTCGCTGCCGCACTCGTTCTCGATGCACCAGGCGTTCGTGACCGCCGGTGACATGCGGAAGGTGGACTGGGGCACGAAGTAGCCGGGCGTGTGGGGAGCTGCGGCCCCGGGCGCCCCGGACCCTGGGGCGCTCCGGCCGCGCGCCCGCCCGGACGCGGACCCGGCAATTCCGGCAGGATGGGCGGCGCCGGACCCGGCGCGGACCTTGCTCGTGTCCAGGACGGGCGCCGCCGGCCTCGCGGGCGCCCCGGAGCCCACATGACCGACGTCAGCTCCCAGATCGCCGTCGCCCAGGTCCAGCTCGTGCAGCGCCAGGACCGCCTCGAGGGCCAGCAGGCGCTGCAGCTCATCGACGGCGCCGCGGGCGCCGCGCAGAGCCTGTCGTCGAGCCCGCCGGTGCAGCCGGTCCAGGTGACCCCGAGGGCCGGCTCCACCGTCGAGGTCGTGGCCTAGGCACGGGGGCTGTGCCCCGCGGGCCGCGGCGTCCGATCCACACTGGACCTCCTCACCGCTGCTCGACCAGGCCGAGGCGGCCGCCGCACGCCGCCATGGCCGCGGCGAGCGGGGCGGGATCGCTGGTCAGGAAGACGCCCGGGCTGGCGCGTCCCACCTCGCGGAGCAGCGCCGTCGGCCCGAGCACGCAGGCGCCGGCGGGCGGCGTGGGCGTCGCCACCGACGAGGGCGCCCCGTCCTGCTCCACGAGCGCCGAGAGCGCGTCGAGGAAGCCGTCGGGCGGCGCGGCCACGGGGTGGAAGAGGACCGTCACGGGGCGGGTGGCGGCGTGCAGGCCGCCGCGGAGCGCCTCCTCGAGGCCACCGGGGGCGCTCCCCGGGACCACCCGGGCCGCGTGCCGCTGGTCGCGGGCGAAGAGCGCCGCGTACTCCGTGGTCCCGTCGTCCGAGCCGCCGTCGGCGATGATGATCTCGTCCTCCGGACCGAGGTTGCGCGACAGCGCCTCGAGGCAGGGCGCGACGGTGCCGACGGCGTTCCGCACCGGCACGACGACGGAGAGGGCGGGGCGGCCCGTGCGAGGCGCCGGCGCGTTCCGGCCGCGCAGCCCGGCCTGGTCGAGGAGCGGCACCTTCCCCAGCCAGGTGCGCGTGAGCCACGCGGCGTCCGCCTCGGCGATCCGGTCGCTTCCCCCGTGGTGGATCGCGGCGCTCGCGCGCGCCACCACCACACGGCCGCCCGCCGCCGCGAGCCGCAGGCACAGATCGACGGCGCTCGCGTCGGCGCCGTGGGCCTCGTCGAAGCCGCGGACGGCGCGGAAGTGGTCCGCGCGCACCAGCATCGCCGCGCTCGGGACCGCCGGGACCTCCAGCACGTCCGACGTCGGCACGGCCGGCGCGCCGGCGCCGTGGGCGATCGGGGTGAGCGGGTACGGCGACGCGTAGGCGAAGGCGACCCCATCCGCCTCGACCCGGCCGCCCGGCGTGACGAGCCGGCTGCCCGCCACGGCCACCCGCGCGTCGGCCTCGACGAGCTCCACGAGCCGAGCGAGCCAGCCCGGCTGCGGCACGGCGGCGGCGTGGAGGAAGGCGAGGTGGCGTCCGCGGGCCACGCCCGCGCCGGCGTTCGCCGCGCGGGCGAACCCGCCCCTGCCCTCGGCGCGGAGCGTGGTGAGCCCCTCGAGCCGCGGCAGCGCCAGGCGCGTCTCGTCGGTGGTGCCGTCGTCGACGCAGATCACCTCGTGCGCGACGCCCGCCGCGGCCGCGCGGAGCGCGGACAGGCACCGGAACGTCTCCTCCCAGGGACCCTGCGCGATCACCACCACCGAGACCGTCGGGCCGTGCGGCGCGGCCGGCGCGGCCGGCTGGTCGGCGGCCGCGGGCGGGGACGCGGGCGGGGACGCGGCGGCGCCGGGCGCGGCGGGGAGGGGGACGTACAGCCCCTTCCGGTCGAAGCGCCGGAGCGCCTCCTCGAGCCCCGACACGTCGCCGTACGCCGCGTCTCCCAGGCCGTACTTCTCGGCGAACCGCCGCCAGTTCTGCTGCAAGAGCCTGGTGTGCCGCTCGAGCTTGGGGCCGGCGTAGGCGTCGTGGCGGACGAAGACGTCCAGCGCGATCCGGTTCTCGAACCCGGCCAGCGCCGCCCGCAGCGTCAGGTCGTCGTCTTCGAACCCCCAGGGCGAGAACCGCTCGTCGAAGCCGCCGATCTCCTGGATCACCTCGCGCTTCACGAGGAGGCAGAACGACGCCATGGTGAGGGCCCGCTTCGAGGTCCGGTCGTGCGCCCGCGCGCGGCGCTCCGCGAACTCCGCCAGCGCGGCGGGGTCCATCGGCCCGTCGTAGTCGACGGTCTGGCCGTGCGAGGCGCGGTCGGCGCAGGCGCCGACGCACCCGGCCGCCGGCCTCGCCGCGGCGTGGAACAGCAGCCGCCGCAGCCAGCCCGGGGTGACGACCACGTCGTTGTCCAGGAAGGCGACGAACGCGCCGCGCGCCACCGCGAGCGCCTGGTTGCGCGCGGCGGGCGCGCCCAGGTTCGCCGCGTTCCGGATGAGCCGGATGTCGGGCTGCGCGGCGAGCCACTCGGCGCTCCCGTCCGTCGAGCCGTTGTCCACGAAGAGCAGCTCCGTGGGGTGATCCGGATCGGCCGTGCGCCGGAGCGACTCGAGGCAGGCGCGGGTCTTCTCGAGCGCGTCGTGCGAGCAGACGACGATCGAGGTGAGCGCTCCGGCGGGCGGGTCGGTGACGGCGAGGGCCGCCGGGTCGGATCCCGTCAGCTCGGTGAGGATCCCCCGCGTGACGGGCACGATCGCCACCACCCGGACCTGGCTCCGGAGCCGGTCCAGCTCGTCCCGCGACACGGCGCGGTCGCGCGCGCCGTCGGCCCACCGGCGCATCTCCTCGAGGAACCGCTCGACGTGCGGCAGCCCGTCCGAACAGGTGGTGTGCGCCATGCGCAGGTAGAGCTGGATCGGCACGCCCGGGCGCTGCCAGAGGATGCGCATGTCACGGTGCTTGCGCCACATCTTGGCGACGTTCACGCCCAGCTTGAAGGCGCGGCGGAAGTAGTCGTCCACGGTGAGCGGGTGCTCGTGCTCGCAGACGGCGTCGGCCCGGTGGAGCACGCGAACCCCGCGCTGCTGGAGCCGGTAGCCGAGCTCGACGTCCTCCACGATCGCGTCGCGGAAGGTCCGGGCGTCGAACCCGCCGACCTCCTCGAGGAGCGAGCGCCGGAGGCTGATGTTGCAGGTCCAGAAGAACGTCCAGTCGTGGAGCGCGCCGTCCCGGAGCCCGGGCTCGTCGAAGAGCAGGTTCGACCCGGCGAGCAAGCGGGTGAACGGCTCGCGGAGCGACCGCGCGGTGAACGGGAACGAGCCCATCACCGCGACGCGGTCCCCGGCGGCCGCGTGCGCCGCCAGGTGTACCTCGAGGAGGTCCGGCCGCGGGATCGCGTCGTCGTTCAGGATGAGCACGAGCTCGGCGCGGGCATGGCGGATCGCGCGGTTGCGCGCCGACGCCGGGCCTGCGTTCTCCTGCCGGAGGAGCTGCAGCGGGAACGGGAACGCCGCGGGATCGATGGCGATGGGCGTGGGCGACCCGTCGTCCACCACGACCACCTCGAACGCGCTCGGGGGCAGCGTTTGGCGCGAGAGGTGGCCGAGCAGGGCGGCGATCCGGTCGGGCCGGCCGTACGTGGGGACGATCACGCTGAGCCGAGGCGGGACGCGCGCCTCCCCCTTCGGGAAGGAGTAGCGCGCCGCGACCGTCTCCTCCCGCCAGCGCGCGAGGGAGTCGCGGCGCGCGTAGGTCAGGGTCCCGCGGTCCGGCTCGCTGGCCCGGGAGGCGAAGAGGACGTGGTGCGCGCCCAGGAGGTCGTCGATCGCGCGGCGGTCCGCCTCGCTGTGGTACTCGAGGTGGACGACGTCGATCTCGTGGAGGGTCGGGCCGAGCGCCCGCAGGATGGGGAGCTCCATGCCCTCGGTGTCCACCTTGAGCACCGAGATCCGTTCGACGCCGAGCTCGCGCAGCACGCTCGCCATCGCGCGGACCTGCACCCGGACGCCCTCCGCCGCGTTCTCCTCGTTGGGCAGGAGCGAGGCCTGCATGCTGCTGTGCCGGCCGGCGAAGAGCATGGCCTCGCCGTCCTCGGCGCCGATCGCGAGCGGGTGGATCTCGAGGCGGTCCTCGTTCGCGGCGTTCCGCGCGAGGAGCTCGAACGACGCGGGGTTCGGCTCGAAGGCGACGATCCGCGCCTGCGGGTAGGCGTGCCGGAAGTACAGCGCGGCCGACCCGACGTGCGCCCCGACGTCGACGATGGTCCCGGGGCGGAACGCGTCCGGGAAGACGCACGGGTACTCCTCGCCGTGCAGCGTCCGCCGGACGTGCTCGGCGAGACCGGGGTCGTCGGGGAAGACGACCGGCTTGCCGCGCAGATCCTGGATCGTCGAGATTCGGTTCACGGGGACCTCGCTCGGGCGGGCGCGGCTGTGGAGCGCCGGCCGGTTGGCGCAGAAGGCTGCTCGCGCCACGCTCTGCACGGGCCGCGCCACGGTCGCGAGCCCGCTGGCGTCAAGGCGGTGACGCGCCGCCGGCGGGCTCCGAGCGCGGCCGCCCGGGGTGACGCGTCGCGTCGCGCGCCCCAGTTCCGGGTGCGCCGTTCCCTCACCCGTTGCTATGTTGCAGGCACGTGAAGCCATTCCTCATCGTGAACCCCGCGAGCGCCTCCGGGCGGACGGGGCGCCACTTCGACGCCATCGCCCGCGCCGTGCGATCCGCGGTCGGCGACTTCGAGTGCGCCTTCACCCACGCGCGCGGGGATGGGGTCCGACTCGCCCAGGAGGCGATCGCCGCGGGCGGGAAGCTGCTCGTCGCGGTCGGCGGGGACGGCACGGCGAGCGAGGTCATCGACGGCATGCAGCAGGCGCCGGGCGGGCAGGGTGGGCCGCTCTTCGGCTACATCCCGCGCGGGACGGGCGGCGACCTCCGGCGCACCATCGGCATCTCGCAGGACGTGGCCGGCGCGGCCCAGGCGCTCGCCAGCCGCAACGTCGCCGTGCTCGATCTCGGGCGCGTCGAGTTCACCGGCGCCGACGGGACGCGCCAGGTGCGCCACTTCGCCAACGTCGCCGGGCTCGGCATCTCGGGGGTCGTGTCACGGCTCGTGAACCACGGCATCCGGCTGCCCTCGGGCAGGCTCTCGTTCATGCTCGCGACGGCCCGTGCGCTCGTCACCTGGGCGGATCGGCCCGTGCGCTGGCGCGTGGACGGCGGCGCGTGGCACCAGGAGCCGGTGACCGCGCTCTCGGTGTGCAACGGCCGGTACTTCGGCGGCGGGATGATGGTCGCCCCCGACGCGCGCATGGACGACGGCCTCTTCGACGTCGTCGTCTGGAAGGGGCTCGGGCTGGTCGACTTCGTCGTGAAGCGGCCGATGCTCTACGACGGCACGCATCTGCAGCTCCCGAACACGCGGGTCCTGCGGGCCGAGGTCGTCGAGGTGGAGCCGGTCGGCGACGAGGTGGTGAACCTCGACGTGGACGGGGAGAACCCCGGTACCCTGCCGGCGCGGTTCACGATCCTGCCGGGGGCGCTCCGGATCCGCGTGGGGGTGTGACCTCCACCGGGGCCGCCGCGGGGGATACCATGAGCGCATGGTCCCTGCGCTCACGATCCTGCTGCTCGCCGCGACGCCCGCAAAGGCCCCCGCGACGCCCGCCACGCTCCGCGCGGAGGGTGCACCCGCCGTACAGGTCCAGCCGCTCACGGGCGCCGACGACGTGGCGCGGCTGTGCCGGCGGCTCGTCCCTGCCGAGCGCCTCCGACCCAAGGGCGACGCGGTCGCGCAGGGCGAGGCCCGGACCCGCCACGAGGCGCTCCGGGACGAAACGATGGCCGGCCGGTACGAGCTCACCGTGCCGGCCGCCGGGATCGCCTTCGCGCCCTACGACGGGCCGGAGCAGCGGCTCGAGGTCTCCGCCCCCGCGAAGCTCCGGCTGGGGACCGGCGCCGTGATCACGGCCGTGGACGAGCGGGGGCTGCCCGTGCAGGTGAACGCGACCGTGGCGCGGCGCATCCTCGCGGCGCAGACGTCGGGGCGGCTCTCGCTCCGGCTCGTGTTCGACCTGCCCGACGACGCGATCTGCGCGTCGAGCGCCGGGGGGAAGCGCGTCGATCTCGGCGTCGAGCCGGTGGAGTGGACCTGGCTCGACGGCGACGCTGCGCTCGCGTGGGGCGGGGTCGCGGGCGATCGTCCGTCGATGACGCTGGCGGTCGGCGCGGCGCCGGCGGTGGACGTGGGCGAGCCGATCGCCGGGCCCTCCGAGGCGAAGAAGGCCGTCCTGACCAAGCGGGCGGAGCTCACCGCCTGCTACGCCGAGGAGCTCCGGAGGACGCCCGCGCTCGACGGGCTCCTGGTGGTGGACGTCGGCGCCCGCATCTCCATCTCCGCGGATTCCACGGGGTCCTCCGCGCTGGCGCGGTGCGTGGAGCAGGCGCTGGCGCCGCTCGCCGGGGGCGCCGCGGCAGCGTCCGTCCCGATCCGGTTCGAGCTCGCGGTCCCGAAGGAGGCGCCCGCCGTCCCCGCCGCGGCGGACTCGGCGCCCGCGCCGTGACGCGAGGTGACGGGCCCGGTCAGCGCGCCGGCGCCGGGACGTCCGGCGGCGACGCGGGGAGCTCGAACCAGAAGCTGTTCCCCTCGACGTCGCCCGGGGTGACGCCGATCCGGCCGCCGTGGGCTTCGACGGCGAGCTTGCAGAAGGCGAGGGGCAACCCGTAGCCGGCGGGCGGGTTGGACGGGTCGGGCAGCCGCTCGAACGCGCCGAAGATCTCGTCCCGCATGCCCTCCGGGATCGGCCGCCCCGCGTCGTCGACCTCGCACCGCCCGCCGCCGGCGGGGCGGGCCGCGACCCGCACCTCGATCGTCTGTCCCGCGGGCCCGTGCTGGATCGCGTTCCCGACGAGGTTCTCGAGCACGCGCTCGAGGATCCGCCGGTCGGCGCGCGCCTCCACGGGTGTGGTGACGACCCGGATCGACTGCTCGCGCCGGGAGGCCGGCCGCTCCAGCCTGCCCGCCGCGAGCCGCACCTGCTCGTCGAGCCGCAGAGGTTCCGGCCGGAGGCGCAGGCCGCCGATCTCGGCGAGGCAGAGGTCGAGGACGTCCGCGAGCAGGGCGCGCATGCGGCCGCTCTCCGCGACGAGGTCGCGGAGGAGCTGCTCCGAGCCGGGATCGAACGGCTCCACGACCGAGGCGAGGGCGTCGATCGCGGTGAGCGGGCCCCGCAGGTCGTGGACCACCATCGCCACGAGGAGCTCGCGCGAGCGCCGCTCGTCGCGCGCGGCGCCGAGGAGGGCCTCGAGCTGATGGAGTCGCCGGCGGAGCTCGAGCGCGTCCTCGACCAGGCGAGCGAGCTGCGCGAGGGACTCCAGGGCCTCGGGCGGCATCTGCCGGGCCTCCTGGTCGATGAGGCAGATCGTGCCGAGCGGGATGCCCGCCGCGGACCGGATCGGCACCCCGGCGTAGAACCGGATCCGCGGGTCACCGGTGACGAGCGGGTTCGCCGCGAAGCGCGGGTCCGCCAGGGCGTCGGTGACGACCAGCGGCGCGTTCGCGGCGACCGCGTGCGCGCAGAACGACCACTCGCGCGGGGTCTCACGCAGCGCGAAGCCCTTGTGCGCCTTGAACCACTGCCGCGCCTCGTCCACGAGCGTGACGAGCACGGTGGGCGCGCGGAAGAACCGCGACGCGATCTGGACCACCTCGTCGAACGCCTCCTCCTCGGGCGTGTCGAGGATCTCGTACTCGCGCAGGATGCGGAGCCGCTCGCCCTCGTCGAAGACCATCTCGCCCCCTCGCGCCGCGACGGCGCGATCTCCTCTACCGGCGGTCGGGCGATCCCGCCGTGGAGTTCGGCCACGTGTGCGAGCGCGCGACCGCGCGCGCGATCTCGCGTGCGGTCACGCCGTGCGGGAGGTCGCCCGCCGCGCCGCCGGCGCGGGACGTGCCCCTCGGTCACGCCCGTGGGTCGGGCGGACGACACTCCGGGCAGTAGCGCTGCACGACGCGCTCGAGCGCATCCAGCGGGAACGGCTTTCGAAGGTGGCACTCCACGAGGGGCGGGGAGAGCACTCCTTCTCCGGCCGACATCGAAGCGATCGGCAGGGTCCACCGCCAGCGGCGGATGGCCTTCGCGAACTGCTCCCCCGTCATGCGGGGCATCATGACGTCGACCAGCGCGAGGTGCGGGCGGAGACCGGCCCGGAGCATCGCGATCGCCTCGGCTCCGTCGCGGGCGTGGATCACCTCGACGCCGAGGTCCTCCAGGGCGTCGCCGATCGCGGAGCGCAGGTCCGGATCGTCGTCCACCAGGAGGACGACCGGGCACCCGTCGACGGAGGACACGTCCGCGCAGCTGTGCAACCCCGGGGCCATCCGGACCCGGCCCCTCCTCTTCTCCTGCGTGAACCTTCCTGGAGCGCGCCCCACGGCGGGGCGGCGGCGGCGAACACCCGGCGCCGGTCGGGCGTTTAGGTTGTGGGCCGGCGGGCCCGTCGGTCCGCCCCACCCGAGGATGCCCGCGTGAACATCTTCTCCCCGCTCTACCGCAAGACGATGACCTGGGCCCGTCACCGGCGCGCGCCATGGATCCTGGGCGCGACCAGCTTCGCCGAGTCGTCGTTCTTCCCCGTGCCACCCGACGTGATGCTGGCCCCGATGAGCATGGCCCACCCGCGGCGGGCCTGGTTCTTCGCCCTGCTCACGACGGTGACGTCGGTCGCGGGCGGGCTCTTCGGCTACGCCATCGGCGCCCTCGCCCTCGACGCGGTGCTGCCCTGGTTGCAGGGGAGCAGCTCCTGGCCCGCGTACCAGTCGGCCGTCGCCTGGTTCGAGCGGTGGGGGTTCTGGGCCATCTTCGTCGCCGGCTTCACCCCCATCCCGTACAAGGTCTTCACCATCGCGGCCGGCGCGCTCTCGGTCGGCCTGGTGCCGTTCACGGTGGCGTCGTTCATCGGCCGCGGCGCGCGCTTCTTCCTCGTCGCGGGGCTCATGGCGTGGGGCGGCGCACGGATGGAGGCGGCGCTGCATCGGCAGGTGGATCGGCTCGGGTGGGCGACCGTCGCCGTCGTCGGCCTCGCGATCGTGTGGCAGGGGTGCCGATGACCAGCGGGCGGCGTGCGCCCGCGCGCAGGGGAGCCGGTGTGTGAGGTCGGGCTTGTCCGCCGCGAGCTCCTGACGTATCGACTTCGCGGTGACGAGCCCTCCACAGCCCGCGATCGGCCCGGGCCGCCCGCCCGGCGCCGGGAGCGGCTCGGGCGCGGTGGCCCTCACCTCCTACGTGGTCCAGGCGGCGTTCGGCCTCCTGCTGGCCGGGCTGGGCCCGTGCCTCGTGCTGCTCTCCCGCGACCTCTCCGTCCGGCGCGAGTCGCTCGCGTGGGTGTCCGCCGGGTTCGGCGTGGGCCTGCTGCTCGTCGGCGCGAGCGGCGAGCACCTGCTGCGCGTCGGGGCCTGGCGGCTCCTGCAGCTCTCCGCGGCGCTCCAGGGCCTGGGGGGCGCGCTCCTCGCGCTCGCGGGCGCGGTCACGGCGGCGCAGGCGGGCGCGCTCCTGCTCGGGCTCGGTGGGGCCGCCACCGTGCTCGCGACGCCGGTGCTGCTCGCGGGCGCGGGGGGGACCGCGCGCATGTCGCTGGCGTTCGGCCTCAACAGCCTCACCGGCATCGCCGCGCCGCTCGTCATGAGCGCGGTGGACGCCGTGACCGCGCGCGGGCGCGCGGCGCTCCTCCTGGCAGTGCCCGCCCTGCTCTGGGCGGCAGTGCGGCCCGCGCGCCTCGCGCCGCCACCGACGCCCGAGGCGGCCACGCTGCACCGCGCCGCGTGGGCGCCGGGCACCCGCAAGAAGGCGACGTTCTGGTGGCTCGCGCTCGTCGCCTCCGTCTCCCCCGAGTTCGCGTTCGTGGTCTGGGGGGCGGCCCGGCTCCAGGACAGCGGCCTCGGCGCGACCGCGGCCACCGCGGGCGCGGCCGCGTTCCCCCTCGGCCTCGCGCTGGGGCGGCTCGTCGTCGTGCCCAGGCTGCTCGGGGGTCGGTTCCCGCTCGCGCACGCGGGCGTGGCCCTGGCGGCCCTCGCGGCGCTCACGTGCGCGGCGCCGCTCGGCCCGGCCGCGATCCTGGTGGCCTGCCTCGTCGCGGGGCTCGGCCTCTCGCCCCTCTATCCTCTCACCGTCGCCCAGCTCGTGCGGATCCCCGGGATGGATCCGGGCCGCGGCTCGGCGGTGGCCGCGCTCGGCTCCGGGACCGCCGTGCTGCTCGCGCCGCTGCTGCTGGGCCTGCTCGCCCGCGTCGTCCCGCTGCGCTTCGGGTTCCTCGCGGCGGTGCCGGTGCTCCTGCTCGTGTCCGTGCTCCACGCGCGCGGCGGGCGGGCGCGCGGCGAACCGTGAGCGCCCGCCGGGCGAGACGAAGCGGCCCCGACCCAGCGCCGCTGGCTCGGGGCCGCCGTGCTCCGGTCTCGTCCGCGGGCTACCAGACGTAGATGCTGGCCCACGGGTAGCTGCCCGCGGTCACGGAGAAGTACGTGTAGCCGCCGACCTGCGCGAGCGGGAAGGGGCCCGCGCCGCAGGAGGCCGTGGCGGTGCCGCCGTTCACGCTCACGGTCCGCCCGGCGAAGTTGGA
This sequence comes from Anaeromyxobacter sp., assembly GCA_035627135.1. Taxonomy (GTDB): domain Bacteria; phylum Myxococcota; class Myxococcia; order Myxococcales; family Anaeromyxobacteraceae; genus Anaeromyxobacter. Next base: position 2,556 of record DASPMI010000066.1, on the reverse strand, counting down.
GCAGCCCCAGCCGTTGACGCGCGTCGCGGTCCGGTAGCAGACCGCGCCGGTGGTGTTGAAGTTGCCCGTGTTGCTCGTGAACGTGACGGCGTTCGCGCACGGCGCCGTCCCGCCGCCCGTGACGTCGAACGTGGCCGTGACCGTCCGGGCCGCGTTCATCGTCACCGAGCAGGTCGCCGCGGCGCCGGTGCACGCGCCGCTCCAGCCCACGAAGGTGGAGCCGCTCGCCGCGGTGGCGGTCAGGACCACGACGGCGTTGCCCCCGTAGCTGGCGCTGCACGTCGTCCCGCAGTCGATCCCGGCGGGGCTCGACGTGACCGTGCCGCTGCCCGTGCCGGCCCGCGTCACCGTGAGCGGGTTCGTGGCGAGCGCCGTGAACGTCGCGGTCACGGTCCGGGCCGAAGTCATGGCGACGGTGCAGGTCGCGGCCGTGCCGGTGCAGGCGCCGCTCCAGCCCGCGAACGTCGAGTTGCTCGCGATGGCCGCCGACAGCGTGACCGTCGTGCCGGCGGCGAAGCTCGCTCCGCACGTCGTGCCGCAGGAGATCCCGGCCGGGGTCGAGGTCACGACGCCCGTGCCCGTGCCCGCCTTGCTGACGGTGAGCGCGTAGCCGGTGCCGTTGAACGTGGCGCCGACCGACCGGTTCGCGGTCATGGTGACGACGCAGGGGCCCGTGCCGGTGCAGGCGCCGCTCCAGCCCGCGAAGGCGGAGCCCGCGGGCGCGGGGTTCGCCGTCAGGGTCACGGTCGTGCCGCTCTCGTACGTCGCGGAGCACGCGGTGCCGCAGTGGATGCCGCCCACGCTCGAGGTGACGAAGCCGCCGCCCGTCCCGGACGTGGTCACGGTGAGCGTGTAGGTCGTGGGGCCGCCGCCGCCGAACGGCGCCTGGATCGTCTGGAGGAGCGTGAGCTTCTGCGGCAGCGCGACCGCCGCGAAGGTCCCGTCGTAGAGGCCGTAGCGGTCGTTGCCGTTGAGCGCCCAGTACGTCCAGTGGATCGTGGGCCGCTTCTTCATGAAGCTCACGAGCGCGGTGAACCACTGGCCCTGCGAGCCGGCGGCCGTCGAGGAGACGTCCGCGGCGGCGTTGGGCGTACCGAACTCGCCCACCAGCACCGGCGCGATCCCCTGCGAGTCGATCCAGCCCCAGTTCCGCTCCCAGACCGCCTCGAGGGAGGTCTGCGTGGTGGAGGCGTTGAACCAGCTCTGCTGGAACTCGACCGGGCCGTAGTCGTGCGGCGAGTAGACGAGCCGGTTCGCGACGCTCAGCCGGACCGGGTAGTCGCGGGCGCCCGCGAGCTGGCCGCCCCACCACGTGCCGCTGCCGCCGAAGGAGTCGTTGCCCTCGACCACGATGAGCAGGTCGGGGTTGATGGCGAGGATGGCGTTGCCGGCCCGCTCGGCCGCGAGCCGCCAGTCCGTCGCGCCGCCGCAGCCCCAGCACGCGCCCGAGGCGACCCCGTTCACCATGAGGTGCGGCTCGTTCCGGAGGTCCATGGCGACGACGGTGGTGTTCCCGAGGTACCGCCGCGTCAGCATCTGCCAGTCGGCGATCCACTGCGACTCGGGGTAGGCGCTCGTGTACCAGAGCCCGTTGGCCTGGGCGCTGTTGCCGTTGTCCGAGCGGTGGTTGTCGAGCATCACCTTGAGGCCGATCTGGCCGCAGTAGGCGATGATCTTGTCCATGACCTGGATCGGCGTGAGGCCCTGCAGGTCCGTGTTGATGGGCCCGTTCGACCAGAAGCTGATGCTCGGGATCGTCGTCGACCGGAGCATCTGGTTGCTGAAGGGGATCCGGACGGTGTTGAACCCCATCGCCTTGATCTGGTCGAGCACCGACTTGTACTCGCGCGTCCAGAGGCCGTGCGGGACCTCGTTCGCGGTCTCGAAGCCGTACCAGTTGATGCCGGCGATCCGCACCGGGTTTCCGTTCCCGTCCAGGATCTTGTTGCCGCTGGTCCGCCAGTAGCCGGCCTGCGCCGCGGCCTGGGCAGGCAGGAGCGCCAGCGGCGCGAGCAGCGCCGCCAGGCGGAGGAGCTTCGTCGGGGTCGGGATCATGGCGTCTCCGGGTGAAGGTGGAGCTTCCGAAAAGACGAAGGGTGGGGCGAGCTCGCGCCCGCCCCACCCCGGTGCATCAACCGCTCATCGCGCTAGTACACGTAGATGCTGGCGTACGAGACGCCCCCGGCGGTCGCCGAGAAGTACGTGTACCCGTCCGACGCCTTCGCGAGCGGGAACGGACCGGCGCCGCAGGAGACGGTCGTGCCGTTCACCGCCACCGTACGGCCGCTCATGTTCGAGCAGCCCCAGCCGGTGATGTTCTGCGTGGTCCGGTAGCAGACCGCGCCGGTCGTGTTGAAGTTCCCGGTGTTCCACGAGAACGTGATCGGGTTGGCGCACGGGGTCGTGCCACCGCCCGAGGTGTTGAAGGCGGCGTTGACGGTGCGGGCCGCGGTCATGGAGACCGTGCAGGTGGACGCGGTGCCGGAGCACCCGTTGCTCCACCCGGCGAACGTCGAGCCCGAGGCCGCGGTCGCGGTCAGGGTGACGGTCGTGCCG
>DASPMI010000065.1:0-4804 GCA_035627135.1 Anaeromyxobacter sp. | reverse complement strand
GTGGGCGAAGGCGTTCTGGCCGACGATCGCCTTGTTCCGCTGCACGTGGAGGCCGGTCACCTGCGAGACGACGCGGCTCGTGGGGTACAGCCTCTCGGTGTGGACGCCGGTCGTGACGCGGAGGACGTCCCGCCGCGTCTTGAACGCCATCACGAGCTCCTCGAGCGACGCGTTGCCGGCGCGCTCGCCGATCCCGTTGATGGTGCACTCCACCTGCCGCGCGCCCTCGAGGACGCCCGCGATGCTGTTCGCCACGGCGAGCCCGAGATCGTTGTGGCAGTGGACGGAGACGACGACCTTCTCGATCCCGCGGACGTGGCGCTTCAGGTAGCGGATGGTCTCGGCGTAGGTGGACGGGAGCGCGTAGCCGACGGTGTCCGGGATGTTCACCGTCGTCGCGCCGGCCTCGATGGCCCGCTCGACCACCTCGGAGAGGAACTCGAGCTCGGTGCGGGCCGCGTCCTCCGGCGAGAACTCGACGTCCTCGAACGTCTCCCGGGCCATCGCGACGCCCTCGACGGCGCGGCGGACGATCTCGTCCTTCGCCATCTTGAGCTTGAAGTCGCGGTGGATCGGGCTCGTCGCGAGGAAGACGTGGCAGCGCGCGCGGGGGGCGCCGGCGAGCGCCTTGCGCGAGGCCTCGATGTCGGTCCGGTGGCAGCGCGAGAGGCTGCAGACGATCGGACCCTCCACGTTGCGCCAGATCGCCTGGATCGCCTCGAGATCGCCCGGGGAGGCAGCCGCGAAGCCCGCCTCGATGACGTCGACGCCGAGATCCCGGAGCGCCTTCGCCACGCGGAGCTTCTGCTCGAGGTTCATCGACGCCCCGGGCGACTGCTCGCCGTCGCGCAACGTGGTGTCGAAGATCGTGACCCTGTCCAAGGCCTCGGCCACCTTTTTACGACTCCTTCCGGGAGCTTACGCCCCCGCGCCCTCCCGACCCGTCGATGGGAATCGCGGAGGATAGCAGACGCCCGCCCGTTTGGGCAACGCGTGTAGGCGCGCGCCCTTCCTGGAGGTTCCCCGGATGGCTAGCGTGGAGAGCCGCGCCGCGCACGGTCGCGCGCGAAGAAGCGGGCAGCCGAGGCCCGTGTTCCCCGGCTGCCAGGCCCCTGGCCCACCCCGAGACACGTCCAGGGACCCCTGGGCGCTCGGGCAGTGCAACGCGGTCCAGCGGGGCAGCGGCTCAGAGCCCCGTGGGCCTCCAGTGCCAATTTCGATCGATCGAATAGAGGATGTACCGGCTGTCCGGCGAGACGGCGAAGTCGCCCGTCTCGCCGAAGTAGGTGACCGGATCCTTCGGGGTCTCGCCGGAGGCCAGGACCCCCTTCTCCCCCGTCTCCAGGTTCACGAGGACGTAGCGACTCTCGTAGAAGCTGCAGACCGTGAAGTCCGATTCCGGATCCGACAGGCACTCCACCTCGTTCACCACGTATCCCCGCCCGTCCGGCGTGAACCCGACGGGCCCCACCTCCACCCACTCTCCCGCCTCGTTGAGGGAACGCGTCTCGCCGGTCACCGGGTCGAAGACGACCGACTCCTTGTCGTCCAGGGCTGCGAGCAGCAGGCCGCGATCGGTCCAGCTGATCTCGCAGCACTCCTCCCAGAGGGCATCCGGCTGGTGCAGCTCCGAGAACTGCAGGTCGGCGAGCCGCAGGCGCGCGACGAGGAAGTCTCCCTGCCAGGGCCGCTCGCAGACGATCTCGTCGCCGGCGGGCGAGAACGCGAACGGCGGGAGGCACGGGATGGAGACCTCGGCGCCGGTGTCCAGCCGGCGGAGGAACGTCCCCCGGTCCTCCTGGTGGTAGAGGAGCGCGTCCCCGGCCGGAGAGAAGACGTGAGCCGTCGGCGGCGGCGCGAGGACGACGTCGTCGCCCCCGTGGACGAGCTCGCGCAGCGTGAGCGACGTCCCGGTCCAGATCCCCAGCCACTCCGCGGAGCCATCCGGCGCGACGTGGTCGAGCTTCGCCTCGCAGCTCTCGTACACGTCTCGCACCCGGCGGTCGACGATGCGCATCGCCCGGTATGTCCCGCTCGAGCCGGGTGTCGGTCCGGGCGCGCAGAAGTAGACCGCCCAGGCGTGGGCGTCGAAGGCAGGGTTCGCGGCGACCGCGAGGAGCAGCGGGCCGCGATCCTCGCGGACGTCACGCTTCACCATGTCGTCGTCGCAGCCGCTCGCCGCCAGGACGGCGAGCAGCGCGGCGCGGGGGAGAGCGGAGAGGAGCCGGTTCGCCTGCATCCGGGGTAGCCTAGCCCACCCGGACGGGGCTGTCGCTCGCTAATACGGCGGCGTCGCCTCGCGCTTCAGGAGCTCGGCGAACTGCTCGAGCGGCATGGTCTTGAGGTCCTCGCCGCCGCGCCGGCGCGGCGCGACGGCCCGGGCCGCCGCCTCCTTCTCGCCGATGACCACCGTGTACGGGATCTTCTCGAGCTCCGCGTTCCGGATCTTGGCGCCGAGCTTGTCCGAGGACGGGTCCACCTCGACGCGCCAGCCCTGCGCCTCGAGGACGCCCGCGGCCTCGCGCGCCCACCCGTCGAACCGATCCGAGACCGTGACGAGCCGCGCCTGGACCGGCGCCATCCACGCGGGGAACGCGCCGGCGTAGTGCTCGGTGAGGATGGCGAGGAACCGCTCGAAGGAGCCGTAGACGGCGCGGTGGATCACGACCGGCCGGTGCTCCTTGTTGTCGTCGCCCACGTACGTCAGGTCGAACCGCTCGGGCGCGGCGTAGTCGAGCTGGATGGTGCAGGTCTGCCACTCACGGCCGAGCGAGTCGGTCACGGCGAAGTCGATCTTCGGGCCGTAGAAGGCGCCGTCGCCGGGGTTGAGCGTCCAGGGCAGCCCGATCTTGTCGAGCGCGTCCTTGAGCGCGCCCTCGGCCTTGTCCCAGAGCGCGTCGTCGCCGATGCGGTCGGCGGGGTTGGTCGGCCGCGTGGAGAACCGCAGCTTGAACTCGAGGCCGAACGCGCCGTAGACGACCTTCATGAGATCGACGCAGCGGGCCACCTCGTCGGGGATCTGCGACTCCATGAGGTAGAGGTGCGCGTCGTCCTGCGCGAACTGCCGGACGCGGGTGAGCCCGCCGAGCGACCCGGAGAGCTCGTTCCGGTGGAGCACGTCCACCGTGAAGTAGCGGATGGGCAGCTCGCGGTACGAGCGCTTGCCCATCTTGTACAGCAGGTGGTGCGAGGGGCAGTTCATCGGCTTGAGGCTCATGTTGAGCCGCTCCTCGACCGGGAGCGCCGGGTCCGACTCCTTGTCGAACACGAGGAACATGTTCTCGCGGTACACGCCCCAGTGGCCGCTCGTCTCCCAGAGCTTCTTGTTGAAGAGGAGCGGCGTCTTCACCTCCTGGTAGCCGTTCTTCTTCACGAGGCGGCGCATCGCGTCGGCCAGCACGTTGTACGTGGTCGTCCCCTTCGGGAGCCAGAAGGCGGAGCCGGGCGAGACCTCGTGGAAGGCGAACAGGCCGAGCGCGGGGCCGAGCTTGCGGTGGTCGCGCTTCTTCACCTCCTCGAGCTTCTGGAGGTGCGCCTCGAGGTCCTTCTTGTCGAAGAACGCCGTGCCGTAGATCCGCTGCAGCATCGCGTTCCGGGCGTCGCCGCGCCAGTACGCGCCGGCGACGTTGAGGAGCTTCACGACGCCGATCTTGCCCGTCGACGGCCCGTGCGGCCCGAGGCAGAAGTCCACCCAGCCGCCGTGCTTGTAGAGCGTAAGGGTCTTCGCCCCCTTCGCGGCGATGTCCTTCACGATCTCGACCTTGTACTTCTCGCCCTGCCGCTCGAAGAGCGCGAGGGCCTCGTCCATCGAGACCTCCTGGCGCACGAACGGGAGGTCGGCCTCGATCTCCGCCCGGATCCCGGCCTCGATCTTCTCGAGGTCCTCGGGCGTGAACGGCTTCTCGCGCGCGAAGTCGTAGTAGAAGCCATCCTCGATGGCCGGGCCGATGGTGACCTGGGTGCCGGGATAGAGCCGCTGGACGACGCTCGCCATCACGTGGGCAGCGTCGTGGCGGGCGACCTCCAGCGCCTCCGGGTTGCGGGTCGTGACCACCTCGAGCTTCGCGTCGCGGTCGAGCGGGCGGGAGAGGTCGACCGGCTCGCCGTCGAGCTTGGCGACGTAGGCCGCCTTGGCGAGCCCGGGGCCGATGGCGCTCTTCACGAAGTCGAGGACGCTGGTGCCGCGCGCGGCCTCCTTCTGGCTGCCGTCGGGCAGCGTCACCTTCACGAGGTCGGACATGGCGAATATGCCTACCTTCGGCGGTCGAAAAACGCCAGGACCGGCGCGCGCCGCCGCGGCGCCGGCCCGAAACGCGAGAAGCCCCGGGAGCCGAGCTCCCGGGGCTTCTCAGTAGGCCCGCTCAGGATTGAACTGAGGACCCCTACCGTGTCAAGGTAGTGCTCTACCACTGAGCTACGGGCCTGTGCTGCTCAGGCGAGGCGCGGAGTTATAGCGCGATCCCATCGCCTGTCAACGGTCCACTCGCTCAGGCCCCCTGCCCTGCTTGCCCGTGCTCGGCCCGCAGGAAGAACAGGAAGTACTGCACCCACGAGACGACGAGGCACTCGGCGCTGAGGAGCCCGAGCGCCGCGACGAAGGCGGCTGCGGGGGCCGGGGGGATGCCGCCGAACTCCCCGGCGAGCGCGACGAGCACGGTGGCGGCGAGGCCGAACGTGGCGTACTTGCCGATGCGGGTCGGGGCGACCGGGATCCGATGGTGGTGCCTGCGCAGGATCGCCGCGCCGAGGAGCTGGAAGGCGTCGCGCACGACGACGAGGAGCGGCAGCCAGACCGGCAACCGCC
>DASPMI010000064.1:0-10174 GCA_035627135.1 Anaeromyxobacter sp. | reverse complement strand
TGCCCCTCCCCCGCGCTGCCGCGCGGGTCCCCCACCCCGCCACGTCGGCGGGTCGGCGAAGCCCCGGCGCCGCCGCTCCCGCGGTCAGCGGGGCAGCGCGTCAGCGGGGCGCGGCGGTGTTCAGTGCTTCAGCCTGGGGGTCCAGCTCGCGCGGCGGCCGGGCAGGACCTCGACGATCGCCTCGCGCGCGCCGAAGCTCGGGTGCGCGACCCGAACGCGGTGCCGGCCCGAGGGCAACGTCAGCGTGATCGGCGTCTCGCCGGCGGCGCGGCCGTCGACGGTGACGCGAGCCCAGGGGATCGCGTTCACGTACAGCACGCCAGGCGGCCCGGACGCCTCCTCCGTGGGCTGCGTCGCCTCGGCGGACTCCGCGGCCGCGATCTCCGAGACGCCTTCGTCCTGGGGACCGGTTTCGGGTGCGGGCTCGGCCGCGGCGCCGGGCACGGGCGCGGTCTCTGCGCCGGCGCCGGCGTCGCGCGGCGACCCCGCGGCGGGCGCGGGCTCGCCGGCGGGATCGCGGGCGGCGCCGCGGAGCCACAGCGCTCCACCGCCCGCGAGCAGGACCGCCGCCGCCACCGCCGCCGCGATCCTCGACCCGCGGCCGCGGCGACGCGGAACCGGCTGCGCCAGCGTCCGCGTGGCCGCGGTCTCCTCCCCGGCGGCGAGCGCCGGCTGCGGGGGCGCGGCGGGGCCGGCCGCGGCGGGCGTGGGCTGGACCTGGGTGGCCTCGGCGAGCGCGGGCGCGGCAGGCCGGTCGCCCTCGGGCCAGAGCCGGTGCATGAGCACGCGCAGGTCCCAGTCCTGGGGCGCCTGGGCGACCTGGAGGAGCAGCGCCGAGAGCCTCGCGCCGAGCTCCTCCGCCGACGCGATCCGCCGCGCCGGATCGCGCTCGAGCGCGGCGAGCACGAGGGCGTCCAGCTCCGGCGGGACCGCCTCGTTCCAGGCGGACGGCGCCGAGGGCGGCGGGCCGTGCAGCACCGCCGCCAGCGTGGCCGCCTCCGACTCGCGCGCGAAGAGGCGCCGCCCGGCGCACAGCTCCCAGAGCACCACCCCGAGCGAGAAGAGATCCGCGCGGGCGTCCACCGGCCCTCCCCCGGCCTGCTCCGGGGCCATGTACGCGAGCTTGCCCTTGAGCGTGCCCGGCTCGGTCCCGCCCGCGAGGCTCATCGCCCGCGCGATGCCGAAGTCGGCGAGCTTCACCTCGCCCTCGAACGAGACGAGGAGGTTGTGCGGGGAGACGTCGCGGTGCACGAGGCCCAGCGGCCGCCCCGCCTCGGACTGTCGGTGCACGTAGGCGAGGGCCTTGGCGGCCTCGGAGGCGACGTGCACCGCGCGCGGGAGGCCGAACCGGACGCCCTCCGCGCGCGCCCGCTCCACCACCTGGCCCAGGTGCCGGCCGCGCACGAGCTCCATCGCGAGGTAGTACTGTCCGTCGACCTGGTCGAACTCGAACACCTGGACCACGTTGGCGTGGGAGAGGCGGCACGCGAGCCGGGCCTCCTCGACGAACATCCGGACGAACTCGTCCTGGTGCCGGTGCTCGCCGCGGACGAGCTTCAGGGCGACCTCCTTCACGACGCCCTGCGCCAGCGTCGCCTCGGCGCGCCAGACGTCGGCCATGCCGCCGGAGGCGAGCGGCTCGACGAGGCGAAACTTTCCGAAGGTTCGCACGGCGGACGCGATTGTACCGGATCCGCACGGTCCCGAGCCCGTGAACGAGCCCGAGCCCGAGCCCGAGGGGATCTCGGACCCGGGCTCGGTGCTCCGGAGCGCGGGGCTCCCGGGCTCGCCTACTTCCGCGCCAGGATGCGCTTCGCCAGCTCCGCGCGCGCCTCCATGAGCCGCGCCGGGTCCACGTCGGTGGAGTACGCGTTCGGGAAGAGGTCGCGGGCGATCTGGGCCGCGCCCTCCCGATCGCCGGCGTCGGCGAGGAGCTTCAGGTACTCGTAGTCCTCCATGCCCTCGCGGATCATCTTGAGGCGGATCGAGGCGACCGGGATGTGCGTCTGGCCCCCGATGCGGCTCGGCGTGCCGGGGTAGAAGAGCGTGCCGTCGCCGTTGCCGCTGAAGTCCCACTGGTTCGACCACGCGTCGTGCGAGTACGCCATGGTCGTCTCCCAGTAGAGCTCGCCGTCCGCCCGCATCAGGAAGCTCAGCCACTCCATGGCGCGGTTCCGGACGGCGGAGGCGTCCACCATGTAGCTCGGCCAGCCGGTGAAGTAGCGATCGGACTCGGAGGGGCTGCCGATGTTCACCGTCCCGCCGCAGCCGTGGCTCATGCAGCTCTGGTACAGCCAGACCTCCTTGCGCGGGCCGGAGCGGAAGTCGTCGTAGCGGGCGGTCTGGTCGCCGGCGACCGGGCTGCCGGGCTTGTCGTCGTTCCAGTTGATCACCGGCACGAGGATGTCGATCCCGCCGTCGACGCCGTGCTCCTGCGCGTCCCAGAGCTGCGTCGTGACGAGCGTCTGGAGCTCCGGATCGGCGTCGTGGGCGGACCGGGTCCGCGGCTCGATGTCGCTCCACGCGCAGGTGAGGGGCGGCTCGTCGCAGACGTAGTCGAAGAGCCGGTCCATCCAGCCGCGCGCGCGGAAGTACTCCGCCCAGCGCTTCTTCTTCTCGACGCTGCGCTCGTCGCCGACGTACTTCGCGGCGGTGAGCTTCGCGCCCGCGAGGCGCGTCGGCGCCGTGCCGTTCATGAGCGGCCCGTACCACTTCTCGAAGTTCACGAGGCCGTCGGTGCCGTCGTCGCTCACGCCGGTCAGCGAGATGCGGTGGTCGAGGCCGAGCTGGGCGTAGCGCGCGCGGAGCTCCGAGTTCGCGTCGCCGGAGACGCCGTGGCCCCCGATGGTGCCGCCGTACGAGATCCCGAAGCTGGTCCGCAGGGAGCTCGTCGAGGGGAGCTGGAAGTCCCAGACCTCGAGGGTGACCGGGACCTTCCACTCGCCCTCCGCGGCGGTGACGACGACCTCCCCGCGGTAGGTGCCGGGCTTCGCGTCCGCGGGGACGCGGACCTCGATCCAGATCCCGCGGCTCTCGCCGCCGTTCACGTCGAACGGGAACGCGTTCCGCTGCTCGCCGACGACGTCGTCCACGTCGGGCACGAGCGCGTCGGGCCAGCGGCCCGTGCCGCCGTCCACGGCGGAGGCGTTGCGGAGGTCGAGGAGGTCCTCGCGGTAGAGCTTCACGTCGAGGAGCGTGCCGGGGCCGGTGAGCGCGGTGGCGTGGGCGGACACGCGCGAGGCCGCACCGGTCACGACGACCTGGAACGCCTCGAACTCGTTGCGCGCGGCGGCGATCTTCGCTTCACCGTCCGTGCGCGGCGCGGCGTCGGGGCGGATCTTCTCGGTCGAGCCCGCGACCCAGACCTGGGCGGCGTCGGCGGCGGCGGGGGCGAGCGACAGGGCCAGCGCGGCGGTCAGCGCGGCGATTCGCTTGTCGAACATCGGGTCGGCTCCTTCCGGGTGGGGTTGCGCCACCGGAACCGGAGGGCCTACCGACCGAATTTCTCGTCCCCTGGTGTGGAGGGGTGCCGTGGAGAGCGCGCCTGTCGGCGGATGGAGCACCCGCGTCCCGCGCGCGGCCTGTTCCCCGACGGGGGCGCACACGACGCCCGCCCGTCTGCGAGATCGCGCGCCCGCGCGCGCTTCACGTGCAGTTCAGCACGCTCCACGGGCGGACGGGCATGCGCCCGGTGCACCGGGCGCACGAGGGGCGCCGGCACGCATGTGGACAAGATGGGGCGTTCGCCGCGAGCGTCGGCGCCGGACGTGCGGCGCCCGCCGCCCGCTGGACCGTCGGACCGGGGCTGCTGCTACTCGAGGCCGGTGTGCGACGCCGACGCGTTCCGCATCCACGGCAGCGGCGGGGGCCGCTGCGACGGGGGCCTGGGCACGGCCGTCGGCGCAGGCGCGGCGACCGTCGGCCGCGCCGGCCACGGCGCCGCCGCGGGGCGCACGACCTCCGGCCCCTTCTCCAGGAGCTCGATCCGCGTGTGGATCCGCTCGAGCCGCTCGAGCGCCGCCGTCAGCGCGTCGTCGAGCCACTCGTCGGCCGCGCGGCGCTCGTCCGCCGCCACGATCCGGCCGGCCCCGCGCAGCGTGTCCCAGACCGCCCGGTGCAGGAGCTTGAACTCCCGCGCGCACCGCGCCGGGCTGGCGGCCGAGCGGACGAGCACCGCGCACCGGGCGTGCGCGTCCGGACGCGGCCCGCCGACGCGGTGCTCGTCACCGCGCATCGCCAGGGACAGCTCGCGCAGGAGCGGGCCCACCGCGAACTCGAGCGCGGGATCGCCGCCGAGCTTGCTGCTCTTCACCGCCTCCGCCCACGTCTCCTGGATCTCCACCCGGTGCTCCTCGATCAGGAGCCCCACCGCGACCGCGCCGCCCACGTTCTCCTCCCGGGCCGGCCGCAACGGCCACGCCCCCGGAGCGCGGCCAATGCAAGAGCGCTGCCCGCGACGGCGCCGAGCGAGGCCTCGGGCCTCGGGCCTCGGGGTTCAGGGCCGCTCCTCGTCGCCGGGCAGGCTCGGGACGGGACCCTGCCCCGGACGGCGCGGAACTTCTCTTCCCACCCCGCGCCTCGCGCTCCTCACCCGCTCCACGGCGCCTCCCGGGTCCAACTTGGATTGTCCTCCCTGGTGGAGCTTGGAGGCGCGCGCACACCTGGCCACCTCCTTGCTACGGGCTCACCCGAACCTCTCCTCCATGCCATCCGGGTCGATCGACTACCTGCAGTTCCTCGCGCGCCGCGTGGCCCCGCCGCGGCTCGCCGCGGTCGCGGCGCTCCGCGCGATGCGCAGCGCGCGCAACCGCCTCCTCCCCGCGCTCGAGCCCGATGAGGATCGGCTCCTCGCGGCGCTCTCCTGCGGGGACGCCTCCGACGTCGCCGCGCTCTTCGCGCGCGCCCGGCCCACCCCTCCACCCTGGACGCCGCAGACGCTCCGCGAGGCGCTCGATCGCCACCTCCCCGGCGAGGCCGATCGCGCCATCTCCCGCGCCCGGCGCGCGGCCGACGGGTGGTTCGACGTCTACGGACGCCAGGTGCAGGCGGGCCGGGGCGGGCGCGTGGACTGGCAGCGCGACTTCGTGCACGGCGGCCTCTTCGCAGGCGCGGCACCCTCGGCGCGCCTGCCCCCGGCGCCGGGGCTCGACCCGAAGATGGCCTGGGCGCTCGCGCGCGGCGACGCCTGGGTCGCGCTCGCCTGTGGCGCCGTCCTCGCGCCGGACGGGGGTGCCCTCTCCGCCGCGCTCGCCGCCTCCGTGCGCGACTTCGTGGAGCAGAACCCGGTCGGCCGGGGCGTCCACTGGGTGAGCGCCATGGAGGCGGGGATCCGCGCGTGGAATCTCCTCGTCGCCCTCTGGGTGCACGCGATGCGCGGGCCGCCCGCGCCGGACCTGGCGCTCGCGGCGGCGCGCCTCTTCGTCGGGAGCGGCCGCTTCATCCTCGCCCACCTCGAGGACGACACCGCCGTCCCCAACAACCACCTCGTGTGCGACTGGCTCGGCCTGCTCGCCTGCGCCGAGGCGCTCCCGGAGTGGCCCGAGGCGGCTCGCTGGCGCGCGCTCGCCGTGGCCGGCCTGCGGCGCGCCGCCGAGGAGCAGATCCTCCCCGACGGCCTGAGCTTCGAGGGATCGCTCGCGTACCACCGCTTCTCCCTCGAGCTCTTCACCGCCGCGGCGCTGCTCGTCCACGCCGGCCGCGGCGGGCTGGGGCGGGCGTTCGCGGCGCGCCTGCGCGCGATGTTCCGCGCCACCCGCGCGCTCCTCGCGCGCTCGGGCGCGCTCGCGCAGCTCGGCGACAACGACTCGGGCCACGTGCTCGCGCTCCGCCCCCGCGGGCCGACGGAGGGGGGCTACCTCCTGCCGCTCGGGGCGGCGCTCCTCCGCGACGCTTCGCTCCTCGTGAACCCCGGCGCCGGCGACGCGGCCGAGGTCGCCTGGCTCCTCGGCCCCTCGGCGCTCGCGTTCCTCGCCCGGGCGCGGCCCGGCCCGGCGCCGCGGAGCGCGACGTTCCCGGACGGCGGGTTTCACGCCGTCCGCCGCGGCCCGTTCGAGGCGATCGTCTCGTGCGGTCCGAGCGGGCAGCGCGGCGTCGGCGGCCACAGCCACAACGACAAGCTGTCGTTCGAGCTGTTCGTGGACGGCGCGCGCGCGATCTGCGATCCGGGCATGCCCGTGTACGGCCGCGACCCGGCGCTGCGCGATCGCTTCCGCTCGACCGCGGTCCACGCCACCGTGACGGTGGACGGGCTCGAGCAGTCGCCGATCCCCGCCGGGCGGCCGTTCGCCCTGCCCGATCGCGCCGCGGCGCGGCTCCTCCACCTGCGCACCGGTGGACCGGCGGATCACCTCGCGGGCGAGCACCTCGGCTACGTCGCGCGGGCCGGCGTCGTGCACCGCCGCGACCTCTGGCTCGCGGACGACGGCGTCCTCGCCGTGGACCGGCTCTCCGGGGCGGGCCTCCACCGGATCGCGCTGCGCTGGCCGCTCGCCGCCCGGCCGCAGCTCCGGCCGGTCACCCGCGCCGAGCGCGCGCGGCTGGAGCGGCTCGCCGCCGGGCGCGCCGTGGGGCGCTTCCGGCTGGACCGGGCCGCGGAGCTCCCGGTCGAGGGCGGCGCGCGGCTCCTCCTGGCCTTCGCCGGCGAGCTCTGCCCCGAGCTCGTCGAGGCGCCGCGCTCGCCCGGCTACGCCGAGCTCGTCGACGGCGTGGCCGTCGAGCTCGCCGGCCGCGTGATCTGCCCCGTCGAGCTCGCCACCGGGTTTCTCCTGCTTACCCCGTAGTCATCCCGCGCCCGCGCCCGCGCCCGCCCCGCTCAACCCCAGCAGCAGCGGCGCGATCCCGGTGAGATCGCGCACGCCCTCGACGTGCGCCGCCGCCGGCCCGAACCCGAGCACGGGCACCGGGGCGAGCGTGTGGTTCCGCGTCGAGAGGTCCTCGACGTTCCCGTGATCGCTCGTGACGAGGAGTGAATCGGACGCGCCGAGCCCGCCGACGACGGCCCGGAGGAACCGATCGAGCCTGCCGAGGGCCTCGATCGCCTGCTGCATCGAGCGCGCGTGGCCGGCCTCGTCGGTCTCGAAGAACTCGAACACGGTGAGATCGTGGCGCGCGGCGAGCGCGAGCAGGATGTCCGCGGCCTCCTCCGGCGTCCGCGGCGGCAGGTCCGCGCCCCAGCGGTTCGCCCGCACGCCGGTGAGGTCGTGCGTGAGCGCGACGCCGCGGCGGGCGTCCCCCCACGTGTGGAACGGGCGACCCGCGACGGAGAACGCGACCGTCGTCGCCGCAGGCCGCGCGCGGCGGCGGGCCGGGAGCTCGGGCCCGGGCTCGTCCCCGCCGCCGAGCCCGAGCGCGCGCAGGTAGGCCGCAGGGTACGCGTTGGCGAACGTCGCCGTCCGCCCCGCCGCGGCGGCGGCCCGGAACAGCGAGTCCGCCGCGAGGAGCGCACGGAGCGCGGCGTTCGGGAACCCGAGGAGGTGGCGCCCGAGCGCCGCGGGCGCGTTCCTGCCGGTGAGGATCGTGGCCTGCCCGGTGGCCGACTGCGGCCGGCCGGGCACCCCGAGCGTCGCGTCCGCGGCGCCGGCCCGCCCGCCGCGCGGCAGCGCCGCGCCGCCGCCGCCGGTGAACCGCGAGAGGAGGTACTCCCCCCGCGCGAGGGGATTCACCTCTGGATCGGGGGCGCCGATCCCGACGCCGTCCACGAAGACGAAGATCGCGGCCACGCGGAGGAGCTTAGCGCGACGCGACGTGCCGGGCTCGGGCTCGGGCTCGGGCTCGGGCTCGGGCTCGGGAGAATGTACCGTGGTAGTCTCCGGGCCATGCCACTCGGAAAGAAGCTGGTCTTCCTCGGCACGGGAAACATGGCCGAGGCGCTCCTCAAGGGGCTCCTGCGCGAAGGCACGGCCGACCCCGACGAGCTCGTCTGCGCCGAGCCTCGCCCGGAGCGGCGCGAGGAGATCGCCGATCGGTACGGCGTGGAGGTCACGGCCGACAACCGCGCGGCCGCCGCCCTCGCCGACCTGCTCCTCCTCTCCGTGAAGCCGCAGGTCATGGACGCGGTCCTCGCGGAGATCGCGCCGGTGGTGGACGCCCGGAAGCTCGTGGTGTCGATCGCCGCCGGCGTGCCGGCCGCGGCCATCGCGCGCCGGCTGCCCGCGGCCCGGATCGTCCGGACCATGCCCAACACGCCGGCGCTCGTCGGCGCGGGGGCGACCGCGCTCGCGCGCGGGCCGAACGCCACCGACGAGGACATGACGGTCGCGCGGGCGCTGTTCGAGGCCGTCGGCACCGTCGCCGTCGTGGACGAGCCGCTGCTCGACGCGGCCACCGGGCTGTCCGGCTCGGGGCCGGCGTTCGTCTTCATCGCCATCGAGGCGCTCGCCGACGGCGGCGTGAAGGCGGGTTTGCCGCGCGCCGCGGCGCTCTCGCTCGCGGCCCAGACGGTGCTCGGCGCGGCCCGCCTCGTGCTCGAGAGCGGCCGGCATCCCGCCGAGCTCAAGGACCAGGTGACGAGCCCTGGCGGGACCACCATCGCCGGCGTGCAGGCGCTCGAGGCGCGCGGCTTCCGCGCCGCGCTCATGGAGGCCGTGGACGCCGCCGCCCGCCGCGCGCGCGAGCTGGGCGAGAAGGCGGCGAAGCCGTGAACCGCCGCCGCCCCGCCCTACCGGCGCTCGCCGCCGCCCTCGCCGCGCTCCTCGCCTGCGCCTCGAACGCGCCCAAGGGGCGGCTGCGCGTGGACCTCACCGGGGCGGACGCCGGGCCCGGCTCGCCGCAGGAGCGCGCGCTCGCCGAGGCGGTCCGCGACGCCGCCGCCTCGGAAGGGCTCGCGTGCCAGCCGGGCGCGGGGACGCTGGTCCTGCGCTGCGCCCCCGCGACGGTCGGGAACCAGGGCCGCGCCGTGGTGGTCCAGCTGGAGCGCGCCGGGTCGGGCTACTCCGTGCGCGTGGAGCAGGGCGTCCGGCTCCGGCGATCGGACGCCGCGTGCGAGGTGCAGCGCCGCGTGGCCGAGCGGCTCGGCGGCGCGGTCGGACCGCAGGCCGTCCGGGTCGACGCGCGCAGCGACTGCAAGGCGAAGAAGGGCTGACGGCGCGCGGGCGCGCCCGACGTCCTGGCGGCTCTCCCCCGCCTCGCGCGCGAGGCCTGCCCGACGGCGCCGCTACTCCGTCGTCTCGCAGCTCGCCCACCCGCAGTGCGTGCAGGTCCGGCAGCCGCCCGAGACCGAGAGCACGGTCTCGCACTGCGGGCACCGCTCGCGATCGGGGGCGGACCCTCCGCCGCTCACGAGCACCTGCCCCTCGCGCGAGCCGTCGCGGTAGACGGTGATCCCCTTGCACCCGAGCTCGAACGCGAGCTGGTACGCGCCGGCGACGTCCTCGACGGTGGCGGTGCGCGGGAGGTTGATCGTCTTCGACACCCCGTTGTCCACGTGGCGCTGGAAGGCCGCCTGCATCCGGACGTGGTCGGCGGGCGAGACGTCGAACGCGGTCGCGAAGAGGCGGGCCACGGCCTCGGGGACGCCGGGCACGCCGCGCGCGCGCCCGCTGGCGCGCACCGCCGGCAGCGCCGCCTCGGCCCCGGCGGCGCGGAGCGCCTCGCGGACGAGCGGGTGCTCGTCGCGGAGCTCCGTGTCGCCCAGCGCGCGCCGCACGTACGACAGCGCGAAGAGCGGCTCGATCCCGGAGGAGCACCCGGCGATGAGCGCCAGCGTCCCCGTGGGCGCGATCGTGGTGACGGTCGCGTTGCGCCGCGGGGGGAGGCCCGCGCGGGCGAGCGCGCTGGTCGTGAACCCGGGGAACGCGCCGCGCTCTGCGGCCAGGGCCTCGCTCGCCCCGTGCGCGACCCGCTGCACGTGGGACATCACCTCGCCCGCGAGCGCGAGCGCCTGGGGGGAGTCGTACGGCACGCCGAGCCGCACGAGCAGATCGGCCCAGCCCATGACGCCCAGGCCGATCTTGCGGTTCCGGCCCGAGATCGCGGCGATCTGCGGGAGCGGCCAGGCGTTCACGTCGAGCACGTCGTCGAGGAACCGGACGCCCTCCTCCACGCAGCGCGCGAGCCCCTCCCAGTCCACCGCCGCGCCCCGGGCGAACCGCGAGAGGTTCACCGAGCCGAGCGTGCAGGCCTCGAACGGCAGGAGGGGCTGCTCGCCGCACGGGTTCACCGCCTCGAACCGGCCGTG
>DASPMI010000063.1:0-19428 GCA_035627135.1 Anaeromyxobacter sp. | reverse complement strand
AGATTACCCACGTGTTACGCACCCGTGCGCCGCTTTACTCACCCTTGCGGGCTTTCTCGCTCGACTTGCATGTGTTAGGCACGCCGCCAGCGTTCGTTCTGAGCCAGGATCAAACTCTCCAATTAAGAGATTTCGACCCTCACCTGCTGCCTCTCGCGAGGCAAGCTGGCTTGGTGATGATTCGGAATGATTTGCAAACTCAAGGAATGCGGGACCGCATTCTCTCGTAGGCTTGCTATTCAGTTTTCAAAGACCGAGCACCATCCCTCGAGCCGAGAAGACTTCTCTCGAGCCGAGCCTTGCCGCCGAGGAGTCCCGAGGACAACCACCGGTTCGTCAAGGAGGGCGGCGTATCTACCATCGCCACCCTGGGGCGTCAAGAGGAAGTTTCGAACCTTCGTTCGAAGCGCCTCTCGACGCGAGGGAGACCGTATCTACTCCGGTTTCCCTCCCCCGTCAACCCTTTCGTCGACCACCGTCGACTTCCGGGTTCAGCGAGGAAGGGGACCGTGTTTACTCCGGTTTCCCTTCCCCGTCAACCCCGTCGTCGACTTCGTCGACCGCCGGGGTTTCGCGAGGGGTGCTGCTTCTACTTCCCTCGCCGGGGCTCCGTCAAGTGGGGTGTTTTTCCCTTCGGAAGAACATCCCGCCGCCAGAGGGCGCTGCTTCTACCTCTGCCCCCGAGGGCGGTCAAGCCCGAAAAGATCGGAGATCGAAAGGAAGCGAGGGACCGGGCGCTCGCCTAGCGTTTCCAGGCGTCCAGCCGCACGTTCTCACGCCTGCAGCGCAGCGCGATCTCCGCCGCGCCCGGGGTCGGCGCGCCGCCCCGCCGGGCCCGCTCGTGCGCCGCGATCGCGGAGAGACACCGCTCCGCCTCCTCGAGCACGTCGTTCACGACGACGTATGCGTAGCTGGCGAGCCCGCGCTCCACCTCGGCGCGGGCCGCAGCGAGCCTCCGCACGATGGTCGCCTCGCTGTCGGTCGAGCGCGCCCGCAGCCGACGCTCGAGCTCCGCGGGGCTGGGCGTGAGGACGAACACGGTCGCGGCCGCGTCGGGCCAATGCGCCTGGATCTGCGCGCCGCCCTGCACGTCGATGTCGAACAGCGCGATCCGCCCGGCGGCGAGCGCGGCGTCCACGGTCGCCTTCAACGTCCCGTAGCGATGGCCGTGGACCTCCGCCCACTCGGCGAACGCGCCGGCCGCGACGAGCGACGCGAACCGCTCCGGCGAGACGAAGTGATAGTCCACGCCGTCCTGCTCCGCGCCGCGCGGGGCGCGCGTCGTCGCCGAGACGGAGAACAGCGCGTCGGGGTGCGCAGCGCGGAACCGGTGCGCGAGCGTGGTCTTCCCGGCGCCCGAGGGCGCGGAGAGCACGAGCAGCAGCCCGGGGCCTCCGCCGGACCGCTCACTCGACATTCTGGACCTGCTCCCGCATGCGCTCGATCTCGGCCTTGAGCGCGACCACGAGCGCGGCGATCTCGCCGTTCTGCGACTTCGAGCCGATGGTGTTCGCCTCTCGGTGCATCTCCTGCACGAGGAAGTCGAGCTTCCGTCCGGCGGGCTCGGTGGACGAGAGGAGCGCCCGGACCTGGCCCACGTGGCTCCGCAGCCGCGTGATCTCCTCGGCGACGTCCGTGCGATCCGCGAAGACGGCCACCTCCTGCGCGAGCCGCGCCGGGTCGACCGGCAGGCCGCGGGTGAGCTCGGCGATCCGCTCGGAGAGGCGCGTCCGGTACTGCTCCACCGCCTGCGGCGCCAGCACGAACACGCGTCCGACGATCCGCTCGAGCTCGTCGAGCCGCGCGAGCAGATCGCGCCCGAGCGCCTCGCCCTCGCGCGCCCGCATGGCGACGAGCTGCGAAAGGGCCTGCGCGAGCCCCCGGCGCAGCGCCTCCCCCACGAGATCCAGATCCACCGCCCGCTCGTCCAGCCGCACGACGCCCTCGGCCGAGATCACGTCGGCCAGGGTGACGCTCCCGGGCAGGCCGAGCCGCGCCTGCACCTCCGCGAAGGCGCGGGCGTACGACTCGGCGAGGTTCACGTCCACCCGCGGCGCGACCAGGCTCGCCGCGGAGGTCCGGCGCACCGCCACGTCCACGCCGCCGCGCGCCAGCCGGTCCTTGACCGTCCGCACGACTTCGTGCTCCAGCGCGGAGAGCTCCCGCGGGAGACGGGCCTTGACCTCGCAGTACTTGTGGTTGACGGACCGGACCTCGACGTCGACCTCTTCGCCGTTGACCGAACCGCGGCCCGCGCCGAAGCCCGTCATACTTCTGATCATCTCGACACCCGGCCTTTGGCCATTCGCGCCTCTCGTTCGACCGTATCTTCCGGCCTCCGGAGCGTCAAGGTGAGGCCGCGGGCCCATCCCCGGCCACGGCCGGGCTCGGGCACGTTCACGGCGATCACCCCTCGAGCGGCTTCGCCTCTTCGAGCAGCATCACCGGGATGTCGCCCTCGACGCGGAACACGAGCCGGCAGCGCACGCACCGGATCTCCGCCGCCGCGTCGCGGAACTCGAGCTCGCCCTTGCACTTCGGGCAGGCGAGGATCTCCTTCAGTTCGTCGGAGACGGCCATGTGCACCTCCCGGCCCGTAGCCTGTAGCCTCATTTCTCGAGCCGCTCCAGCTTCCCGATGAGCTCGGTCGTCGAATGCCCCTTCGGGTCGCCCGCGACGGCCACCCGGCCCCCGTAGGCCCGCACCTCGGCGGCCTCGGGGATGGTCTCGGGCGTGTAGTCCGTCCCCTTCACGTGCACGTCGGGGCGGAGGGCGCGGATCACCGGGACGACGTCCTTCGTGTCGAAGACGACGACGTGATCCACGCAGGCGAGCCCGGCGACGATCTCGGCCCGCTCGGCCTCGGGCACCACCGGACGGCCAGGACCCTTGTTCTCGCGGGTGGAGCGATCGCTGTTGACCGCGACGACGAGGAGATCGGCCTCCGCGCGGGCGCCTTTCAGATACCGCAGGTGGCCCACGTGGAAGAGATCGAACACGCCGTTCGCGAGCGCGATCGTCTTGCCGGCGGCCGTGGCGGCGGCGCGGACGGCGGGCAGCTCGGACGGCGCCAGCACGCGCGGGAGCGGAGGGCTCACGGCCGCTCCAGCTCCGCCGCCAGCTCTGCGCGCGGCACGACCGCGGTGCCCGGCTTGCGCACCACGAGCGCGCCGGCGACGTTGGCGAGCCGGGCGGCGTCGACGGGGTCGCCCCCGGCGGCGAGGCCCGCCGTGAAGGCCGCGGCGACCGTGTCGCCCGCCCCCGTCACGTCCACCGCGTCGATGGCGCCGTGCGCCGGCACGTGGACGGGCGGCCGCCCCGCGCGGAAGAGCGACATCCCGTTCCGCCCCCGGGTGACGAGCAGCATGTCGCACCGGACCTTGCGGAGCAGCGCGCGCGCCGCCCGCTCGATCCCGCCCGGCCCGGCGACCGCGCGCCCGCTCGCGGCCTCGAGCTCCACCTCGTTCGGCTTCACCATCGTGAGCCCGTGGAAGGTCGGGAGCGCGTACCGCGAGTCGGCGCAGACCGGGAGCCCGTCGCGCCGGAGGCGGCGGAGGGCGTCCTTCACCGCCGGCCCCACCGCGCCGGAGCCGTAGTCGCTCGCGAGGATCGCCCCCGCCCGCCGGGCGGCGCGCGAGAGCTCCTGCACGAGCGCCTTCTCGACCCGCGCCGGCATCGGCTCGGCCGCGGCGCGATCGATCCGGAGCATCTGCTGCCGGCGGGTCGAGCGCCCGCCGGCGAGCACGCGGGTCTTGGCCTCGGTGGGCCTGCCGCCGACCCGCACCAGCCCGGACACGTCCACGCCGCCCCGGGCCAGCACCTCGGTGAGCGCCGCGCCGAGCGCGTCCTCGCCCACCACGCCGACGGCGCGCACCTTCACCCCGAGCGCGGCGAGGTTGAGCGCCGCGTTGCCGGCGCAGCCGGCCTTCAGCTCGGACGATTCGTACCGGACGATGAGGACCGGCGCCTCGCGGCTCACGCGCTCGGTCTCGCCGAAGACGTACTCGTCCGCGACGAAGTCGCCCACCACGGTCACGACGGCCCCTGGGAGGCGGTCGAGGAGGCGCGACAGCGTGGCGCGCGCGGGATCGGGTTGGGCGGGTCGTCGCACGGCCAAGGTTCCTACCCTCCCTCGCCGGAGGAGGTCAATGGGGCCGGCGTGCCCGCCGGCGCCCGGCCGCGCCGCTTCCACCTGCGATGCAGCCAGTACCACTGCTCCGGGTGCCGGCGGATCCAGCCCTCGAGCCGGTCGTTCAGGTCCTGCAGGAAGGCCACGGCGTCGCGCTCGTGATCGCCCGTCGCCGGCGGGTGGAACGGGCCCTCGATGATCACCCGGTGCCGTCCGTCCGGGAGCGGGACCGAGACGGTGAAGACCACCGGCGCCCCCGTCCGCCGCGAGAGCACCGCGGGCGTCGGCGAGGTCGCGGCGGGGACTCCGAAGAAGGTCGGGTAGATGGCGCTCCGGTACGGCTCGCTCTGGTCGATGACGAAGCCGAGCACGCGGCCGGCCCGGAGCGCCTTCACCGCCGCGGCGAACGTCTGGCCGCGCTTCACGTAGATCTCCTGCACGCCGGCGCGCGCGCGGGTCCCCTTCCACAGGCCGACGGACATCTTCCGGCTGATGGTCGTCATCGGGACGCCGCGCAGGTTGTGGGCGGCGGCGAGCAGGTCGAAGTGGCCGAAGTGCCCGGTGCAGGCGATGACGCCCTTCCCCTCCGCCCGGGCGCGCTCGAAGTTCTCCCACCCCTCGTACTCGAACAGCCGCGCGATCTCCTCCTGCGGGAGCGACGGGACCCGGAGGAACTCCGGGATCATCTCGCCGAGGTGGCGGAAGGTGCCGCGCGCGATGGCGCGGCGCTCGGCCTCGGTCTTCTCCGGGAAGGCGAGGCGCAGGTTGGACATCACCACGCGGCGGCGGACGCCGAGCGCCCAGACGAGGACGCCGAGCGCGCCGAAGGCGGCGGCGAGGAGCCGCCGCGGCAGCCGGACCAGGATCCACCCGAGCAGGCGCGCCATGGAGTGGACTCTACACCGGCAGGAACCGCGTCAGGGCCGCGTCGAGGGCCCGGGCGAGGATCTCCTCGCCCCGCACGACGCGGGCCTCGATCCGGAGGACGCGGAGCGCCGGGTGGTCCGCGGCGTCCGGCCCGAGCCGGACGGCGTCCTTCTCCGTCGTGACGACCCAG
Organism: Anaeromyxobacter sp.; assembly: GCA_035627135.1. Taxonomy (GTDB): domain Bacteria; phylum Myxococcota; class Myxococcia; order Myxococcales; family Anaeromyxobacteraceae; genus Anaeromyxobacter. The sequence goes on along the minus strand of DASPMI010000063.1, from coordinate 14,242 downwards.
TCGCCCGCGCCGTCGCCGGCGGCGCCGAGCACGTCGCGCAGCTCGCGCGGCTGGAACCGGTGGTGGTCCGCGAAGCGGTGCTCGGCGACGATCGTCGCGCCCAGCGCCTCCACCGTCCGCCGGAAGGCGACCGGGCGGGCGATGCCCGAGAGGAGCCGCACGCGCCGCCCGCGCAGCCCCTCGAGCCCCAGCGCGGCGCGGAGCGCGCCGTCGAGCAGCTCGACCGGCTCGTGGCGGGACTCGACCGGCTCGTGGCCCGTCGCCTCCTGGGCGAGGGCGCGCAGCCGGTCGAGCCCCTCGGGCGTCGCGCCCTCGACGCGCGAGAGCCACACGAGGCCGGCGCGGCGGAGGGCGTGCGGCGGCTCGCGGTTGGGCCCGCGCGGCAGGAGATGGCCGTTGCCGAACGGGTTCGCGGCGTCGAGCACCACCACGTCGAGATCGCGCGCCAGCGCGCGGTGCTGGAAGCCGTCGTCGAGGAGGAGCACGTCCGCGCCGAGGGACCCGCGCGCGAGCCGCGCCAGCTCGGCGCGCCGGGGGCCGCAGAGCACGGCGACGCCGGGCAGCCGGCGCGCGACGAGCACCGCCTCGTCGCCGCCCTCCGCCGCGGAGAGCAGCACGCGGGCGCCGTCCGAGACGACGCGCGCGTCGGAGCGCGTCGCGCCGTAGCCGCGCGAGAGCACGGCCACGCGCCGGCCGCGCGCCACGAGGCGCGCCGCCACGGTCATCGCCACCGGCGTCTTCCCGGCGCCGCCGACGGCGAGGTTCCCGATGGAGACGACCGGCGCGCCGGCGCGGTGCGTGCGCAGGTGGCCTCCGGCGTAGAGCGCGCTCCGGATGGCGGCGACGCCCCGGAACCCCCACTCCGCCACCGAGAGCGGCAGGAGGAGCGCGGGGCGCCCGAAGAAGGGGCGCTCGCGCCACCAGATCGCGTCGACGAGGCTCATCGCCGGAGCATGTCCCGCGCGGCGGCGAGCACGGCCTCGGGCGCCAGGTCGGCCATGCACCGGTGGTGACCCTCCGGGCAGTAGTCGCCGCCGTGGTTGGTGCAGGGGGCGCAGGGCAGCCCGAGCGACAGCGCCCGGCCCGGCGCCGGCGGACCCCAGCGCGTGACCGACGTCGGCCCGAACAGCGCCAGGACGGGCGTCCCGACGGCCGTCGCGAGGTGCACGGGCCCGGAGTCGCAGGCGACGAGGAGCTGCACGCGGGCGATGGCGGCGGCCAGGGCGTCGATCGGCAGGAACGAGAGGTCGGCGGCGACGGGGGCCCGGCACACGGCGCGGAACGACGCGAAGGCGTCGCGGTCGCCGGGCCCGCCGCAGAGCACGATCCGGAACCCCTCGGCCGCGAGCGCGTCGGCGACGGCGGCGAACCGCTCCGCGGGCCAGCGCTTGGTGGCCCAGCGCGCGCCCGGGGCGAGCGCCACGGCGGGCGGCTCCACCCCGCGCAGCGCGTCCGCGGCGAGGGCGACGGCGCCGGGCGAGAGGTTCACCTTGAGCGGACCGGGCTGCGTGACCCCGAGCGGCGCCAGCGCCTCGGCGTAGAGCTGCGTGGCGTGCGCGCGCACGAGCGGCGGATCGTTGCCGATGAGGGCGAGGAGCGCCCGCATCGCGGTGCGGCGCTTGAACACGGTGCGGAGCGGCGCGGCCGCGCGGGCGACCATGGCGCTGCGGACCTTGTTCTGGAGGTCCACGACCGCGTCGAACTTGCCGCGGAGGCGCGACGCCAGCGCGAGCGCGCCGTCCGCCCCCTCGCGCGTCACGCGGTGGACGCGGGCGAGCTCGGGCAGGCCCTCGAGCAGCGGCGCGTAGAGCGGGTCCGTGACCCACTCGATGCGCGCCTGCGGGAACCGGGCGCGCAGCGGCTCGAGGACGCTCGTCGCGAGCACGACGTCGCCGAGGGCGCTGTAGCGGATGACGAGGATGCTCGAGGGCTCGCTGCCCCCATGCCGCTGCGGATCCGGGCGACCTTCGGTGGGGGCGAGGAGGCTCACGCCGCCGCCTTTCCCCGGGGCACGATCGAGAGCAGGTGGTCCACGTTGCGGGCGCTCGCCCCGCGGATGGCCCCGACGGCGCCCCGCGCCATCGCCCCGAGCTCGCGGAGCTGGTCGGGGCGCGAGAGCAGCTCGTCGGCCACCTTCAGGAACTGGTCGGGGGTCGCCACCTGGATGCCGCCGCGCCCCTGGAGCACCTGGACCGAGTCCTTGAAGTTCTCCATGTGCGGCCCGAACAGCACGGGGCATCCCTGGGCCGCGGGCTCGAGGACGTTCTGGCCGCCGCGGGTCACGAAGCTGCCGCCCACGAACACGAGCGTGGCGAGGCGGTAGGCGATCGCGAGCTCGCCGATGGTGTCGAGGATGGTGACCTGCGCGTTCCCCGCCGCGGCGCCGCCGCTCCGGAGCCGGACCGCGAGGCCCGCCTCGGCGGCGAGGGCCATGAGCTTGCCGGAGCGCTCGACGTAGCGCGGGGCGAGCACGAGCTGCAGGCCCGGGTGGCGCTCGGCGAGGCGCGTGTAGACGGCGAGGACGATCTCCTCCTCCCCCTCGTGCGTCGAGCCGGCCATGAAGACGGGGCGCGCGGGATCGAGCCCCATCTCCGCCCGGAGCGCGTCCTCCCTGCCGCCCAGCCCGTCGAGGACCAGGGCGTCGAACTTCGTGTTCCCCGTCACCCAGACGCGGTCGGGCGCGGCGCCGAGCGAGAGCACGCGCTCCGCCTCCTCGTCCGAGCGCATCAGGAAGCAGTCGATGCGCCGCAGCGGGTTGCCGATCGCCCGGAAGAACGCGCGGTACCGGGAGACCTTCCGGGGGTCGAAGCGGCCGTTCGTGAGCGCGATCCGCACCCCGGCGCTCGAAGCGGCGCGGATGAGGTTGGGCCAGATCTCGGTGTACTCGAGGACGAGCACGTCGGGGCGGAGCGCCGCGACCGCGCGGCGCGTCGGGCCGGGGAGATCGTACGGCGCGAAGACCACGGCGTCGGCCACGTCGGCGAGCTTCTTGCGGGCCATGGCGAGGCCGCTGTTCGTGATGGTCGTGACGACGATCGAGCAGCCCGGGACGCGCGCCTTGAGCTCGCGCATGATCGGCTGGAGCGAGAGGAGATCGCCGGCGCTGGCGCCGTGGAGCCAGAAGCGCGGCGACCCCGGCGCGCGCGGAGGATCGCGGTAGAAGCCGAGCCGGGCGCGGACGCCGTCGCGGAGCTTCGGGTGCGTGAGGAGGATCGGGAGCCCGAGCAGGAAGGCGAGGTAGCTGACGATGGCGTAGAGGGCGTGCACGATCGACCGGTTCTTTACTCGATGCGGACCCAGTTGGTGAAGAGCCACGGCGCGCCGGAGCGCCACAGCTCGAGCCGGTAGTCCCCCGGAGCACACGGCCCTCCGCACACGGTCGCGAGCGGCACGTGGTTCGCGCCCGCGCGCAGCGCGAGCGGCCGCTCGACCGCGGTGACGCCGTCGCGGACGAGCCGGACCTCGGCGTCGCCGGCCGCGGCCGCGAGCTCCAGGTCGAGGGCGGTCGCCTCGCCGCCCGTGAACCGCACGCGCGAGACCGCGCCGCGGGCGGCGAGCACGCAGGCGGCGTCGCCCTCGAGCAGGGCGTCCGCGACCGCCGCCGCGTCCGCTGCGCCGTCCCCGGTCGGCCGCACCGGGACGTGCATCGTGGCCGCGGCGAACGCCGCCCGGTAGCTCGGGTAGCCGTGGGCGTCGACCGAGCAGAGGAGCGCCCGGGCCTGCCGCCGATCCCCGGCGGCGCGGGCGCGCGCCCGCGCGGCGTCGAGGCGCGCGAGCTCCTCGCGCGGGGGCGCCGCGAGGTCGAGCACCGCTCGCCCGCCGTCGAACGGCAGGAGCGCGACGCTCCCCGCGATGCGCCCCCAGGCGCGCTCCGCGAGCGCCTGGTACCAGGCGGTGTCGTTCGAGAAGACCTCGAACCCGGCCCACGGCGCGGCACCGTCGAGGCCGCGGAAGGCGCGGCGGGGGTGGAGCGGGTGGGCGAGGACGGCGCGCCCGCCCGCCGCCGCGATGCTGCCCAGCGGATCCTCCGCCTTCCGGGCCGCCTGCGCGGCCGCCAGGTCGATCCCGAGCGCGACGACGTGGCCGTGCCTGGTCGAGATCTCGACGCCCTGGACCACGAGCACGCCGTCGTGCCAGCCCTGCTCCTCGGGGGCGATCACGTTGTGGTCCGTGACGACGAGGAACGAGAGCCCCGCGTCGCGGGCCGCGGCCACCACCTCGCGCAGCGTGCCCCGGCCGTCGCTGCGCGTCGTGTGCACGTGCCAGGCGCCGCGCAGCTCGTCGGGCGCGGTCGGCACCGGGCGCACGCGGGCGCCGGCGGCCCGGACCCCGAAGGCGCCGTAGCCGACCGCGGCGGCGAGGGCGAGGACGGACGCGAGGCGCCGGAGCAAGGGCTCACCCGTGCCCGACGCGCGCGCCGGCGCGGTCGGAGCCGTCGAAGGCGCGGTAGAGCCGCGCGTACTCGCCGCCGCGCGCGAGGAGCTCCTCGTGCGGCCCGGCCTCGACCACCCTGCCCCCGGAGATGACGAGGATCCGGTCGGCGTCGCGGATCGTGGACAGGCGGTGCGCGATCACGAGCGTGGTCCGCGCCTTCTTGCTGGGGGGGCCCTCGCCCCGCTCGCGCCCCCCCAGGCCCCCCGCTCGCTCCGGGGCAGGCTCCTCCGCCTGCCCCTGCGCTCGCCGCTCGTTCATGAGCGTATCGAGCGCCCGCTGCACCTCGCGCTCCGCCTCCGCGTCGAGGGCGCTCGTGGCCTCGTCGAGGATGAGCAGCGGCGCGTCCTTGAGGAAGGCGCGCGCGATCGCGATCCGCTGGCGCTGGCCGCCCGAGAGGAGGCTGCCGCGCTCCCCCACCATCGTGTCGTAGCCCTGCGGCAGGCCCTGGATGAAGTCGTGGGCCTGGGCGAGGCGCGCGGCGCGCTCGACCTCGGCGAGGGGGACCTCGGGCCGTCCGTACGCGATGTTCGCCCGCACGGTGTCGTTGAAGAGGAGCGTCTCCTGGGTCACGACGGCGATCTGCTCCCGGAGGCTCCGGAGCGTGACGTCGCGGAGGTCCACGCCGTCGATCGTGATCCGCCCCGCGGTCGGATCCCAGAAGCGCGGGAGCAGGTTCGCGACCGTGGTCTTCCCGCCGCCGGACGAGCCGACGAGCGCCACCACCTCGCCCCTCCGGATCTCCAGGGTGAGGTCGGAGAGCACGAGCGGCTTGTCGGGCGCGTAGCGGAACGAGACGCCCTCGTACCGCACGGCCTCGCGGAGCGGTGAGAGCGTGCGCGTCCCCGCGTCGAGGACCTGGCTCGGCGTGTCGAGCAGCTCGAAGATCCGCTCGGCCGAAACGGCGCCGTGGAGGATGGTCTGGCCCTGCCGCCCGAGCTGCTTCACGGGCGTGTAGAGGAGGAGCACCGCCGCGACGAAGGAGAGGAACTGATCCGCGGGGAGCGCCCCCCGCACGATGAGCCCCCCGACCCACCAGATCGCCGCCGCGAGGCCGCTCGCCGCCATCACCTCCATCAGCGGAGAGGAGAAGCCGCTCGCGACGACGCCGCGCCGGAGGATCTTGAGCAGCCGGGAGTTGGCGTCGCCGTACCGCTTGGCCTCCCAGCCCTCCATCCCGTAGGCCTGGACGACGCGGATGCCCGAGACCGCCTCCTGGACCATCTCCAGGAGCTCGCCGCCGGTCTGCCGCGCGCGGCCGGTCACCTTCTTGAGCCGCTTCGCGAGCCGGACGATCGGGAAGAGCATGACCGGGATGGCGCCGAAGGCGACGAGCGACATCTTCCAGTTCATCACGAAGCACGTGACGAGCATCAGGACGACGGTGATGCCGTCGCGGAGGTACGCGACCACGGCGTTCGTGACCGCGGACTCGATCACGTTCACGTCGGCGGAGAAGCGCTGGAGCAGGTCGCCGGAGTGCCGGCGCGTGTAGAACGAGGGCGACAGCCGGAGCAGGTGCGCGAACAGCGCCTTGCGCACGTCCGCGACCACCCGCTGGCCGGTCGTGGACATGAGGAAGTGCTGGCCGAAGTAGGCGATCCCCTTCAGCACCGTCACCGCGAGGATCGCGATGGGCAGGGCGGCGAGCGCCTGCCGTCGGTCGAGCTGGAGCACGCCGCCGGGCGCGTGCACCGTGTCGAGGAAGGGGATCCGGACCTGGAGCCCTCCCTCCCCGCCCCCGATGAGGAACTTGAGGGCGGGGCCGAGCAGGTACGCGTACGCGGCCGTGCCGGCGCCGAACACCAGCATGCAGCCCACGGCCGCGAGGATGCGCCAGCGGTACGGGGCGGCGAAGCGGAGCAGGCGGAGGTAGGTGCGCAAGGGAGCAGGATTCTAGGCGAAGTCGCCCCCGTGCGCGACCTGAGTCCGTCGGAGGCCTACTCCTCGATCCCCTTCACCTTCCCCTCGGCCCGGCGCTTGTCGATGATCTTCTGCGCGATGTGCGGCGGCACCGGGTCGTAGTGCGACGGCTCCATGGTGAAGTAGCCGACGCCCTGGGTGAGGGAGCGGAGGTCGGCGTCGTAGCTCATCGCCTCGGCGTGGGGGCAGAGCGCGCGGACGAGGACGCCCCGGGCGAGCGGCTCCATGCCCTGGACCTTGGCCCGCCGGCTGTTGAGGTCCCCCATCACCGCGCCGACGTACTCCTCGGGCACGCGCACCTCGAGCTTCATCACCGGCTCGAGGAGGATGGGGCGGGCCTCGAGGACGGCCTTCTTGAAGGCCATGGAGCCGGCCACCTGGAACGCCATGTCGGAGCTGTCGACGTCGTGGTAGCTGCCGAAGACGAGCTTCGCCTTGAAGTCGACCACCGGGTACCCGGCGAGCGGCCCGGAGCCGATGGCGCCGCGGATGCCCTTCTCGACCGACGGGATGAACTGGCGCGGGATCACGCCGCCGACGATCGCGTCCTCGAACTCGAACCCCTCGCCGCGCGCCTTCGGGTAGAGCTCGACGTGGCAGTCGCCGTACTGGCCGTGGCCGCCCGTCTGGCGCTTGAACTTGCCCTGGGCCTTGGAGTTCGTCGTGATGGTCTCGAGGTAGGCCGGCGTCGGCGGGGCGAGGGTGATCTCGACGCCGTGCTTGCGCTTCACGCGCTCCACGGTGACCTCGATGTGCGCCTGGCCCATGCCCTGGAGGAGCATCTCGCCGGTGTCGGGCGAGCGGACGAGCTCGAGCGACGGATCCTCCTCGATGAGCTTGTGCAGCGCGGCCGACGCCTTGTCGTCGCCGCCCTTCGCGTGCACCGCGTAGGAGACCGGCCGCGTGTGCTGCCGGAACTCGGGCAGCGTCACCGACGCGGCGGCGTCGGCGAGGGTGTCGCCGGTGCGCGCGTCCTTGAGCTTCAGGAGCACCACGAAGTCGCCCGGGCCGGCCGCGTCGATCTCCACGTTCTGGGCGCCGTCCGTCCGGAAGAAGTGGGCGACGCGCTCCTCGGTCCGGGTGCGCGGGTTGACGAGCACCGTGTCCTTCTTGAGCGTGCCCGAGAAGATGCGGACGTAGTCGATGCGGCCCGCGAAGTGGTCGATCGTGGTCTTGAACACCTGGGCGACGAGGGGCGCCCCCGCGTCGGCCTTGCGCTCGACCTCGGCGCCGTGCGCGTCCTTCGCGGTGACGGGACCGGGCGGCGGGAGGACCGCCACGGCGAGGTCGAGCAGCTCGCGCACGCCGATGCCGGTCTTGGCGCACGCGCAGGCGACCGGCAGGAAGCGCTGGGCCTTGGCGCCCGCGGCGACGCCGCGGATGATCTCCGCCTCGGAGAGCGAACCGCCCTCGAGGTACTTCCCGAGGAGCTCGTCGTCGCCCTCGGCGGCCGCCTCGACGAGCGCCGTCCGGAGCCGCTCCACCTCGTCCGCCCGGTCGGCGGGGACGTTGGCCTCGCTCCACTTCGCGAAGGTCTTGCCGTCCCAGAGGTGCGCCTTCTGCGTGACGAGGTCCACGAGCCCCTTCACGCTCCCGCCGGCGCCGATCGGGAGCTGCAGCGGGATCGGCTTCACCTTGAGCGACGCCTCGATGTCGGCGAGCGCCTTGGCGAAGTCGGCCTGCTCGTGGTCGAGGCGGTTGACGACCGCGACCGCCGGGCGACCGGACTCGGCGAGGACGTCGTACGTCCGCTCGGTGCGGTTGTGCGCGCCGTCGGCGGCGGAGACGGCGAGGAACGCGCCGTCGGTGACCTGGAGGGCCCACTCCACCTCCGTGAGGAAGGCCGCGAAGCCGGGGCAGTCGATGACGTGGAACGCGCGGCCGCCCTCCTCGAAGCTCTGCGGGTGGAGCGACAGCGTGAAGTTGCGCTTCTTCTCCTCGGGCTCGGCGTCGAGGCGCCCGGTCGAGCCGTCGGGGCTGGCCTTCTTCGCGTCGGCGACCCGGAGCAGCGCCTCGACGAGGGCGGTCTTGCCCGCGCCGTCGGCGCCGAGCATCGAGAAGGTGCGGATCACCTTTGCGTTGGCCATGGTGTCGTCTCTCCCAGAGCCCGCGCCGCCGGCGCGGGGCGACAGGTGAAAGTCCGTTGGACCTTGCGGCGCCTAGCATGCAACGGTTGACCCCGGAAACGCCACGCCTTCTTTGCGGATCCGGCGGGCCAGGCGTCGAGCGCACCGCTCGGGCCCAAGGCAGGTCGCCGCGCGCCGGGCTCGGGCTCGGGCTCGTTCACGGGAGGGTCACCGCCGCCAGAGCGACGGCAGCGCTTCCCCCACCCCGTCCAGCATGAACTGGACCGCCACCGCCACGAGGAGCAGGCCGGCGGCGCGCTCCAGGATGGCGAGGCCGCTCCGCCCGAGCATCCGCTCGGTGCGGGCGGCGCCGGCGAGGATGAAGTAGGTCGCGACGGCGGTGACGAGGATCGCGCCCAGGACGGGCGCCTTGTGCCACCACGGCTCGGCGCGCGTGCGCGCCATGAGGACGATCACGGTCGCGATCGACCCCGGCCCGGCGAGGAGCGGCATCGCCAGCGGGACGACCGCGATGTCCTCCTTGTCCGTCCCCGCCTGCACCTCACCCTCGGTGATCCGGGTCCGGGAGGGCTGGGTGCGGATCATGTCGAGCGCGAGGAGGAGCAGCACCACCCCGCCGGCGACCTTGAAGGCCGCCAGGCTGATCCCGAGCAGCCGGAAGACCAGCTCGCCGGCCAGGGCGAAGAAGCCCAGCACGAGCCCCGCGGTCACGGCCGCCCGGAGCGCGGTCTCGCGGCGGCGCGCCGGGCCGTCGTTGCGGGTCATCGCCAGGAAGTACGGCGTGGCGGCGACGGGATCGACGACGAAGAAGATCGCCGAGAGCGCGACGAGGCTGAGGCTGAGGAGCTCGGTGGCGACCGCCATGCGGACGGGAGGATAGCACGACCCGCGGTCCGGCCCCGGGTCCACTCATGGCTCGGGCTCGGGCGCGGGCTCGCTCACGGGGCGGGGCGGGGATCAGGTTGCCGCCGGAGCGACCGCGCGAACGGCGAGCTCCGGATCGCCCACACCTTGCGGAGCGCCTCGAGCACGATCTTCTTCGACATCTTGGATTGCCCGACGCGCCGGTCCGCGAACACGATCGGGACCTCGACCACCCGGAAGCCCCGCTTGATGGCGCGGTAGGTGAGCTCGATCTGGAACGCGTACCCGGTGCAGGCCACGGACCCGAGGTCGATCGCCTCGAGCACCTCGCGGCGGAAGCACTTGAACCCGCCGGTGAGATCGCGGACCGGGAGCCCGAGGATCGTGCGCGCGTAGAGGCTCCCGCCGCGCGAGAGGAGGCGCCGCCCCAGCCCCCAGTTCACCGTGCCGCCGCCCGGCACGTAGCGCGAGCCGAGCACGAGGTCGGCGTCGCCCGCGGCGGCCAGCAGCTCGGGCAAGTGCTTCGGATCGTGCGAGAAGTCGGCGTCCATCTCCAGCACGAGCCGGTACCCGCGCTCGAGCGCCCAGGCGAAGCCCGCGAGGTAGGCCTTCCCGAGCCCCTGCTTCCCGGCCCGGTGGAGCACGTGCACGCGCGGCTCCCCGGCCGCGATCCGGTCGGCGATGGCGCCGGTCCCGTCGGGCGAGTTGTCGTCGATCACCAGGACCTCCAGCGCCGGCGAGGCCGCCAGGATGGCCCTGCAGATCGGCTCCACGTTCTCCGCCTCATCGTACGTCGGCAGGCAGACCAGCGCCTCTCGCGTCCCCGTCATCCGTCCCCCCTCATCGCCCGCGCCACCTCCTCGGCGACCCGCTCCGGTGCGCCGGGCTCCCCCAGCGACGCCCGCACCTCGCGCAGGCCCGCGAGCTGCGCGTCGCGGGCCGTGCGGTCGGTGAGCAGGCGCTCGATCTCGGCCGCCATCCGTGCCGGGCTCGCCTCCCCCTGGAGCAGCTCGGGCACGATCCCCCTCCCCGCCAGGATGTTCACCAGCGCGAAATGGGCAATCCGCACGAGGAGGCGCCCCACCCAGTACGAGAGCCACGAGAGCTTGTAGACCACCACCATCGGCCGGAGCATGAGCGCGGTCTCCAGCGTCGACGTGCCGCTCTTCACGATCGCCGCGTCGCTCGCCCCCACCGCCTGCTCGGCCTGCCCGTCGACGAGGGTCACGTCGAGCGCCTGGTGCTTCGCGAGGTACGGCGCGAGCGCGTCGCGCCGGAGCGTCGGCGCGATCGGCACCACGAACTGGGCGTCCGGGTGCGCGGCGCGGATGCGCTCGGCGGCCTCGAGCATCGGCGGCAGGAGCCGCTTCAGCTCGGCGTGGCGGCTCCCGGGCATGATGGTGATCGTGGTCCGGCCGGCGGGGAGGCCCAGCCTCGCCCGGTAGCGCTCGGCGGGCTCGGGGAGCGGGCGCTCGGCGAACGGGTGGCCGACGAACCGGGCGGACACGCCCGTGCCCTCGTAGAACCGCTCCTCGAACGGCAGGATGCAGAGCATCCGGTCCACGATGCGCGCGATCTTCTTCGCCCGCCCCTGCCGCCACGCCCAGATCATGGGCGACACGTAGTAGACGACCGGAATCCCGAGCCGCTTCAGCTTGGCCGCGAGCCGGAGGTTGAAGTCGGGGAGATCCACGAGGAGCGCCGCCCGCGGCCGGCGGGCCTCGGCCGCGCGCGCGAGCTGCCGCAGGATGGCGAGGATGCGCGGGATGCGCGGCAGTACCTCGGCGAGCCCCATCACCGAGATGTCCTCCGCCGGCGCCACCACCTCGAGCCCCGCCTCCCGGAGCCGCGCGCCACCCACCCCGAACGCGTGAACGCCGGGCCGCAGCCGGCGCAGCTCCTCCAGCGCACGGGCTGCGTGCAGATCGGCGCTGGCCTCGCCGGCCACGATCAGGATCTCGTCCGCCAAGCGGCTGGCTTATAGCACGCGGCGCCCCCGCAGGGCCGCGCGCACCCCGTCCCCGCGGCACCCCGGGCGGGGTCCACCCGGGAGGCCGGACGGGTCTTCGCTGAACGTGAATCCCGCGCTCGACAAGGTGCGGGAGGAGGGATACAGGTGAGCCGTGGAGCCGTCGGCGCTGGCCTCTGTCGCGACCACCGTGGTGCCCCAGCGCCCGCGGAGACAGACGGTGCGCTCCCGCTGGTTCCGCGGGTTCCTGTGGACGCCCCTCCGTGTGGTGCTCGTGTACGCCGCCGTGGGCGGCCTCTGGATCCTGTTCTCCGACCGCGCGCTCGAGCTCCTGGTCCCGGATCCGGCGCGCCGCGACCAGCTCCAGACGTTCAAGGGCTGGTTGTACGTCTTCGCCACCTCGGTGCTCATCTACGCGCTGGTCCGCCGCGCGCAGTCCCGCCTCCGGAGCTTCGGCGCCGAGATCCGCGCCGCGGTCGAGTCGATGGTGGACGGCGTGGTGATCATCGACCAGTCGGGCATCGTCGAGGCGAACCGGGCCGCGCTCGAGCTGCTCGGGGTGAAGAGCAAGGCCGAGGTGCTGGGATCGCTCGAGGAGTTCACCCGGCGCTTCCAGCCCCGCAACACCGACGGCTCGCCCGTCCCCCTCGGCGACCTCGCGAGCGCCCGGGCGCTCCAGGGCGAGCGCACGACGCGCGAGACGCTGCTCCGCCGGGCGGACGGCCGCGAGGTCGTCCTGAGCGTCTCGGCCGCGCCCTTCGCCGCGCCGGGAGCGCCACGCAGCGCGACCCTCACGATCGCCGTCTTCCGCGACGTGTCCGCCGCCCACCACCTCGAGGCGATGCGCGACGAGTTCCTCGCCACCGCCGCGCACGAGCTCAAGACGCCGCTCGCCGTGGTGAAGGCCTACGCGCAGCTCGTGCAGCGACGGGCGCCCGCCGAGGCGCCCGCGCTCACGGTGGTGCAGCGCCAGGTCGACCGCATGACTCGGCTGGTGCAGCACCTGCTCGACGCCTCCCGGCTCCGGCTCGACCTCGGCGACGGCGCGCCCGAGCGGTTCGATCTCGCCCGCCTGACCGCCGAGGTGGTCGAGCGGCTGCGGACCACCGACGGCGCCCACACGTTCCAGTTCGTGGCGCCGGGCCCGGTGCCGGTCGAGGGCGATCGAGACCGGATCGCGCGGGTGCTGCAGAGCCTGCTCGACAACGCGGTCCGCTTCTCGCCGGGCGGCGGCGCGGTGGAGGCGCGCGTCCTCCTCGCCGGCGGCGAGGCGCGCGTCTCCGTGGCCGACCACGGGGTGGGCATCCCGGTCGAGCGACAGTCCCGCATCTTCGAGCGGTACTACCGCGCGCACGCGGGCACGCCGGAGGACTACGGCGGGCTCGGGCTCTCGCTCGATCTCTCCCGCGAGATCGTGAGCCGCCACGGCGGGAGGATCTGGTTCGAGAGCACGCCCGGCCAGGGCTCGACGTTCCACTTCACCCTGCCCGCGGCGCAGGAGGGGCGGGCGTGAGGGACGTGCTCGTCGTCGAGGACGATCTCGATCTCCTCCAGCTCGAGGAGATGGTCCTCCAGGAGGCGGGCCACCGCGTCCGCACCGCGAGCGACGGGCAGCGGGCGCTGGAGCGCGTGGCCGAGGAGATGCCCGGCCTCATCCTGCTGGACATGCGCATGCCGGTGATGAACGGGTGGGAGTTCGCCCGCGAGTTCCGGCGCCGGTACGGCCGCGCCTGCCCGATCGTGGTGGTCACGGCCGCCGAGAACGCGCAGCTCCGCGCGGCCGAGGTCGAGGCGGACGGCTGGCTGGCGAAGCCCTTCGACATCGACGACGTGCTCCGGCTCGTCGCCCGCTTCGTCGCGCCGCCGCAGAACGTGCGGCTCTGACCGGGGAGCCGAACCGGACGGGCCCCGGCGGGCTCCCACGGCTATCTCTCCGCCCGGACACCATGACCAGCTCCCCTCCCACCACCGCCGCCGCCCCGACGCGCGATCCCGTCTGCGGGATGGACGTCGATCCCGCCGCCCCGCCGGGCGGCACCGTCGAGCGCGGCCGCTATCGCTATCACTTCTGCAGCGCCGGCTGCCGCGCCCGGTTCGAGGCGGCGCCGATGTCGTTCATCGCCATCGACCCCGTCTGCGGGATGGAGGTGAACCCCAAGGCGCCGAGGGGCGGGCAGCTCGACCACGCCGGCCAGCGGTACTTCTTCTGCAACCCGAAGTGCCTCGCGAAGTTCACCGCGGACCCGGGCAGCTACCTCTCGCGCAAGCCGGGAGCCATGACCGACGCGGCGCCGGCGGCGCCGGCCGGCGCGGAGGTCGTCTGGGTCTGCCCGATGGATCCGGAGGTCCGGGAGAAATCGCCGGTCCCCTGCCCGATCTGCGGCATGGCGCTCGAGCCGCTGGTGGTGGGCGGCGTGCCCTCCGCGGAGGAGCCGGACAACCCGGAGCTCCGGTCGATGAGCCGGCGGTTCTGGTGGGGGCTCGCGCCGGCGGCGGCGGTGCTGGCGCTCGCGATGGGGGACATGGCCCTCGGCGACATGCCGTTCCGGCATGCGCTCGGGGTGAAGTCGTTCGCCCTCCTCCAGTGGGCGCTCGCGACGCCGGTGGTGCTCTGGGGCGGGTGGCCGTTCTTCGAGCGCGCCTGGGTGTCCCTCCGGACGCGCCGGCTCAACATGTTCACGCTCATCGGCCTCGGGACCGCGACCGCGTACGTCTGGAGCGCGGCGGCGACGCTCCTGCCGGCGGCCGCGTTCCCCGCGGCGCTCCTGGATCACGGCGCCCCGCCGCTCTACTTCGAGTCCGCGGCGGTGATCGTCGAGCTCGTCCTGCTCGGCCAGGTCCTGGAGCTCCGCGCCCGCGGGCGCGTCTCGGGCGCGGTCCGGGCGCTGCTCCGGCTCGCGCCGCGCACCGCCCGGCGCCTCGAGGCGGGCGACGAGCGCGACGTCGACGTGGACTCCCTGCGGCCGGG
>DASPMI010000062.1:0-19638 GCA_035627135.1 Anaeromyxobacter sp. | reverse complement strand
CGCGGTCATCAACGTCGGCGCGGCCACCGAGACCGAGATGAAGGAGAAGAAGGCCCGCGTCGAGGACGCGCTCCACGCGACCCGCGCGGCCGTCGAGGAGGGCATCGTCCCCGGCGGCGGCGTCGCGTACCTGCGCTGCCTCAAGGCGCTCGACGGCGTGAAGGTGAACGAGGGCGAGAAGTTCGGCCTCGACATCGTCCGGCGCGCGCTCGAGGAGCCGCTCCGCCAGATCGCCGGCAACGGCGGCTACGAGGGCTCGATCGTCGTCAACAAGGTGAAGGAGTCGAAGGAGTCCGCGTTCGGCTTCAACGCCCAGAGCGGCGACTTCGAGGACCTGGTGAAGGCCGGCGTCATCGACCCCACGAAGGTGAGCCGGTCGGCGCTCCAGAACGCGGCGTCGGTCGCGTCCCTCATGCTCACGACGATGGCGATGGTCGCCGAGAAGCCGAAGGAGGAGTCGCCTGCGCCGGCCCCGGGCGGCGGCATGGGCGGCATGGGCGGCATGATGTAGGCCGATCCCCGCCTGAGTAGGTTCGTCGGGGCCGCCCGCAAGGGCGGCCCCGTTGCTTTTCGTGCAACGCCTTTGCGTTCCTGCGCGACGCGGCGCATCCTCGTGCAGGAGGTTCGCGATGTCACTGACCGTGCTGATGGCAGCGGTGAAGCGGACCGGCGACGTGGGCATCGATCTTCCGGCAGGTGCCTCGGCGCGATCCCTCCAGCCGACGGACTACCACCCGGTGGACATGGAGCCGGAGGAGCGCGTGCGCGCCGGGGTGATCGGGATCGACCTCCCGGCCGGGCGCTCCGCGGCCCAGCTCCGCCCCGAGGACTACGGGACGTACGTCACCGAGCACGCGGCCTGAACGCGGCGCGCGGGGCCCCACCCCGCCTCTCGCGATCACCCCGCCGCGCCGGCCTGCGGGAAGAGCGCGACGGCGGCGCGCCCGAACGCGGCGACCACGTCGCCGCGGAAGAAGAGCAGCGGCGCGGCCACGACAGCCCCGACCGCGAGGGCCCACCGCTGCGGGTGCGCCGTCTCGGTCTGCGTGGCGATGAACACGGTCGCCCCGAAGAGCAGCAACGTCTGCGTCCCGCCGACCAGCAAGGCCGCGGGCCACGAGAGCCCGAGCAGGTGGAGCGCGCCGGCGAGGGCGACGAGGCCGGCGACGTTGAGGAGATCCCGCCCCGAGCCCGCCCACCAAGCCCGATGCTCCGCCCGGCGCAGGCGGAGGCCCACGCGCTGGAGGAGCAGGAACGCCGCGACCGCCGCGACGTACAGCGCGTCGGCGAGGAGGCCGGCCGCCCCCGGGGGTGCCGAGACGGTCCACATCCGGCGATCCTAGCGCAGCCTGCCGGCCCGCGGTGGCTCACCCCGCCTTGGCGCTCGCCAGGAACGCTTTCGCGGCCTCCGAGAGGTCCCCGCCGCTCCGGTAGACGGCGTGGATGGTCCGCTCGAGGCGCATCTCACGGACGGTGAGCGCGGCGAGGTCGCCGCGGGCGATCTCCGGCTCCGCCACCCGCCGGGGCATGAGGGCGACCCCGAGCCCCTGCTCGACGAGGCGCTTGATGGCGTCGAGCGAGGGGAGCTCGATCACGATGTTCAGCGCGGTGCGGCACCGCGCGAAGCTCTGCACGACGCGCTCGCGCCACGGCGAGCGGACGTTGTGCGCGAGGAACGCCTCGGCCCCGAGCTCGCGGATCGACACGTCCGCGCGGCGCGCGAGGCGGTGCCCGGGCGCGACCAGCAGGGCGAGGTCGTCGCGCGCCACCGCCACGCTGGTGAGCCCCGGCTGCGTCGGGCGGTAGGTCAGCAGTCCGAGCTCCGCGTCGCGCCGGAGGAGCTCGGAAGGGATCTCGCTCGCCAGGCTCCGCTTCACCTCGATCTTGACGTTCGGGTAGCGCGCGCGGTAGGCGGCGACGATCGGCAGCAGGTGCACGACCGTGTACTCGTTCGCGGCGATGACGACCTTCCCGCGCTGGAGCTCGCCCACCTCCTGGATGGCCGTGCTCGCGTCACGGCGCAGGTTGAGCATCTGCAGCGCGTACTCGTAGAGCACCCGGCCGGCGTCGGTGAGCGTCCCGTCCTTCGAGGATCGGTCGAAGACCCGCTTCCCGAGCTCCTCCTCGAGGCGGCGGACGGCCTGGCTCACCGCGGGCTGCGTCCTGTGGAGGCGCTGCGCCGCCCGGGAGAAGCCCTTCTCCTGCGCGACCGCGACCAGGACCTCGAGCTGGGAGAGTTCCATGGGGGTCATCATAACGCGTCCGAATGTTCTCATGAAAAGAATCACTTGGACTTATCCGCTCCGAGCGCCTAGCGTTCGCCACGTTCACCGTTCGTGAGACCCGGAGGGTCCCATGGCGCGATCGCAGGTCGTCCCGAGGCTCGAGCCGGATCACTGCAAGGGCTGCTCCCGCTGCGTCGAGGCCTGCGCCCGCGGCTGCATCACGCCGGGCGCCGCGCTCCACCCGGCGACCGGCCTCGTCCCGGTCGCGCTCGACCTCGCCGGCTGCAACGGGTGCGGGCTCTGCATCCAGGCCTGCCCGGAGCCGTACGCGCTCGTCCCCGCGAACGGGCCGGGCGCCCTCGTGGGCCTGCCGCCGGTCGCCCACGACGTGCCCGACCGCCGCCTCCCGCTCCCGCCGGCCCGCGCCATGCTCCTGAAGGGCAACCACGCCGCGGCGGTGGGCGCGCTGCTCGCCGGGTGCCGCCACTTCTTCGGCTACCCCATCACCCCGTCCACGGAGGGGGCCGAGCTCATGGCGAAGCTCCTGCCCGCGCTGGGCGGGACGTTCCTGCAGGCGGCGAGCGAGATCGCGGCGGTGAACCTCATGTACGGCTGCGCCGGCGCGGGGCGGCGGACGATGACGTTCACCTCCGGCCCGGGCTTCAGCCTGATGCTCGAGGGGATCTCGTACATGATCGGCGCCGAGCTCCCGGGCGTGTTCGTGGACGTGATGCGCGCCGGGCCCGGACTCGGGAACATCGGACCGGAGCAGGCGGACGTGAAGCTCGCCTGCCGCGGCCTCGGGCACGGCAACACCCACGCCCCGGTCCTCGCGCCGGCCTCGCCGCAGGAGCTGCTCGACCTGACGATGCACGCCTTCGCGCTCGCCTTCCGGTGGCGCACGCCCGTGATCGTGCTGGCCGACGGCGTGCTGGGTCAGATGTCGGGGCGGGTGGCGTTGCCCGCGGAGCGGATCGAGCCCGGCCTCCCCGCGTGGGCGGTCTCGGGCGACGCCGCCCACCGGCGGAACCTCCACTGCTCCATCCAGCTCCGGGAGACGGACCAGGAGGCGCACAACCTCCGCCTCGTCGAGAAGTACCGGCGGATCGCCGCCGCCGAGGCGCGCGCCGAGCGGTTCCGGTGCGACGACGCGGAGGTGCTGGTCGTGGCGTGCAACTCGCCCGCGCGCGCCGCGCGCGGCGCCGTCGAGGCGCTCCGCGCGGAGGGGATCGCCGCCGGCCTCTTCCGCCCGCAGACGCTCTGGCCCTTCCCCGTGCGCGCCCTCGTGCCGCTCCTCGACCGCGCGCGGCGGCTCGTGGTGGTCGAGGCGAGCGACGGGCAGCTCGAGGACGAGGTGCGGCTCGCGCTCAGCCACGCGGGCGCCGGGGCCGGGCTCGCCTGGTCGCACGTGCGCCACCACGGGGGCGTCCTCCCCCGGCTCGACGAGATCGTCGGGGCCGTCCGGCGCGCCGCGGGGCGAGAGGCGGTGGCGGCGTGAAGGCATTCTACGACCGGTTCGACCGCCACGACGGCGGCGCGGGCCTCAAGGCCCGGACCACGCACTATTGCGCCGGGTGCGGGCACGGGCTCGCCCACCGCTACCTCTCGGACGCGATCGAGGCGCTCGGGATCCAGGACCGGACGGTCGCCGTCTCGCCGGTCGGCTGCGCCGTGTTCCTCTACTACTACCTGGACGTGGGCAACACGCAGGCCGCCCACGGCCGCGCGTCGGCGGTCGCGCTCGGCCACAAGCTCGCGAACCCCGGCAGCGTCGTCGTGAGCTACCAGGGCGACGGCGACCTCGCCTCCATCGGCCTCACCGAGATCCTCCAGGTGGCCCAGCTCGGCGCGCCGCTCACCATCGCGTTCGTGAACAACGCGATCTACGGCATGACGGGCGGGCAGCTCGCGCCCACGACGCTCCTCGGCCAGAAGACCACGACGAGCCCGCGGGGCCGCGACCGCACCATGGGCCAGCCGCTCCGGATGGCCGAGCTCGTCGCCTCGCTCGACGGGCCCGTCTACGTCGAGCGGGTGGCCCTCTTCGACGCGAAGCAGCGCGTCCGCGCCGCGCGCGCCATCGAGAAGGCGCTGCGGTACCAGGTGGAGGACCGCGGGTTCACGTTCGTCGAGGTGCTCGCGGAGTGCCCGACGCACCTCCGCATGTCGCCGCTCGACGCGGAGCGGTGGGTCCGCGACGAGATGCTCCCGGTCTTCCCGCTCGGCGTGAAGAAGGACCTCCCCGACGCCCGCTGGGGCGAGTGGCCGGCGCCGCGGTTCGACCCGGGGCCGATCCTCGAGGCGCTCGAGGCGCAGCCGCCGGCGGACGATCCCCCGGCCACGGCGACCCGCGCGTCCGGCGGACTCGGAGTGAAGCTCGCGGGCGCGGGCGGAGACGGAGCCCAGACCGCCGCGGCGCTCGTCGCGCGCGCCGCCATCGCGGAGGGGTTCGACGCCACGCACATCCCGTGCTACGGACCCGAGTCCCGCGGCGGCACCTCCTTCGCCGACGTCCGGCTCGCCGCAGACGAGGTGCTCGCCCCCGAGGTCCCCTGCCCGGACGCGCTCGTCGCCTTCAACGCCCCGAGCCTCGCGCGGTTCGCGCCCGCCCTCGCGCCGGGCGGCGTCGTCGTGTACGACAGCGCGGTCATCCGCGCGCCGGCGCTCGCTCCCGGCGTCCGCGCCGCCGCGGTCCCGTGCGCCCGGATCGCGGCGGAGCTCGGGAGCCCGCTCGTGAAGAACGCCGTCGCGCTCGGAGCGCTCCACGTCGCGGCCGGGCTCCTCTCCGAGGCGACGTTCGTGCGGACGATCCGGGAGGCGCTCGCGAGGAGCGCGGCGCTCGCGGACGTGAACGTGGAGGCATTTCTTCGCGGGGTCCGGGCCGCCCAGGAGACGTACACGCCGCCCCACCCGTGAACGGCCTGACCGCCTTCCCGGGCCCGGGCCCGGGCTCGGGCTCGGGCTCGGGCTCGGGCTCGGAGAGGCGACGCGCGTTGCATGCGATTACGATCACTCCATGCGCAGCGTGGAAGACCGATCCCTCCCGACGCACGTGGACGTCCCCCCCGGGCAGTTCGAGGCCACTGTCGTGGAGGAGAGCCGGCGACGGCCGGTCGTGGTGGACTTCTGGGCGCCCTGGTGCGGACCGTGCCGGACCCTCGGGCCGATCCTGGAGCGGCTGGCCGCCCAGGCCGGCGGCGCCTGGCTGCTCGCGAAGGTGAACGTGGACGCCGACCCGGACGTCGCCGCCCGGTTCGGGGTGCAGGGGATCCCCGCGGTCAAGGCGTTCCGGGGCGGCGCGCTCGTGTCCGAGTTCGTGGGCGCGCTGCCCGAGGGGCGCGTGCGGAGCTGGCTCGAGGGCGTCGTGCCCGGGCCCGCGGACGAGGCCTTTGCCGAGGCGCAGGCGCTGCTCGAGGCCGGGAAGCCGCCCGCCGCGCGGGAGGCGCTCGCGCGCGTGCTCGCGCTGAAGCCGACCCATGGCGGCGCGCTCCTCGCGCTCGCCGAGCTCGAGCTCGCCGAGGGCCGCCGCGCCGAGGCGCTCGCGCACCTCGACCGGATCCCTCCGGCCGACGCGGATCAGCACTCCTCGCGCGTCGCGGCGCTGCGCCTCCGCGCCAGCGCGCCCGCGGACGCGGACGTCGGAACGCTCCGCCGCAAGGTCGAGGCCGACCCCGGCGACGG
This sequence comes from Anaeromyxobacter sp., assembly GCA_035627135.1. Classification (GTDB taxonomy): domain Bacteria; phylum Myxococcota; class Myxococcia; order Myxococcales; family Anaeromyxobacteraceae; genus Anaeromyxobacter. The sequence goes on along the minus strand of DASPMI010000062.1, from coordinate 13,732 downwards.
CGAGGCTCGCCTCGCGCTCGCCCGCGGGCTGGCGGGCAAGGGCGAGTACCCAGCCGCGCTGGAGGAGCTGCTCGAGGTGGTCCGGCGCTTCCACCGCAAGGGGCCCGGAGAGGAGGCGCGGGCGTTCATGGTCCAGCTCTTCGACGTGGTCGGCGCGCGGTCGGAGCTCGCCGACGCGTACCGGACGCGCCTCTCGCGGGAGCTCTACCGCTGAGTGGCGGGCGCGAGGTCGTCCACGCCGCGTTCACCCGCGAGCCGCTCGAGGATCCCGCGCAGCGCGCACCGCTCGTCGTCGAGGGCGTAGCCGAGCCGGGCCGCAGCGACGGGGAGGAGGAACGGCGCGAGGTCCTCCGCGCGCGCGCCGGCACGCGCGAGGTACGTCCGCAGATACACGGCGTGCAGGAGCCTGCGCCCGGCCTGGAGCACGCGCCGGAGCTGCCCCTGCGGGGGCGAGGAGATCCGCAGCATCAGCGACGTGCGGGCCACGTCCGCGAGCGGGTGCCCCGCCGAGAGCTCCGGCCAGTCGATCACCACCGGCCCGCGGCGCGTGAGGACCACGTTGTCCGGGTGGAGATCGCCGTGGCAGGCCGCCTCGCCCGCCGGCATCCGCGCGAGCGCCGCGGCGACGCCGGCCCGGAGCGGCTCCTCGATGCCGGCGCGGTCGATCCTCCAGCGGAGGTGCTCGGTGAGCGGCGCGAGGCCCGGGACGCGATGCGCGTGGATCGCGGCGTGGACCTCGGCGAGCCTGCGTGCGACGGCGAGCATCGTCCAGGGCCTCGCCGAGAGGAGCCGCAGGAGCGAGGGGCCCTCGATGCGCTCCAGCACGATCCCGAGCCGCCGCTCGACGCGCTCCAGGCCGTACACGCGCGGCGCAGGGAGGCCGGCCTCGGACGCCGCGGCCGTGAGCCGGTGCTCGCTCGCCGCCCACTCCTCCGGGTGCCACGGGTGGAAGAGCTTCAGCACCCTCCCCTCGCCCCATGCGTAGACCTCGGCCGTCCGCCCCACCCCGAGCCGCGTCGCGTTCGAAAGCTCCATGACGACGTTCTCCCTAGAGCGCGTGCAGGCCCGCGCGCTTGGCGCGCCGCTCCGCCCGGGCGAGCAGGTGGACGGAGAGCGCGGTGTACAGGACGGCGTGGGCGCCGAGCATCGCCCATTCCTGGCCGACCGGGAGGATCGTGCGCCACCGCTCGCCCATCGCGTAGTGGCGCACGAGGTCGTACCCCCAGGTGAACGGCAGGGCGCACGCGACCCCCCGCAGCGCCGCCGGGAACGCGTGCACGGGCAGGTAGGCGCCGGCCAGCATCTCGAAGGCCACCCCCAGCACCTCCGCCAGCGCGCCGGCCTGCCGCCACAGGATCGCGAGCAGCGCGACGAGCACGCCGAGCGCGGTGAGGGCGATCAGCATCAGGAGGCACGCCCCGAGGAGGAGCACCGCGGCGGCGAATCCCGGCCGCGCCGCCCAGAGCAGCAGCCCGAGCAGCGGCACGAACCCGATCATCCCGAGCGCCAGCTCCGAGACCACCGCGCCGGCGAGGTACGCGTACCGCGAGCCGGGCGTCGCGAACAGGTACTCGAGGGTGCCGCTCTGGAGATCGCCGGCGGCCGCCTCCATCGGCGCCCAGAGGCTGGGCCGGATGAACACGACGAGGAGGAGCCCGGCGAGGAAGAAGGCGAGCAGCGTGCGCCCCTCGAGCGGCGGCGCGCCGGGCGCGGGCGGCCGGACGGTGATGGCGCGCGCGAGGAGCAGAAAGAACCCGACGCGGAGCGCGAGCTGCGCGTTGCGCCCGAGCAGGTTCGGCAGGTAGCGGCGGGAGACGCGGAGGTTCCTCCCGGCGCTCGCGGCGAGCACCCGGGCGAAGGACGCCGGCCGCGAGAGCCCGGTCCACCGCGCCGGCGGCGCCACGGCGGGAGCTGCGGTCGAGCTCACGCGACCCCCTGCGCGCCGTTCGTCGCGGCCGGCGCGGCGCCGAGGCCGAGCGCGCGCGCCACCTCGGCCGCGTCCTTCGCCCCGAGCGCGGCGACGAGGGCCGCGGGGGACGCCTCGGTCCGGATCCGCCCCTCGTCCACGACGGCGACACCATCCGCGAGCGCGTCGAGGTCGGCGAGGACGTGCGAGGTGAGGAGGAGCGCGAGCCCGCGCTGGACCTCGCGCCGGAGGAAGGCGCGGACGCCGTGCGCCGCCAGCGGATCGAGCCCCTTCGTCGGCTCGTCGAGGAAGGCGACCGGCGGGTCGTGGAGCAGCGCGCGGGCGATGACGACGGCCTGCTTCTGTCCTCCGGAGAGCGTCCCGAAGAGCGCATCGAGGCGGGGCGCGAAGCCGAGCGCTCCGGCGAGGCGCGCGATGCGGGCGTCGAGCTCCGCGCGGCGCAGGCCGCGGAGCGCGCCGAAGAAGCGGAGGTTCTCGCGGACCGTGAGGCGGGGGTAGGCCGAGCGCTCGGAGTCCTGGGCAACCCAGCCGCAGAGGTGCGCGACCTCGGCGGAGGCCCGGTCGAGCTCCCGGCCCAGCACCGTGACCCGGCCGCCGTCCCGCGCGAGCGCGCCCGCCAGGATCCGGACGAGGGTCGTCTTGCCGGCCCCGTTCCGCCCGAGGAGCGCCAGCGTCTCGCCGCGGCGGAACGAGAGGGAGGCGCCGTCGAGCACCACCGCCCGGCCGAACCGCTTCCGGACCCCCTCTGCCATCACGCGATCGTCCATGCGCGCTCCGCGATCCCGCGCGCCCGCGGGGTCCGAACTTGACAGTGGCAAGTTTAGCGCCGGTCTTGTCAGTGTCAAGTTTGGCCGGCTATACTCCGCCCATGGCCCCCCGGAAGCACCCCGCCCCCAAGCCCGCCGGGCGCTACCACCACGGCGCTCTCCGCCGCGCCCTGCTCGACGCCGCCCTGCGCCTCGTCGAGGAGCAGGGCGTCGAGGCGCTCTCCCTGCGCGAGCTCGCCCGGCGCCTGGGCGTCTCCCACGCCGCGCCCGGTCACCACTTCCCCGATCGGCTCGCGCTCCTGGTCGCGCTCTCGGCGGAGGGGTTCGAGCGGCTCGCGGGGGACATGGAGGCTGCGGCCGAGGGCCGGCCGCCCGGGGCCGAGCGGCTCGCCGCGGTGGGCGAGGCCTACCTCCGGTTCGCCCTCGATCACCCCGCGCACCTCCAGATCATGTTCGGCCCGGAGGTGGGCGGGATGAGGATCCGCCCGCCCGAGCTGCGCGCGCCGAGCGAACGGGCGCGCGGCGTCCTCGACGAGACGATCGCGCAGCTTGCGGGCGTCCCGCCGCGCGGTCCCGGCGCGCCCCGCGATCCGATCGTGGAGGTGCACACGTTCGCCGCCTGGGCGCTCCTGCACGGCGCCGCCCGGCTGTGGATCGACGGTCCGCTGCGCGCCAGCATGGAGCGGCGCGGGGCGGGCCGGGCGCGGTTCGAGGAGCTGGCGCGCGGCGCGATCGCCATCGGGACCGACGCGGTGGCTCGGTCGGCGGCGCGTCGCGGAGCGACGAACAGTCACGATCCGTGATGGTCATGTGCGGGGCCCCGCCGGGGTCACGGCGACGCCCGCCCACACTTCCGCACCGCACCCGACGTTTCGCCTGCCCCGCGTTCACGGTACTTTGCGTGCATTCGGATCACCAACGCTGGGAGCGAGAGATGACTCGGATCACGACCGTCGTGGCGGCGCTGCTCGTCGTGGGGGCAACGGGGTGCACCGGCATCAATAAGTACACGAACCTCGAGCGCGAGGCGGCCGCGACGGATGCCCGTCTGAAGGAAGCCACCGCCAAGGTGGGCGTGCTCGAGAGCCGGCTCGAGGCCGCGGAGGCCCGGGCGAAGGCCGCCGAGGAGAAGGCCGCCGCCGCGGAGACGAAGGCCAAGGACTCCGCGGAGTGGGCCGCGGGCTCCGAGGCCAAGGCGCAGGCGCTCCAGGCGCAGCTCGAGCAGGCGAAGAAGGAGCTCGCCGCGGTGAGCGAGGCGCGCGACGCGCTGCAGGTCAAGACCGCGGCGCTGGTGGAGAAGAGCACGGAGTACGAGAACCTCGCCGGCTCGCTCCAGAAGCAGATCGAGGCGGGCCAGGTCGAGCTCTCGCAGCTCAAGGACAAGATGACGGTCAAGCTGAAGGACCGGATCCTCTTCGCCTCCGGCTCGGCCAGCCTCAACCCCGAGGGGCGCAAGGCGCTCGACGCCGTCGCGGGCGCGTTCAAGAACCTCGAGGGCAAGAACGTGCTCGTCGCCGGCTACACCGACGACGTCCGCGTCTCGAAGGGCCTGCCCTACAAGGACAACTGGGACCTCTCGTCGGCCCGCGCGATCGCGGTCGTCCGCTACCTCGTCTCGAAGGGCGTCCCGCCGGAGATGCTCGCGGCGGCGGGCTACTCCCAGTTCCGGCCCCTCGCCCCGAACGACTCGCCCGCGAACCGGAGCATGAACCGGCGCATCGAGATCGCGCTCACGGCCGCCGACGAGGCGCCCGTCGCCGAGACGAAGTAATCCGAGGCGCGGTTCAGGGAACCGCGCCCGCGGAGTCTCCGGCGAACTCGCCGGGGAACGGCACCCCGGAGCGCTCCGCGCAGACGCGGAGCAGCTCCTCCTGGACGGCCTCGTCCGAGGCCGCCCGGTGGGCCGCGCGCTGCCGCAGGTGGAAGAAGTACCGGCCGCTCACGCGCGCCCCGGCGTCGTCGCTCACCGCGAGCCACACCTGCGTGCGCGCCCCCTCCTCGAGATCGTCGGGCGCGCCCGGGCCGCCCATCTTCGTCGGGACCCAGCCCGGGTCGATCGCGTTCGATCGGACGCCGGGCCAGCGGCGCGCGACCGCGAACGCGAGGGTGACGAGGAGGAGCTTCGAGTCGGAGTACGCCTGCGACGCGCTCCACCGGCGGCGCCGCCAGGCGAGATCGCCGAGGTCGGGCGCGCCGCCGCGGTGCATGCCCGAGCTGACGTAGACGAGCCGCCGCGCCGGGACGAGCGCGGTGAGCACGTAGGGCGCGAGCACGTTGACCGCGAAGACCTGCTCGACGCCGTCCGCCGTCTCGCGCCGGGGCTGGAGGTAGAGGCCGGCGTTGTGGATGACGGCGTCGAACGGGCCCGCCGCGCGGGCCTGGTCGGCCAGCGCGCGGGTCTCCGCGAGGCTCGAGAGATCGCCCGCGAGCGCGGCCTGCGCGCCGGGGACCGCGCGCCGCGCCTCCCGCGCCCGCGCCTCGCTCCGCCCGTGCAGGACCACCTCGTGGCCCGCCTCGACGAGGCGCCGGGCGGCCAGGCGCCCGAGCCCGTCGGCGGAGCCGGTGACGAAGACGCGCGCCATCGCGGACCCCCACCCGTCTTCTAGCGCGCCCGCGCCGCGCCGCCAGGCACCGGCTCCCGGAGCTGCTTGCGGAGGAACAGGTGCTCGTGCGGCGGCGCGGGGTGCCCGGGCACGCGCCCCATCACCTCGTACCCGGCCTTCCGGTAGAACTCCGGCGCCTGGAACGTGTAGGTCTCGAGGACGACCTGCCGGCACCCGCGCCGCGCGGCCTCCTCCTCCGCGAACGCGAGCAGCCGCGTCCCAAGCCCTGCGCCGCGGCGGGCCTCGTGCACCCACAGGAACTGCACGTGGCAGCACTCGCCCCAGACGTACCCCGTGATCCCGGCGACGACCGCGCCGCTCTCGTCCCGCCACACGCACGAGACGGGACCGCCGAAGGGGATCCCCGTCGCCTCGACGTTGAAGGCGTCGATCCGCTCCTCGAGGTCGCGGGCCTCCGCGGGCGTCGGGTTCGGGTCGAGCCGAAGGTCCGGAGCGGGCATCTCGCTCCTGTAGCGCGCTCCGACGCCGCCGCAACTCCTCTCCGAGCAACGCCCGTCTTCACGTTTCGTTATGACGCTCCGCGCAACGCACGCCGAGTGCGAGCAGAGTCACGAAATCGGAGCGCGCCGTTCAGCGTCCAGGAGAGGGAGCGCCATCCAGGTGCGAGCAGCCCAGAGACGTATGCCTTCCGTGGTCCGCTGGCAGGTGCTGATGCGCAACGTGCGCGACGCTCGCGGCGGCGTCGAGCCGCCCGACGTGGCGCGGTCCGTGCTCGTCCTGTTCAAGACCACCGGCAAGCGGCCGCCGTACGGGTTCCTGCCGTGCGGCCTCGACCACGAGCACGAGGCGTGGCCCGAGAGCTGGGGCCCGCGCCTGCCGACCGAGGTGGACTGGTCGGGGTTCTAGGGCGCCGGCCCGAGGAGGACGAAGGCGCCCGCGGGAGCGGGGGCCTCCGGACCTCCCGGCGGCGCGGGTCATTCGATCTCGATCGTGGTGACGCTCAGCGGGGGCAGCGCCACGAACATCGAGGTGCCGCTCACCGGCTGTGTGCCCACCAGGACGGGCGCCACGCGCCGCCGGGCGTTGACCTGCGCGCGCGCCGACGCCGCGGTCATCCGGTAGAGCGTCGCCGTGCCCGCGAACGTCTGCCCCGCGATCGAGACCCTCCGGGTGCCGCTGGAGCGGTTGATGGCGACGAGGACGCGCCGCCCGGCGGCGCCGCTGTCCTCGCTGGCGTACACCGCGACCTGGGAGACGTCGCTCGAGGTCGCGGGGATGGAGGTGTCGCCGAAGCTCGCGGTCGCGCCGTCGAACCCGCGGAACGCGCGGAACCCGGCCAGCGCGTAGTCATGGGTGCCGCTCGGCGGCCAGAAGTTGGCGGCGAACACCCCCTGCGCCCCGAAGACCCCGAGGTTGTCGGCCTGGGCGATCGTCCCGGCGATGTGGTTCCAGCCGCCGCTCTCGTACTCCGTGATCGCGATCTTCGTGCCGGGGAAGCTCGCGTCGATCTTCTCCTGGATGCGCGGCAGGATCTGGATGGGGCCGCCCAGCGTGCCCTGGACCCAGGCGTTGGAGTTCCCGGTCTCGAGGAACGTCGGGTCCCAGAGGGCGCGCGGGCTCTGGACGATGAGCTGCACCTGGGCGTCCGTCAGGTCGGTGCCGCTTATCGCGGTGATGCGGGTGCGCTCCGCGTCGTAGACCTCCGCGTACCAGTGGAAGTCGTAGACGTCGAGGAGCCGCCGCCCGGCGGCGTCCGACGCGGCCTTGAGCTCGCGGAGGTACTTGTCGGTGAACCAGTTCGTCCCGCCGCCCAGGGTCGGGTCGTCCTGCCAGCGCCAGAGCCCCATGAACCCGTAGTGCGCGGGGCCGAAGATCTTGATCCCGGGGAACTGGTCCTTGAGCGCGCGGGTCATGGCGACCGTCTTGGCGATCAGCTCGTCGGCCGTGACGCGGGTGGGCCCCTGGATCTCCTCGTGCGTCGAGCTCCAGAGCTCGGGCTCGTTGTCGAGGCTCGCGAACGTGGGGAGCGCGGTGCTCGCCCCGAAGACGTCCGCGCCGGGGAAGAGCTGGTCGAGCGTCCAGGCGAACTCGTCCATGAAGACGTACGCGTCGGAGGTGTCCGGGGTGGCCGTGAACGGCGCGTCCGAGACCGTGCTCTTCTTCGGCACGACCTGCTTGAACCGCGTGGCGAGCCGGGTCGCGAGCGGCTGGCTCATGTCCACGTCGCCGTCCTTGTCCGCCGCCACCCAGCCCTGGAGCTGGAACGTGACGAGGCTCGCAGCGCCGCGCCCTCGGGCCGAGGCGATCACGCGCCGCGCGTATTCGGCGGGGGTGGAGTTCCCATTCAGCAGGTAGTCGTCGCTGTGGTACCGGTAGTCGCTCCCCGCGTTCGAGGCGTTGTTCTCCCAGTTGTACGCGGTGAGCCGGTTCCCGCCGCTCCGCTCGAGCGTGAGGAGCGGCACGTCCGCGGCCTCGATGCCGTTGATCCCGTAGATCCACGGCGAGATCGGCGCCGGGTGCGCCGGATCGAGCGTCACCGTGATGTCCGGCGTCGTGTCCGGCGCGGTCGTGGTGAGGTCGACCGTCGCCGGCGCGGAGGCGTTGCCCCAGGTGTCGGTCGCGACCACCGTGACGTGGTAGAGGGTCGAGGGCTGGAGCGAGTCGAGCGTGACCGTGTGCGCCGTCCCCTGCGGCGTGCCTGCGGTCAGGACGGGACCCCCCTCGGTCTGGGCAGAGACCACGCCCGTCGTCGCCCGGTCGGTGGTGAAGGTGAGCGTCGCGCCGTAGTCCGCGACCTGCGTGACGGTGAGGCCGGACACCACGGGCGGCGACGTCGGCCGGTCCTCGTTCGTGAAGGCCACGTTGTTCACGTGGAACTTCGGGCCCGCCCTCCCGTCCCGGAAGAACCAGCCGAACTGGTTGAGCTGGCCGCCCGTGAGCCCGACCGCCGAGAGCCGGACCGTCACCCGGTTGAGCCGGCCTGCGGTCACGGTGCCGAGGTCCACCGCCTGGTCGTTGTCGAACCAGACCCCGAGCTGGGCCATGCCTGCGTCGCTCGTGGACCCGATCTCGAAGGTGAGCAGGTCGTACGACGCCAGGTCGAACTTGCCGCTCCAGTGCCCGAACGTGCCCGCGGTCCAGCCGCCGGGCGCGCAGCTCAGGTCGAACGACGCCGTGGTCTGGCCCGCGAACGGCGCGGTCATGCTCGGGTTGCCCGTGCCGCACGCGGTCCAGACCTGCGGCTCCCACCCGCTCCCGACGGCGCCGTCGCGGTAGACCATGAAGGTCCCGGCCGGCAGCACCGTCAGCGCGGCCGGCGCGCTCGTGACCTCTCCGCCCTCGTTGCGTACGGTGGCCCTGTACTCCGCGCCGTCGTCGCCGAGGACCAGGGCCGGGGTGGTGTAGGAGGCCGACGTCGCCCCCTCGATCGCGACCCCGTCCTTGCTCCACTGGTACGAGAGCTCCGGCCCGCTCGCGACCACCGTGAACGTGGCGGTCTCGCCCGCGATGGCGGTGTGCGCGCGCGGCTGGTGGTGATGGCCGGCGCCGTGCTGGGCGTCGGCTCGTCCTTCTTCGGGCACCCGGCGACGCCCACCGCCAGGACGCCGGCGAGACAGAGCGAGAGGACCTTCCGGACGAGCACGAGCGGGGACGTCGAGGTGGCCATGATTGCCTCCCGGGAGCGGGACTGGACGGAGAGTGTAGGCCCGCTATCCCACCGGCTCGCGGGAGAGTCAAGGGTGCAATCGATTGCCGTCGAACCGCGCGCGGATTGCAAGCTGCGGTGGTGCGGCTTGGCGGCGCCGTGCCCGCCGGCGCCTCCGCGCGGTCAGGCGCGGTCAGCCACGGTCATTCCGGCATTTCGGAGCGAACCTCGACTGCACGCCGGCCGAGCACGCCCACCGCGTGCGCCGCCCGGAGCGTTACCACCCGCAGGTGGCCGTCGAGGAGCACGGACCGATCGTGCACCAGCTCGTCGAGCAGCACCCAGTGGAGCCGGCGCGGCGCGGCGCCGCCGGCGCGATCGACCACCACCGCCAGCGGGTGGACCACCTCCGGCGTCGCGCCGGAGGTCGGGTGATACCGGCCGCCGAGCTCGTGGAACGCAGCGGCCGAGGCGCCGTACTCCGCCGCGAGCCGGGTGGCCACGAAGGCCTTCGCGGCGGCGAAGGTGCAGCCGTCGCGCGGGAGGCGCCAGGCCGGGGTCACGAGGAGCGAGCTGTGGCCCGTGAAGACCTGGGCGGCGGGGAGGTCGTCGTCGTCGAGCCCGAGGAAGACGCGGTCGTCCTCGCGCCGGAGCAGCGCCGTCGCCACCGTGACCGCCGAGAGGGCGCGGGGCGTCACCACCTCGAGCGTGCGCCGCCCCGTGGGGCCGCGCGCGCCGCGCTCCTCGAGCTCGTACGCCTGCAGCGAGAGGAACCCCGGGCTGCGCTCCGGCGCGGCCGGCTGGAACACGCGGCGCGGCGCGCGGCCGGTGAGCTCGGCGAGCGGGGTCGCGCGCACCGGCCCCGCGGCGGGGACGACGATCTCGTCGCCGATCCACGGCCCGGGATCGCGCCCGAGCTGGAGGAGCAGCTCGTACACGTTCAGCTCCAGCCGCGCGTCGGCGAGGCCGCCCACCTGCGCCGCGCGCAGCACCTGCTCCGCCTCGATGGCGCGCACCCTGCCGGCGCCGGAGAAGCCGGTGTGGTTCTCGACGACCTCCTCGACGAACGTCGGCTCGACCTCCACCAGCACCGAGCGGACCTCCTCCTCGACGCCGCCGGGGGACGGGTAGTACGTGCCGCCGGGGCGGAAGCGGCGGAGGCGGCCGGGCGGGATCCCGAAGCGCGCGAGCGCGGCCTCGGCGGTCTCGCCGAACGGCCGGTCCTCCTGGAGCGCGTTGAGCGGCTCGGTGACGTACGTCGTGGGCGTGCTCCCGTCGAGCGCCCTCCCCTCGCCCAGCGCCAGGAGCGGCCGCGGGTAGCTCATCTTCGCCACCACGAACGCGTCGCCGCCGATGTCGAAGTGCGGGACGACGTCCACCGTCAGGTGCGGTCGCCGGACGAGGTCCCGGACCTGCCCCGTCGAGCGGTGCGCGAAGTGCCGCAACTGCAGGAACCGCGGCGGGGCAGCGGCGCGGACGCCCCGGAAGCGCACGCCGTCGCCGGGCGCGACGCGCTCGCCGGCGATGACGTAGTTGGTCGGGGGGAGCTCCAGCGGCGCGCCCGCGGCGGTGCGCAGCTCGACCTTGCCCGCCCAGCGATGGGCCACGATCCACGGGTTCCGCAACGGGGTGGACGCGAGCATCCGCAGCCCCAGCCGGGCGAAGAGCGCCTCGCACTCGCCGCGGCTCGCCCACGTGTACTCCTCCTTGACCTCCTGGACCCAGTCCGTCCGGTAGTCCTTGCGCAGCAGGAACTCCACCGCGTGCCGGTGCGCGAGCCGGAACCGGCGCCACCCCGCGCGCGGCGGCGGCAGCTCCTCGTGCGCGAAGCCCGGGCGCGGCGAGAGGCTGCGGAACTCCCGCGCGAACCGGCCCAGCAGGGCGGCCGTGGAGCAGGTCGCCGGGTCGTCGGAGCCGTCGCCGTCCGCGTCGGGCAGGTCCAGCAGGACGAGCGCGTCGCCGTCCTCGGGGGCGACGAAGTCGCGCACCACGAGGACGCCGTGCACCCGGAGGGCCCGGACCTGCGCCTCGATCGCCTCGGCCGCGGCGGCGTGGCGGTAGCCCCCGAAGCTGGTGACGTGGTGGAGGACCGAGGAGTCGAGGATCCCGTCGAGCGTCTCCGGCTCGAACACGTCCGCGGCGACGTCGCCCTCGATGAAGCGCAGGTTCGGGAGGCGGTAGCGCTCGCGGGCCAGCGCCACCATGCGCGGGTCCACATCGACGCCGACGACCTCGAGGGCGGGGTACAGGGCGGCGAGCGCGTGGCTCCCCGCCCCGGACCCCATCCCCATGTCCGCGACGCGACCGCGGCAGAGGTAGTGCGCCGCGGTGAGCGCCACCTTCTGCCGCATGGAGGCGTCCATCGCCGCCAGGTAGCGGGCGTAGGCCTCCCCCGATCCGCGCCGCTGCGCGACGTAGGCGCCGTCCATCTCCGCAGCGTATCACTGCACGAACCCGGCGACCGCGGCCTGGCTGAACGCCGCCGCCTGGCTGGCGCGGATGGCCGACTGCGAGAACACCTGGAAGGCGCGGCGGATCTCCGCCGGATCGTTCCCGGGCGTGAGGATCCAGCGGTCGGCGATGCCCATCTCCCGGAAGATGCTGCGGAAGGGCGTCGCCCCGTCGTCGATCCCCATGGCCGCGACGATGTGGGTCTCGATGCGGGTCATGTCGCCCACCAGCGCCGCGACGTCCCGCGCCCGACAGCGGGTCGAGTGCTGGTCGGCGCCGTCGGTGATGAGCAGCGTCACCGATCGCGCCACCACGCCGTTGCGCGCGAAGTCCTGGGTCTTCGCCACGACCGAGCCCAGCAGGACCACGGCCTGGTCGTAGAGCGGCGTCCCCTGCGTCGCCTCGTAGTTCTGCGCCGTGAGCGCCAGCGCCTGATCTAGGGGGCGGTACGGGAACAGGACCCGACCGTTCAGGAAGCGCGTGTGCGCCAGGATGGCGTCGCGCTGCTTGGAGCGGGAGAGCGCCTCGAGCACCAGGTTGTGCCCGTCGCGCACGGCCTGCTCGTTCCCGGCCGCCCGGATCGATCCCGAGTCGTCCGGCATCATGGTGAGCAGCACCACCTCGCTCGCCTCGACGTCGTCGACGGCGATCCCGAGGCCCGCCTGGATCTGCGCGCCCAGGTCGGCCACCACCAGCGTCTGCAGCGACGCCGGCGAGAGCAGCCCGTCGTCGCGGGCCGCCTCGAGCAGCTCTGTCACCTCGTCCTGCTTCTTCTCTCTCGTGGTCATGACGCGCTCCTCTCGTCTAGCCGAGGGACATCCCCGGCCACGTCTCGATGGGATCGGTGGAGCGGACGACGTGCATGCCCGCGTCCGTGAACCGGCGCAGCGCCGCCTCCGCCTGCGGCGTGAAGTCGGCGAGGAAGCCCCCCTTGCCGTCGGGCACCGCCACCGACGACATGCAGTCGGAGAGCAGGTACACCTTGCGCGCCAGCGCCGGATCCTGGGTGACGATCTCCGCGAGCAGATCGTCGATCGAGCTGCGCACGCAGTGGCTCGCCGCCTGGCCGGCGATGATCACCGCGTCCGCCGTGAGCAGGGTCCGCAGGAAGGCGGTGTTCCGCTGCGCCAGCGGCTGGCCGTCGTGGCGGAGGAGGACCTCCGGGCGGAGGACCGAGTAGTTCTCCGTCAGGGCGTTCCCGCCCTTCACCTCCACCCACGACTGCACGCCGCGGACGTACGAGTGGAACAGACGGGCCTCGTGGAGCACGCCGGCGAGCGCGTGGCCCGCGCTCCCCAGGATGCAGTGCGGCGGCCAGAGGTAGAGCCGGTACTTCCCCGCCCGCTCCAGCTCGGCGCAGTAGTGGCGCACCTGCCGGAGCAGCCAGCCGTAGTTGCCGCTGCAGAGCCAGCTCGCCACCGCCGGGTTGGGCCGCACCGCGCCGCGGTCGACGTCGTCGGCCGTGATCTCGCGGAACGGCGCCAGGGGCCGATCGTCCGCGTCGACCCAGAACGAGGGGAAGAAGATCTGGAACGCGAAGTGCGTGTCCATGGTGGTCGTCACGTGCGTGAGCACGTCGAGGTTGCGGTACATGAACTCCGCGGTGCGCCGGTTGTCCTCGAGCGCGCCCCGCCCGCTCCGGCCGCCGACGTAGAGCGTGCCCTCGGGGAAGCAGAAGTCCTTCTGGACGTCGATGAGCAGCAGGTGGACGTTCCGCCGGTCCGACGCCGCCGGCGCGATCCCATGCGCCCGGCGCCACTCCGTCGCGTCGGCGAAGAGGCGGAGCGGGTCCGGCGCGTAGTCCATGCGCGCGGCGTTGCGGGGGTCGAAGAACCCGGGGAGCGGAAGGGGTTTACGCTGCGTCATGGCTGCCTCCTGGGTGAGGACTTCGTGGACTGCACCTTCAACGACGTGATCGTCCGGCCGCGGACGACGAGGAGCCCGTCCCGCCCGGCGAGGAGCAGGGACCCTGCGTCGACGAACGGCTCGGTGTCCGGGAAGTCGCGGGTGGGCCGAAGGGCGCCGCCGCCGGCCTCGACCCGGACGACGCCCGCGTCCGTGGGGGCGAGGAGCACGCCCATGGTCGCGCACTTGCCGCGGAGGGTCCCCAGCCAGGAGCCGTCGCCGGCCTCGGCCTCCGCCACGCCCTCGAGCGCGCCGCCGCGCGCGTACGCCAGGCAGCGGTGCACGAGCCGGCCCCGGGTGCGGATCGCGAGCACGAGCCAGGCCCGCGCCTCGTCGAGGGCGCAGGAGGCGTCGACGAGCTCGCCCGCCGCCAGGACGTCGCGGGGCAGCGACAGCGAGTCGTTGATGCCGGGGCGCTCCGCGTCGAACGCGAACAGCACCGTGAGCCGCGAGGCCCGGTACAGGCCCAGCC
>DASPMI010000061.1:0-11772 GCA_035627135.1 Anaeromyxobacter sp. | reverse complement strand
CGGCATGGGGGTGGGGTGGTCCGGGTCGCCGAGCGGGCTGCCGCAACCGACGCACGTCCTGGTGCCCGGCTCGTTGTACACGTCGCACTTGCGGCAGACGACGCCGAGGATCCCGGTGAGCCGCCCGAGCTCCACCTCGGCCCCGCACGCGGCGCAGGTGCTCTGCGTGAACTCGAGCTGCGCCCCACAGGTCTGGCACTTCAAGGCGGCCCCTCCATCGTCGGCGACAGTACCGCCGGCTCTGCCCTCTCTCAACTGCCCGGACCCCTGCCGGGCCGGGGCCGACGCCCGCCCGCCTCGCCTTCACCTTTCCCCACAACGAAGGATACCTGCTGCGCGGGTTCGCCCGCTGGCACGCCCCGCCGCATTGCGTTACGACGAGAGGAGGCCGGCGCGGTAGGAGCGCTGCTTGCCGGCCGTGAAGTCGCCCCGTTAGGCTAACGAACACGCCTTGCTGCGCCTCAACGACATCCTGGATCGGGTCACGTCCTACCACCCGGACCCCGATCTCGACCTGATCAAGAAGGCCTACGTCTACAGCGCGAAGGTCCATCAGGGTCAGCTGCGCAAGAGCGGCGAGCCGTACCTCATCCACCCGCTGGAGGTGGCGGGCCTGCTCGCCGAGCTGAAGCTGGACGAGGCCTCCGTCGTCACCGGCCTGCTCCACGACACCATCGAGGACACGCTCGCCACGGCGGACGAGATCACCGAGCTCTTCGGGTCGGAGATCGCACAGCTCGTCGACGGCGTCACCAAGCTCTCGCAGTTCAGCGCGGCCAACACCCAGGAGGAGAAGCAGGCGGAGAACTTCCGCAAGATGGTGGTGGCGATGGCGAAGGACATCCGCGTCCTCCTCGTCAAGCTCGCCGACCGCACCCACAACATGCGGACGCTCGACTCGATGAAGCCGGAGTCGCAGGAGCGGATCGCCCGCGAGACGCTGGACATCTACGCGCCGCTCGCGAACCGGCTCGGGATCCAGTGGATCAAGAACGAGCTCGAGGAGCTCTCGTTCAAGTACCTGAAGCCCGGCGAGTACGCCGAGCTCGCCGGCAAGGTCGCGACCGAGGCCAAGGAGAAGGAGAAGTTCGTCGCCGAGGTCGTGCAGATCCTGAAGGGGAAGCTGGCCGAGAACGGCGTCCAGGGCGACGTCTCGGGCCGCGTGAAGCACATCTACTCGATCTGGCGGAAGATGCGGCAGCTCGACATCGAGTTCGAGCAGATCCAGGACGTGATCGGGTTCCGGATCATCCTCGACACCGTGGCGCAGTGCTACGAGACGCTCGGGATCGTCCACACGCTGTGGAAGCCGATCCCCGGCCGCTTCAAGGACTACATCGCCATCCCCAAGCCCAACCTCTACCAGTCGCTCCACACGACGGTCGTGGGGCCGGCGGGCGAGCGGATCGAGGTTCAGATCCGGACCCGGGAGATGCACCGGATCGCGGAGGAGGGCGTCGCCGCGCACTGGAAGTACAAGGAGAAGGGGCGCGACGGGAAGGGGCAGGAGCTCTCGCACAAGGACGCCAAGGAGTTCGGCTGGCTCCGGCAGCTCGTCGAGTGGCAGCGCGAACTCGCGGATCCGCGCGAGTTCCTGGAGACGGTGAAGGTCGATCTCTTCTCCGACGAGGTCTTCGTCTTCACGCCCAAGGGCGAGGTGAAGAGCCTGCCCCACGGCGCCACCCCGATCGACTTCGCGTACACGATCCACTCGCAGGTCGGCGAGCACTGCGTCGGCGCGAAGGTGAACGGGAAGCTGGTCCCGCTGCGGAACCCGCTCAAGAACGGCGACACGGTCGAGATCCTCACCTCTCCGCACTCGCACCCGTCGAAGGACTGGCTCACCTACGCCCGCACGAGCCGGGCCCAGGCGCGCATCCGCCAGTTCCTGCGCCAGGCCGAGCACCGCCGCTCGATCGAGATCGGCCGCGAGGTGGCCGAGCGCGAGCTGCGCCGCTTCGGCCTCACGCTCAACCGGCTCCTCAAGGGCGGCGAGCTGGACAAGGCGGCCCAGGCCCTCGGCTACCGCGTCGCGGACGATCTCCTCGCGGGGGTCGGCTACGGCAAGGTCTCGCCCCTGCAGCTCCTCCAGCAGCTCGTCCCCGCCGAGAAGCTGGCCGCGCCGCCGCCCGCGCCCAGCGACTCGCCGCTCAGCCCGATCACCGAGCTGTTCCGGAAGATGGCCCGGCGCACCACCGAGGGCGTCCGGATCAACGGCATCGACGACGTGCTCGTGCGCTACGGGAAGTGCTGCAACCCGGTGCCGGGCGACGCGATCGTCGGCTACATCACGCGCGGCCGCGGCGTCACGGTCCACACGCTGACCTGCGAGAAGACGCGCGGGATCGACCCGGAGCGCCGCGTGGACGTGGCGTGGGACGTGCGCGGGGATCTCAAGCGCCCGGTCTCGCTGCGCGTCGTCACCAACGACCGCCCCGGCATCCTCGCCGAGATCTCGCACATCTTCAGCGAGGCGGGGATGAACATCTCCCAGGCGAGCTGCCGGACCACCGCCCCCGGCGAGCGCGCGATCAACGACTTCGAGGTCACCGTCGGCGACCTGAAGCAGCTCACCTCCGTCATCCGCTCCATCGAGCGGATCGACGGGGTGCAGACCGTGCAGCGGGCGTAGCGCTCCCCACCCCCAAGAGACGTCCGCCCGCGCGCCCGCGGGCCGCTACGCTACGGCGCATGAAAGCCGTCACCTCCCTCCGCGCCCCCAAGGCGATCGGATCGTACAGCCAGGCGATCGAGACCACCGGCGTCCGGACCGTCTACTGCTCCGGCCAGATCCCGCTCGACCCCGCGACCGGCGAGCTCGTCGCCGGCGGCATCGAGGAGCAGACCGCGAAGGTGCTCGAGAACCTCGACGCCGTGCTCGAGGCCGCCGGGGCCGCGTTCCGGAACGTGGTGAAGACGACCGTGTTCCTCGTCGACCTCGCCGACTTCCCCAAGATGAACGAGGTCTACGCGCGGGCGTTCACGCACCACCCGCCGGCGCGCTCGACCGTGCAGGTGGCGGCGCTGCCGCGCGGCGCGCGGGTGGAGATCGAGGCGATCGCGGTGGTGGACTGAGCAACGCTTCCCGAGCCCGAGCCCGAGCCCGTGCCCGTGCCCGTGCCCGGTGGCGGTGCCGGCGTACGACGGAGCGACGGGGCAGGTCCCTCCGAGTAGGACATTCCCTCCGCTCGCCCTGAGCGTAGCGGCGCGAAGCGCCGCGGAGTCGAAGGGCGAGCTGTCGCGGCCCCGCTCCCTTCGCTCGTGGCTCCTCCCGAAACGCCTCGAGCCGGGGTCGGGATGGGCCAGGGTGCCGCGTGGGACGGGTCCAGCGCCGCGGCGACCTCCCTCGCTCCCGCGCGGCCCGGATCGGCTCCGTACTGGAGACGGCCCAGCGTGCTCGGGAGGCGCCTGCAATTCCGTGGGTGCCGGCGCGCTCGATGAGCGGAGCCGTGCTGAGGGGCCGGGTTCCCTCGCGTCGCCGTCACCCAAATTGCAGGCGGCGACCGTACTGGTGACGTGGCCTCGGGCGCGCTCCGCTCGGTCGGTCGGCGCGGCGCCGGCCCCGCCCTCGTGGTGGCTTCGATGGGCGGGCTCGAGGCGTTCCGCTCGTCGCGGCCTCGCTTCGCTCGCTCCTCGGTTGCTCGCCGAGCGATCCGCGCTCGGCGGGGTTCAAGCATCGAGGGCGTGGGCGCGGTGTCCATATCCGCCGTTTCAAGAGGGGCCCGACGGTCTCCGCCACGGAGCGTCGGACTCGACGGGCGCGAGCGCGCGCAGGGAGTTCAGCAGCTTTGCGTGGATCTCGGGTGACCGAAAATCGCCGCCGAGCAGGAACGCGTGGTGGAGGCGTAGCCCGCGCAGACCGCCACGACCAGCGTGGTCGGCGGCTCGGCCGCCGCGGCCTCCCGCGCGAGGTCGAGATGAGGCACGCGAGGGGGAGTGCTCCACCTCGCGAGGAGCCTGCGCAGGGCCGCGATCATGCCAGCAGCGTAGCCGAACCCGGCGCGCGCCGTCTGAACCCCGCCTCACGCCTCCACGTACTCGAACTCCTCTCCCTCGTAGTTCCGCAGCACCCAGCGCTTGCCGTCGCGCCGGACGACGGCGTCGGGGCAGAGCGCGATCTTCCCGCCGCCGCCGGGCGCGTCCACGACGAAGTGCGGGACGGCGAGGCCGGAGGTGTGGCCGCGCAGCGCCTCCACGATCGTCAGGCCGGTCTCGATCGGCGTCCGGAAGTGGCTGATCCCCTGCGCGAGGTCGCACTGGTAGATGTAGTAGGGCCGGACGCGCATCAGGAGGAGCCTGTGGTTCAGCTCCCGCACGATCGCGGGATCGTCGTTCACGCCCTTGAGCAGCACCATCTGGTTGCCGAGCGCGCAGCCGGCGTCGGCGAGCCGGGCGCAGGCGTCGAACGCCTCGGCGGTGCACTCCTTCGGATGGTTGAAGTGGGTGTTCACGTAGACCGGGTGGTGCCCGCGGATGGCGCGGACGAGGTCGGGGGTCACGCGCTGCGGGAGGGTCGCGAGGTTCCTCGTGTGGAGCCGCAGGACCTCGACGTGCGGGATGGCCCGGAGCCGCCCGAGGATGTCGTCGAGCCGGTCGTCGGAGAGCGAGAGGGGATCGCCGCCGGAGATGACGACGTCGCGGATCGCCGGGGTGCGCGCGACGTAGTCGATCGCGGCGTCGATCTGGCGCTTCGCGGCGGCGCTGGTCGGGTCGGACACCTTCCGCTTGCGGGTGCAGTGCCGGCAGTACACCGGGCAGTTGTGCGTGGTGTAGAGGAGGACGCGGTCCGGGTACCGGTGGGTGATGCCCGGCACAGGCATGTCGCGCTCCTCGGCGAGCGGGTCCTCGAGATCCATCGGGAGGAGGACGCGCTCGCCCAGCGTCGGCACCGCCTGGAGGCGGATGGGGCAGCGCGGGTCGTCCCGATCCATGAGCGCCGCGTAGTACGGCGTGATGCCCATGTGGAACTCGGACGCGGTCTCGACGATGGCGCGGCGCTCGTCGGGGGACACCCGGATGACCTCCTCGAGCTGGTCGAGGCGGGTGATCCGCCGCTGCTGCTGCCAGTGCCAGTCGTTCCACTGGGCGTCGGAGACGTCGTGCCACGGGCCGCGCGGCCCCGGCGCGAACCGCGCCGCGACGCCCGTCCGCGGCGGTGCGGGCTCCCGGCCCGGCGCCCAGCCGGCAGCCGCCGGCTCATCGTGACCTGGAGGCTCCTCTTCCGGCTCGGCCCAGCTCGCGACGTCGGACATTGCTTCCCCTCGCTCCCCGGGCATCGGCCAAGCCCCGGACGGTACGAAGATTCTCTAACATTCGCACGCCCGGCTGACAGGAGGGACCGCCCGGGCGAGCCGGGACCCGCCGCGCCGGCGCGCGCTTTGACAGCGGGGGCCCGCCGCCGTTAGCTTCCGCGCCGCCCGGGCCACGCCCGGAGCCTCAGGAACCGGATGACCTGGCAGGATCTCTTCCCCGACGCGACCCCGGCGGAGTGGCGCGACTGGCGCTGGCAGCAGCGCCACGTCCTCTCGACCGAGGAGGAGCTCGGGCGCGTGGTCCGGCTCACGGACGAGGAGCGGCGCGGGCTCCGTGCTGCGCACGGCCGGTTCCGGGTCGCCGTCACCCCCTATTACGCCTCGCTCATGGATCCGGACCACGCCGCGTGCCCGATCCGCATGCAGTCCATCCCGTCTCCGGCCGAGCTCTCGCTCGCCCCCGGCGATCTGGAGGATCCGCTCGGGGAGGAGCCGCGACGGTCGGTGAAGGCCGTGGTGCACCGCTATCCCGACCGGGCGCTGTTCCTCGTCGGCGATCGCTGCGCCGTCTACTGCCGCCACTGCACGCGGCGTCGCCTCACCTTCTCCGGGACGGACGGGTTCGACAAGGGCGCGATCGAGGAAGGGCTCGCCTACGTGCGCGCCCACCCGGAGATCCGCGACGTCATCCTCTCCGGCGGAGATCCGCTCGTCCTCTCGGACGAGCGGCTCGCGGCGATCCTCGAGGGGCTCCGCGCCATCCCGCACGTGCAGCTCCTCCGCGTCGGCACGCGCGGTCCGGTCACCTGCCCGATGCGCGTCACCGACGACCTCGCGCGCACCCTGCGCCGGTTCGCGCCCCTCTTCGTCATCACGCACTTCAACCACCCGCGGGAGTGCACGCCCGAGGCGCGCGAGGCCTGCGAGCGGCTCGTCGACCACGGCGTCCCGGTCGAGAACCAGACCGTGCTCCTGCGCGGGCTCAACTCGTCCGCGCGGCTGCTCGTGGACTTGAACGAGCGGCTCCTCACCTTCCGGGTGCGCCCGTACTACCTGCACCAGGGGGACCTCGCGGCGGGGACCGGTCACCTGCGGACGCCGCTCGCCGCGGGCGTGGCCATCCTGGAGCAGATGCGCGGCCGGACGAGCGGGCTCGCCATCCCGCACCTCGCGGTGGATCTGCCCGGAGGCCTCGGAAAGGTGACGCTCTCGCCCGACTACCGCGCCGCCGCCCCCGCCGACGCCGCGCCGGGGGCGCCCGGGACGTGGCTCCGGAATCATCGCGGCGAGCGGACGTTCTACCCGGAGCCTCCGGCGCAGGATTGCTCCTGCCCGTACGAAGAGGTCTACTACGCCGCCCAGCGC
Source organism: Anaeromyxobacter sp. (assembly GCA_035627135.1). Taxonomy (GTDB): domain Bacteria; phylum Myxococcota; class Myxococcia; order Myxococcales; family Anaeromyxobacteraceae; genus Anaeromyxobacter. The sequence goes on along the minus strand of DASPMI010000061.1, from coordinate 5,155 downwards.
TCGGCCGCGGGCGGCGCCAAGGAGCCCATTTGATCTCCCGCATCCTCGAGCAGCTCGTCCTCTTCACCACCGGTGTCATCGGCGCGATGGGGTACGGCGGCATCGTGCTGCTCATGGCCATCGAGAGCGCGTGCATCCCGCTCCCGTCCGAGATCATCATGCCGTTCGCCGGCTACCTGGTGTTCCAGGGGAAGATGACGCTCCAGGGCGCCGCGCTCGCGGGCGCCATCGGCTGCGTCGTCGGATCGATCCCCGCCTACTACCTCGGCTTGTACGGCGGGCGACCGATCATCGAGAAGTACGGCAAGTGGGTCCTCGTGTCGCACAAGGAGCTCGATCTCGCCGACCGCCTCTTCAAGCGGTACGGCCAGTGGGTCGTCTTCGCGGGCCGCCTGCTCCCGGTGATCCGCACGTTCATCGCGTTCCCCGCGGGCGTGTCGCGGATGCCGATGGGGAAGTTCATCGTCTACACGTTCGTCGGCTCGTACCCGTGGTGCCTCGGGCTCGCGTGGGTGGGCAAGTGGGCGGGCGAGGAGTGGAACACCAATCCGCGGGTGAAGGCCATCTACCACCAGTTCGAGTACGTCATCGTCGGCGCCCTGCTCGTCGGGATCGTCTGGTTCGTCTGGCACAAGGTCCGCGAGGCGCGCCGGATGCGCGCGCCCACGGGTGCGTGAGCGTGCTGCCGAGGTCCGCCCGCGCGCTCCTCCTCCTCCTCCTGGCGATCTCCGCCGCGGCGCCGGCGCGCGCCGAGGAGCGGATCAAGGTCCGGCTGGAGGGCGGCGAGGTCCAGGAGCTCCGGCTCGAGGACTACGTGGCGGGCGTCGTCGCGGGCGAGATGCCCGCGTCGTTCCCGCCGGAGGCGCTCCGGGCGCAGGCGGTCGCGGCCCGGAGCTACGCGCTCACGCGCAAGATCGAGGCCGACCGGACGGGGAAGCCCTGGCACATCGGCTCGGGCGTGCTCGCGCAGGTGTACCGCGGGCGCCACAGCCCGGCGGCGCGCGCCGCCGCCGACGCCACGGCGGGCGAGGTGCTCGTGCACGGCGTGCTGCCGGTCGAGGCCTACTTCCACGGATCGTGCGGCGGCGCGACGGAGTCGGGGCTGGCCGCCCTCGGCCGCGACCTGCCGTACCTCGCGTCCACCGCCTGCGGATCCTGCGACGGCGCCCCGGGCGCGCGCTGGGAGCGGCGCTTCTCCGGGGCCGAGCTGGGCAAGGTGGCCCGGCTGCCCGGGGCCGCCGACGCGGTGCGCGTCGTCTCCCGGACGGGCTCCGGGCGGGCCGAGCGCGTCGAGCTCGCGCGCGGCGAACGCGGGGTGGTGCTCGCGGCGGCCGATCTCCGCCAGCGGCTCGGCTGGTCGCGGCTCCCCTCGGTCGCCTTCGACGTCGCGGCGGCGGCGGACGGGTTCGTCTTCACCGGGCGCGGCCAGGGCCACGGCGCGGGGCTGTGCCAGCACGGGGCGGCGGGGATGGCGCGCGCGGGGAAGACGTACCGGGAGATCCTGGCGCACTATTACGCGGGCGCGGAGATCGTGAGGATGTATTGAAGAAGGGCCTCGGGCGTCAGGCCTCGGGCCTCAGGCTGGATCGAGTCCTTCCTGAGGCCTGAAGCCCGATGCCTGAGCCCCCCAGAGCCGCGCCGTGCACATCTCCGACTTCGACTACCACCTCCCCGAGGAGCTCATCGCCCAGGCGCCCGTGACGCCGCGGGACGCGTCGCGCCTGCTCGTCGTCCCGCCCGCGGGCGAGCTCGTTCACGCTCGGTTCACCGACCTCCCCGGCCACCTCCGGCCCGGCGACCTCCTCGTCTTCAACGACACGCGCGTCATCCCCGCGCGCCTCCTCGGGCGCAAGGCGAGCGGCGGCGCCGTGGAGCTGCTCCTCTGCGAGGCGCTGCCGGGCGAGGGCCCGGGCCCCGGCGCGACGCCGGGCCGGCGCTGGCGGGCGATGGGCCAGGCCTCCAAGCCCATCCGCGCCGGCGCGGTGCTCGCGTTCGACGGCCTCGAGGCCCGCGTGGACGCGGCGCTCGGGGAGGGGTTCTACGACGTCACCCTGGATCGCGAGGGGCCGGAGCTCCTCGCCGCGCTGGAGCGGGCAGGGCGGATCCCGCTGCCGCCGTACATCCGCCGCGAGGCGACCGAGGCGGACGCGGACCGGTACCAGACGATCTGGGCGCGCGCGCCGGGCAGCGCCGCGGCCCCGACCGCCGGGCTCCACTTCACCGAGGGGCTGCTCGCCGCGCTCGATCGCCGCGGCGTCCAGCGCACCGCGCTCACGCTCCACGTCGGGCCGGGCACGTTCCTCCCGGTGCGCGGCGGCGACCTCGAGACCCACCGGATGCACGGCGAGCGCTGGATCGTCCCGGACGCGGCCGCGGCGGCGTGGGCGGCCTGCCGCGCGCGGGGCGGCCGCGTGGTCGCGGTCGGCACGACGACCGTGCGGACCCTGGAGAGCGCGTTCCAGGCGGGCGCGGTCCAGGCCGGCGCGGGCCGGACCGAGCTCTTCATCCGCCCCGGCCACCTCTTCCAGGCGGTCGACGCGATCGTCACGAACTTCCACCTCCCCCGGTCCACGCTGCTGGTGCTCGCCTGCGCGTTCGGGGGCACGGAGCGGGTGCTCGCGGCGTACCGCGACGCCGTGGCGCAGCGGTACCGCTTCTTCAGCTACGGCGATGCCATGCTGCTGCTGCGGCGGTAAGGAAGGGTTTCGGCGACGCGGAGCGGCGTGTCCCGCAATTCGGTGACAGCGCGAGCCGTGTCTGCGTTAACATCGCGAAGCAAGAAAGGTCCCTGGGTGCAGAGCGTTTCCGTCAACCTGGAAGCGGCGCAGTTCCTCGCCGGATGGCGGCCGGAGAACGGGTTCCTGTTCCTGCCCGCGCTCTCCGACACGCGCGTCGGCGAGGAGGTCGCGGTGCGCGTCGGCATCTACGGTCAGTCGATCCGCGCGACGCTCTTCGGCCGCGTGGCGCTGGTGCGGCGCGTGGGGCGGCCCGCGCTGCCGCCGGGCGTCGAGATCGCGCTCGATCGGACCAGCCTCGCCGCCGCGGGGTTCCTCGCGCTCGCCGCCCGCGGAGAGGCCGTGACGTTCCGCGAGCGCGCGCCGCGCTTCTCCGTCGAGCGGACCCTCACGGTCGTCCACGGCACCGCGTCGCTCGAGACGACCACGCTCAACGTCTCCGAGGGCGGCTGCTCGTTGCGGTGGCCGGGCCAGCTTCCGCTCGTCGGCGACGTCGTCCAGGTCCGGATCGGCCGCGGCGTGTTCGCCCCGGTGGCGCGGGGCGTGGTGTGCTGGAACCAGCCGGGCGGGACGGTGGAGCGGAGCGTCGGGATCCGGGTGCTCCCCGAGGGCCGCGCCGGGCGCGCCTGGCGGAGCCTGGTGGCGGAGGTCGCGAAGTCCGGGGCGCGCGCCGCGTGACCCCCGTGAACGAGCCCGCGCCCGAGCCCGAGCCCGGGCAGGCTTGACACCTCCCCTGTCTGGCGCGAAACCCACGCGGTGATCCGCTTCCAGCTCCTCGCCGAGGACGGCGCCGCCCGCCGTGGCCGGCTCGAGACGCCCCACGGGACCATCGAGACCCCGGTGTTCATGCCGGTCGGCACCGCCGCGGCGGTGAAGACGCTCGAGCCGCGCGACCTCGAGCGGCTCGGCGCCGGGATCATCCTCTCCAACACGTACCACCTGTACCTGCGGCCCGGGCACGAGCGGGTCGAGCGGCTCGGCGGTCTGCACCGGTTCATGGCGTGGAGCGGCGCCGTGCTGACCGACTCGGGCGGCTTCCAGGTCTTCAGCCTCGGCCAGGGCGGAGACCGGAGCGGGCCGGGGCTCGTCGAGATCGCCGAGGAGGGGGTGACGTTCCGGAGCCACCTCGACGGCGCCCGCCACTTCCTCTCGCCCGAGCGCGCGATCCAGGTCGAGGAGGCGCTCGGGGCCGACGTCATCATGGCGTTCGACGAGTGCCCGCCTTCGCTCGCCGACCGCGGCTACCACGAGCTGTCGCTCGCCCGGACGCAGCGGTGGCTGGTGCGGTGCCGGGACGAGTGGCGGCGGATCGAGGACGCCCGCGCGGCCGGGCACCCCCGGAGCCTGTTCGGCATCGCGCAGGGCGGGCTCTTCCCGGACCTGCGCGCCCGGGCGATCGAGGAGGCGGCGGCGCTGGATCTGCCCGGCTACGCGCTAGGAGGCTACGCGGTCGGGGAGGCGCCCGCGCAGATGTGGGAGGGGGTGGCGCGCGACGCACCCCGGATGCCGCGCGAGAAGCCGCGCTACCTCATGGGCGTCGGCACGCCCGAGGACCTGCTCGCGGGCATCGCCGCGGGGATCGACATGTTCGACTGCGTCCTCCCCACGCGCACCGCCCGCAACGGCCTCCTCTTCACGAGCCGGGGCAAGCTGACCATCCGCAACGCGCAGTACGCCGACGACGACGGCCCGGCCGATCCCGCCTGCGACTGCTACGCGTGCCGGACGTTCTCGCGCGCCTACCTCCGCCACCTGTTCAAGGCCGGCGAGATCCTGGCGCTTCGCGCCAACACCCTGCACAACCTGCACTTCTACCTCGGGCTCATGCGCGACGCCCGGGCCGCCATCGAGGCCCGCCGTTTCGAGGCTTTCCGGGCCGAGCGGCTCGCGGCGTGGCGGGAGTCGGGCCAGTAGGCGGGCGGGCGCCCGGCCACAAAGCAGTTGCGGGGCCCGCCGAAATCACGCTAGAACACAGCGCTTTTTCCGACCAGCCACGCGGAGTCGCGGAGCCTGTCCATGCAATCGATCTTGCAGGGTTTCCTCTCGCAGACGGGTGACGGCGCCCAGCCCCAGGGCGGCGGCGGGTCGACGATGCTCGTGATGATCGCGGTGATGTTCGCGATCTTCTACCTCATCGTCTTCCGCCCGCAGCAGAAGGAGCGCAAGCGGCAGGCCGAGTGGCTGGCCAGCATCAAAAAGGGCGACGAGGTTGTTACACAGAGCGGCATCATCGGAACTGTCGCGCTGGTCGAGGACCGGTCCGTCACGCTGGACGTGGGTGGCGGCAACAAGATCCGGGTCCTCAAGTCCACCGTTGTGAGCGCCTGGAAGCAGTCGGAGCCGGCCGCGCCGGCCAAGGCGGAGGCGAGGAAGTAGATGGAACGGTCCTGGTACTGGCGGTTCGGCCTGGTCGTCGCCGG
>DASPMI010000060.1:0-19220 GCA_035627135.1 Anaeromyxobacter sp. | reverse complement strand
ATCGACGAGATCGGGATCGACGTCGGCGAGAAGGTCGGCAAGATCCTGCACGCCGCGTTCGGTCCGCGGATGCAGCCGGCCGCGTCGCTGCACGACGTGCTCGTCTCGGGCCGCACCGGGCGCAAGGGCAAGAAGGGCTTCTACACGTACGACGGCAAGGAGAAGCGCGTCGACGAGACCGTCTACGACGTCCTCCCCGGCGGCCGCGCGCGCAAGCGGATCGATCCCGGAGAGATCCAGGACCGCGTCGTTCTCCAGATGGTGAACGAGGCGATCCGGTGCCTCGGCGAGGGCATCCTCCGGAGCGCGCGCGACGGCGACATCGGCGCGGTGTTCGGGCTCGGGTTCCCGCCGTTCCGCGGCGGGCCGTTCCGCTACGCGGACGCGGTCGGCCCGTCGGCGCTCGTCGAGCGCCTCCGCCGGCTCGAGCAGAAGCACGGCGCGAGGTTCGAGCCTGCTCCGCTGCTCCTCGAGCTTGCGGCCTCGGGCCGCACGTTTCACTCGCGGTAGGTCTCGGCCGCGGGATTCCGGCGCGAATCCCGCGGTTTGAACCGCCAGCTCGACGGTCAGTCGGCATGGGTGAGCGCGCACCCCGCGAGCCAACGGTTGCGCGCGGGCTCGCAAGCGTTTCGCCCCTCGCATGTGGGTGGGAGGTCGCGGGCGCCCTCGCGCGGCCGCCATCACGAAAACTCCAGCAACCGCCGTGCTTTGCTCGCCAGGTCCGGAGCCTGAGCCCGGATCGCGCGGCGCGCGAAGTTTGCACGCGACTCAAACGCCTGAAATCACGAGCGAACCTCGGATGATCGGGCGGCCGTGTTGACGGCCGCCTCCGCGGGCTTTTTCATGCCTGCTACCAGGCGTTTAGCAATTGTCGCTCGCCGCAATTGCTGGAGATCAAATGACCCTTACTTTCACGAAGCGGATCGGCGCTCTCCTCGTGGGCGCTGTCCTCGCGACTTCCGGGTGCGGTGGAAGCGACGGAGACGACAATGGTGGCGGCGGCGGCGGAGGCGGAGGCCCGACCGGGTTCCACGCGCGGGTCGTCCTTCCCGAGGCGCTCCGGAACGGAGGCCCTGCCGGATTCAACACCACCGTCTCCGGGATCGAGCTGGTCGCGACGCTCGACGGCGTGCCGGTCTCGCCGAACTCGGTCCAGTGGTCGATCACCGATGCGTACGGCCTGTGGGACCCGCCGGCGGACGTGACGCCGAGCCCCGCGACCGGCGCGACGACGAGCTTCCAGATCCCGGACTTCGAGACGGTCCGGACCGGCGCCAACGCCTGGCTCAACGACCTCTACGGCACGCTCGGCAGCGAGCACGAGTTCGCGTACATCCAGGCCCCCGAGCGCGTGCAGCTCCTCTCGTTCGGCAAGCAGCAGGTCCAGGCGATGAGCTTCAAGGTCGTCGCCCGCGTGACCTACGGCGCGTACACCGCGACCGCGAGCGCGCTCGTCTCGCCGGTGACGGTCTCCAACGGCGTCAACACCCAGCCGCTCGGGATGATGGTCGTGGCCAACGCGCCCTCGACCGCGACGTACGACTGGACGCTCACCTACCTCCCGACGAACGCCGACGAGGGCGACCAGTTCGGCGCTCCGCCGGAGGGGGTGACGCTCCAGGGCGCCGACACCAAGAACCCGTACCTCGTCCCGACGGTCACGGGCGTCTACCGGCTAAAGAACGGGAACCTCACCCCCACGGACGTCGGGTACATGCCCCCGCTCCTGTTCCGCGTCAGCACGTACCACGGGTCGGGCTTCTCCGACACCGACGAGGGGACGGACGGGATCTCCTGCTCCGACTGCCACGGCGGCCCGTACGCGCTCACCGACAAGTTCACCGAGTGGGCGGCGTCCCCGCACGCGAACCACGAGGGCAGCGGACAGACGCTCTTCGAGCTCGGCCTGACCGGCAAGCTCGGGCCGAACTACTCCGAGGCCGCGATCGCCTCGCACGTCGTCGGGTACAGCAAGGTGCCGACGGCGCAGAACCGCGGGTTCGACGACGTGATGGGCGGCTGGACGTTCCCGACGCCGGCAGCGGGCAACTGGGCTGCGCTGCCGCAGGCGCTCAAGTACCGCGCCGGCGTCCAGTGCGAGAGCTGCCATGGTCCGCTCGAGCCGACCGATCACTCGATGGTGGACGCGATCGGCCACGGCCCCGTCCAGCCGGCGTCGTCGATGGACTCGGGCGTCTGCATGAGCTGCCACGACACGATGGAGCACGACCAGGGGCCGCTCTGGGCGACGACGGGGCACGCGAACACGGCGCTCTCGATCCTCGACGCGACGGTCCAGTACCGCGGGACCAACGCCGCGCACTGCGGCCGGTGTCACGCAGGCGAGGGGTTTGCCGTCTACGTCCGTCAGCAGCAGGCCGGGACCCCGACCAACATCGCGCGGCCGACCACGTGTCGGGAGGGCACGCCGGACTGCGTGTGCACCACCCCCGGCAACCCCGCCACGTGCGCTCCGAGGGCTGCCGCAACGTGCACCCCGCGCGCGGGCTTCCTGGGAGCGTCCGATCCCTTCGACCCGCTGTGTCCGTGCAAGCCCTCCGCTGGAGCCACGACGTGCACGGGCGATGTCGCCTACTACAACTATCTCGCGTCCCTGGGCCTCACGGACGCCAAGGTCCACTCCATCTCCTGCCAGACCTGCCACGAGCCGCACTCGGGTGAGCTGCGGGTGAACGGCGACACGATGAACACCGCCGCGCTGTTCCGCGTCCAGAACGCCGGCGCGGGCGCCCTCTGCATCGTCTGCCACAACAGCCGGACGAACGCCGTCCGCCAGGGGACCAACCTCCTCGCCAACTGGACGGCGCCGCACACGGCCGCGCAGGGCGACGTCTTCGCGGGCCGCAACGCGTTCTTCATCGACGCGCTGCCCGCGGGTCAGGCCGCGACCGCCCTGCCGCTCGCAGGTCCGCACCTCGGCACGACGGCCGACAGCTGCGTCCTCTGCCATGTGCGGAACGTGCCGGAGGACATCCGCGACGATTACCTGGTCTCCGGGAGCAACCACACCTTCAAGGCGACCATGGAGGTGTGCAAGAGCTGCCACGCGCCGGCGGAGGTCGCCGAGTTCGAGGAGCACAAGCGCACGGTCCACGACGAGATCGTCGCGCTCCAGCGGGCGATCGAAGCGCGGATCCTCGCGAGGATCAACGCCAACGGGTTCGACTCGGCGGTGCGGTACGACCTCGCTACGGACGGCGATCTGCCGCTCAATGGCGCGGACCCGACGATCGAGCCGGGCCGGGTCGCGAGCGTCGAGCTGTACGAGACGCACGGCCAGCCCGCGGTCAAGGTGACGTTGACCGGCACGCCGGTCGTGGCGTTCGGGACCCAGCTCCAGAACATCAGGAACTACAACACGTGGACCGCGGCCTTCCCGGCCAGCGCGACCGGTACTCCCCTGTTCGTCGTCAACACGGGCACGACCTCGGCGCCGGTCGCCGGTGCGGACCAGACGCTCGCGAAGATCATCTACAACTTCTTCCTCGTCGAGGGTGACGGGACCGAGGGCGTCCACAACCCCGCGTTCGTGGACGCCGTGATCACGGCGACGATGGCGCAGCTGCCTCCGCTGCCCTGATCGAGGAGAGTGGTTGCTTCGGGCCCCCGGCGCTCCGGCGCCGGGGGCCTTTCATTCGGTGCGCGTGCGTCCGCCGAAAAGCTTGCCACAATGGCGGACTGGGTCGTGGTCCTTGACGGTGTGCCTCGCCCGTGTTGACCTCGGAGCATCCGTCGTCTCACGAGGAGGGAGGGGCCATGCTCCGTTTCGAGCGGCCGGCGCGTTCGCTGGTCACCGTCGTCGCGGCCTTGTTGGTGGGGTGTGGTGGATCGGCGGATCCCGGGCCTTTGCCCGATCCGCCCGAAGGTCTCAGCTACTCGGTGGAGATCGCGACGTACACCGTCGGCGTGCCCATCGCGCCCAACACCCCCACGCTGTCGCAAGGCGCAGCGACCTCCTTCAGCATCGCGCCTCCGCTGCCCGCCGGCCTCACGCTGCACCCGACCACCGGCGTCATCGGCGGCACGCCCGCGGCCATCACCGCGACCACCGGCTACACCGTCACCGCCCGCAACTCGATGGGCGAGACGACGGCGACGCTCGCCATCGCCGTGAACAGCGCGCCGCCCAGCGGCCTCGCGTACGCGACCAACCCCGCGTCCTATCCACGCGGCGCCGCGATCGCTCCGAACGTGCCGACCGGCTCCGGCGGTGACGTCGCGCAGTACACCGTCTCGCCCCCGTTGCCGTCGGGGCTGACGCTCCACCCCACGACGGGCGTGATCTCGGGCACGCCGACCGCCGTGACCGCGACGGCGAGCTACGTCGTGACGGCCTCGAACCCGCACGGCAGCACGCAGGCCAGCCTCGTCCTCACCATCCGGGCTGCACCACCGACCGACCTCGCGTACGCGGTGAACCCGGCCATCTACCCGTTCAACGCCACCATCACGCCGAACACGCCGACCCACGGCGGCGGCGCGGCCACGTCGTGGACCGCCTCGCCTCCGCTCCCGGCAGGTCTCGTCCTGAACTCCAGCACCGGGGTGATCTCCGGAAAGCCGACCTCCCGCACCGCCGCCGCGGACTACACGATCACGGCGACCAACCAGGATGGGAGCACGCAGGTCGTGCTGCGCATCGCCGTCCCGTACGGCGTCTCTCCAGTCGCGAACATGACGACGGCCCGCATCCATCACACGGCGACATTGCTCGGTGACGGGACGGTGCTCGTGGCAGGAGGTTGGGCGGGCACCGGCAGCGCGTCGACGACCGCCAGCGCGGAGCTGTACCACCCGGACACGCGGACGTTCTCGAACAGGTTCGGCTCGACGACGCTCACGATGCGGGGGGCGCGCGCGAACCACACCGCGATTCGGCTCTCCAGCGGCAGGGTGCTCCTGGTGGGCGGTCAGGACTCTTCTTCGGCCGAGCTGTACGACCCCGCGACAGGGACGTTCACGATCACGGGCGCGATGCCGGGACCGCGCCATGGCCACTCCGCGACGCTTCTCCCGAACGGCAAGGTGCTGATCGCCGGCGGCTGGGGCTCCAGCAGTTCGCTCGACACCGCGCTCCTGTACGACCCCACCTCCGGAACATTCGCCGCCACGGGCCAGATGACGAGGAGACGGTACTTCCACGTGGCCGCGCTGCTGTCGAACGGGAGGGTGCTCCTCGCCGGTGGGGACAGCTCGACCCCGGCGAGCGCGGAGCTCTACGACCCGGCAACCGGGACGTTCACGGCCACGGCGTCCATGAACGTCCCACACTCCGGCGGGAGCGCCCTCGCGTTGTCGGGCGGGAAGGTACTGGTCGTCAACTCCACGGCACCCGATGCCGCGGGGACCGTCGCGGAGATCTACGACCCGGCCGTTCCGGCCTTCACGCGGCCGACCAACGGGGGGTGGGCGGACGGCGCCGCGGCGCTGCTCCTGGACGGCAAGGTGCTCGTCGCGGGTGGATCGCAGGTCCTGGAGGCATGCTCCGCGCCCGAGGGAGCGGGCGTCGCGCTCTTCGACCCTGCAGCGGGCGCGTCCGGGACCTGGTCCACCGCTGGCCGGATGAGCTCGAGCCGGGTTTCACCCAGGGCCACGACGCTCGCGAACGGGGACGTGCTCATCACGGGCGGAGGTTGGACCGAAGCCTACTACGACGACTGCCCGTGGCTCGTGCGCGCGTTGCCGGGCGCAGATCTGTTCGAGCACTGATCTGATCACGCAGGTCACTGGCCCGGAGCGCGGCGATGTGCCTCCGAGCGGCGCTGACCGACCGGCGCGCCGCCCGGACCCGCGCTAGAATGCCCGCCGGATGAAGCTCCGGCACGTCCTCTTGCTCATCATCGGGTTCGTCTTCGTGCCCGCGGCGCTCCTGCTGGCGGTGGGCATCCTGATCCTCGTCTACGGGTCGGTGCCGCGGGACTACCTCTTCGGCACGCTCATCCTGACGTTCGTCGGGACGACGCTCCTCGGCGCGATCCTCACCACCATCGTCCTCTACCGCGAGGCCCGCGTCGCGCGGCTCCAGACCGACTTCGTCAACAAGGTCTCGCACGAGCTCCGGACCCCGCTCACCTCGATCCGCATGTTCGTCGAGACGCTCCAGCTCGGGCGCCTCCAGGATCCCGAGCGGCAGCGCGAGGCGCTGGAGATCGTCGCAGACGAGACCGCGCGCCTCTCCGCCCTCATCAGCCGGCTGCTCGACTGGGCGCGCATGGAGTCCGGCCGCCGCAAGTACCAGCTCTCGCGCCAGCCGGTGGGTCCCATCCTCGACCGGGCGCTCGAGGCGCTCGCGCCACAGCTCCTCCACCAGCCGGCGGAGGTGGTGCGCGAGGAGGCGCCGGGGCTCCCGCCGGTCCTCGCGGATCGCGAGGCCCTCTCGGAGGCGCTGCTCAACCTCCTCAACAACGCGCTCAAGTACACGGGCGCCCAGAAGCGGATCGTGCTCTCCGCCGCGCCGGGTTCGGCCGGCGTCTGGCTGCGGATCGCCGACAACGGGCCCGGCATCGCGCGGCCCGAGCAGAAGCGGATCTTCCAGAAGTTCTACCGGGCGCGGGATCCCCTCTCGCGCACCATCGAGGGGACCGGCCTCGGGCTCGCGATGGTGAAGCACATCGTGGAGGCGCACGGCGGCCGGGTCACCGTGACGAGCGAGGTCGGGCAGGGCGCGACGTTCGGCATCTGGCTGCCGGCGGCGGGGAGAGCGTGAACATGGGCGAGCGAATCCTGGTGGTCGAGGACGATCCCTCGATCCTCCGCGGTCTCCAGCTCAACCTGGGCATGGAGGGCTACACCGTCCGCTCGGCGATGGACGGCGAGACGGGCCTCGAGCTCGCCCGGACCGAGTCGCCCGACCTCGTGGTCGTCGACGTGATGCTGCCGCGCATGGACGGGCTCACGCTCGTCCGCGAGCTCCGGCGCGCCGACCCCGACCTGCCGGTGCTCATCCTCTCGGCCAAGGGGCAGGAGAACGACAAGGTCGCGGGGCTCCAGTTCGGGGCCGACGACTACATGGTGAAGCCCTTCGGGCTGAAGGAGCTGCTCGCCCGGATCGAGGCGCTGCTGCGCCGGCGCCGGGCGCGCGGCGAGACGGGGCCGAACAGGTCCGTGCGGAAGGCCGGCGTCATCGAGGTGGATCTCGAGGCCCGCCGGGCCACCGTGGACGGGAAGTCCCTCGACCTCACGAGCCGCGAGTTCGACCTGCTCGCGTTCTTCATGAACCACCCCGACCGCGTCCACTCGCGCGAGCAGCTCATGGAGGCGGTCTGGGGGTCGCGCTACTTCGGGACCGCCCGGACGGTGGACAACTTCGTCGCCCGCTTGCGGGCGCACATCGGCGACGACGCCGAGCACCCGCGGCACCTCGAGACGGTGCGCGGGGTCGGGTACCGGTTCAACCCCTGACCCCGTGAACGAGCCCGCTCCCGAGCCCGAGCCCGAGGAGCCGCGGGGTCCTTGTCACGTCCCGCGCTGCCGCGCCGCCGCCCCCGGCAGCTTCCCCGCCGGTGCGGGCGCGTCCCCGAACAGGAGCGCGCACGTCCCTGCGGCGCAGCGGTAGCGGCCCGGGAGGACGAGCCGCGGGAGGCCCGGGTCGAGGAACGGCACCGGATGCGGCGCGCCGCGGAAGGCCTCCGCGCCCGGCACGGCCCGCCCGCTCCCGGGAAGCACGTCGGCGACCTTGCCGTCCGGCCCGAGCACGAGCACCACCCGCTCGTCCGCGAGCGCGGCGTCAGCGGCGGGCTCGGCCGCGAGGACGCGCCGGCGGAGGAGGTCGGTACGCGCGCGCGCGACGAGCTGCGGGATCTTGCCCGCGCCGGCGAGCGCGGCGAGCCGCTTCCGCGCGAAGCGGTCGGGCTCGAGCGTGAGCGCGGCCGCGTAGGCGGCGATGGCCCGCGCCCGCTTCCCGCGCCGCTCGAGGATCTGGCCGAGGTGGCGGAACCCCTCGGCGCTCGCCTCGACCGACACCGCCGCCGCGACGTGGCGCTCCGCCTCCTCCAGCCGCCCCCGCTGGAAGTGGACCCAGCCGAGCGTGTCCCACGCGCTCGACAGCAGCTCGGCGTGGTCGATCTCGTCCGAGCTCGGCGCGCCGCCGGCCGCCCGGCGGATGTCGGCGCCGTGCTCCGCGACGGAGGCCTCGGCCCAGCGCTCGGCCTGGTCGAGCTCGACGCCGAACTCGGCGAGCGAGTACCCCGCGTTGTTGAGCACCCCCGCCTGCCCCTTGCCCTCGTCCTCCTCCCGGGCCGCGTCCACCGCGCGCTCGAGGTCCGCGAGCCCGGGCGCGTGCCGGCCTGCGGCGATGCGCGCCCGGCCGCGATCGATGAGCAGGAGCGTGTCCCGCGGCCGTTCCTTCACGATGCGGTCGATGTACGGCAGCGCCTCGCGAGGCCGGCCGAGCGTGACGAGCGTCTCCGCCAGCCGCCGCAGCGCGGCCAGGTGGTCCGGGACCAGCTCGAGCTGCTTCTCGAGCGCCGCCACCGCCTCCTCGCGCCGGCCCTGGGCGATGAGCGCCCGGCCCAGGTGGCTCCACGCGTGCGCGTGCCGCGGCGCGCTCCGGAGCTGGCGCCGGATCGACGCCTCGGCGTCCCGCGGCCGCTGCAGCGCGAGGAGGAGCCCGCCGCGCTCGAGCCACGCCTCCGGGTGCTCGGGATCGAGCGCCAGCGCCTGGTCGTAGAGCGCGAGCGCCTCCTCCAGGTGGCCGAGGACCTCGGCGCGGTCCGCCTCGCGGAGGAGCGCCTCGGCGCGCAGGACGGTGCGATTCCCGCAGTAGCGGTGGAGCCGCTCCTGGAACCGCGCGATCTCGCGCTGCTCGCGCGCCGTGAGCTCGAGGGTGTCGAGGCCGAGGCCGCGCCGCTCCTCGTCGGCGGCCTCGTCGCAGCGCCCCAGCGCCGAGAGCACCCGCGCCTGGACCGCGCGCGTGTACGGGCTCCAGGGCGCGAGCTCGACCGCGCGCTTCGCGAACCCGTCGGCCTCCTCGGGGCGCTCGGCGACGAGCAGGCTCGCGAGCTGGGCGTGCAGGTCGGCGCGGTCGGGCGCCAGCGCGACCGCCTTGCGCAGCGCGGCCTCGCGCTCCTCGCGCGCGCCCGCGGGCAGCGTGCCCTCGAGCAGCGCCCACGCGTCCGGGTCCTCGGGGTGAGCCTCGATGGCGCGGCGCGCGAGCGGGAGCCGCGCCGCGGTGCGGTCGCGGGCGAGGAAGGTCAGGGCCAGCACGTGCCCGGGGTCCTCGCGCAGCGCCGCGTCGAGCTCCGCCTGGAGCGCCTCGGGCTTCCACTCCCGGGGGAGCTCGAGGCGCATCGTGTGGAGCTCCGGGCTCGAGAGCGGGCGCACCTCGACCCGCGGATCGACGGCGGCGCGGACCTCGCGGCTCGGGCTCGCGAGATCGCGGGCGCGCTCGGCGAGGAGGCCGTCGAGGTCCTCGGGGCCGCTCTTCGACGCGAGGCTCCACTCCGGGAAGGAGCGGTTCCACGCGGCCGTCGCGGCCTCGCCGTCCTGGAGGGCGCGGCGGAACGCGGCGAACGCCTCCGGGCGCTCGGCGAGGAGCGTCCGCACGAGGAGCCAGCTCGTCGCGTAGCGGCGGGCGTCCTCCTTCTTGTCGGGGCGATCCCAGGTCAGGAGGTCCCGGACGTTCGAGAGGTCCCCCTCCTCGAGGAACTCGCGCATCCACGGGTCGGGGACCGTGCCGAGGAGCCGCCGCCCGCCCGCGAGCACCCGCCCCATCGACGACGCCCACTGCGCCATGCCCTCGGCGAACCACCGCGGCTGCCGCGCGATGACCTGCATGAGGAGCGCGTGGGCGAGCTCGTGGGCGACGACGACGCCCATGTCCTCGGGCCGGCCGTCCATGAGGAGGATCTGTCCGCGGCCGGAGCGGAGCGTGTAGGCCGTCCCGGCGATGCGCCGGTCGCCGGTGAACTCGACGAGGTCGCTCGGCTTCGCGAACGCGACCGCCTGGACCGGCGGCGCCGAGGCGGGGAGGTCGAGCGCGAGTGCGTCGGCGAGGAGCGTGCGCATGAGCTCCAGCTCGCGGACCATGCGGAGCGCCTCGCCGCGCTCGAGATCGGTCCGGAGGACGACGTGCTCGGAGCTGAGCGCGAGCCACGTCGCCGCGGCGGGGGGGGCGGCCGAGGGCTCGGAGGCCGGGGCCGCCGGCGTGGCGGCTGCGATCCGGGCGGCTCCCGCGAGTCCCATGACTCCCACGAGTCCCACCAGGCGCACGACGAGCCGCAGCGCGGCGAGCGCGCGCGGCCGGACACGACGATCGGGCATTCCCCCTCCAGGAGCGGTCTTCACCCGTCTCAATGTACCGCGGGGCCGCCGCGGCGCGGTATGTTCCCGGCCCACCTCGACCCGGAGCCGCCTGCGTGTCCGAAGCCATCCCCGCCTCGATCCCCTGGGAGGACCTGCGGAGCCGCGCCCTGCTCGGGCGGCCGCCCCCGCCGGCGCAGGACGACGCGCTCCGGTGCGGCCGCGTCCGCCGCGCGATGCTCGCGATGCAGCGCGCCTCGTGGGAGCAGGGGGTCGCCGCCCAGGCCTGCCTGGAGGAGGGGGACTGGGATCTCACGACGCTCCTCGCCCGCGAGGCCGTGCTCCGGCAGGACCCGTCGGGCAAGCTCGCCCAGCTCTACGTCGACCCGGGCGTCACCGACGCCGGCGCCGCGGGCGAGGCGGTGGTCTTCGCGGCCCTCGCCACCGGCGAGCCGGCGCTGCGGGCGGCCGCCGAGCGGATGCTCGGCTACTTCCTCAAGCTCGCGCCGAGGAGCGCCGACGGCGTCCTCTTCCACCTCACGCCGAACCCGGACGGAGAGCTCTGGAGCGACTCCGCCTGGATGGCCCCGCCGTTCCTCGCGGTGGCCGGGCAGCCCGCCGAGGCGCTCCGCCAGCTCCGCGGGCTGCGCGCGCGGCTGCTCCTCCCCGGGCGCGGGCTGTTCGCGCATCGGTGGAACGAGACCAGGGGCACGTTCGTCCGGGCCGCGCCGTGGGGCGTCGGCAACGGCTGGGTCGCCGCGGGGTGCGTGCGGGTGATGGCCCAGCTGCCGGACGCGATGAAGGCCGAGCGCGAGGAGCTGGCCGCGTGGGTGCGGGAGCTCCTCGCCGCGTGCCTCGCGCTCCAGCGGCCCGACGGGCTGTTCCACGACGTGCTCGACGATCCGTCCACGTTCGTCGAGGTGAACCTGGCGCAGATGCTCGCGTGGACGATCTACCGCGGCGTCGCCGCCGGCTGGCTCGATCGCGGGCTCCTCGCGCCGGCCGAGCGGATGCGGCGCGCCGCGGTCGCGAAGGTGGACAGGAGCGGCTACGTGCAGGACGTGTGCGGCGCGCCGTTCTTCGACCGGCCCGGCGTGGCGGCCGAGGGGCAGGCGTTCTTCCTCATGATGGAGGCGGCGCGGCGGACCGCGCTCGCGCTGGGGGACGCATGAGCGACGACCGGAAGGTGGGCGAGGAGCTGATCGGGCTCGAGCGCGCCGCGCTCGCGCGCTGGTGCAACGGAGATCCCTCGGGGTTCCTCGAGCTCTCCGCGCCGGACGTCGTCTACTTCGACCCGTACCGCGAGCGGCGCGTGGACGGGATCGAGGCGCTCCGGAAGATCTACGAGGAGCTCCGCGGGAAGATCTTCGCCGCGCGCTTCGAGCTCCTGAACCCGCACGTGCAGGTCGTCGGCGACTGCGCCGTGCTCACGTTCAACTTCGCCTCGTGGGGCGGCACCGAGGAGGCGCTCCGCTGGAACTGCACCGAGGTGTTCCGGCGCGATCCCGCGGGGTGGCGTCTCATCCAGACGCACTGGAGCTACACCTGGCCGCCGCCGAAGGGGTACGCAGGGTGAACGCTTCCCTCGACATGCTCGTCGACGAGGGCGTCATCGACGAGATCGTCGTGCGCCTCAAGAGCGGCAAGGAGGCCGACGTCTCGCTCGTGCGCCACGCCGGCGAGATCGTCGTCGCCAAGGTCTACCGCGCCCGGCACGTCCGCAGCTTCAAGAACGACGCCGCCTACCGGGAGGGCCGCCAGGTCCGGAGCTCCCGCACGCAGCGCGCGATGGATCGCGGCTCGCGGTTCGGCAGGGAGGCGGCCGAAGACGCCTGGAAGACGAAGGAGGCCGACGCGCTCCACCGGCTGCACGCCGCCGGCCTGCGCGTGCCGCGGCCGGTGCTGTTCTACGAGGGGATCCTGCTCATGGAGCTGATCCTCGACGAGCACGGTCGCCCCGCGCCCCGGCTCGTCGACGCGCCGCTCGCGCCGGAGCAGGCCGGCCCGCTCTACGCGGCGCTGCGGCGGCAGGCGATCGGGATGCTCACCTGCGACCTCATTCACGGCGACCTCTCCCCGTACAACGTGCTGGTCGCGGCGGACGGGCCGGTCGTGATCGACTTCCCGCAGGTCGTCGGGGCCGCGCACAACAGCCAGGCGGAGGCGTTCTTCCTGCGCGACCTCCGCAACATCCACCAGTTCTGCGCGGCGCTCGACCCGTCGCTGCGGAGCGCGGCGGGCGACGGCCACGAGATCTGGCGCGCGTACGTGCGTCGCGAGCTGACGCCCGACTTCGTCCCCACCGGCCGCCGGGTCGAGCCGCAGCCGAGGCGGCCGGGCGGCGGCGGGGGCCGGCCGCACGCGCCGGCGGCGGGGGCGAGGCCGGCGCAGCCGGCGCACGCACGAGGAGGTCGTCCGGAGGGCGCGCGAGGAGGACAGCCCGGGAACGCGCATCGCGGGAGCAGCGGGCGTCAGGGGCCCCCGCAGCGCGGTGGATCCATGCCCGAGGTGATCCGCGTCGAGAGGCCGCCGCGGGGGCCGTCCGGCCCCGGCGGCGGAGCGCAGCGGACTGGCGCGTCCTCCGGCGAGCGCCGCGGCGGCGCGACGGGGCAGGGGAGCACGGCCCCGGCGCCCGGAGCCAGGCGGCGGCGACGGCGGGGGCGGGGCGGCCGGTAGGGCCGGCGAGGCAGGTCGCCGGCGGCGGCGCCGGGCTGCTCATCATCCGCGATGATTCAAGCCGGTATCTCGCGTCATCCCGCGATCCGGTAGCGATTCGCGGGAGCGCGCCGTTTACCAGTACCGCTCGAAGTGGATCTGCCCGGCCGAGCGCGGCTCGTGCACACGGAACCCCTCGCGCCTCAGGAGCGCGATCATGTCGTCGATCATCTGTGGGTTCCCGCAGAGGAAGACATGCGTGTCCTCCGGCGTCGGACGAAAGCCACAGGCGCGCTCGAGCGCGCCGCCTGCCCAGAGGGCCTCGACATGTCCGATCGCTCCGCCCCATGGCACGAGCTCCTCCGTGGGGCGGCTCACCGTCGGCAAGTAGGTGAAGTTCGAGCAGAGCCGCCGAATCGTGTGAAGCTCGGCGGTGTAGCCGAGGTCCCACGAGTGACGCGCGCCGTGCAACACCGCGAAGCGGCGCGAGTCCCCGCACGCGAGCTCGGTCCGCAGCATGCTCATGTACGGCGCGATGCCGGTGCCAGTCGCGACGAGGGCGACGTGATGGTCTCGCGGCACTTCGCGAAGCGTGAACATACCGGCGATCTTCGGGCCGAGCCATAGCCGGTCACCGGGGCGAAGCGCGAAGAGCCGCGGCGTGAGCTCGCCGGATGTGACGAGGTTCACGAAGATCTCGATGTGGTCGCGCGCCAGGGAGGAAGAGGCGATCGAGTACGCGCGCCGGATGAGCCTCCCCGGAGTGGCGGGTGGCGCCTCGGGATCCGACAGCGCGAGCCGCGGAGCCGTGTCGGGCAGCCCCACGACTGCGAACTGTCCGGGGGTGTAGCCCGGAAGCGACCAGCCGTCCGGCGCGATGCGAAACATCGCGAGGCCAGGAGCGACCTCGATGCGTTCCTTCAGGATCGCATTCAGCTCCGCGCTCGGCATGACCACAGTCGTAATGCGGTGGTGCACGGCCCGCGAAGACGCGAGCGGTCGGCCCGAAATCAGCCCGACGCATCAGCTCTCGCTCGGGCGCCTGTACCGGCGAACCGGGGCGACGGGCAGTCGGCCGCCAGGACGGGGTCCCGGCGGCCGAGAGTCTCATGGCGGGGGGGGGAGCGTCGCCCGCCACTCCAACGGGAGCGTTCCGCGCGGGCAGGCAGGCTACGAACTTCGCGCGTGGCGCGCGAGAAGGACGGTGACGCCGAAGGCCAGTTCGTAGGCGGCGAACGCCGCGCCCGGCGCCCGTCCGCCGAGAGCTCCGCGACGAGCGCGCGCTCGGCTCGCTCGACGACGCCGTCCAGCTCACCGCCCGGCGACGCGGGGCGCCAACCGCCTCCGCTTCCGCCTTCGCCTCCAGGTGAAGGGCAGCGTGATCGGCTCGCCGATCACGCGGGACCACTCCGGCGAGAGCCCTTGCGCCCAGAGCGCCCGGTGGATCTCCTGGGCGACGTCCCACGCGGCGCGCTCGCGCCGCTCGTTCGAGGTCGTCCTCGGGGCGACCGCGCCCCAGGTGACGCGGAGGCCCTCACCGGCGAGGGCACGCCGGATGTCGCCCCCGTGGAAGAAGGCGAACCCGTGGATCCGCCGCTCGAACCGGGCCGCGACCACCTCGTGTTGCATCTCCTCCGCGGCGGGGCCCTCGCTCCCGTACCAGTTCTGGCGGGTCAGGATCCCGTCTCGATCCAGGGCGGCGAAGGCGCGATCGAGCCGGTCGTTGTCGGTGGGGATCGGCCACGCGGCCTCGCGGGCTTGCAACTCGTCGAACAGCGCCGGCGCAAGCGCGGCGACGCGTCCCTCGAGGTCGGGTTGGTCGGGATGATCGTGGAGCAAGGACCGGGAGACCTGGTCGACGATCACGTCGTCGGTCTCGTAGCCCTCGACGGCGACCGTCCGGAGGAACTCCTCGATCTCCTCATCGCTCCGACGGACGGCTCGGCCACCCGCCATGTGCCACCTCCCCGCGTCCGAGCCGATGTCCCGGCCGCAGGACGGGAATACACCGGAGGTCGGACTCGTCCCGCAGGCGCACGCGAAGCAGCGTCGAGCTCTCCGCCCGGCCCCATCGGGGACGACCTGCCAGCGGGGATGTTGACGGAGCGTTATGCTATACAAATGTTCAGCATGACGGACGCGACCACATCCTCCCCGCCGCCGCTCTCGGCCGAGGCGCTCGCCGCACTCGGCAAGCGGGCGTGGCCGCTCCTGCCGGTGCTGCCGGAGGATCGCCGGCATCTCCTGCGTGACGAGGCTGCGCTGCTCGTCGACGAGCTCCTCGCGAAGGTCGCGCGCGGGAGCGGGGCGATCGCGGTCGCGATGGGCGAGTGCCTCGATCGCCTCTGCACGGGCGACGGGCCGATGCGGCTGGGGTACGCGAACCTCGGCGATTACGCGCGCGAGGAGCTCTCGCTCGCGCCGCGGACGGCGAAGGAGTGGTTGAAGCTGGCGCGCGATCTCCGGACGCGGCCGGTGCTCCGCGCGGCGGTGCGGGCGGGTGAGGTGAGCATCAAGAAGGCGATCGCCATCGTCGGCGTCGCGGTCGGGGACTCCGAGGCCGAGTGGGTCGAGCGAGCGAAGCGCGACACGGTGCGTGGGCTCGTCGCGGCGGCGCGCGGGGATGGCGCGGCGGTCGCGGACGGCGAGGAGAAGCGCTGGTCACGGATCGTGATCGACCTCGAGCCGGAGGATCGCGAGGTCGTCGACCGGGCGCTGGAGGTGGCCGGCAAGGTGCTTCGCGCGAACACTCCGAAGTGGCAGCGGGTGGAGGCGATCGCGCAGGAGTACCTGGGGAGTCATCCGGATCCATGTCCCCCGGCCGAAGTCGCGGATGGCGCGGGCGCGAGTTCCTCCGGCCCGGGCCACGACATCTACGCGCTCCTCGGGATCGGTCCTTCGAAACCGTCGCCCGAGCTCCGCGAGTGGCTCGAGCGCGAGTACGACCGCTGGAGCTACCTCCACTCCGCAGACCCGGTCCCCGCGCCGGACGCGGGTGTCGACGACTGGGACCGCGCGCATCGCATCCACGAGCGGCTCCTCGAGCTCGCCTCGATGCGCCGGGGCTGGGACGAGCTCGTCGGCCACCTGTCGATGCTCCTCATCAACACGGGCCTCTGGCGGGACATGAAGTTCCTCGACGTCGACCACTACGCGACGGAGCGGCTCGGGATGTCCGGGCGGGCGATCGAGCAGCGCGCGTGGCTGGAACGCCGCCTCTGGGACTTCCCCGCGCTCCGTCGAGCGATGCGCGAAGGCCGGCTCGGGTACGAGCAGGCGCGGCTCGTCGCGCGCTGCTCCTCGCCCGCCTTCATCGAGGCCTGGATCGCCAAGGCCGAGAGGAGGAAGGTCGTCGAGCTCGCTCGCGCGGTGGAGGCCGATGAGGAGGCGCAGATGTGCGCACGGAGGGAGTGGGCGGTGCGGCTTCCCGCCGACGTGCACCAGGTCTTCAACGCGGCCTGCCGGGCCGTCCGCGCCGCTGCGCAGGAGTGGATCGGGGCGTCGAAGTGCCTGGTGGTGATGTGCCAGCACTTCATCGACACCTACGAGGAGGCGACGAAGCGACCGAACACGCCGGCGAGCCGTGCGATGGAGCGCGACGGCGGGCTCTGCACGTGCCCGGGGTGCAGCAAGGCCGCGGACCACGTCCACCACATCCAGTACCGCTCACACGGAGGCAGCAGCGAGGACCACAACCTCACCTCCCTTTGCCAGGCGCACCACCTGCGCGGCGTGCACGACGGCTACGTCCGCGTCCAGGGGGCGGCGCCGCACGGGGTCCACTGGGAGCTCGGGGAGCGGATGTAGAGGAACGATCGGTTCAAGGGCGACCCGCCACGGCGCTCACCCCAGCCGCATCGCCAGGCTCTGCAGCCCCTCCGCGTACGTCGGGTGCGCGACCTGCATGTCCACGATCGCCCGCACCGGCGCGCCCGCGGCCATGAGCGCGGCGAACACGTGCACGAGCTCACCGCCCTCGGCGCCGGCGATCGTCGCGCCGAGGATCCGGCTGCCGTCGGGCGCCGCGAGGAGCTTCATCGTCCCGGCGGGCTCGTCCGTCTCGATCGCCCGGGCGATGTGCCCGAACGGCATCGTGGCGGCGCGGTAGGGGACGCCGCGGGCCCGGGCCTCGCGCTCGTTGAGTCCCACGCTGCCCACCTGCGGGTCGGTGAAGACGCAGTACGGGACGACCCGGCCGGCGCGGCCGCGGCCGGGGCGGCCCTCGAGCACCTCGAGGAGCAGCCGGTGATCGTCCCACGACGTGTGCGTGAACTGCGGGCCGCCGGTGACGTCGCCGACGGCGTACACGCCGGGTGCGGTCGTCCGGTAGTGGTCGTCCACCCGGACGTATCCGCGGGCGTCGAGCTCCACGCCGCCGGCCTCGCATCCGAGGTCGTCGGTGTTGGGCTTCCGCCCGAGGGCGACGAGCAGGTGCGAGCCCGCGATGGTGCGCCCGTCCTCGAGCTCGAGCGCGACGCCGCCCCCGCGCGGCGCGACGCGGGCCGCCGTCGCCCCGAGGACGAGGTCGATCCCCTCCGCCCGGAAGACGGCCTCGATGGCCTCCGAGATCTCCGGATCCTCGCGGTCGAGGAGGTGCGGGCCGCGCTGGACGAGGGTCACCCGCGCGCCGAGCCTGCGGAGCGCCTGGCCGAGCTCGCAGCCGACGTACCCGCCACCGAGGACGACGAGGTGCTCGGGCAAGGACGTGAGTTCCAGCGCCCGCCCGTTGTCGAGCCAGGGCACCGCCTCGGCGCCGGGGAGCGACGGCGGCGCCGGGCGCGTCCCGACGTTCAGCACCACGACGTCCGCCTCGTGCCGCTCGCCCGCGATCTCGATCGCGCGCGGGCCGGTGAACCGCGCGTGGCCCCGGACCAGCCGGAGCCGCTCCCCGGCCCCGGCGATACGCTTCTCGACGCCCTCGCGCCAGCGGCGGACGAGCGCGGCCACGCGGGCCGCGACCGCCGGGAAGTCCACCGCGACGTCGCGGGCGTGGACGCCGAGCCGGTCCGCGGTCCGGGCCACGTGCGCGGCGCGGGCGCTCGCCACGAGCGTCTTCGTGGGCGTGCACCCGTAGTTGACGCACGTCCCGCCCACGCGCGACCGCTCGGCGAGGAGCACCGTCCGGCCCGCCGCGACCAGCTTCTCGGCGAGCGGGACCGCGGCCTGCCCCGTCCCGATCACGGCGACGTCGAAGCGCATCCGCCGGGCTTAACGGGCGCGCGCGCGCCCCGGCACGAGCACGAAGAGGACCGCGCGATCAGGGGCACCCGCCCTCGAGCCGGCGACCCACTCCCGGGAGGGCGCCGGCCTTCCGCTCGTAGGTGAGCTTCCGCTCCGCTCGGGTGTCGCGTCCGTCGCCAGCGAGGGGAGGAACTCCGTGCCCGGAACGACCATGACGGATCGTGCCGGTCCCCGCCACGCTCGCATCACACAGGCAAGCGCGTGCGCAGGGCGCACGGCGGGGAGGACGACCATGCCGCTGTATCTCTCGAGGTTCAGCTACACGCCGGAGACCTGGGCCAGGTTGATCGGGAACCCAGAGGACCGGCGCAAGGCCGCACAGTCGTACATCGAGTCCGTCGGCGGGAAGCTCCACGGGTTCTGGTACGGGTTCGGCCCGCACGACGGCTACACCTTGTGGGAGGCGCCCGACAACGTCTCCATGGCCGCGGTCGCCCTCGCCATCAGCGGCGGCGGCGCGCTCCGCTCGATGGAGACGACGGTCCTCTTGACCGTCGAGGAGACCGTCGAGGCCCTCCGCAAGGCCAAGCAGGTCCAGTATCGACCGCCCGGCGCGTAGCGCGTCGGGCACGACCTGGCGCGGAATCGGGCTCGCGCCTGATATCCTGCGAGTGGCTCCGCACGGGCAGTCGTCCCGCGTCTGCAAGGAGGGAGGAGACGGATGGCCTTTCTCAAGTGGCACGCCGCGCTCAGCGTCCAGGTCGAGCGGTTCGACGAGCAGCACAAGGTCCTCGTCGGTCTGCTCAACGACCTCCACTCGGCGATCATGGAGGGCCGCGGGAACGCAGCGCTCGGAGGCGTCCTCGGCGGCGTGACGCAGTACGCGGTCACCCACTTCGCGGACGAGGAGCGGCTCATGCTCGAGCACGCCTACCCCGGGCTGACCGAGCACCGCGCGGAGCACGCGAAGCTCGTCGCGCAGGTCGAGGCGCTGAAGGCGAGGTTCCGCGCGGGCCAGGCGGCGCTGACCGTCGACGTGATGGTGTTCCTAAAGGACTGGCTCGTGAACCACATCCAGGGCGCGGACCGGAAGTACGGCAGCTACTTCCGCGCGCGGGGCGTGC
>DASPMI010000059.1:0-32288 GCA_035627135.1 Anaeromyxobacter sp. | reverse complement strand
AAGCAGGCGCACGAGCTCAAGTACCAGTGGGCCGACTGCCTCTACAACGCCCTCGAGTTCGAGAAGGCCGCCCGCGTCTACGCCGACGTCCGCGACGATCCCTCGAGCGACGCGCACCTCGGCGACGCGGCCCGGTCGGCGATCATCTCCTGGGAGGGCGAGGTCACCCGGCTCCAGCGCCTCGGCGAGCTCGAGGAGCGGAAGGTGCTCCGCTCGGCGGACCGGAAGGCCGACGAGGTGGTCCAGGCGGAGCCGCTGCCCGACGTGCTCCAGCACCTCGTCCGCGACTCGGACGCGTTCCTCGACAAGGTGGACGACGAGCACGCGCCGGCGGTCGCGTACAAGGCGGGCGAGCTCTTCTACCAGTATGGCGACTTCGACGAGGCGCGGTGCCGGTTCGAGGAGGTCGTCGAGCGGTGGCCGCGCTCCGACGTCGCCCAGTTCGCCGCCAACCTCATCATCGAGAGCCACCTGACGGAGAAGGACTGGGCGGCGGTCGAGGCGGCGTCCGAGCGGCTCCAGGCGTCGGCGGTCGGCACGAACCCGGCGCTCCACGCCACCCTCCAGAAGTTCAAGCTCGGCGGCCGGTTCAACCGCGCCATGCAGCTCATGGAGGCGAAGCAGTGGGAGCCCGCGGCGGAGCTCTTCCAGAAGCTCGTCGCCGAGGAGCCGCGGCACGAGTTCGCCGACAAGGCGCTCTACAACGCCGCGAGCTGCTACGAGGGCGCCCGGCGGTTCGAGAGCGCGCTCCGCCTGTACGAGCGGATCTCGACCGAGTACCCGAGGTCCGCGCTCGCCGACGAGGCGCTCTTCCGGGTCGGGTTCAACTCCGAGAACACCTACGACTTCGACAAGGCCGTGGGCCGCTACCTGCTCCTCGTCGAGCAGTACCCGAAGTCGAAGCACCGCAAGGACGCGCTGTTCAACGCGGCGCGCTCGCTCGAGAACCTGCAGCGGTACGGCGAGGCGGCCTCGGCCTACGTCCGCTACTCGAAGGCGTACCCGGACGCGGAGGACGCCGCGCGCACCCAGTTCCACGCGGCCCTCATCTACGAGAAGACGACCGACTGGGCGGGCGAGATCCAGGCGCTCCAGGAGTTCGTCCGCCGCTTCTCGCGCAGCAAGGAGCACGACCTCGTCGTCCAGGCGCACCTCAAGATCGGCCTCGCCTACAAGGAGCTCGCGCGCGAGAAGGAGGCGAAGGCGGCGTACGCCGCCGCGGTGAAGGAGTTCGCCGCCCGGGGGCTCCGGCCCGAGGGGAGCCCGGTCGCCGCCGCGGCGGCGGCCGAGGCGCGCTTCCGCCTCGCCGAGTACGACTTCGAGCGCTACGACCGGATCACGCTCCCCGCGACCACGAACCCGAAGAAGCTCAAGAAGGCGCTCGACGCCAAGCTCGGCGAGGCCAAGCGCGTCGCCCCGCAGTACGACGAGGTGATGAAGTACAAGCGGCCCGACTGGATCCTGGCGGCGTTCTACCGGAAGGCGTACATGCTCGAGCGCCTCGCCCAGACGCTGTACGACGCGCCCATCCCGCCCGAGGTGAAGAAGGACGAGGAGATGCTGGCGGCGTACCAGGACGCGCTCAACGCCTACGCCCAGCCGTTCGAGGATCAGGCGGTGCAGGTCTACGTGGACGCCGCCGAGGCCGCCCGGCGCCTGCACGTGAAGAACGAGTGGACGAAGAAGGTGAACGAGTCGCTGGCGCGGTACCGGCCCGCCGAGTACCCGGTCCTCAAGGAGGCGAAGTCCGCGCTCCTCACCGAGGACATCTCGCCCGCCGCCTTCGCCGACACCCCGGACGGCCCCACCCGCCGCCCGCTCCCCGGGCCCGCCCAGCCCGCGACCGCGGCGCCCGCCGAGCCCGCGACCGCGGCACCCGCCGACCCCGCGCCGGCGGCACCCGCCGAGCCCGCGCCCGCCGCGCCGGCCCAGCCCGCGCCGACACCCGGGACCCCGCAACCCCAGCCCGAACCTGCCGGAGGAGTCTCCCTGTGATCGCCGTCGTCCGCGCGCCCCGTGCGCGCCCGCTCCTCGCCGCGGTGCTGGTCGCCGCCGGCTGTGCCACCGCCGGGACGAACGCGCCGCCCGCGCGCCCCGCCGACGCGCCGCTCGCGCCCGACACCGCCCTCTCCGCCGGAGCACCGTCCGACGCCGACTTCGCCGAGGCGTGGGAGAGCGCCCGGAAGGGCGACGCCGCGGACGCGGCGGGCCGGACGGACGAGGCGCGGGCCGAGTGGACGCGCGCAGCGGATCGGTTCCTGGCCGCGGGTGAGACGCACCCGGTGTGGCGTCTCGCCCTCGGGCTCCGCGCCGCGGGCCTGTACCGCAAGGCGGGCGCCGACGAGCGCGCGGCCGAGATCGCGCTGCGCGTCGCCCGCGATCCCGCCGCCGACGCGCGCTCGAAGGCGCTGGGCTTCCGGCTCGGCGCGATCGCGCTCCAGGACGTCGCCGGGGCGCAGGTCAAGGCGGGCAAGCTCCCCGCCCTCAAGCTCGCCTTCGCCGACGAGCGGCCCAAGGGGCCTGCGGCGGCGACGCCCATCCCGGGGACCTGGAAGCGCTTCGTCGACGCGGTGGACGGCCACCTCGCGGCGGGCGCGCCGGAGCCGGACGGCGCGGGCGCCCCCACGCCGACCACCGCGCGCCTCGCGCTCGAGGCCGCCCGGGTGGCGTTCGCGTTCGACGACCTGGCCGACGCGCGGCGGCGCCTCGCCGCGCTGCTCGAGCGGTGGCCCGAGGACGAGGCGGCCTCGGAGGCCGTGCCCCTGTACCTCCAGACGTTCCTCGTCGCCGGCGATCGGCCGGCCTTCGAGGCGGCCGCGGCGAAGCTGGGCGATCGGTACGCCGCCGGCGCGGGCCTCTCGAAGGAGGGCGCCGCGCGCGGCGCGGACGCGCTCCGCAAGGCCCTCTCCGACCTCGAGTTCTCCGACGCGCGCAAGCTCATGGACGCCGGCAAGTTCGCCGAGGCCGCGGAGGCGTACGAGGCCATCGCCGGGCGCGGCGACCCGGCCGAGGGCGCGGGCGCGCTCCACAACGCCGCCATCGCGTGGGACCGCGCCGGGAAGCCGGCCCGGGCCGTCGCCGCGCGCGAGCGGATCCTGAAGGACCACCCGGGCGCGCGCGTCGCGCCGACGAACGCGCTCGCGCTGGCCGCCGCCCAGTCGCGGAGCGGCGATCACGGCGGCGCAGCCCGCCTGTACGTCGAATTCCTCGAGCGGTGGCCCGATCACGCGAGCCGGTGCATCGCGATGCAGAACGCGGCCGCGGAGCTCGACGCCGCGCGCCGCGGCGGCGACGCAGCCGAGCGGTACCTGGCGTTCGGGCGCGACGCCGCCTGCGCCAAGGTCGATCCGGCGGTGACCGTCACCGCCCTCCGCCGCGCGCGCGCCCTGTTCGAGGCCGCCGGCAAGCCGGCCCGCGCCCGCGAGGCGGCCGCCGCCGCCGACGCCGTCGGCAAGAAGCCGGTCCGGGAGAAGGCCCCATGAGGAAGCGCGCGAGCTCGGCCGTCCGGGCCTTCCCGGCCGCGCTCGCCGCGGCGGCGCTGGCCTGCGCCGGGGCGCAGCGCCCCGAGCCCGCGCCGGCCACCGAACCCGGGACCATCACCGGGCTCCCCGGCGAGGCGCCCGTCGAGCTCAGCACCAACGCGCTCGGCTCGTTCGAGGACGGGGTGCGCCGCGAGGCGGCCGGCGATCTCGCGGGCGCGGTGGCGGCCTTCGAGCGCGCCTTCGCCGCGGACGCGTCCGCCGCCTTCGCCGGCGTGAACGCGGGCGTGCTCCGGGAGCGGCTCGGCGACGACGCCGGGGCGCGCGCGCTCTACCTCCGCGTGCTCGACCGGACCCCGACCTTCTTCCCCGCGGCGCAGAACCTGGTCCGGCTCGACGCCCGCCGCGGCCGCGCCGCCGACGCCGAGGCCGAGCTGCGCGCGCGCAGCGAGCGGAGCCCCGAGGCGGTCGCCCTGCGGAACGGCCTCGCCGAGGCGCTCCTCGTGCAAGGCCGGCTCGACGACGCCGAGGACGCCGCGCGCCGCGCGCTCAAGATCGAGGAGAAGAACGTCCCCGCGATGGTGAACCTCGCCACGGTCTACGCGCGCAAGAAGCGGTTCGAGCTCGCGAAGATGGTGCTCGAGAACGCGAAGCAGCTCGACGACCGCGACGCGACCCTGTGGAACCGGCTCGGGTTCGTGACGCTGGCGCTGGGCGACCGGCTCCAGGCGCTGGAGTGCTTCCGGACGGCGGCCGCCCTCCGCCCCGACTACCCCGAGGCCCACGCCAACTACGGGACGCTGCTCGCGGACGCGGAGGACTACGCGTCCGCCGCCGTCGAGCTGGAGCTCGCGGTGAAGTACGCCCCCGGCAACGCGCGCGCCTGGTTGAACCTCGGGAACGCGTACCGGGGCCTCAAGGAGTTCGCGAAGGCCGAGGACGCGTACGGGCGCGCGCTGACGATCGATCCGGCGCTCGCCGACGCGCGCTACAACCTCGCGATCCTCTACCTCGACGGCGAGAAGCCGGGGCTGCCTCCGCTCCAGCGGCTCGAGCAGGGCGTGGCGCACCTCGACGCGTACGAGAAGGCAGGCGGCGTGGACCCGCGCCTCGCCGCCTACCGCAGGGACGCGGCCCGCTCCATCGAGCGGGAGAAGAAGCGGCTCGAGCGCGAGGAGAAGGATCGGCTCCGGCGCGAGGCCGAGGCGCGGAAGAAGGCGGACGAGGAGGCGAAGGCGCTCGTCGTCCCTGCCGTCGCGCCTGCGCCTGGCGACGCGCCGGCACCCGCGCCCGCCGCCGACGCCCCGCCCGCCGCAAACGCCACGGACGCCACGAACGCCACGAACGCCGCCCCGCCCGCCGAAGCGGCCCCGGCGGCGGAGCCCGCGCCCGCCCCCGCCGCGGCGAAGCAGGCCCCGCCCGCCCGCACGAAGGCCGGCGCGAAGAAGAAGCCGACGCCGGCCCCGGCCGCCAAGGGAGGCGGGTGATGATCTCCGGGTGCGGAAAGGAGCGATACATGCGCAAGCTCCGCAAGTTCCGGCTGCTTGTGGCGCTCTCCGCCGCCGTGCTAACCATCGGTGTGGCCTCGCCGGCCGCCGGGCAGTCGAAGCCGCCGCCGGCCCAGAGCGCCAAGGATTCCCAGGCGAAGCCCGGGGGTGACAGGAAGCCGGGACAGCGGAAGGTGGTCCGGCTCGAGGAGATGCGGGTCGAGGGTCGGGTGCAGAAGCCCCAGGCGCTGTTCCTGATGCCACGGGCGAACGTGAGCTCCGGCGAGCAAGCTCGCTCCGAGTCGTTCCTCGGCAAGACCCAGGACGCGGTGGCGAAGGATCCGTTCTAAGAGGATTCCCGTCGGAGGCAGGCAAGCGCGATGGCGGCTCAGCAAAAGGTCCTCCGCATCGGCGTCATCCGCAACGGCAAGATCGTGGAGGAGCGGATCCTCCCCGCGCGCCAGCCCGTCACCGTCGGCACCGGGTCCAGGAACACCATCGTGGTCGAGGGCGCCGCCTTGCCGGTCTCGGTGCCCCTGTTCGACTGGCGCGGCGAGCGGTACTTGCTCGCGTTCGCGCCGGACGCCCAGGGGCGGATCGAGGGGCCGCAGGGCTCGGCTGACCTCACCGCGCTCGTCGCGCAGGGGCTCGCCGCGAAGCAGGGCGGGGGCTACCTCGTCCCCGTCCGCGAGGACCAGCGCGGGAAGCTCGTGCTGGGCGAGGTGAGCATCCTCTGGCAGTTCGTGACGCCCGCGCCCGAGGCGCCGCAGCCCGCGATCCAGAGCTTCAGCAAGGGCAGCCACTTCCAGAGCATGGACCGGCTGTTCGTGACCGTGCTCGCGCTCTCGCTCGCGCTGCACGTCGGGTTCACCGGCTGGATGCTCGCGAAGAAGGTCGAGGTGCGCGAGGTCACGCTGGAGGAGATCCCGGATCGCTACGCCCGGATGATCATCCCGGAGCGGAAGATCGAGCCGCCGAAGGTCACCGAGAAGCAGCCGGACGCCGCGGGCGAGGCCAAGGTGGTCGAGAACACCGAGGCCAAGAAGGAGCCCGAGAAGAAGCGCGGCGATCCGGGGCCGGACAGCCCCGAGAAGAAGGCGGCCCGCGCGGCGGCGGTGGCGAAGGCGGTCCAGTCGAAGGGCATCCTGAAGGTGCTCGGCTCCCTCGGCCCCGGCGCGAGCGGGCGGACCGCGGTCGCGGACGTGTTCGGGAGGGGCGGGGGCAGCGGCACGGTCGCCGAGGCCCTCGCCGGCGCGGGCGGCGTCGCGATCGCCACCTCCGAGACCGCCGGCATGGGTCAGCGGAAGGGCGGCGGGCAGGGCGGGGCGGCCGGCATCGGCGACCTCGCCACGTCCGGCGGCGGCGGCAGCAAGGTCGGGTACGGCGCCAAGGCGGAGGCGAAGGTCACGGGCTCGGTGGCCCAGGAGGCCGCCGAGGTGGACTCCTCGGACATCGACCAGGCGAAGCTCGGCGCGTTCGTGCGCGCGCGGCGCGGCGCGGTCATCGCCTGCTACGAGAACATGCTGAAGCGGAACCCCTCGCTCAAGGGCCGGCTCCGGGTCCGGTTCACCATCCTCGAGACCGGCTCGGTCCAGGACGTGACCGCGGTCGAGAACTCGCTCGGCCCCGAGGTCGCCGCCTGCGTCATCAACATCATGCGTGGCTGGCGGACGCCGTTCCGGCCGGCAGGCGGCGGCACCGTCGAGATCCCGTTCAACTTCGCGCCCGGAGGGTAACCGCATGCGAGCAGTCTCGCTCAGGGAACTCCGGGAGCTGCTCCAGGGCCAGCCGTTCCTCACGTGGTGGAAGGACTACGAGGCCGCCGTCCGGACCGAGGGCGAGGCGCGCGCGCGGCAGGAGCACCTCGCGGAGGCGCTGCGCATCGCGGAGCTCGAGGCGGAGGCCGGTCAGCGGCGCGCCATCGACGCGTTCTCCGAGGCCGGCGGGGCCGAGGAGGAGGCGGCGCGGATCGCGGGCGAGGCGCAGGCGCACGAGGTCCGCGCGCTGGAGCAGGTCGGCCGCTTCGAGGAGCAGCGGTTCCGGACCTCGGATCTCTGGTACCGGCTCGGGGGCGCGGAGCGCGAGGTCGAGGTCCGGCGCGAGGCGCTCGCGAACCCGAAGGGCGCCGGCGCCGACGCCGACCGCGCCCGCGCGCAGGCCGAGGCGGCGCTCCAGTCGGCGGAGAAGGTCCTGCGGACGCTGCGGGACGAGTACGCGCAGGAGTTCCGCAAGCGCGGCGAGCTGTGGGACCAGGTCGAGGCCGCGTGGGAGCGCAGCTTCGAGCGATCGCTCCTCGCGTCCGAGCACACGACCCGCGCCCGCCGCATCATGCGCGACTCGGAGGGGCTCTTCCGCGAGGCGGACGAGCGGCGGGTCCGCGCGAAGGAGCTCCGCGACGAGGCCGCCGCGGCCGCGCGCGCCGTGGACGAGGCGGGCCGGCGGCGCGCGGCGCTGCGCGACGCAGCGCGCGAGGGGTTCGGCTGCGTCGCCGGCGAGGCGTTCCTCTACTGGCGCCACCCCGACGATCAGCGCGCCGCCTGGGCGGTGGCGCTCGGCGCCGACGCCGCGAGCTGGAACGTGCCGGTGCGGCCGCTCGAGGTCTACCTCGTGAGCCGGCTCCGCGGGGCGGCGTTCCTCGAGCCGGCGCGGGAGGGGCTCCCGGTGTCCGTGGACGAGGGCGATCGCCGCTTCGAGGACTACTTCCTCGGGCCGCGCCAGGGAGCGCGCCCCGACCGCGAGCCGCGGCGCGGCGAGCGGGAGGTCCAGAAGCCATGAGCACTGCCCCGGTCGACGCCCTGAGCCGCTCTCCCGTCTTCGATCTGCTCTCTCCGGCCGAGCTCGAGACGCTCGCGAAGCTGTGCCGGATGGTCCGCTGGCGCGCGGGCGAGATCGTGTTCCGCGAGGGCGATCCGGGCGCGTCGATGTACGTGCTCACCGACGGCGAGGTCGAGGTGCTGAACGGCCACGCGGGCGCCGACAAGGTGATCGCCGTCCTCTCCGCGCCGGCGGGGTTCGGCGAGATGGCGCTCGTCGATCGCGAGGCGCGCTCGGCCACCGTGCGCGCCCGGACGGCGTGCGAGGCGCTCGAGCTCACGGCCGAGGCGTTCACCGCGTTCCGCAAGCGCTCCCGCGACGGGTTCACCTTCGTGGTGATCAACGTCGCGCGGATCCTGTCCTCCCGGCTCCGCGAGACCAGCCAGCGCCTCGCGGGCCACCTGTAGGAGGCGATGATGAACGCCCTCCTCCTGGCTCATGTCTTCGAGGGTCACGCATGAACGCGCTCTTGCTCGCGCTCGCGCTGGGCGCCGGCGCCCTGTCCAACTTCCCGTGCGAGGCGGGCGGCAAGATCGGGTCGCCCCCGGTGCTCGTCCACCTCGGCGGCGCGCCGGTGGTCGTCGTCGCGGCGGGCGACCGGCTCACCGCGTTCCGGGCCGACGGCGGCACGCCGGCGGGGTTCCCGGTGATGCTCTCGGCCACGCAGGGCGAGGCCGCCGTGGGCGCGCCGGGCGCCGTGGACATGGACGGGGACGGGCGGCCCGAGATCGCCGTGACGACCACCGCCGGGCGCGTGTTCCTCTGGAGCGGCGGCGTCCCGAAGGGCTGGCCGGTGAGCCTCGGCGCGCGGAGCAAGGCCGCGCCCGGGTTCGCCGACGTGGACGGGGACGGACGGCCGGAGCTCCTCGTGGGCGACGACCGCGGCCGGCTGCACGCGTTCAAGAAGACGGGGGCCCAGGCCAAGGGGTTCCCGGTCTCGGTCGGGAGCGCGCCGATCACCAGCGCCGCCACCTCCGCGCTCCTGCCGGGCGGGCGGGTCGTCGCGGCGGGCGCCGAGGACGGGAAGGTCCACGTGCTCGACGTCCGGACGCTCCGCGCCCGGCCCGGGTTCCCGCTCGTCACCCACTTCGCCGTGACCGGCGCGCCCGTCTTCGCCGATCTCGACGACGACGGCGTGCTCGACCTCGTCGTCGCGAGCCAGGACTTCTCGGTCTACGCGGTGAGCGCCGGCGGCGAGAAGCTGCCGGGGTTCCCCGTCACGGCGGGCTACCGGGTCTACGAGGGGCCGGCGATCGCCGACCTCGACGGAGACGGCCGGCTCGACGTCGTCTTCGCCTCCGCCGACGGCATGGTCCACGCGGTGGGCCGCACCGGGCTCGCGCTCCCGGGGTTCCCGGCGAAGATCGGGCCGCGCGCCGTGGGCGGGCCGGCGATCGGGGACGTCGATCGCGACGGCGCGCTCGAGGTGGTGGCCGTCGCCTCCGACGGCACCGTCCACGCGCTCTCCCGCGCCGGGAAGGCGCGGCCCGGGTTCCCCGCGACGGTCGGAGCGCAGGCGCAGGAGGTCACGTCGAGCCCGCTCCTCGCCGACCTCGCCGGCGACGGCATGCTGTCGATCTTCGTCGGGCTCCCGACCGGCGACCTGCACGCGGTCCGCGCCGAGAAGGCGGGCACCGCCGCCGCCGCCGCGCCCTGGCCCGGTCCCGGCCGCGACGCCGCGCGGTCCGGCCGCTTCGGTCCGTACCCGCCGAGCTACAAGGACCTGCGCCTCGATCCCGCGGCCCCCGCCGTCCGCGACGCGCTCCGCGCGGGCTGGCGCGCGATCTGGCTCGACGCGCCTCCCGGCGAGTCGGCGCCCCCGCCGAGGATCACCTGGTACCGGAACGGCGCCGCCGTCCGCGAGCTCGACGGCAAGCGCGAGCTGCCCGCCGGCACCGCGCGGCGCGGAGAGCGGTGGCACTTCGCGCTCGCCGCCCCCGCCGGCGCCGGCCGCGCCGAGGGCGCGCCGGTGCAGGGGCCGGAGACGAAGATCCGCGACACCGCCCCCGGCGCGCCCGAGGTGGCGATCGAGCCCGCCCGGCCGCAGCGGATGGTGCCGCTCAAGGCGGTGATCCTGCGGCCCGCCGCCGACGCCGACGGCGACAAGGTCACCTACCGGTTCGAGTGGCTCGTGGACGGCGTCCCGATCGGCGTCACCGGCGAGCACTTCCCCGGCGAGAAGCTGCGCAAAGGCGCGCTGGTCGGCGTGCGCGTGGTCGCCAACGACGGCGAGCTCGACGGACCTGCCGCGCTCGCGCTGGGGCGCGTCGTCGACACCGCCCCCGGGCCGGTCGAGATCGCCCTCGAGCTCGAACGCCCGCGCCGGACCGAGCCGGTCCGGGTGAAGATCGTGAAGCCCGCCGCGGACGTGGACGAGGATCCCGTCACCTACGAGTACCGCTGGACCGTGGCCGGCGCCCCGCTCAACCTCCCCCTCTCCACGGCGGAGCTCCCGACCGGCCTCTTCGCCAAGCACCAGAAGGTGCGGGTCGAGGTGAAGGCCAGCGACGGCGAGCTGACCGGCCCGCCCGTCGTCGCCGAGGCGATCGTGGTCAACTCGGCTCCCACGGCGCCGGTGGTCTCGATCCTCCCCGCCACGCCGAAGAAGGGCGAGCCGCTGCGCGCGGTGATCAACGCCGCCGCAGTCGACGCGGACGAGGACGCGCTCAGCTACCGCTTCGTCTGGAAGAAGAACGGGCAGCCGTTCTCGGGCGCGACCTCGGGCGGGCGCGAGATCGCGGGCGCGGCCGTGGCGCGCGGCGATCGGTTCGAGGTCGCGGTGGTCGCGAGCGACGGCGAGGTGGACGGGCCCGCGGCGGGCGCGGCGGTGCAGGTCGTGAACACGCCGCCGGTGCCGCCGGTCGTCGCCATCGAGCCGCGCCACCCGCGCGGCGGCCAGGCGCTCAAGCTCGTGGTGATCGAGCCGGCCCGCGACGCCGACGGCGACAAGGTCTCCCTCACCATCGCCTGGACCCACGACGGCCAGCCCGCGGGCGCCGGCACGGCCGAGCTCCCCGCGAGCGCGTTCCGCAAGCACGAGAAGGTCCGCGTCACCGTGACCCCCGGCGATCCGTTCGAGGCGGGCCCCGCCGCCAGCGCCGAGGTCGAGGTGGCGGACGCTCCGCCGGGCGCGCCGGCCGTCGCCTTCACGCGCGAGAAGCCGACCGTGGGCGCGCCGCTCGAGGTGCAGGTGACGGCGCCCGCGCCCGACGCGGACGGCGACGCCATCACGTACCGCTACCGGTGGCTCCGCGACGGCGCGCCGGTGGCGGTGCCCGACGGGACCGCCGGCGCCCTGCAGGCGCCGTTCTGGACCGCGCTCGCCCGCGTGCCCGTGGCCGAGCTGGCGAAGGGGCAGCGGTGGGAGGTGCAGGTCCAGGCGCACGACGGTGAGCAGCACGGGCCGGTGGTCTCGGCTCACGTGGCCATCGTCAACACGCCTCCGCCCGCGCCCGTCATGCGGTTCGTCCCGGAGCGGCCGCGCCGCGTCGACGGTCTCGCCGTGCGCGGCCAGCAGACCCCCGACGCCGACGGCGACGGCATCACGTACCGGTACGCCTGGAGCCGCAACGGCGTGCGCTACGAGACGCCGCCCGAGCAGGCGATGATCCCGCGCGGCGTCGCGCGCCGCGGGGAGCGGTGGGAGGTGGTCGTCACCGGCAACGACGGCGAGGCCGACAGCCCGCCCGCCCGGATCGAGACGGTGATCGCCGATACGCCGCCGGGCGCCGCGGCGGTCGCGCTGTGCGAGGGCCCGGTCCCCTCGGGCACCGTGCCCGAGGCCAAGATCGCCAAGCCCGCCGTCGATCCCGACGGCGACTCGGTCGTCTACCAGTACGAGTGGACGCTGAACGGCAAGCCCATGCCGGCCGCGAAGGGCATGACCCGGCTCGCGGCCCCCGCCCTCAGGAAGCACGACCTCGTGCGCGTGGACGTGACGCCGTTCGACGGCGAGCTGGCGGGGCCGGTCGCCACGGCCGAGTGCCACGTCGTGAACACGCCGCCGGGTCCGCCGGCGGTGGCGCTCGAGCCGGCCGAGCCGACCGCGGGCAGCGGCGTCCAGGCCGTGGTGACGCGGCCCGCCGCCGATCGCGACGGCGACGCGGTGGTCTACCGGTACGCCTGGACCCGCGACGGGCTCCCGGCGCCGTTCTCGAACGCCACCATCCCGCCCGGCACGCTCCGCAACGGCGAGGTCTGGCGCGTGGAGGTGACGCCCTTCGACGGCGAGCAGCCGGGCGAGGCGGTGGTCGCGCAGGCCGTGGTGAAGAACACGCCGCCGCCGACGCCGGTGGCGGTGGTGGTCCCGGAGATCGCGGGCGTGGGCCAGGAGCTGGCCTGCCAGGCGCGCTCGCCGGCGAAGGACGCCGACGAGGAGCCGGTCGCGCTCCACTACTCGTGGTACCGGAACGGCCAGCCCGTGCCGGTCGCGGACGGGAGCCCCGTGCTGCCGGCGGGGAACGTCCGGCGCGGCGAGCGGTGGCGGTGCGAGGTCTGGGGCACGGACGGCGCCGCCGAGAGCGTCCGCGCCGGGGCCGAGGTCACGATCCGCAACACGGCCCCGACCGCGCCCGCCGTGGCGGTGGAGCCCGAGCGCCCCAGGCGCCGGGACACGCTCACCTGCCGGATCGCGACGCCGTCGGTGGACAAGGACGGCGATCCGGTCGCGTACGCCTACACCTGGACCCGGAACGGCAAGGCGGTGCCGCCCGGCGCCGATCCCGCGCGCGTGGAGTCGAGCCGAATCACGAAGGGTGAACGCTGGCGCTGCGCGGCGACGCCGAACGACGGCTCCGCGGCCGGATCGGCCGGCACCGCGGATCAGCTCGTGCACAACACGCCGCCGGGCCCGGCCCGCGTCCGGCTCGCGCCCGCGTCTCCTCGCGCGGGTCAGTCGCTCCGGTGCGAGATCACCGGGAAGAGCGAGGACGACGACGGCGACGCCGTGCGGTACCGGTTCATCTGGGTGCGCAACGACGTCGCCCAGGCGTTCGCCTACAGCTCCCAGGACGTCCCCGGACGGCTCGTGAAGCCGGGGGACCGGTGGCGCTGCCGGGTCGTCCCCACCGACGGCACCGACGACGGCCCGGAGACCGCCAGCGAGGAGCTCACCGTCCCCGACGCAGGGGAGACCGGCTCGGCGGGCATGTAGGGGCTGGTCGTGAGCGCACCCAGGCGCCGTCCCGAGGCACGGCCTGCCGAGGGGATGCCGCGTTGACTGCCCATGGGTTCCTCTGTAGGCTCAAGGGGTTCCGCCCTTGGTCGCACCGGGAGCGCCACGGTGAATCTGAGACATGCCCTCATCGGCCTGCTCGTCGCACCGGTCCTGACCCGGGGTGCCCCGGCCGCGGTCGCACAACCCGGTACGCCGCCCCAGGTCACCACCATCGCGCCCGCCTCACGTCCGGGCCCCGCCGTCCGGATGACCCCCGACGCGGCGTCGCAGATCCCCGACGCGAAGAAGGTCCAGCTGGCCGAGGAGAGCGTCGAGACCATCCGGAAGACGGTGGACCGGGTCGCGGGCCGGTCCGACGAAGCCCGCAGGGAGCGCGACGTCGGCAAGCTCAACTGCCTCAACGCGCAGCTCACGCAGATGCGTGGGCTCGCCAAGGTGGCGACGCAGGCCAGCGAGGCGCTGGTGGACGCGGTCGGGAAGAAGGACGCGGCCACCGCCAACACCCAGTTCGCGCGCGTGGTGATCGCGGCGGACAAGGTCACGCGGATGAGCGGCGAGGCCGACGTCTGCCTCGGCCAGCTCGTGTTCCTCATGGACGGGCGGACGAGCGTCGAGGTCGAGCAGCCGCAAGGGCTGCCGGGGCGCGACGTGACGCAGCGTGATCCGCCGCCGAAACCGCTCGCGACGCCGCCCGTGGTGCGGCCGCTCGCGGCGAGCCGGTACTACTAGCGCGCCGGCCAGGACGAAGGGATGACGATGGCGAAGGGCGCGAGGACCGGACTGCGAGCCCTGGCAGGGCTCCTCGCCCTCGTCCTCGCGCCGGCGGCGGACGCGGGCCCGGGCAACGGCATCCGCCTGGGCGGCAGCGCGGCGCGGCTGCACCCGTACCTCGAGCTCGAGGGGCGCTACGACTCGAACCTCGTGTTCACCGAGGAGGGCGAGCAGGAGGCGGGCTTCATCCTCCACGTCCGGCCGGGCCTCACGCTCGCGTCGCCGTCCGAGCGCGCCGCGGTGGACTTTCGCGCCCACCTCGACTGGGCGCAGTACCTCGGGGAGAGCTCCGACCTCTCGCGCCTCTTCGGCGACGCGGCGCTGTCGGTCGGCCTCAACCGGCGCGGCAGCCTCGGCCTCGAGCTCACCGACGTCTTCCGCCGCTCGAGCTCGACGCGGAACCTGACGCTCGGGTACGCCGTCGTCTCGAACACGAACGACCTCCGGGTGAGCGTCCCGTTCCGGCCCGGCGGCGGCGCGTTCGTCACCACGCTCACCGGCGGCTGGCGGCTCGAGACGTTCGAGCCCTTCGTGAAGGGCAACCTCTGCGAGGGCGGCGCGCCGGAGTGCGATGCCGACCAGGCGGCCCAGCTCGACTACAGCGACGTCACCGGCGGCCTCGACCTCCGGTGGAAGTTCCTGCCCAAGACGGCGGCGGTGCTCCAGGGCGAGTACTGGCGCCGGCTGCCGTCGGACCCGGACGCCGGCCTCGAGCTCTCGGGGTACCGCGGGTGGGCCGGCGTGGCCGGCCTATTCTCCGCGCACCTCGCCGGCACGCTCCGGGGCGGGTACGGGTCCGCGTCGCTCTCGCCGGGCTCGATCTCCACCTGGCTCGCGAACGCCGAGGTCGAGTGGATCCCGCTCGAGACCGCGTCGGTCAAGGCGGGGTACCTCCACGACCTCGGCGCCGACCCGGGCGCGGCCGGCGCGTACACGAGCCACCGCGGGTACGCGGACGCGCGCGCGCTCCTCGCGGCGCGCTACACCGTCCAGCTCGTGGCCTCGTACGAGCGCCGCGCATACCAGGGCGTCCGGGTGGTCGAGGCCGCCGACCTCCTCACGGTCACGCCGTCCGTGGACGTGGAGCTCGCGCGGTGGCTCACCGCCGGCGCCGGCGTGAGCTACTCGCGGCGGACGTCGGAGCTCGCGGCGGGCACGCGCCCGCTGCCGGGCTACGCGTACTCGAAGACCGAGGCGTTCCTGCGGGTGCGGGGGACGTACTAGACATTCGCGAGGAGGGGTACAGGCTCGACGTGACGCTCGGGACGCCCGACGACAGCCCCGAGCGCGGACCTCGAGCGTCCGGCCCGTTGTCGCGTCCACGAGGCCGTCGATCCGCGCCGGGGCCACGTCGGGCCAATCGACCGGCGTTCCCTCGAGGAACCCCCAGCGGTTCTCGAGGCTCTCGAATCCGCCGTTCTTCTTCCGGGCCTCTTCGGAGACGACCGGCTCACGCCTCGCTGCAAGCTCGGCGCGCGCGGGAGCTGGCGCCCGCCCGGCGAACCATCCAGCCCCGTGTTGACTGCCCTCTGGACCTCCGGTACCAAGGTCGGAGCCCACCCATGGCACGCCTCGCCACAGCCCTCGCCGTCGCCGCGCTGTTCGCGGCCTGCGGTCACGGCGGCGGCACGGTCGCGGCGGCGGACCGCGCGCCGCCCGCGGAGGTCCCGCCCACGGCCTCGACGCTCGGCGCGGGCGACGTCATCGAGGTCCGCGTCTTCCAGGAGCCGGAGCTCTCCGGCGTCTACCAGGTCGGCACGCAGGGCGACGTGACCTTCCCGCTCTGTAAGACCGTCGCGGTCGGCGGGCTCACGGCCAACGCCGCGGCGGAGGCCATCCGGAGTTGCCTCGCGGCGAGGTACATGCGGGACCCGCAGGTCTCGGTGCTCGTGAAGGAGTACAACTCGAAGAAGGTCTTCGTCTTCGGCGAGGTGCAGAAGCCCGGCACGTTCACGTACCAGGACGGCATGTCGGTGGTGCAGGCCGTCACGCTCGCCGGCGGGTTCACCAAGACCGCCGCCCAGAACTCCACCTCCGTCACCCGGCGCGTCGGCGGCAACGAGAAGAAGATCAAGGTGAGCGTCCAGGACATCGCCCTCGGCAAGGCGGCCAACTTCACGCTCGAGCCGGGCGACATCGTGTACGTGCCCGAGAGCCTGTTCTGACCCGCACGCTCGCGACGCTCTCCGCCCGCATCCTCCGCTGCCGCCTCTGCCCGCGGCTCGTCGCGTGGCGCGAGGAGGTCGCGCGCACGAAGCGGCGCGCCTACCGCGACGAGACGTACTGGGGCCGGCCCGTCCCGGGGTTCGGCGATCCGGATGCGCGCATCGTGCTCGTCGGCCTCGCCCCGGGCGCGCACGGCGCGAACCGCACCGGGCGCATGTTCACCGGCGATCGCTCGGGCGACTTCCTGTACGCCGCGCTCCACCGCGCCGGCCTGGCGAGCGGCCCCTCCTCCGTCTCCCGGGACGACGGGCTCGCGCTGCGGGGCGCGTACATCACCGCCGCCGCGCGCTGCGCGCCCCCCGACAACCGGCCGTCGCCCGAGGAGCTCGCGCGCTGCGCGCCGTTCCTCGACGCCGAGCTCGCGCTGCTCCCGCGCACCCGGGTGTTCCTCGCGCTGGGCGCGATCGGCTGGGACGCGGTCCTGGGGCACCTCGCGCGCCTCGGCCGGGCGCCGCCGCGGCCCCGGCCCCGCTTCGGCCACGGCGCGGAGTGGTCGATCGACGGCCTCCCCGTGCTCCTCGGGAGCTATCATCCGTCGCAGCAGAACACGCAGACGGGTCGGCTGACGCCGGCGATGCTCGACGCGGTGCTGCGCCGGGCGGTGGAGCTGGCGGACCGCGGGAGGCAAGGATGAGCGACGCCGATCCCTATCGCGAGCTGCAGCGGCACCTCGACGCGCTCCCGATCGCCTTCCCGGCGACGTCGTCCGGCGTCGAGCTCCGGCTCCTGCGCCGCCTGTTCACGCCCGAGGAGGCCCAGGTCGCCCTCGCCCTCTCGGCGGTGCCCGAGCAAGCGGAGAAGCTCTGCGCCCGGCTCCCGGGCCGCACCGCCGCGGAGCTCGCGCCGATCCTCGATCGGCTGGTCGAGAAGGGCGCCATCTTCGGCCGCGCGCCGCGCCTGGCGGCGAAGCGCTACTCGCTCGCGCCGCTCGCGATCGGCATGTACGAGGGGCAGGTCGACAAGATCACGAAGGAGCTCCAGGAGGACTTCGAGGCGTACGTCGCCGAGGGCTTCGGCGCGGCGCTGCTCGAGCCCGAGACGAAGCAGATGCGGACCATCCCGCTCCACGCGCGGTTCGTGCCGGACCGGGTGGTCGGCCGCTACGACGACGCGCGGGCGATGATCGCGGGCGGGGACGGGCCCTTCGCCGCGCGGAACTGCGTCTGCCGGCAGGGCCGGGAGCTCCTGGGTGAGCCGTGCCAGCGGACGAGCGCGCGGCGCGTGTGCGTGATGATCGGGAGCACCGCGCGGCGGGCGGCCGAGACGGGCGAGGCCCGGGCGATGACGAAGGAGGAGACGCTCGCGCTGCTCGACGACGCCGAGCGCGACGGGCTGGTCCTCCAGCCGTCGAACTCCCAGGACCCGGTCTTCCTGTGCCTGTGCTGCGGCTGCTGCTGCGGCGTGCTCCGCGCGGCGAAGCAGTTCCCGAACCCGGCGGAGCGCCTGCACGCCAACTACCAGGCCGCCGTCGATCGCGCGCGCTGCATCGAGTGCGACACGTGCCGGACGCGGTGCCCGATGGACGCGCTCACGTCGTTCGACGGCGCGACCGCGGTGGTGCGCGAGCGCTGCATCGGCTGCGGCGCCTGCGTGCCGACGTGCCCCGCGGAGGCGATCCGGCTCGTGGCGAAGGCGCAGCAGACCGTGCCGCCCAAGGGCACGTACGAGCTCTACCGGAAGATCACCACCGAGCGGTTCGGGGTCGTCGGCACGGCCGTCAAGGTGGGGAAGGCGATCCTGGGCAAGCGGGTCTGATCGCCCGGCGGGCTCCGCCGCGCGCGCGGGGAGTCGGTGACCTTCACCGCGCCGAACCGGGCGTTGCGTCGAGGCACCCCGCCGTCTACCCTCGCGCCATGATCGGCGACATGAGAGCTTCGACGAAGTGGGCCGTCCGCGCCGTCCTCGTCCTCTTCCTGATCGGCGGGGCGGCGCTGCTCGTCGTCGCCGCGCGCACCCCCGGCGCGCCCACCTCGTGGTGGATTCTGGGAGGCATCGGCGCGCT
Source organism: Anaeromyxobacter sp. (assembly GCA_035627135.1). Lineage (GTDB taxonomy): Bacteria > Myxococcota > Myxococcia > Myxococcales > Anaeromyxobacteraceae > Anaeromyxobacter. The sequence continues at coordinate 14,333 of DASPMI010000059.1, read as the reverse complement.
CCTCGGCGGCGGCTTCGTGTTCGAGTGGGTCCGGTTCCGGATCCGCTTCCCCACGCCCGAGGCGCGGGAGGCCGAGCGGCAGCGCTTCATCGCCGCCCACCGCCCGCAGATCGAGCTCCTCGAGCGCGGCCGGCTGGCGCGCAGGGCGGTCCGCGAGAAGGCCGCGATCCTCCGCGGGGGCGAGGAGGCCAGCGCGGTCGTGACCCTCCTCGCCGACGCGGAGCAGTCCAGCGAGTTCCCGCACCTCGTCTACCTCGAGCTCGAGGTGACGCCCCGGTTCGGCCCGAGCTACGTCGTCAAGACGGGCGAGCACCTCACCCCCGCCTCGATCGGCGCCGTCGCGCCCGGCCGCGAGCTCGTCGTGAAGGTGGATCCTCGCGACCGAGCGCGCGTGGCCGTCGACTGGGACGCCTCGCTCCGCGTGCGGCGCCCGACTGCGTGAGCGGAGAGGACGCCGGCGCGCGAGGCTCCGCCCGGAGCGTCGTGCTCGGCCCGCGGGCCGCTCACTTCTCCAGCGAGGCCCGCAGGAACCAGGCGTTCTTCTCGAACTCGTTCACCACGCCGGTGAGCAGCTCCACCGTGTCCTGGTCCTTGCCCGCGTCGGCGACGTCGCGCGCCTTCCGCACGCCCGCGAGGTAGGCCTCGATCCGCTCGGAGAGGTGGCGCACGGTGTCGAGGTCGCGCACCGCGGAGTCGGGGTACTCGGGGATGCGCGACGCCTGGGCGACGTGGCGCGCGGTGCCACGGACGAGCGCGCCGAGCGTCACGGCCCGCTCCGCCACCTCGTCGTTGAAGCCGGCGAGGGTCGTGGCGAAGGTCTCGTACAGCGGGTGAAGCGCCGCGAAGTGCAGGCCCTTCACGTTCCAGTGGGCGACCTTGATCTGCGAGTGGAGGTCGAGGCCGTCGGCGAGCGTGGCGGCGAGCGCCTCGGCGATCCGGCTGCGGGCGTCCTGGGCGAGGGGGTTGGGGCTGCTGAACATGGTCCGTCTCCTGGGTCGTCTGGTTTAGACGACGTCTAACCTCCGCCCGGCCCGGGTGCGCGCCTCGGATGGGCACGCGCCCTCACCGTCGATCGCTCCGTCCGGCCGCGGCCGTCCGTCCGGCGGACCGCGGTGCGCGAGGCGGACGCGGCGCCAGGGTGACCGGCCGCAGATCCCGCGGGTTCCGGGGTGCCGTCCGCTGGCACGGCCCCTGCTGAACGCGCGTCCATGCTCGTCCGCGTCCGCTCCGGCACCGTGCTGGGCGTCAACGTCATCCCCGTGGAGATCGAGATCGAGGCCGGCGAGGGCATGCCCGGCTTCCACTTCGTGGGCCTCGCGTCGAGCGCGGTCCAGGAGTCGAAGGTCCGCGTGCTCGCGGCGCTCCGGAACGTGAACGCGAAGCTGCCGGCGCGGCGCGTGACCGTGAATCTCGCGCCCGGCGACCTCCGCAAGGAGGGGACCGGGTTCGACCTCCCCATCGCGGTGGCGCTCTACTGCGCCGAGCAGGAGGAGGACGGCGTCCGGGCGGATCTCGGCGGGATCCACATGGTGGGCGAGCTCGCGCTCTCCGGCGAGGTGCGGCCGGTCCGCGGGGTGCTGCCGCTCGCGATGGAGGCCCGGCGGGCGAAGGCGCGCGCGCTGGTCGTGCCCGCCGCGAACGGGCTCGAGGCGTCGGTGGTCGAGGGGCTCACGGTCGTGGCCGTGGAGCACCTGTCCGACGTGATCGGTTGGCTCGCGGGCACGCTCCTCCCCAAGCCGCCGCCGCCCCCGCTCCTCGCCGGCGAGGCCCCGTCGCCGCTCGACCTCGCCGACGTCGCCGGCCAGGATCACGCCAAGCGCGCGCTCGAGATCGCGGCCGCGGGCGGGCACAACCTCCTCTTCTTCGGCCCGCCCGGCAGCGGGAAGACGATGCTCGCCCGGCGCCTGCCGGGCATCCTCCCCGAGCTCGGGTTCGAGGAGGCGCTCGAGGCGACCGTGGTCCACAGCGTCGCCGGGCTCACCCGGAACCGCGGCCTCCTCGCCGAGCGGCCCTTCCGCGCGCCGCACCACACCATCTCCGACGCCGGCCTCGTGGGCGGGACCGGCGCGGCGCGGCCGGGCGAGATCTCCCTGGCGCACCACGGCGTGCTCTTCCTCGACGAGCTGCCCGAGTTCCGGCGGCACGTGCTCGAGGCGCTGCGCCAGCCGCTCGAGGACGGCGAGGTGACCATCTCGCGCGCCGGCCGGACGGCGACCTACCCGTCGCAGGTGACGCTCGTCGCGGCGATGAACCCGTGCCCCTGCGGCCACTACGGGGATCGCGCGCGGCGCTGCCGCTGCACGAGCCACGAGCTCCTCCAGTACCGGCGGCGCATCTCCGGGCCGCTGCTCGACCGGATCGATCTCCACATCGACGTGCCCGCGGTGCCGCCGACGCTCCTGGCGACGGGCGGGACCGGGCCGAGCAGCGCCGAGGTGCGGGCGCGGGTCGCCGCGGCGCGTGCCCGGCAGGCGGCGCGGGCGGGGCCGCGCGTGGCGCGCTGCAACGCGCGGCTCCGGGGCGCGGCGCTGCGCCGGCTGTGCGCGCCCGACGAGGCAGGCCGGAAGCTGCTCGCCGACGCGGTGGCGCGGCTCGGGCTCTCGGCGCGCGCGCACGACAAGGTCCTCCGGGTGGCGCGGACCATCGCCGACCTGGAGGGGCGAGAGGTGGTGGGCGCGGCGCAGGTGGCGGAGGCGATCCAGTACCGGGCCCTCGACCGGCCCATTCTCTGAAAGGAAGGCACGTCCGATGAGCAAGCTGGAGAAGCTGAAGGCGCTCGCCCTGACGGTGACGGGCATCGAGAAGCAGTGGGGCAAGGGATCCATCATGCGGCTCGGGGAGGACGCCGCGATCGAGGCCATCCCGGTGGTGTCGAGCGGCTCGATCGGCCTCGACCTCGCGCTCGGGGTGAACGGCCTCCCGCGAGGGCGGCTCGTCGAGATCTTCGGGCCGGAGTCGTCGGGCAAGACGACCCTCGCCCTCCACGCGATCGCCGAGGTGCAGCGCGGCGGCGGCATCGCGGCGTTCATCGACGCCGAGCACGCGCTCGACGTGACCTACGCGCGCAAGCTCGGCGTCAGCCTGCCGGACCTGCTGGTCTCGCAGCCGGACACCGGCGAGCAGGCGCTGGAGATCACCGAGCAGCTCGTGCGCTCCGGGGCGGTCGATCTCGTGGTCGTGGACTCGGTCGCGGCGCTCGTGCCCAAGGCGGAGATCGAGGGCGAGATGGGTGACGCGCACATGGGCATCCAGGCCCGGCTCATGAGCCAGGCGATGCGCAAGCTCACGTCGTTCGTCTCGCGCAACCAGTGCCTCGTCATCTTCATCAACCAGATCCGGATGAAGATCGGCGTCGTCTTCGGGAACCCCGAGACCACCACCGGCGGGAACGCGCTCAAGTTCTACGCCTCGGTGCGGCTCGACATCCGCCGGACGGGCGCGGTGAAGGACGGGGAGGCGGTCGTCGGGAACCGCACCCGCGTCAAGGTGGTGAAGAACAAGGTCGCGCCCCCGTTCCGCGAGGCGGAGTTCGACATCCGCTACGGCGTCGGCGTGGATCGGCTCGGCGAGGCGGTGGACCTCGGGGTCGAGCGCGGGCTCATCGAGAAGTCCGGAGCGCACTTCTCGCTCGCGGGTGAGCGGATCGGTCAGGGCCGCGAGCGCGCCATCGAGTGGCTGCACGCCAACCCGGAGGCGTTCGGGCGGCTCGTGGAGTCGATCCGGTCCGGCGCGACGGCGCCGGCGGCGGCGGTCGACGTGGCGTGACACGCCGCAGCGAGGGCGCTCTTCGCCCGGACCATCCACGTGGCGTTCTGGCAGGGCAGCACCCGCACGGGTGGCGGCGCCGCGGCGGCACACCGCGGCGCGCAGGTCACGACGACCATCGCTTGCCGGACCTCGGCGCACACTGCTACTTTCCGTGAGTTCCACGCCCGGTTGCTGGTTGCCCGCGTCCACGTCCCGGAGAGCGCGTCATGGATCTGCCGAATGGCTCGAGCGGACCTCGTCCGCCAGGCGCCGGGGTGCCCGCGAAGACGCAGGCCCTCCCGACGCCGCCGAGCGTCGAGGCCGTCGAGGCGCCCGAACGGACGCAGCCGCTGCCGACGCCGCCCAGGACCGAGGCGCTTCCATCCCCTCAGAAGACGCAGGCGCTGCCGTCGAGCCCCCGGACGCAGGTGCTCCCTGCGCCGGCAGCCGTGCCCGGGCCGCAGGTCGCGCCAGTCGCTCCCGCGGCGTTTCCCGCGGCGGCGGCGCCGGACGCGCCGGGGGAGCTGGGGACCGGAGAGCGCGTCCGGCACTACGAGCTCATCCGGCGCCTCGGGCGCGGCGGAATGGGAGAGGTCTTCCTCGCGCGCGACACGAAGCTCGGACGGCGCGTCGCGATCAAGTTCCTGCGCACCCAGGACCCCGCGCTCGTGGAGCGGTTCGTGCTCGAGGCCCGGGCGACGGCGCGGTGCAGCCACGAGAACATCGTTACGCTGTACGAGGCCGACGCGCACCAGGGCCGGCCCTACATGGTCCTCGAGTACCTCGAGGGCCGCACCCTCGCCCAGCTGGCCGGCGCGAAGCCGCTCCCGCCCGGGCGCGCGGTCGAGCTCATGGGCCCGGTGCTCCGGGCGCTCGCGTGCGCGCACGCGCAGGGCATCGTCCACCGGGACCTGAAGCCCGAGAACGTGATGCTGACGAGCGCCGGCGTCCTGAAGGTGCTCGACTTCGGCATCGCCAAGGTCCAGGAGGAGCAGCGCGCGTCGCCCGCGGAGCTCCTGGGCCGGGCAGCCGCGGCGGCGCCGCCGGACGGCGAAGAGACGGCCCCGGCGCGCCAGAGCGACTCCCAGCTGACCGAGCACGGGATGACGGTCGGGACGATGCTCTACATGTCGCCGGAGCAGTGGACGGGGGAGGCCATCGACCACCGGTCCGACATCTGGGCGGTCGGGATCATGCTGTTCCAGCTCCTCGCCGGGCGGCACCCGCTGGAGGGGCTCGACCAGAAGCGGCTCGGCCGCGCGGTGGTGAGCCCGGAGTCCATGCCCAGCCTCCGCGCCGCCGCGCCGGGCGTGCCCTCGCGGCTCGCCGACGCGGTCGACGCGTGCCTCGCGAAGGATCCGGCGCGCCGGCCCCCGGGCGCGCTCCGCGTGCTCGAGCTCCTCGCGCCGTTCATGCCCGGCCGGCGCGAGCGGGAGCTCGCGGCCGACGAGAGCCCGTACGCGGGGTTGAGCGCGTTCCAGGAGTCGAACGCCGATCTGTTCTTCGGGCGGACCCACGAGATCGCGGCGCTCGTCCACCGCCTGCGCGACGAGCCGATGGTGGCGGTGGTCGGCCCCTCGGGCGTCGGCAAGTCGTCCTTCGTCCGGGCGGGCGTCGTCCCCGCGCTCAAGCGGCTCGGGGAGAGCTGGGAGGCGATCGTGGTGCGGCCCGGGCGCGATCCGGTGGCCGCGCTCGCGAGCGCCCTCGTGCCCACGGCGGCGACGGCGGGCGGGAAGTCGGTGACGGACGAGGTGCGCGAGGCGCGCGAGCTCCAGGCGCGGCTCGTGGCCGAGCCCGGGTGGGCGGGATCGATGTTGCGCGCCTACGCCCGCCGCCTCGGGCGCCGGGTGATGGTCTTCGTCGACCAGCTCGAGGAGCTCTTCACGCTCGCGCCGGATCCCGAGGCCCGGCGCGTCTTCAGCGCGTGCCTCGCCGGCGTGGCCGACGACGCCGCCTCGCCGGTGCGCGTGGTGGTGTCGGTCCGCTCCGACTTCCTCGACCGCATGTTCGAGGACGCGCGCCTGGCCGAGGCGCGGCCCGGGCTCTTCTTCCTCGCCACGCCGGGCGACGAGGCGCTCCGCGACGCGCTCGCGCTGCCGGCGGAGGTGGCGGGGTACAGGTTCGAGAGCCCGGCGATGCTCGACGAGCTGGTGCGCGACCTGCGGTCCACCGAGGGCGCGCTCTGCCTCCTCCAGTTCGCGGCCAGCCAGCTCTGGGAGGCGCGCGATCCGGTGCACAAGGTGCTGACCCGCGCGAGCTCCGAGGCGATCGGGGGCATCGCCGGGGCGCTGGCGCGGTACGCCGACCGCGTCCTCGAGGCGCTCTCGCCGGACGCGCGCCGCGCCGCGCGCGAGCTGTTCCTGCGGCTCGTCACCTCCGAGCGCACGCGCGCCGTCGTCTCGCGGGAGGAGCTGCGGGAGCTCTTCCCGGATCGCGCCGCGTTCGACCGGCTCCTCGATCAGCTCGTGCAGTCCCGCCTCCTCGTGGTGCAGAAGAGCGAGCGCGGCACGACCGTCGAGATCGTGCACGAGTCGCTCATCCGGAGCTGGCCGGCGCTGCGCCGGTGGCTCGACGAGAGCGGCGAGGACGCGTCGTTCCTCGAGCAGCTCCGCGCCGGCACGCGGCAGTGGGACTCCGGCGGCAGGCGCCGCGGGCTCCTCTGGCGAGGCGAGACGGCGGACGAGGCGCGGCGGTTCCAGCGGCGGTACCGCGGGCAGCTCCCGGAGACGCAGCAGGCGTTCCTCGACGCGGTCGTGGCGCAGGCGACGCGGTCGGCGCGGCTCCGGCGCGCGCTCATCGGCGGCGCGATCGGCGCCCTCGTGCTCGTGGTCGCGGCCTCGATGGTCGCGCTCGTCGTCATCCGGAACGCGCAGCAGGAGGCGGTGCGGCAGGCGGAGCTCGCCCGCGCCGCCGAGAAGACGGCCCGCACGGCCGAGGTCACGGCACGCACCGCCGAGGCCGCGGCCCGCGAGCGCGCCGAGGCCCTCGCGGTGAAGGAGCGGGAGCGCGCGGAGGCGGCCACGCGCGCGGAGGCCGCGAGCGCCGAGCTCGAGGAGAAGAACCGCGCCCTCCTCGCCGCGCTCGAGAACACCACCAAGGCCGAGGCCCTGGCCAAGGCCAGCGCCGCCGAGGCGCGCCGGGAGCAGCAGCGCGCCGACGCCGCGGCGCGCCAGCTCGCGGTCCGGCTCCGCGAGGAGCAGGAGCGCGTGCGGCGGCTGAAGGAGCAGTTCGGCAGCCCGCTCGCGGAGACCCTGCCGCCGTGACGAGGAGACCGCCCCCGATGCCCGTGCACCCCAGGATGCTTCTCGCCGCAGCGGTGGCGGTCGCGCTCTGCGCCGGCCCGGCTGCCGCGCAGGAGCCGAACCCCCAGCCCGCGCCGCAGGGGGACGGCGACTTCGGCGCGAAGCAGATGACGCTCGATCCCATCCGGCAGCTCGAGCCCCAGCCCGTGCCTGCGGTCGAGCCGCCGCAGGACGAGAACGTCTGGAGCCACGGCGTCCCCGAGGCGGAGCGGCGGGCGGCCGAGGTGCTCTTCCTCGAGGGGAACAAGCTCCTGCGGGAGTCGCTCACGCTGCTCGCGGTCTCGAAGTACCGCGAGGCGCTCACCCACTGGAACCACCCCAACATCCACTTCAACCTGGCCATCGCGCTCATGTCGATGGACCAGCCGGTCGAGACCTACGAGCACCTCCAGCAGGCGACCCGGTACGGGGCCAAGCCGCTCGCGGAGGAGCGGTTTCACCACGCGCGGAACTACCTCGCGCTGCTCGAGAAGCAGCTCGCCCGGGTGGAGCTCCGCTGCGACGTCCCCGAGGGCGTCGTGGAGCTCGACGGGCACCAGCTCTTCGCGACCCCCGGGGAGTGGAACGGGCTCGTCCGCGCCGGCCGGCACACGGTGGTGGCGCGGCGCGACGGGTACGTGACGAACCAGGCCGTCCGTGTGTTCGAGGGTGGGCAGACCGTCCGCCTCCAGCTCCAGCTCAAGACGCTCGCGCAGCTCACGGAGACGAAGCGCCGCTGGTCGGCGTGGAAGCCCTGGGCCGTCGTGGGCGGCGGCGCGACGGTGCTCGGGGCAGGGGCCGCACTCCTCGTCGGCGGGAACGAGAAGATCCGGCAGTACGACCGCCAGTCGAAGCTCGAGTGCCGCGAGGAAGAGGGCTTCTGCACCTCCGAGCCGCCGGCCCTCGCGCGGCTCCGCAAGGACGGTCGCGTCATGCAGCGCGCGGGCGTCGTCGCCGGGGCCGCGGGCGGGGCGGTGCTCGTGACCGGCGCGATCCTCGTGTTCGCGAACCGGGGCCGGTCGCACGTCCGGACCTACGACGAGATCGAGGGCGCCGCGCCCGCGCCCCCGCCGCCCCGGGTGGAGATCTCGCCGCTCGTCACCCCCGATGCACCCGGACTCGCGGTGCGGCTGCGCTTCCGGTGAGGAGATCCATCATGGCGCTCAAGACGACCGGACGGATCGCCTTCGCGGTGGCAGCGGTCGCCGCCCTCGTGGCGACGCAGAGCTGCAGGAAGCCCGAGGCGGAGAACTGTCCCCCGTACATCTTCTGCCCTGCGGGGTGGCACTGCACGGCGAGGACGGCGCAGTGCATCCAGGGTCTGTGCGGGAATGGGAGGATCGACGGCGACGAGGTGTGCGACGACGGCGGCGTGACCGACGGGGACCTCATCGACCCCAGGCCGTGCAGCGCGGACTGCCGGTGGGAGGAGAGGTGCGGGAACGAGCACATCGAGACCGCGACCGGCGAGGTCTGCGATCCTCCCAGCGCCACCTGCAGCGACGACTGCAAGTCGAGCCTCGTCTGCGGGAACCACCAGGTCGATCCGCCCAACGAGCAGTGCGATCCCGGCGACGACAACGTGCCGCTCGAGACGTTCGAGTGCGACCTCGATTGCACGTTCCGGAAGTGCGGGGACGGAAGGATCAACCGCGCCGCGCCCGCCGAGCAGTGCGATCGAATGGGCGACGGCGTGGAAGGGCCCGACGGCCAGTCGCCTACTTGCAACTGGAACTGCACCGCGAGCCGGTGCGGCGACGACGAGATCAACCCGCTCGACACGCGCACCGCCCCGGGCGGCGAGCAGTGCGACGACGGCGACACGCGCAACGGCTGGAACGCGAGCTGCCTCCCGACCTGTGTCTGGAACGTGTGTGGCGACGCTCACATCGACAGGACCATGGTGAACGGCACGCAGGACGAGGACTGTGACGGCGGCCCGGCCGATGCTCTCCCGCGCGTGGACTGTCCGTACGGTCAGACGAGCTGCACGCTGTGCAGCGTCTGCAAGACCGTCCAGGGCGCGCCGCACTACTGCGGCGACGGCAAGGAGGACGCGCCGCCAGAGGTCTGCGATCGCGGATCCTCGCTCAACGGCGCCACGAGCTGTCCCTACGGGACGGCGACTTGCTGGCTGTGCAGCGGCGACTGTAGACACGAATGGCAGGGGACGGGACCGTTCTGCGGTGACCGGAACGTCAGCAACGATGAGAACTGCGACAACCTGGCGTCGATGTCGTGCGGGACCTGCGGGCCGAGCGGCTCCTCGGACCAGTGCGAGTGGGTGTCGAAGGGCCCCGCCGAAGGCGAGCTCACGGTCCTGACGAACCAGGGCCTGCCGGGGGTGACCTTCTCGCTCGCCGGCGACCGGAGCGCGGCCCGGACCGTCTTCGAGTACGTGGAAGAGGGAGGCGCCGTGACGACGCCGGGCAACGTCGCGATCACGATCGGGACGGGCGTCAATCAGACGGCGACCCACACCGCGAACGCGATCGCCGGCACCTCCGCGGTCGGCATCCACGCCACCGCGAGCGGGAACGTCGTCTCTCTGACCAATCGGGTCCAGGGCATTTCGGGCGACGTCCCCATCGAGCTGGATCCCACGGACACGACCACGCTCCGGGTGGAGGGGATGGCGGGCGGGGTGGGGTGCCGGACGGACGAGACGTGCAGATTCGACTACGACTGCGTCAATGGCAACTGCAGGAGCAACTCGAAGTGCAACTGATGGACACCGGAGGCGTGGACATGACCGGATTCTCCAGTGGTGGTCGCAGGAGCGCGGGCGTTCGCGCAGCTTCGCTGCGCGGGCTCGCGACGCTCGCCCTCGCGATCGGGCTGGCGGGTTGCGGGGGTGGAGACGGCGGCGGCGGCGGCGCGGACGCGGTCGCTGCGGGGATCGCGCACGCCTGTGCGCTCGAGGGTGGCGTGGCGTCGTGCTGGGGGCTCAACACCCTCGGGAGGCTCGGCGACGGGACGACCGACAACAGGGACAGGGCCGTGCGGGTCCGTGGTTTGGGCGGAGCCCGCGCGATCGCCGCCGGCTCTTCGCACTCCTGCGCCGTCGTGAGCGACGGCGTGAGGTGCTGGGGCGACAACCGCAGCTCGCGGCTCGGGAGCGCTGCCTTCGTCGACTCCTACAGCGCCACACCGGTCCGCGTCGACGGGCTCTCCACCGGTGTACGGGGCCTCACGCTCGGCTTGGCCCACTCGTGCGCGCTGATCGACGGGGCCGTGAAGTGCTGGGGAGACAACGCTTCCAGGCAGCTTGGGGCGGCGACCGGGAGCGCGTCCGCCACGCCCTTGCAGGTCCCTGGTCTCGAGACCGGCGTCGTCGCCATCTCGGCCGGCGAAGCGCACACATGCGCGGTCCTGAACGGCGGCGTGAGGTGCTGGGGCGGCGGCTCCGGCGGCGTGCTCGGAGATGGGAACGCCGCCGTGCATTCCCGGTCCACCCCCTACCAGACCATCCCCGAGGAGAGCGGCGTCACCGCGATCGCGTCCAGCTCGCAGACGACCTGCGCGCTCGCGGGCGCGCAGGTCAGGTGCTGGGGGCATGCGTTCCCGGGCATGACCGGCGCGGGATGCACGAACGGCGTGTGCCCGACGCCGATCGACGTGGTGGGCGCGCCCACGGGGACGACGTCGCTCGCGGTCGGCGACGCCAACCTGTACCTGCTCGTGAACGGCGGGGTGAAGGCGATGGGGGGCGACGCCAGCGGGGAGCTCGGGAACGGCGAACCCACGACGGACAGCACGACGCTCGTCAACGTCACCGGGCTCGCGAACGGCGTGTCGGCCGTGAGCTCCGTGTCCTCCTTCGCGTGTGCGCTGCTCGACGGCGGAGCCGTGTGGTGCTGGGGGGGGAACCTCGAGGGCCAGCTCGGCGACGAGTCGACCACGAACCGTCCCGCGCCCGTCGCTGTGCACGGGCTGTAATCGCAGATCTGCGAGGGGGGAGATCGACATGCGGACCACCACGTCTCGTCTTGGCGTAACGCGCGCCGTCAGCGCATCCGGCACTACCGCGGCGACGGCACGACGGATGAGCCGAACGAGTTGTGCGACCACGGCCCTCAGAACGGCGCCACGAGCTGTACCTATGGACAGGCGACGTGCGTGCTCTGCAGCCTCGATTGCCGGAGCGAAACCGCAAGGACGGGTCCGTTCTGCGGTGACGCGGTCGTGAGCCAACGGCGTGCAGTGCGACTCCCCCGCCTCGATGGCATGTGGCACGTTCGCGGCACCGACGGCCGCGAACGCGTGCCAGGTCGTGGCGAAGGCGGTCGCAATCGGGCGCATCACCGTGATCACGACGACGGGGCTGGCGCGGACGCCACCGCGACCGCGATCGCCACCGCGAGCGCCATCTCGAGCTCAACCGTCGGGATCAGCGCCTCCGCGAGCGCGAACTACATCGTGCTGACCAACCGGGTCCAGGGCGTCTCGGGCAACGTGCCCATGGAGCTCGGCCCCCCGAACACGACCGCGCTCCAGGTGCAGGGCATGGCGGGCGGCGTGGGGTGCCGGTCTGGCGAGCCGTGTATTTCTAACGCCAACTGCGTCAGCGGCACCTGCAGCGCGGCGCGGTGCATGTGACCACGGCGGAACCCGCGCTGCCCCTGGACGTGGAGCGCAGTCCCGGTCAGAAGAACAGGTACCGCAGGGTGACGTTGGTCACCCAGCGCTGCCGGTCCGCCAGCGCCGGCGTCTCGACGCCGCCGATCCGGAACGGGTGGCCGAAGTGGACCCGGAACAGGATGGGCCCGAGCGTCATGTTCACCCCGAGCACGCCGGTCAGGGTCCGCGCCTCCCAGGCCCCCGGGTCCACGACGTCGCCGTCGGAGTCGCGCCGGCCCTCCCAGGAGCTGAACACGCCGCCGAAGTCGAGCCCGGCGATGCCGGTCATGTACTCGAACAGCGGGAGCTGGAGGAGCGGATCGAGCGGGACCTGGAGCTCGGCGTTCGCGACGTAGTACCTGGAGCCGATGAGGAACGGGGTGTCGCCCGGGCCGTACCCGCGGAGGTTGTCGGCCCCGTTGAGCCACCAGCTCCGCTCCCACACCCGGTCGTTGCCGCCCGGCGAGAAGCTCACGCCGGCGGCGCCGCGGAGCCAGAACCGCGTCCGGCCCACGAGCTGGAAGTACCGCTGCGCGTCGAAGCGGGCGAACCCGTGGACGGCGCCGCGCTGCGGCACCCAGCCGCCGCCGATCTCCGCGAGGAGCGAGGAGCCGTCGATCGGCCCCGCGAGCGGGTGGAACCGGACCGAGTCGTACCCGAACCGGAGGGAGGGGGTGACGGTCAGGTTGGTCCCGCCGTTCCGGCGCCGCCAGTCCTCGGCGCTCGCGTACGCGTCGCTCGGGTCCTGGAGCCCGCCGCAGTCGAGCGTCAGCTCCGCGGCCCAGTCGGTGAGGCAGTACCGCTGGGTGGCGCCGACGGAGAGCTCGGCCTCGAAGCGCCGGAACGGATCGAGCGGCCAGCGCAGCGCGCCGGTGACGCCGAAGTCGCGCTGGTTGTAGGCGAGGTCGAGGTCGAGCGGGTCGAGCTGCTGCTGCACGTAGTGGTAGGCCCCGAGCACGCGCCCGACGCGGCGCGAGCGGTCCTCGTAGAGCACGAGCGCCTGGGTGTAGTCGAAGCTGCCGTACACCTCGACGTCGGTGAAGAGCACGTGGTCGCGCAGGTAGTCGGAGAAGAGCGCGGCGGCGCGGCCGGAGAAGAAGCCGCCGGAGCCGCCGCCGTAGATGAACCCGGCCTGCGGCCGCCAGTTCCGGGCGGCGTAGGCCCGGTACTCCTTCGGCGCCGCCGGGAAGTCGGCGCTCGGGATCGGCAGCGGCTCCCCGCGCTCCGGGGCGACGTCGCGCCACTCCGCCTCCAGCAGCGAGATCGGCGCGACCTGCACCAGCCGGAACCGGCCGCCGTGGAAGGTCGACGCCAGGATGGCCCCGCCGCGCGCGACCGGACGGCCGCCGTACAGCCCGGTGGTGAAGTCGGTCCGCCGCCGCGCGCGCCCGTCGCGGAGCTCCCAGAGGTCGGGCTTCCCGTCGGCGTCGGAGGTGAAGAGCAGCGCGCCGTCCGGGAGGAACGCGGGCTCGCGGTCGGTCGACGGGCCGGTGGTGAGCCGCGTGCGCGCGCCCGTGGCGGGGTCGATCCGGAACAGGTTGAGCTTGCCGTGGGAGGTGGCGTCCGACGCGTACGCGATCCCCGCGGGCCCCCAGGCGAGGTCCTTCTTCGCGAAGAGGTCGCGCGTGAGGCGGCGCGCGCGCGACGGGCGGTCCACCGGCGCGACGTAGATGTCCTGCTGCCCGCTCGAGCCCACGCCGACGAAGGCGATCTCCGTCTCGTCCGGCGAGAGGGCGGGGTCGGCGATGGTGATGAACCGGCCGAAGCGGTCCTCGTCCTCCGGCGGGCGGACGTCGAGGGCCCGCACCTCGCCGACCCGGAGCCGGGCGCGGCCCCCGTCCTTCGCGGGCGCGTGCTCGTACGTCGCGACGTGGAGCCGGTCGCCGATCCCGTCCTGCGCGGAGTAGGCGAGGAGCTTCGTCCCCAGCGCCGCCACGCCGTACTCGATGGGATGGAGCGACTCCGTCCCGGGGCGATCGTCGGCGGCCACCTCCACGTCCGAGCCCGGGGACCGCGGATCGACGAGCACGAGGCGGGCGCGCCCGCGCTGGCGGTCGATGCCGCGGAAGAGCACGACGCTGCCGTCGGGTGAGGTGGTGAACGCCTCCGGCTCCGAGGGCAGCCTGCGCAGCTCGCGCACGCTCGCGAGATCGAGCGCCGACGCGAGGTAGGCCGGGTAGTACCGGCGCTTCAGCCACGCCCGCCAGCGCGCGTCCACCTGGGCGATCGGCTCGCCCAGCACGCGCTGCACCAGCGCCGGGAAGCCGCGCTCCTGCCCCGCGCCCGGCGGCCCCCCGAACCGCGCCTGCTCCAGGAACGACTGGATCGTCTCCGGCCCGTAGGTGTCCGCGAGGAAGGCGATCCGCGCCTGCCCGAGCTTGTACGTCGGGATGTACCCGAGCAGCCGGTCCTCGCCGAAGGGCAGGATCTGGTAGCGCCGCGCCGGGTCGGGGTTCCAGAGCAGGTCGCGCAGGAAGAGGTCGGTCTCGACGTCGATTCCACCCTTCGTGTAGTACTCCGCGATGCCCTCGATGAACCAGAGCGGCAGGGTCATGATGGCGGACGTGTCGCCGCCCGCCAGGTCCTGCATCTTCTGGATCTGGAACTGGTGGACCATCTCGTGGGTGGCCACCTCGATGAACCGCGAGTGATCGCCGAAGTAGGGGACCGTCATCTTGAGGTCCT
>DASPMI010000058.1:0-2219 GCA_035627135.1 Anaeromyxobacter sp. | reverse complement strand
CCATGCCCCAGTACGTGATGTCGATGCTCCGCGTGAGCAAGATCGTCCCGCCCAAGCGGCAGATCATCAAGGACATCTCCCTCTCCTTCTTCGCCGGCGCGAAGATCGGCCTCCTCGGCCTGAACGGCGCCGGGAAGTCCACCGTGCTCCGGCTGATGGCCGGCGTGGACGAGGAGTACGACGGCGAGATCACGCGGCAGTCCGGGATCCGCCAGGGGTACCTCCCGCAGGAGCCCCGGCTCGATCCCGAGAAGACCGTCCGCGAGGAGGTCGAGTCGGCGCAGGGCGAGGTGGCGGCCGCGCAGAAGCGGCTCGAGGAGGTCTACGCCGCGTACGGTGATCCGGACGCCGACATGGAGAAGCTGGCGGAGGAGCAGGCGCGGCTCGAGGCGATCATCGCCAACGCCGGCGCCGACACCGGCACCGCGCTCGAGATCGCAGCCGACGCGCTCCGGCTGCCGCCGTGGGACGCGAAGATCGCGCACCTCTCCGGCGGCGAGAAGCGCCGCGTCGCCCTCTGCAAGCTCCTCCTCTCGAAGCCGGACATGCTCCTCCTCGACGAGCCCACGAACCACCTGGACGCCGAGTCGGTGGAGTGGCTGGAGCAGTTCCTGGGGCGGTTCCCCGGCACCGTCGTCGCGGTCACGCACGACCGCTACTTCCTCGACAACGTGGCCGAGTGGATCCTGGAGCTCGACCGCGGCCACGGCATCCCGTGGAAGGGCAACTACTCCTCCTGGCTCGAGCAGAAGGAGCAGCGGCTCGAGCTCGAGGCCAAGCAGGAGAGCGCGCGCATCAAGGCGATGAAGCAGGAGCTCGAGTGGGTCCGGCAGAACCCGAAGGCGCGCCAGGCGAAGAGCAAGGCCCGCCTCGCGCGGTTCGAGGAGCTCTCGAAGTTCGAGTACCAGAAGCGGAACGAGACCCAGGAGATCTTCATCCCCGTCGCCGAGCGGCTCGGGCAGAAGGTGATCGAGTTCCAGGGCGTCTCGAAGGGCTTCGGCGACAAGCTCCTCATGGACGGCCTGTCGTTCATCGTCCCGCCCGGCGCCATCGTCGGGATCATCGGCCCCAACGGCGCCGGCAAGTCGACGCTGTTCAAGATGATCACCGGGGTGGAGAAGCCGGACGCGGGCAAGGTCGAGATCGGGCCGTCGGTCCAGATCGCCTTCGTCGATCAGAGCCGCGAGAACCTCTCCGGCGAGAAGACCGTCTTCGACGAGCTCTCCGGCGGGCACGACACGATCACCGTCGGCAAGTTCGAGATGCCGAGCCGCGCGTACATCAGCCGGTTCAACTTCAAGGGCGCCGATCAGCAGAAGCTCGTCGGCGCGCTCTCCGGCGGCGAGCGCGGGCGGCTCCACCTCGCGAAGACGCTCATGACCGGCGCGAACGTGCTGCTGCTCGACGAGCCGTCGAACGACCTCGACGTCGAGACCCTGCGCGCGCTCGAGGATGCGCTCCAGGAGTTCGCCGGGTGCGTGCTCGTCATCTCGCACGACCGCTGGTTCCTCGACCGCATCGCCACGCACATCCTGGCCGCCGAGGGCGAGTCGAAGTGGACCTTCTTCACCGGCAACTACCAGGAGTACGAGGCCGAGAAGAAGCGCCGGTTGGGCGAGGAGGGGGCCAAGCCCCGGCGGATCCGGTACAAGCCGATCGCGCGGTGAACGTGAGGACGGGACCGCCCATCCGGGCCGCCCATCACCGCACGCGCAATCAAAACTCCCCCGGCCCGCGGCCGTAGGTTCTCCTCGACCCCACGAGAGGAGAACGAAGATGCCGCACGCCGCTGCAACCGCTCCGACGCTGCCCGCCGGCCCCGAGGCCTGGCTCTCGAACGGCCCGTTCACCGACCCGAAGGACGAGGCCCCGCGCCTCGCCCGGCTCGCCGCCGGCGCGGGGAAGGACCCGCGCGCGCTCGCGGAGGCGGTGCGCTCGGTGATGGTCCACGTCCACTGGCGCAGCGCGTACGGGCTCGCGGACGACGCCGCCCGCGCGTACGCGGAGACCAACCTCCGCGACGTGCGCGCCAAGCTCCGGCGCATCGGCGAGCTCGAGGCCTCGCTCGGCCGCGGCCGTGGTGAGGCCGCGCCGCTGCCGTACCCGCACAAGCTCGTCTCGAACTGCCGGGACCATTCGGTCCTGTACGCGGCACTGCTCCGGCACGCCGGGATCCCGGCGCGCGTCCGGTGCGGGTTCGGCGGGTACTTCGAGCAGGG
>DASPMI010000057.1:0-11401 GCA_035627135.1 Anaeromyxobacter sp. | reverse complement strand
CCGCGACCGTACGGACGGCACGGACCCAGCGGCGAAGGGAGGATACATCACCACACGGAGCGTGACGAACTCGCCAGCGGCATGACGGCGCCCGTGCGGTGGTCCTCTGCTACCATCGACTCGTGCGGCGCTCGCGTCTCGGCTTCTGGGGGATGTCCTGGCTCGCGGCCGTCCTGTGCCTCGGGTGGGTGTTCGGCAAGAACCTCGTCGAGGAGCATCGGATCGCCGAGGCCCGGACGAAGGTCGTCGGGACCGTGACGGGGACGAAGTCCGGTCTGCGTGGGAGTCACTCCGTCACGGTGGCGTACGAGGTCGGTCCGGGGCGACGGCTCGTGCGCAGCTTCGGCAATGCCCGGCCCGACCCGGACAACGAGCATCTGCGCGAGGGCGACCCGGTCACCGTCCACTACTGGCCGCCGGATCCCACGGTGGCGCGCATCTTCGACCCGCTGCGGTATCCCACCCGCCTCTGGCACCTGGCGGTGCCGGTGGCAGCCGTGACCGGGCTCGTTCTCTTCGCCCGATGGCGTGAGCTGAAGCAAGACCGATCGGCCCGCGGGGCCACCACTCCTCGAGCGACGCGCGGGAGCTGACCTTCCCCGAGGGGCCGCGCCGGTTCAGAACGTCGCGGAGTGATCCCAGGGCCGCTGGTCGTCGCCCTTCTTCTGGATCACGAAGACGTTCCGGACGGGCGAGGCCACCTCCTCGTACGACGCCTCGAAGCTGGCGCGGATGAACGCGGCCAGCTTCTGGATGGACGGCATCCACATGTCGTCGAACACCGCCACGCCGCCCACGGCCAGCAGCTTGTTGGCGCAGTAGAAGTCCACCAGGGCTCCGTCGAACCGGTGGTCCCCGTCGATGAAGATGAACTCGGGTCGGAGGCCGGAGGCATGCAGCTCCGTCAGCGCCGCCACCGAGGTCTTCTGCATCAGGGTGAAGCGCGAGTCGAACCCCAGGTCCTGCACGGCCCGGTGGCCGATGCCCTTCCACGTCGTGAACTCGAAGGGATCGATGGCGATGTGGTGGCCGTAGCCGTGCTCGTGCATGGCATCCTCGAGGAACAGCGTCGAGAAGCCGTAGGCCATGCCCACCTCGACAGAGGTGGCGGGTTGCAGCTGCCGGTGCAGGTCGGCCATGAAGAGCCCCTGCTCCGGGCTGATGCGCGTGATGCTGTCGAGCGTGCAGGGCGCGCCGTCGGGACCCGGCTGTGGCTCGTTCCGGTACATGCTCTCCAGCTTCTTCTTGGTCCGCTCGAGCACCGTGCGCTCCTCTCAATCCGTGCCGGCGATGCGGCTTGCGCTCGCCGAGCGCGGCGGTTCGGATGTGGGCGAGGTCGCGGAGAGCCGGCGTCGCAGGGCGCGCGCCGGGCCCGGCGGCCCCTTGGCGCAGAGTGCGACTGCACAACGCAGGCCAGGGTCGAGGCAGGCGAAACGGCGGGAGTTGCTGGGGGATCGCGGGCTGCGGGCGCCACGCAGGGAGCGACGCGGGGTGGCAGGCGCCACGTCCTTGACGCTACGAGCGACCTCGGGAGCCGACGGCGAGCTCCTTCGCGGTCTCCACGAACAGCCGGAGCGGAGCCGAGCGCTGCGCCTCGGCGACCCCCGATCACGAAGACCGCTCCGGCGAGCGCCGAAGCGGTCTTCGCTTGCAGGGTCGAGTCGCCTACTGCGAGAGCGTCACGTCATCGACGTAGAGGTCGATCCCTGCGCCGGGACCTTCGGCGTAGATGAGGGCGTCGGTGAGCGTGCAGCTCGGCACGGCCAGCGTGCCGCTCAGCTGCACCCAGCCACCGCTCGTGACGGCCGTCGGGTTGACGACCCACGAGTAGCTGTCGGACTGGCCCTGGCACGAGAACTTGCGCGTCAGGTTGACGTCTGCGCTGGCGGCGTTGCCGACGCTGACCCAGAAGCTCACCTGGTAGGTCTTCCCCGGCTCGACGATGCCCATCAAGCTGCGCGCCACCGGCCCGTTGCCGGTGCGACCGGTCGAGACCAGGCTGCGTGAGCCGCCGTGCGCGAGGGCCGAGGTGGTCGAGAGCACCCCGTTCCACGAGAACCAGCTCCCGACGCCCGACTCGAAGGTGCCGTCGGGGATCAGGTTCGTGGTCGTCGGCGCCCGCGCCGACACGTTGTCGACCAGGAGATCGATCCCCGCGCCCGGACCTTCGGCGTAGATGGTGACCTCGCCCAGCGGGCAGTTCGGAACGGCGAGCGTCCCCGTCAGCTCGACCCACTGCCCCTCGGGCACGGCGACGGGGCTCGCGAGCCAGCTGTACTGATCCGAGCCATCGCTGCAGCGGATCTTCTGCGTCAGGTTCACGTTCGCCTGAGCGGCGCCCGCGATGGACACCCAGAAGCTCACCTGGTAGCTCGTGCCGGGGACGACGGCGTTCGTGATCGTGGTCGCCGCCGGCCCGTTGCCCGGGCGGTTCGTGACGATGAGAGCGCGCGAACCCTTCTGCGCGCTGGCCGTGGTGGTCCCGATGGTGCCCGACCAGGTGAACCAGCCGTCCGTGCCGGACTCGAAGTCACCGTTGGCGATGACGTTCGGACCGACCGCGGACGAGGAGAAGGTGATCGAGTCCACGTTTCCCACGCCGTAGCCACCGTTGAACTTCACGAACACGGCATGCTCGCCGGCGAGGGCCGGCAGCGGGACCGACTGCGTCGCCATGGTGCCCCAGCCCGCGGTCGGCGGGAGCGGCACGGTGACGACGGGCGCCGCGTCGAGGCTGTCGAGATGGACCGTGAGGCTCGACGGACCCTCGCTGCCCTTGGCGTAGCGCACCGCGACGGTGTCCCACGTCTGCTGGAGCTGGACGCGATCGAAGCGCTCCCAGTCGCCGTCGTCCGTGTACGCGACGACGTCGCCGATCGCGAGGATCCCGGCCGCGTCGTCGTACTCCTCCGCCTGCAGGACGAGGCCCGTGGCATCGCCCACGCGCGGCTGCGGCACGTACACCGGGAGCGGGCAGTCCGCTCGGCCGGACGTGAAGCAGACGATCCAGTCCATCGCCGGTCGATTCGAGCCGTCGGTGCGGATGAGGTACGCGTCGGGGCGCCACATGCGGCCCTGCAGGTGACCCCAGTGCGTGATCCCGACGACCGAGGGGTTGCTCCAGAACATCGTGAAGAGCTCGCTGACGCGCCGTGCGTGGCGCGCGTCGTCCGCGAAGTTCACGTCGAGCTCCGAGATGTAGATGGGCAGGCCCGTCGCCGCGAGGGCGTCCAGGTTCTCCTGCAGCGTCGGGAGCTCGGCGCGCTCGAGGAAGTGCGCCTGCTCACCGACGCCGTCGATCAGATCCCGCGCCTTCAGGAGGTCGATGAGCGCCACGTAGTCGCTCGTCGCCTGCGGCAGGATCAGGATGTTGTAGTCGTTCAGGATGAGCTGGGCGTTCGGGAAGTACTCCCGGCCGAGCTCGAACGCCGTGATGACCCAGTCCCACCCCGTCGCGCCCGCTCCGCCCAGCGCCTCCGCGTAGGCCGGGGGGGCGTGCAGCGGCTCGTTCACGAGATCGATCATCTCGAGATCCGGGTAACGCTCGGCCACGGCCGCGAACCACTCCTCGATCTCCTCGCGCTGCTCGGCCACGCTGAGCGACGTGAGCCAGCCAGGCTGCTGCTGCCCCCAGATCATCGTGTGCATCTTGAAGCGGAGCCCGTTCTGCTTCGCGAAGGCGTATGCGAGATCGAGCGCGGCCCAGTCCATCACGTCGCGCACGGCCTCGACCGACCCCCACTTGCCCGCGTTCCCGGGCGTGAGCTGGTCGAAGTTTCCGACGAGGTGGTCGAAGTCGGCCGCGCCGTCCGTGGCCGTCCCGAAGAACCTGTCGCCGATGGCGACGAACAACCTCGCCGCGTTCGAGATCGTCTCGTTCCCGGAGGGGTCGATCGCCTTGGCCGTATAGGTGTGGCGGCCGTTGAGCGCCGCCGTCACCTCCACCTCGGCCGTGTAGGGCTCCTTCGCGTCGGCGGCGATCACCTCGCCGTCCTGCAGGAACACGACCTTGCGAACGGCCACGTCGTCCGTCGCGACCGCCGTGAGGGTCAGCTTCCCGTTCGAGGTCAGGAAGCTCGCGCTCGCTACGAGCTGGACGGACGGCGCGTGCGTGTCGCAGGCGACACCGTTGATGGAGATGAGGTACGGCTGGACGGTGGGATAAGCGCCCGAGCCGTTCCACTGGAACCGGTAGCTCTTGCCCTGCGGAATCTTCTGATACTCGAGCCAGCCGGGCTCCGTGACGACGTAGCCGCCCTCGACGGCCTCGTACCTGGCCAGGCTCAGCTGCGTGATCTGGGTCTCGCCCACGTCGAGCAGGACCTGGAAGCTCGTGCCGACCGCGCCACCGCGATTCGTGAGCTGAACCCACGCCTGGTAACCGCCTGGCCAGCTCGAGTACGCGCCCGTGGTGAGCTCGTACCCGCAGCCGCTTGCGACGACCACCTCGGGGGACGCGCCGGCCTTCGCCGCCTGCCTGACCGTCTTCACGCTCTCCGCGCCTGCATCGGGCCGAGCGCAGCCCGCGAGCCCGGTCAGCCCAAGCACGGTCACCAGCACCCAGTGACGCCAAGTCGACAAACGAACCGGTACGTTCATGCGCATAGGATCTCCGAGCTGCGTGTCCCCCGGCGACGGCCCCGCGGACGGCTCGTCCCGGCTGCGAACCCTAATCGATTCAGACAGGGTCGGCGCGCAGGCGACGAGCAAGGCGTTTCGTGTGTCTGCTCGGGTACTACGACCTGAGGACCGTTGGCAAGTAGCGAAGTCGAGGTTCAGGGCAGCGCTGGTATCCGTAAGCAGGACGCCCGGTTGGAAGGCATTCCGCAGCACCGGGATCGCGTGCCGCGGAGCGCGGAGCGCGGGCGGGTCGACGCGTCATGCCCGACGTTCACCTCCTCGGCGGGGTCGATCGAAGCCCGTTCAGGGCGGCCGCGACTCCGACCAGCCCCGCCGCGACCGCGAAGGTGACCTGCGTCCCGGTGGCGACGTCGCCCGGCGGCGCCGACGCCAAATCGGCCGTGCCTGCAGCGCGAGCAAACACCGCGCCCATGAGCGAGGCACCGGTGACGAGGCCCAGGTTGCGGGACAAGGTGAGCACGCCCGAGGTGAGGCCCCGGCGGTCGGCGCCGCCGGCCGCCATGACGGCAGTGTTGTTGGCCGCCTGGAAGAGCGCATAACCCGCAGTCAACACCGTGATCGGACCCACGTACCCGGCGACCCCGAGCGCCGCGGGGATCGCGGAGAGGAGCGACGAGCCCAGCGCCATCGCGCCCAACCCGGCCAGGGTCGTACGCCGCGTGCCCATCCAGTCGACGACGCGCCCGGCGGGCACGCCCGTCAGCGCGGCCACCACCGGCCCCGCCGACAGCACCAACCCGGCGCGGGCCGCGTCCAGGCCCAGCGTGCGGGTGAGGTGGAAGGGGCCGACCACCAGCGTCGCCATGATGACCGTCGAAACCAGCGCGCTCATGGCGAGCCCTGCGCCGAACACGCGCTCGCGGAAGATGGCGAGCCGCACCAGCGGAGAGGGCGCCGTGGCCTCCGCCCGTACGAACAGGACCGCGCACAGCGCGGCGCTGGTGAGCAGGGCGGTGTTCCGGGCATCGAAGCTGCCGGGGAGGGTCATCGCCAGGGCGTACGGACCGAGCGTCCCCGCGAGGAGCACCATGCCGAGCCAGTCGAAGCGCGGTCGCTCGCGCGCCGCCGCGAGTGGATCCGCGGGGAGGTGGCGGCGGGCGAGGAGCAGGTTCACGAGCCCGAGCGGCACGTTGACCAGGAAGATCGCCCGCCAGCCCACGGCGGCGACGAGCGCGCCACCGAGCGATGGCCCGAGGGCGGTGCCGACCGCGGACATCGTCCCGAGCAGCCCCATGGCGCTGCCGGTCCGCTCCCGCGGGACCGCGTCCCCGACGAAGGCGACGGTGAGCGCCATCATGGCCGCTGCGCCCAGGCCCTGCAGGGCGCGGGCGATCACGAGGACCCAGAGGTTCGGCGCACCGCCGCACAGCGCCGAGGCGGCGGTGAAGAGCAGGATCCCGGCCAGGAGCAGGCGGCGGCGGCCGACGATGTCGCCCAGACGGCCGACGCCGACGATGAGGGTGGTGATGGCGAGCAGGTACGAGAGGACGACCCACTGGACATCCTGGAACGAGGCCCCGTACGCCCGGGCGAGCGTCGGCAGCGCGGCGGCGGCGATGCTGGTGTCGAGCGACGACATCAGCATGGACAGGCAGAGGCCGGCGAGCGTCCAGCGCGACCAGGGCGCCCGTCCGGCGCTCATCGCCTCGACGACGGGCGCTGCGAGGGGACCTGCGTGGATGGGCTTCATGAGAACTCCGTTTCGAGGCGCGCGTGCCTCCGTCGTCGTTCCCTGGAGGTAGCTGGCGGCCGAGCCGGGCGGAACACGCGCCGGACGCACCTCGTCCGTGCGCTCGACGCCATGTCGCCGCGCGCGCGACGAGTGCGGGGCGCCCGAGGGAGCCCGGCCGCGCAGGCAGCCGTCGATTGCCCCGTGCTATGGTCCACGCCGTGGCACGGCCCGACCTCAACCTCCTGTTCGTGCTGGACGTGCTGCTCGCCGAGGGGAGCGTCGCCCGCGCCGCCCGGCGGCTCCGGCTCAGCCCGTCCGCGATGAGCCGGGCGCTCGCGAGGGTTCGCGCGGCGACGGGCGATCCGCTGCTGGTCCGGGCCGGGCGCGCGCTCGTCCCGACGCCCCACGCGCTGGAGCTCCGCGAGCGGGTCGGACCGCTCGTGCAGGGCGCCGCGGACCTCCTGCGCCCTGCCGGGCGACTCGAGCTCGCGCGCCTCGCCCGGACCTTCACGATCCGTTCGACCGATGGCTTCCTGGAGAACCTGGGCGCGGCGCTCCTCGCCCGCGTGGCCGAGGAGGCACCCGGCGTCCGGCTGCGCTTCACGACGAAGCCGGACAAGGACAGCGCGCCGCTCCGCGACGGGACCGTCGACCTGGAGACGGGCGTGGCGGCCGGGACCTCCGGGCCAGAGCTGCGCGTGCAGGCGCTGTTCCGCGACCGGTGGGTCGGCGTCGTGCGGGCCGGACACCCGCTCGGCGCGGGTCCGATGACGCCGGCTCGATACGCGAGCGGCCAGCACGTCCTCGTCTCACGGCGAGGGCTGGACCGCGGTCCGATGGACGATGCGCTGGCGCCGCTCGGCCTGGCGCGTGACATCGTCGCGGTGGTGGACGGTTACGCGGGCGCGCTGTGGCTGGCCCGGGCGTCGGACCTCGTCGCCACCGTCCCCGAGCTTCAGACGGGGTTCCTGCGGGACGGAATGTTCTCGTTCCCCCTGCCGGTGGCCACGCCCGAGTTGCCGATCTCGCTCCTGTGGCATCCGCGGCTCGACGCCGATCCCGCGCACCGCTGGCTCCGCGCGCGCGTCCGGGAGGTGTGCGAGGCCCACCTCGCGAGGGTCGTCCGCGCGGGCCTGTCAAACGGCAGGAGGAACTGACCTCCAAGCGCCACAAGAACTGACCCCCGCCGTCCCGGTAAGTGGCGACGCTCGTCGCCGGCTGTGCGCTCTACCCTGGTCCACGCGTGTTCGACTCAGGCATCGTGAACCGCGCGGACCATGGCGAAGTCGTCATGAGGGCGGGCCGCCGGTGGCTCGAGGACGTCCTCCGTGGCGCCGCGATGTTGGCAACGCCACGCGCCTGGACGAAGAACCGAGCCGATCGAGATGGCAGGAGCATCTCGCAAGGGCCCCCTCAGGGTGTGCGCCTCACGGATCAAATTCTGTGGCGGCGGACTCTGTCCCTCGGTCGGACGATCGTTCGTCCTCGCCGCTCCCGTCTTGCGACGGTGAGCGAGGGCGAAGGCGGGAGTTCGCGACAGTGGTGGCCGCGGTCCGCCGCGGGAGAGCCCTCTCCCCCCAACTCGCCAGGCTCTGCTGGCCACCTCCCTGCGTGCGGCACCGCGCCGATGGCGTGGTTACCTCCACGTCATGTCTTCGCGGTCCTCGCCTGCGCCGCTCTTCGTCCGCGAGAGCGGCCCCGTCGAGTCGCCGGCGGCGTTGCTCCTGCACGGTCAGGTGCTCGACGGCGAGGTGTGGGCCGAGGTCGCGGGCCCGCTCGCGCACACGCGGCGCGTGCTGGTGCCGGACCTGCCCGGCTACGGGCGCTCGCCGGCGATCGCGCCCTTCTCGCTCGAGGCGGTCGCAGCGGCTGTCGAGGCGTCCATGGAGGCGCGCGGGATCCGGGACCTCGACGTGATCGGGTTCTCGCTCGGGACGTACCACGCGCTCGCGCTCGCGCTCGGCGGTCGCCTGCGCGTACGCCGGCTCTACCTGCTCGGCCCTTTCGCCGGCGGCGACGTTACGGTGCGCGAGCGCTTCGCAGGGTTCGCGGCGATGGTGCGCGCCGGCGCCGTCGATCCGGCGGAGGCGTTCGTGGCGATGAGCCTCGGCGCCGAATGGGCAGCGGTGCACCCCCAGACGACGGCGCGGGTCCTCGCCCGTGCGCGGACCGCGCCTCGGGCCACCATCGTGGCCGAGCTCGAGGCGGCAGCGAGCTGCACCGACCTGCGCCCCTCGCTCGCGCACGTGCGGGCTCCCACCCTCGTGCGGGTCGGAACCGCCGACGTCCATACGCCGCCTGCATGGGCAGAGGAGATCGCCGCCGCGATCCCCGGTGCCCGGCTGGAGCGGGCGGATGGGGTCGGTCACCTGTATGCCGTCCAGGAGCCAGCTGCACTGGTCGCCAGCGTCACGGCCTTCGTCGCGTAGCGCTCCTCCACGAACCAAACGTGAACATTTCTTTGCGCCCCACGCAGGCGGGAGCGCCAGCGTGTGTCCTCGCTATTGGCGACCGGGTGTCCTCCGGCAGCTCCAGCTCGAACGGCGCCCCGCCCGAAGGGCGCTGGCCGGCGCGCGAACGACCGCCGATCCGCGTCGCCGTGGCGCTCCTGGAGCGCGTGCTGGACGAGCTCGCCGTCCCGGCCGTCCTCCTGCGCGGGCGCAGGATCGTCCTCGCGAACGCGAGCGCGCGGGAGATCCTCGAGCGCGGCGGCGCAACCTCGGACGCGCTCGCGGCTGCGCTGGCGGACGAACACGCCGCGTATCAGCGCACCCGGATCCTGCTCGAGGACGGCGACTCCTGCACCCTCGTCGTCGGCCGCACCCCGGGATGGACGGACGCCATCGCAGCGGCGGCGCGACGCACCCACCTTAGCCCCAGGCAGCTCCAGGTCGCGGAGCTCCTCGCCCGCGGCGCGCGCAACCGCGAGATCGCCGCGACGCTCGGGTGTTCGGAGCACACGATCGAGCGGCACGTCTCGGCGGTGCTCCGGCGGCTGGGGTGCGGCTCGCGCGCCGAGGTGCCGGCGCGGCTCCACGCGGAGGTGCAGCGGTGACCCTGGAGCGGCGCCCGAGCCATGCGCTCGCGCGGATCCGGCACGAGCTGGCGCACCTCGGGGAGCGGCCCGAGCCCGCGTCGCGGCGCATCCTGCCGGCGCTCGCCGACTACCTGGTGTCGGACCACGCGGGAGCGTACGCGCTCTCCCCCGTCGAGCACGGGAACGAGCTGGAGTTCTACCACTTCCAGGGTGACGGATTCCCCGAGTGGATCCCGAGTTTCGCGAACGCGCTTCGCCGGCATCCGCGGGGATTCCTGCAGTTCGATCCCATGCGGCCGGAGCCTGCGCAGCGGAATCGCGTCTGCAACCTCCCCGTGGCGCGGGTCCGCGCGGCGGTCGGGACCGGGCCGTGGGCCTCCGAGCCGGCCGCCCACCACCGGATGCTGTTGAGGTTCGACCAGCTCCGCACCCTGATCTGCGACGGGCCGGTCCTGGTGGCGTGGGTAGGGGTGGTCCGTCCCCAGGCGTACGATCCTGCCCTCGAGCGCCGGCTGCGCCGCCTCATCCCGCTCCTGCGCGACCGCCTCGTCCTCGACGAGCGGCTGGGCATCGGCGCTGGCGCGGCCGCGGCGCTCGCCGTGGCGATGGAGCGGCTGAGCGATGCGGCATACGTCATGTCTCCCGGGGGCGGCGTCGTCCACGCGAACGCCGCGGGAGCGGCGCACCTTTCCGCGGTTCCGGACCTCCGCGAAGAGCTGCGGCGCTGCACCGGACGCGCCGAGCCGGGCCTCACCGTGCACCGGCTCCGCGCTCCCGGCCTTCCTCCGTACGCCCTGGCCGTCCGCCGGACACCGCCCGAGCCCGCCACGGCGAGGGCTCGCGCGCTCGCGGCGCAGCTCCGCCTCACCCCGCGCCAGGCACAGGTCCTCCAGGGCGTCGCTCGCGGCGCGTCCAACAAGACCATCGCGGTCGAGCTCGGCTGCGCGGAGATCTCGGTCGAGCGGCACGTGACGGCGCTGCTCGCCCGCACCGGCTGCCCGGGGCGCTCGGCGCTCGCGGCGCGCGTCTGGGCAGAGCGCTGAGCGGACGCCCCAGCCCTCGCGCGCCCACGAGCCCTGGCGGGACGCGAGGGGTTTCCGGCATGGGCGCACGCCGCACGGCTAGCGACACTGTGGAGGAGGTTGGAACCAGGCTCGCCGGTCCCGCTCTCGCCACGAGCCTGGCCACCACGACGGAGAGCGGGGGGGTGGCCCATGCCCCGAGTCGTTGACGGCACGTCTCCTCCGAGCGCCAAGGTCCCGTCCCAGACGCTGGCAGCAAGCATCAGGGTCCGGCCGCCCACGTCTCCCGAGTCGGCGCCGTCCATCATCGAGTTCGTGAGGCGCCGTGAACTGAACATCCCGTGGCGCGAGCTCATGTTGCAGGCGCCGCGGCTCGGCGACTCTCCGAAGAGAGACGATCAAGCCCGGCTGAAAGGCTATTTCGAGCGCTGCTGGGATGCTGCCCGCGTCAAGTACGCGGGAACAGCCTTTGAGCAGGCCAAGGGCCAAGCATGGGACAACACGCCGTGCTGGGATGAGAAGGGCGAGAAGGTCGATGCGAATTTCGTCCTGCTGCACCAGCCGAGCAAGCGCCGCTACGTGCTCGTAGATCCGGCCGCCCGGCCGATCATGTTCGATCCGCAGACAGGTGGGCCGGATCCGTGGAACGCATTCTGGAACACCCATCGCATCAGCGGGTCGTTCCAGGTGTTTTCGTCCAAGGACGAATCGGCCTCGGCGAGAAGCGGGGCCCTCTACGTCTCGAGGGAGGTGCTCTCGATCCGCGACGAGTACCGTGGACTCATGAGTCGGCAGGCGTTCGCGACCAAACTCGGCCAGGTGGCCGAGCAACGGCTCTTGGCGATGTCCGGTGAGGTCTGGTGGGAGGATCCCACTCAGGCGGACGCGGATCTCCAGAAGTTCCAGGCGTTCAAGTCGGTGACGCACAAGGTGGAGCAGGCGAAACGCGCGCTCAAGGAGCGAGCCTCACGGCTCGGGTACGTCCTGGCGACGTCCGACCAGGAGATCTCTCTCCCGGATGGGACAAAG
>DASPMI010000056.1:0-28201 GCA_035627135.1 Anaeromyxobacter sp. | reverse complement strand
CACCTCCCTGCTCCATGACGGCTGGCAGCTCGCTGCGAAGCGCTGGCTCGCTCCCCCGGCGAGGCTGGGCACGAGCGCCCTCGAGTGGCTGCCCGCGCGCGTCCCCGGGCACGTCCACCTCGACCTCGAGCGGCACCACGTGATCGGCGACCCGTTCCGCGGCCTCCACGAGCTCGGGGTGCAGTGGGTCGACGAGGAGGACTGGGTCTACCGGACCACGTTCGCCTACACGCCGGATCCTGCCCTCCCGCGCCGCGTCCTCCGGTTCGAGGGGCTCGACACCATGGCGGCGGTGTTCCTGAACGGCGCAGAGCTCGCCCGCCACGACGACATGTTCGTGCCGCTCGAGCTCGACGTGACCGACCTCCTCCAGCCGGTGAACGAGCTGCGGGTCGAGCTCGCGTCGGCGGTGCGCGTCGGCCGGGAGCGGCGCGCGCGGTACTTCGAGGCGGAGGGGCTCCCGCCGGCGACGCTGCGGTTCGACGAGCAGGCCTTCGTCCGCAAGGCGCAGTACATGTTCGGCTGGGACTGGGGGCCGCGGCTCGTCTCCGCGGGGATCTGGGAGCCGGTCGTGCTCGTCGAGCACGCGGGGCGGCTCCTCGACGTCCGCTCCCGCCAGCGGCACGAGCCCGGCGGAGACGTGACGCTCCTCGTGACCTCGACGCACGAGGACGCGGGCGAGCCGCTCGAGGTGCTCCACTTCCTCGAGGGGCGCGAGGCGCCGCTCCGCGACGGCGAGCCCGCGCTGCTCGCGAACCCGGAGCGCTGGTGGCCCGCGGGGCTCGGACCGCAGCGGCTGCACGTCCTCGAGAGCTTCCTCGTGCCCGCGGGGACGACCTCGCGCGAGGACGCGGAGCGGACCGCGCGCGATCGCCGGCGGACGCGGCTCGGGTTCCGCACGGTCGAGCTCCGGCAGGAGCCGGACGACGCCGGCGCGTCGTTCGAGCTCGCCGTGAACGGCCAGCCGGTCTGGTGCGTGGGCGCGAACTGGATCCCCGACCACTCGTTCCCGTCCGCGATCGAGCCCCGCCGCCTGCGCGCCCAGCTCCTCCGGGCGCGGGCGATGAACATGAACATGCTCCGCGTGTGGGGCGGCGGGCTCTACGAGAGCGACGCCTTCTACGACGCGTGCGACGAGCTCGGGCTCCTCGTGTGGCAGGATTTCGCGTACGCGTGCAGCTACTACCCCGACGATCCGGCCGCGCTCGAGACCGCGCGCGGCGAGGCGGCAGCCGCCGTGCGGCGGCTCCGGAACCACCCGAGCCTCGCGCTCTGGTGCGGCAACAACGAGAACCAGGTGATGTTTCAGGACGGTTGGGAGGACCCGGCGCGCCACCCGCCGCGCCTGTACGGCGCGGAGATCTACGACCGCGTGCTCCCGGACGTCCTCGCCGCGGAGGACGGCGAGCGCCCCTACGTCGCCGGCTCGCCGCTCGGCGGCGACCGGATCAACGCCGGCGGGACGGGGGATCAGCACTGCTGGGACGTGTGGCACGGGCGCGGCGACTGGGCGTTCTACTCCGGGTCCACCGCGCGGTTCTGCTCCGAGTTCGGCTTCGCGGCCGCGCCCGGCCACGCCGCCCTCCGCCGGATGTCCGCCGGCGGCGACCCCGATCCGCTGCGGCTCCCCGTGGACGACCGCGTCGCGCACTGGCACGACAAGACGGCCAAGCCGCTCGAGACCTTCCGCGCCATGGTCGAGCTCCACTACCCCGCGGCGCGCGACCTCGAGGAGTGGGCGTACTTCACCCAGCTCAACCAGCGTGACGCGCTCCGCCACGGCATCGAGCACTGGCGGCGATCGCCGCTCTGCCGCGGGACGCTCGTCTGGCAGCTCAACGACTGCTGGCCGGTGCAGAGCTGGTCGGTCGTGGACGTCATGGGGCAGGAGAAGTGCGCCGGGCAGGAGCTCCGGCGGCTGTACGCGCCCGCGCTCGCGTCGCTCGAGCGGGCCGGCGATTCGGTGCGCCTCTGGGTCCAGCTCGACAACGCGACCGCGCCCGTGCGCGGGGCGGCCAGGCTCGAGGCGCGCTCGACGCTCGACGGCGCCGTGATCGCGGCGTGGGAGGAAGAGGTGACGCTCGCGCCCGGGGAGCGGCGGATGGTGTTCGAGGTGGAGGCGGGCGCGCTCGACGCGGCGACGACCATCGTCTTCGGGTCGTTCGCCGGCACGCGGACGTTCCGGCTGCTCGCCGAGCCCAGGGACGCGCGGCTCGCCGCCGCGACGATCTCCGCCCGGCTCTCGGGCGATCGGCTGCTCCTCCGCACCGACGCGCCGGTGGTAGACCTCTTCCTCTTCGACGCGGGTGGCGGCCTTTCACTGCTCGAGAACTGGCTCACCCTGCCCGAGGCGACCGAGGTCGCGCTGCCCGCGTCGGGGACGCTCCGGGGGACGCTCACCGCGCGGAGCCTCGCGGGTCGGCACGCGGTGCGGTGGGGGTAGCGGGTGGCGTACCGGTTCGCGACCGAGGCGGCCGATCACTCGGACCTGGCGAGCGGCAGGGTCATCCACGGCCTGCCGGGACACCCCGCGTTCCCCGTCCGGCTCGCCGACGAGGTGCTCCGGCGCTGCCTCGCGCTGCGCGAGTCGGACGCCCCCTGCACCATCTACGATCCGTGCTGCGGGGCCGCCTACCACCTCGCCGTCATGGACTTCCTGCACCGGCCGTCGATCCGGGGGATCGTCGCGTCGGACGTCGATCCCGCGGTCCTCGGGACCGCGGAGCGGAACCTCGCGCTCCTCGGCGTCGACGGCATGGACGCGCGGATCCGGGAGCTCGAGGAGCTGCGCGCGCGCCACGGGAAGGACTCGCACCGGGAGGCGCTCGAGAGCGCGCGGCGCCTCCGGGCGCGGGTCGCGACCTCCGCGAGCGGCCCACTCGCGACGAGGGTGTTCCGGGCGAACGCGCTCGACGGCAATGCGCTCCAGCGGGAGCTCGCTGGCGCGGAGGTGGACCTCGTGTTTGCCGACGTTCCGTACGGGTGGAGCTCCCGGTGGGAGGCCGCCGAGGGCACCGCGCCGGGCGCGGACGCGCCGCCGGCGCTCTGGTCGTTGCTCGACGCGCTCCGCGGCGTCGTGTCGCCGGCGACCATCGTCGCGATCGCGTCCGACAAGGCGCAGAAGGCGGCGCATGAGGGCTACCGGCGGCTGGAGCGGTTCCAGGTGGGGAGGCGGAGGATCGTGTTCCTGGCGGTGGGGTGAACGGCGTCCGGCAGGCCTGGTATGCTCGTTTGGGTGAGGCGCGCGAAAGAGATCCTGCTCGTCGTCGGCACGTGCCTCGCCTTGTTCGGTGTGATGGCCCTGCCATACGTCCGCACGAATCCGAAAGCCCTCACGCAGGGCCTCTTCGAGCGGATCGCGATGACGGGCGCGTTCACGCGGCCCGGCGTCGTCCTCATCGTGGTCGGTCTCGCCTGCCTCGCGGTCGCAGCGTTGCTTCCCTCGGATCGGGAGTGACGCCGAGGTGCACGCACTGCAGAACAAGCTGGATGTCGAGCTGCGGCCCGAGACGGAGGCCGACCACGCTGCGATCGTGGAGCTGACGCGGCGCGCGTTCTGGAACGTCCACCGGCCGGGCTGCGACGAGCACTACCTCGTCCACGTGCTACGCGGGCACCCGGACTGCCGCGCCGATCTGAACCGGGTCGCGGAGGTCGGCGGGCGGGTCGCCGGACACATCCTGTACACGCGGTCGCGCCTCGTGGCCGACGACGGCGCAGTGCTGGACACCCTCACCTTCGGGCCGCTGAGCGTCCTGCCCGAGCTCCAGCGGAGAGGCATCGGCAAGGCGCTCATGGCCCACACGATCGCGCTCGCGGAGGCCGACGGCTGTCCGGCGATCGTGATCTTCGGCAACCCGGCCAACTACGTCGGCTCGGGGTTCCGGGGCTGCAAGGCTTACCGCGTGGGCATCCCGGGCGGGCGGCACCCGGCGGCGCTGCTCGTGCGCGCGCTGAAGCCGGCGGCGCTCGAAGGGCGTGCCTGGACCTTCCACGGGAGCCCTGCGTACGAGCTCGACCCGCGGGCGGCCGAGGCGTTCGACGCGCGGTTCCCGCCGCTGGAGAAGGGCTGGCGACCGTCGCAGGAGGAGTTCGAGATCCTCAGCCACTCGTTCGTGGAGTGAGGTGCCGAGGGCCCCGCCGCGCGCGACGCGCGCGGGCGGGGCCTCGGGCAGAGCGTCACTGCGCCTGGAACACCAGGTCGTCCTTGTCGTCCCACGAGCCGGTCGGGCAGCTCGACCGCGTCCCGCCGTACCGGAACACGGCCCGCACGGCCTGCGTCGCGCCGACCGGGAGCGTGTACGTCACGCTGAGCGTCTGCGCCCCCGACACGGTGGGCGTCGCCGTTCCCACCCACACCCAGCTCGGCGAGGAGGCCGAGGCCGCAGAGTAGACGTCGAGCACGTCGCCCCCGCTGTACGCCCAGACGGTCGCGGTCAGCCGCGCAGAGGCTCCGCCGCGCAGCGGGCCTCCATCGAGCGAGGCGATGCGCAGCGCGTCGATGGACTCGTCGGAGTGGAAGCTCCCGGCGCTCCCGTCCGCGCAGGTGGCGCCGATGGTGTTGGGCGCGCCGGGCTCGGGGCCGAGCGGGCCGCGCCCGCGGACCAGGGTCGCGCCGGTGTCGCAGCTCCCGGCTGCCCCGGTGCAGGCCGGCGCCCGGTACGTCGCGCTGTAGGTCGCGTACGCGCTGGAGGCGCCGCCGGCGAGCGTGAACCCGACGGTCGCCGACGTCCTCGTGTTCCCCGCGCGGTCCGCCGCGAGGGCGTACACGGCGTGTGAACCGCTCGCGCCGCCGGCCCAGACGAACGTGTACGGCGAGCTGCCGATCGTGGTTCCGCCGACCAGGACGCCGTCCACGTAGAAGTCGATCCGCGCGATGCCGGACGGGTCCGATGCGGTGGCAGAGAGGGTGACGGGGCTCGTCACCGAGGCTCCGGGCGCCGGGGCGGTGATCGCGACCTCCGGACCGACGCCGTCGACGAGCATGGTGGCCTCGGCCCACGCGGAGTTCCCCGCGGCGTCGTACGCGACGGCGGTGAGCAGGTACGAGTCGGCGGCGGGGGTGGTGCCCATGTTCCAGGTGAAGGAGTACGGCGCGGTCGCGTCGCTCCCGAGGAGGACGGCCGCGGCGCCGGGCAGGTTGGGCCTGACCAGGAACTCCACCCGGCTCACCGCGTCGTCGTCGGTCGCGCTCGCGAGCAGGTTCACGAAGCTCCCCGGGCGCGTCACGACGGGCGCGGTGATCGAGACGGTGGGCGGGGTGGTGTCGGGCGGCATCGCCACCGCGAACACCAGATCGTCGTGATCGTCGTACGAGCCGGCCGTGCACGCGCCCTCGGAGCCGCCGTAGCGGAACACGCCGCGGACGGCCTGACGCGCGCCGCGCGGGAGCGTGTACGTCGCGGTGAGGGTCCGGACGCCCGCCCCGGGAGGCGTGAGCGTCGTGAGGTAGGTCCACGCCGGGTTCACGACGTCGCGCGTGAAGTAGAGATCGAGCTTGTCCGACGAGTACCCGGAGTACGCCCAGACGGTCGCCTCGATGCGGGCCTGCGCGCCGCCCGTGAGCGGACGGCCGTCGGCGCTCACGACGCGCAGCCGGTCGAGCGACTCGTCGACGTGGAAGGTGCCGGAGGTCCCGTCCGCGCAGGTGCCGTACAGCGTGTTGGGGGCGGAGGGCTCCGGCCCCTTGGTCGCGCGGCCGACGAGGAGGAGCCCGGAGTCGCACTCCGCGCCGGGGTCCGCGCAGGCCGGGACCTTCAGGCCCGGGTCCCAGAGCGCCTGGCCCGGCGGCGTCTCGCAGCGCGCCGCGGCGAGGTTGCAGGTCTGGCCCGTCGGGCACGCGCTGCAGGTGAGCGTGCCGCCGCAGCCGTCGGAGACCTGCCCGCAGGCGACGCCCAGCGCGGCGCACGTCGTGGGGGCGCAGACGCAGGCGTTCGCGACGCAGGAGAGGCCGCCGCCGCACGCGCCGCAGTCGAGCGTGTGGCCGCAGCCGTCGGAGACGGGACCGCACTGCGCGCCGGCGTCCGCGCAGGTGGTGGGCGTGCAGCAGACGTGCGACGTGCTGCAGGTCTGGCCGCCGTCGCAGCTCCCGCACTCCAGCACGCCGCCGCAGCCGTCCGGGACGGCGCCGCAGGTCGCGCCGACCGTCGCGCAGGT
This sequence comes from Anaeromyxobacter sp., assembly GCA_035627135.1. Classification (GTDB taxonomy): domain Bacteria; phylum Myxococcota; class Myxococcia; order Myxococcales; family Anaeromyxobacteraceae; genus Anaeromyxobacter. The sequence continues at coordinate 22,045 of DASPMI010000056.1, read as the reverse complement.
CGCCGGGACGCACACGCCGGGGACGATCTCTCCCTGCTGGGCGTACGGCACCGGGGCGCTGCTGTTGTCGGGGTTGCGGTAGTAGCCTCCGAGCGCCAGCGCATCGCCGGAGGGGAGCGCGAGGAGGGTGAGGTCCTCGCGGCGGTGGAGCAGCGGCGGGCCGACCGTCCACGTCCCGGACGCCGGGTCGTACCGCTCCACGGAGTCGAGCGTGACGCCGCCGGCGGTCCCGCCGGCCACGATCACCGAGCCGTCCGCGAGGAGGGCGGCGGCCGCGGACGAGCGCGCGGCGGACGTCGAGCCCGTCGGGACGATCTGGCTCGTGGTCGGGTCGAACAGCTCGCAGACCGTCGAGGAGCCGCCGGCGAACAGGACGCGGCCGTCGGGGAGCATCGCCGCGACGTCGTAGAAGTGGTGGAACCCCTGCACGAGCTGGAACGTGCGCGTGGCCTGGTCGAAGAGCATCGCGCTCGATCCGCAGGCGAACAGGATCCGGCCGTTCGGCAGTCGCATCGCGACGCCACCCACGCACGCCGTGACGTTGGTGCTCGGGAGGCTGGTCCACGCGTGCGTGGTCGGATTGAAGATGGCGGGATCCGGGAGATACGCCGACGTCCCGTCCCGGCTCGTCGTGAAGAGCACGCGGCCGTCGTCGAGGAGCGCGGCGGGCGCGCCGGCGCGGGCCTTCGGCATCGCGGGGAGGGCAGTCCAGGCGTTGGTGCCGGGGTCGAAGATCTCCGCGCTGGTCGCCGCCGTCCCCCATCCGCCCGCGGCCAGGACGCGGCCGTCGGCCAGCCGCACCAGGCTGAACGCCACCCGGGACTCGTTCAGGGGACCGGTCAGCGTCCAGGTATCGGAGACCGGATCGTAGATCTCGCCGGTCGAGAAGGAGACCGCGAGGATCCGTCCGTCCGCCAGGCGGACGGCCGAGTCGCCCCGGTACGAGGAGTGCGTCGGCGGCGTGAACCCCGCCCCGGCCGCCGCGACCGCCGACGTCGCGTCGGCGCCTCCCGGCGTGTCACCACAAGCCGTGAACAGCGCGATCGCCGCCAGAGCGGCCACTCGAGTGCGCATGATTCCCCCTGTGCGGCTTCCACCGCGTGGTGCAACGAGACTGACGTTGACGCAGCGCGAATGTATCAGACGGGTCCGACGCGTCGAATGGCCCGCGGTCACCGCTCGCAAGGCCGCGGATCCCGGGGAAGACACCATGGACCCAGCTGCATGGGACGTGCGCCCGACTCGCCACGGACAACGCCAACCGCGGGACGTGCGGTCGCGTGCGACGCGGGCGCCGCGACGCCGTCCTCGGCGCGGTGCGTGGGCTCGCCGTGCTGCCTGCGGCTTGCCTGCCGTAGGGCGCCGGCGGCGAACCCGTCAGCGGACGAGGACGAGCTCGTGCTCCTCGTCCGCCCCCAGCGGCTCGCACCGTCCCCACAGGAGCTCGAACGTCGGCCGCGCGATGAGCATCGCCCCGGGCTGCTCGTTCCGACGGGCGACGCGCGCCCAGGCCTCGTCGGCGGAGATCTCGAGGTGGTACAGCCGGTGACGCCCGCCGAGCGCCTCCACGCGCCGCCGGGTCTCGTCGCGCTGCGCGCGCGACCAGAAGTTGAGATCGAGGACGACGTCGAGGCCGAGCGCGAGGCACCGGGTCCACTGGCGCTCGAGGAGCGCGCTCACCCGCGCGGCCAGCTCGACGAACTGGTCCGCCGGCGGGTCGGCGCCGTAGAGCGCCACCATCCACTCGTCGTGCGTGAACCGCAGCGCGCGGAGGCGCTCGGCGAGCGCCTCCGCGAACGTGGTCTTGCCCGCGCCGACGGGGCCGTGGACGAGGTGCGCCGTCCCCGGCGGCCGCGGGGTCACGGCGCGGTGCGCTCGTACACGAGGTGCGCGATGGACCGCGCCGGGAGCGTGAGCGCGGGCGCGGGGGCGAGGTTCCCGAGCGGCCCCTCCGCCTTCACGGTCGGCTCGTCGAAGTACGTCGCCTCGCGGAGCGTGTAGCCGGGGAGCTCGACCGGGAGCGTCTTCGCCGCGGTGGCGCGGTTCGTGAGCACCACGTCGAGGCGGCTCCCGCTCCGGGCGGCGTGGGACCAGACGTCGCCGTCGCCCGTGCGCGCCGGGACGAGGTCGCCGGCGAGGCCCCCGAGGACCCGGAACGCGAAGTACGTGGGCCGCCGGTACGCGGCCTGGTCGATGAGGCCGTGACCGCCCGTGGCGTGCAGGGCGAAGTAGTGCGCCGAGGCGACGCCCTGCTCGTTGAAGCGGAAGGCCATCTCCAGCGCCCACATCGCCGCGGGCATGTCCACGAGGTGGTTCATGCGGGACGTGAACCAGGACAGGCCGTACTCGGTGACGCCGAACTCGATCGACCGGGTGTAGCCCTTCGGGTTCGCGGCCTTGTCCTTCCACAACCCCCGGAACCCCTGGATGGTCTCGTCGGCCTCGTTCACCGAGCCGAGGGCGATCTCGTCGGAGGCCGTGCCGTCGGTCGGGTAGATGTGCCAGGTGAGGACGTCCACGACGTCGCCGCAGTTCTTCACGAACCCGGCGACGAAGCTCTCGCGCAGGCCGCGCGCGCCGGAGACGGCCGGGCCGGCCACCTTGGCGGTGGGGTCCACCGCCTTGATCGCCGCCGCCTGCGCGCGGAAGACGTCGCAGTACTTCTCCGGCGTCCAGCTCTTGTCACCGCGGGTCACTGCGAACAGGTCGGGCTCGTTGCCGATCTCCCAGTACCGGACCTTGATGCCGCGCTTCTGGGCCATCCGCACGTTCTCGGCCGCGTCCTCCGGCCGGTTCTTCGGCGGCTCCTTCGACATGCCGCCCTGGAACACGCGCGTCTGGATCACGGCGGGCGGGTCGCCGAGCATCTTGAGGTTGGACTGGAAGGCCGCGAGCGCGCCGTCGGTGAGGTCGTGCTCGTCGCCGACGTTCCCGCCGGGGAACCGGAGCTCGGCGACCTTCACGGCCTGGTAGTCCTCGAGGAAGTCCACCACCGCCATCCAGTTCCCGAAGTTGAAGCCGGACAGGACGTTCCGGTTCACCGGGGCGATGACCTTGTCCACGTCCACGTTCAGGCCGGGCCGGTCGGGCTTCTTCGCCTCCGGCTTCTTCGCCTCGGCCTGGGGCGCCGGCGCGGGCTTCCTGGTCTCGGGCGCCGGTCGGAAGAGGGCGCAGCCCGAGAGGAGCAGGGCGGCGGGGAGGGACCAGCGGAGCGTGCGGGGGAGGTTCATGCGCGTACCTCGGGGCTCGACGGGGTCAGCGGGCTACTTCCTGGTGGGCTTCTTGCCGGCCTTCTTGGCCTTGGCCTTGACGGCCTTCGCAGGCTTCTCGGCCGCGGGCGCGGGCGCGGCGGCCGCCGGCCTCGCGTACGGGTCGGCGACGACCGCGTCGCCCTGGCCGTAGGCGAGGTGCACGACGGAGCGCGGCGGGAGGGTGACCGCGGCGGCGACGGCGAGCGGCTCCACCGGGCGCTCGTCCTTCGTGACCGCGTCGTCGAAGTACGCGGCGTGACGAAGGGTGAAGCCCGGGACGGCGACCGGCAGGGTCTTGGGGGCGGTCGCCTTGTTGACGAGGACGACGTCGAGCCGGTCCCCGGCGCGGGCGGCGTGCGCCCAGACGTCGTCGTCGCCGGTCGCGGCGGCCACCAGGTTCCCGGAGAGCTTGCTCAGCGTGATGAACGCGTACCAGACCGGGCGGCGCGCGCCCGACTGATCGACGAGCCCGTGGTTCTGCATGCCCTGGATCGAGAAGTAGTGGGCGGAGCCGACGCCCTTCTCGTTGAGCCGGAGCGCGGTCTCGAGCGTCCACATCGCGGCGGGCATGTCGGAGAGGTGGCGCGCGCGGCCGGACTGCCACGAGAGGCCGTACTCGGTCACGCCGAGCTCGATCGGGCGCTGCCAGCCCTTCGGGTTCGCCCGCTTGTCGGCCCAGAGCGCGCGGTAGGCGTCCACCGTCTGGTCGGCCTCCGCGGCGGTCGAGAACGCGAGGTCGTCGTCGGCGCCGCCGTCCGTCGGGTAGATGTGCCAGGTGAGGACGTCCACGACGTCGCCGCAGTCCTTCACGAACTGCTCGAGGAAGGTGTCGCGCGCGGGCTTCGCGCCGGACACGACCGGCCCGGCGACCTTCACCGCGGGATCGACCGCCTTCATCGCCGCCGCCTGCGCGCGGAACGTGGCGCAGTACTTCTGCGGGGTGTAGTCGGGCGCGCTCTGCTTCGCGCCGTAGAGATCCGGCTCGTTGCCGATCTCCCAGTAGTCGACCTTCAGCCCCATCGCCTTCGCCCAGCGGACCGCGTTCGCGGCGTCCTCGGGCTGGTTCCGCGGCTCGCCGCCCTGCGTCCCGAGCCAGCCGACGCGCGTCTGGACGACCGCGCCGGGCACCGCGCCCTCGCCCTCCTGGCTCCGGAGGATGAGGACGTTCGCCTTGATGTTGCCGAGCACCGCCTCGGAGAGGTCGTTCCGGTCGTAGCTCTCGCCCCCGACGCGGAGCTGGCCCGCTTTCACGGCCTGCAGGTCCTCCATGAAGTCGACGATGTTCGCGGTCGCGTAGTTGAACCCGGAGAGGACGTTCCGGTTCACCGGCGCGAGCACCTCGTCGGCGTACACGACCAGGCCCGGCGTCGCCGGCTTCTTCCGCGCCGCCGGGGCGGCGGGCTTCGACGCCTCGGCCGTGGCACCGGGGTTCGCCCGCGCGGGCGCGGGCTTCGAGGTGGCGCAGCCGGCGAGCAGCGCGGCGGCGGGCAGGGCGGCGCACAGGAAACGGGCGAGACGCATCTCGAGGCTCCTCGGGTGGGACCGGCGGGCGGCGGAAGGTTCAGCGATCCAGCTCGCCGCGGACGAATCGTCCATACCACTCGCCACTGGCCTTGACCACCCGGGGACCGCCGGGCACGGCCATCCGGACGATGCCGAACCGGTTGGCGTACCCCTCGGCCCACTCGAAGTTGTCCACCAGCGTCCACACGAGATAGCCCTTCAACGGAACGCCCTCGCGCAGCGCGTCCCGGCAGGCGGCGAGGTGGGACTCGAGGAACCGGCGGCGGTCTTCGTCCTCCACGCGGTCCCCCGCGCCGGGGACGTCGTCGTACGCGGCGCCGTTCTCGGTCACGACGAGCGCCTTCGGCTTCCAGTCGCGGTGGATGCGGACGAGCACCTCGCGCAGCGCGTCCGGGTAGACCTCCCAGCCGATCGAGGTGTGCGGCTCGTCGGTCTTGACGAACCTCGCCTGCACGAAGCCGTGATCGGGCGCGTGCGCGACGAGGTGGCGGTTGTAGAAGTTCACGCCCACCCAGTCGATCGGCTGCGCGATGACGGCGAGGTCGCCGGGCTGGACCGCCGCCTGGAACCGTCCCGTGCCGCCGGGCCGGCCCTCGAGCTCCTTCGGGTAGCCGAGGCCGAAGACCGGATCGAAGAAGAGCCGGTTCCGCACGGCGTCCATCCGCCGCGCCGCCGCGTGGTCCTCCGGCCGCTCGCTGGCGGGGTGGATGGGGGCGGGGTTGTTCACGATGCCGATGCGGGCGCGCGGGAGGACGCCGCGGACCGCCTGCACCGAGAGGCCGTGCGACAGCAGGAGGTGGTGGACGGCCACGAGCGCGGTCTCCTCGTCCTGGAGCCCGGGCGCGTGGATCCCGATGCCGTGGCCGAGGAACGACGCGCAGAACGGCTCGTTGTGCGTCGCCCAGCTCGCCACGCGATCGCCGAGCCGCTGCGCGACGGCCCGCGCGTAGTCGGCCATCGCGTACGCCGTCTCGCGCCGCGTCCAGCCGCCCTCGTCCTGGAGCGCCTGCGGCAGGTCCCAGTGGTAGAGCGTCACGTGCGGGGAGAGCCCGCGCTCGAGGCAGCCGTCCACGAGGCGGTCGTAGAAGTCGAGCCCCTTCCCGTTCACGGCGCCGCGGCCCTGCGGGACGACGCGCGGCCACGCGACGCTGAAGCGGTACGCGTTGAGGCCGAGCGCCTTCATGAGATCGAGGTCCTGCGCCCAGAGGTGGTAGTGATCGCAGGCGGTGTCGCCGTGGTCGCCGTTCTTCACCTTGCCCGGCGTGTGACTGAACGTGTCCCAGATCGAGGGCGCGCGGCCGTCCTCGGCGACCGCGCCCTCGATCTGGTAGCTCGCGGTGGCGGTGCCGAAGAGGAAGTCGGCGGGGAAGTCGGCGCGCCGCAGCGCGGCGCGCGCGGCGGATGGGACAGGGGGATTCGGCATCTCTCGCGAGGCTCCAGGCGGTGGACGGGGGAACTACGACCTTTCAGTCGAGGGAACACGGTTTCGGGACTGCGCGCAACCCCGTAGATTCACGACAGAACGGAGGTGCCCCTCGGGCGCGGGCTCGTTCACGGGGGTTCATCGGCGCGGAGGAGTTATGAGAAGGGGCATGCGCACGCAGCTCAAAGGCGCCGCCGCCCGCCGGGAGCTTCTGCCGGGCACCTCGCCCGAGCTCCTGAAGGAGCTCCACCTCCTCACGCGGACCGGCGACCTCAACGCGGACAGCCTCCGGAAGCTGAAGCAGGTCAACCACCTCGCGGGCCTCCTCGCGCCGGCGGTGGACGACGTGCTCGGGCGGTTCGGGGACCCCGTGATCGTCGACTGCGGGGCCGGCAAGAGCTACCTCGGGTTCGTCCTCTACGAGCTCTTCCTCAAGGCCGCGGGCAAGGGCTCGCTCGTCGCCGTGGAGGCGCGGCAGGAGCTCGCGGGCGCGGGCGCGGAGCGGGCGCGGCGGCTCGGGTTCGACCGGCTCCGCTACCTCGCCGCGCCGATCGACGCCGCGCCGGTCCCGCGCCGCGTGCACCTCGTCACTGCGCTCCACGCCTGCGACACCGCCACCGACGACGCGCTGCTCCTCGCGATCCGGCACGGGGCCGACCACGTCGCGGTCGTCCCCTGCTGCCAGGCCGAGGTCTCGCGCCAGCTCGAGGCGGCGGCCGCCCCCGACCCCCTCGTCGCGCCCCTGTTCGAGCACCCGTGGCACCGCCGCGAGTTCGCCTCGCACCTCACCAACGTCGTCCGCGCGCTCGTCCTCGAGGCGCACGGGTACCGGGTGACGGTCACCGAGCTCACCGGCTGGGAGCACTCGATGAAGAACGAGCTCATCCTCGGGAAGAAGGTCCGCGGCGGCTCGGGCGCCGCCCGGGAGAAGCTCGCGCGCCTCCTCGCGGCGACGGGGGCGCGGCCGAAGCTCGTGCGGGCGCTCGAGGCCGGGCTAGCTCGGCGAGAGGCCGAAGACGCGGATCACCCAGCGCAGGAACCCGGTGGTCATCGCGGGGACGTAGGTGATCACGAGCACGCCGGCGCTCATGATGAGCAGGAACGGGAAGGTCTTCCGGTACACCCACGGTAGCGGCTTCCCGAACCGCGAGGCGGAGAGGAAGAGGTTGAGGCCCATCGGCGGGAAGAGGAACCCGAGCTCGAGGTTCGCGAGGAAGACGATCCCGAGGTGGAGGGGATCGATCCCGTAGTGCGCCCCGAGCGCGGCGACGAGCGGCGCGATCACCACGATCGCGGAGTACATCTCGAGCACGCTCCCCACGACGAGGAGCACCGCGTTGAGGAGGAGCAGGAACAGCGCCGGCGACGGGACCGCGGCGGTCATCCACTCCACGAGCCGGGTCGGGATCTCCTCCAGGATGAACCACTCGTTGAGCGCGTAGGCGCTCCCCATGAGGATGAGCACGCTCCCGACGAGCCCCGCCGCGTCCACGAGCACGCGCGGGAGGTCGCGGAGCGGGTGGATGGCGCGGTAGACGACGAGCTCGACGAAGAGCGAGTACGCGGCGCCGAGCGCGGCCGCCTCGACCGGCGTCGCCCACCCGAGCGCCATCGCCACGACGACGATCGTGGGCAGGCCGAGATCCCACTTCGCCTCCCACAGGCCGCGCGCCGCCTCGCGGCCGCGGAACGGCTGGCGCGTCGCCCCGGACCGCCGCCCGACCCAGACCCCGTACGCCGCGACGAGCCCGATCATGAGCAAGCCCGGCAGGAACCCGGCGATGAAGAGGTGGAACACCGGGGCCTCCGCGATCACCGCGTAGAGGATGACCGGGAGCGACGGCGGAAAGAGGAGCCCGAGCGAGCCGGCGCCGGTGACGACGCCGACCGAGAAGTCCTCCGGGTAGCCGTCGTCGCGCAGCGCGGGCAGGAGCAGGCCGCCGAGGGCGAGGATCGTGACGCCGGACGCGCCGGTGAAGGTGGTGAAGAGGGCGCAGACCACGGTCGCCATGACGGCGACGCCGCCGGGCATCCAGCCGAACACGCCCTTGTAGGCGCGCACGAGCCGGCGCGCCGCGCCGCCCTCGGCGAGGATGTAGCCCGCCGCGGTGAGGAGCGGGATGGCCGGGAGCGACGCGTGCGTGGCGAGGCCGTAGATGGCGTTCGGCACGGAGGCGAGCGGCGTCCCGTCCTGGAAGAAGAGGACCATGGTCACGCCGGCCATGACCACGAACACCGGCGCGCCGAGGAGGAACGCGAGGATGACGAGCGCCAGCAGCAGCACGACGGCGACCGGGCCGGGGCTCACCTTGGCGAGGAGGAACACCGCCGCGGCGGCGGCGAGCGCCGCCCCGCGGAGCGGGAAGCTCGGGGGCCCGCCCGCGTCGGCGCGCCAGGCGAACCGGAGCGTCATCAGGGCGAACCCGACCGGCATGACGAGCGCGCTCCAGGCGACGCGGATCCCGAAGGCCACCTGGCCGAGGCCGCCCCATTGCGACTCGACGAACTGGACGGACGCCCACGTGAGCAGCGCGCACGCCGCGGCCGACACCACGTGGGTGAAGAAGCCCGCGGCGCGCCGGCGCCAGCCGGACCGGATGACGTCGAGCGTGGAGAGCGACAGGTGGCGGCCGCTCAGGGTCACGAGGACGGCGCCGCCGAAGCCGATCCAGAGGGTGATGTTGCGCGAGAGCGGCTGCGCCTCGAGGAGCTGCCGGCCCCAGAGCCGCTGCGCCAGCGCGGACGCCGCCGGCAGGGCGATCAGCGCGAGGAGGAGCAGCGTGACGAGCGCACGCTCGAACCACAAGAACGCGGCGACCAGGAACGCGTTCGCGCGGCCGAGCCACGCGAGGCAAACCGCGGCGAGGCGGAGGATGGACGAGAGGGCGGCCTGGTTCGGTGGGGTGGTCACGGAAAAGTGGATTGACCCCTTCCGGAGAGGCTTCTAGGAATAGCACGAACCGGGGGTTGATGCATCGTGCACGCTCGATCGCTCCGCGCGCTCATTCCACTCATCGTCATGCTCCTCGCCGGCTGCCGCACCGCCGCGCTCCACCTCGTCGCCGACGCGGTCTCCGAGAGCGGCGGCAGCTACGCGAAGGACGACGACCCCGAGCTCGTCGCGCAGGCCGCGCCGTTCGGCCTCAAGACGATGGAGGGGCTCCTCGAGGAGAACCCCGACCACGAGGGGCTGCTCACCGCGCTCGCGAGCGGCTACGCGAGCTACGCCTACGCCTTCGTGCTGGCCGACGCGGAGCTCGCCGATCTCCAGGGCCGGCTCGACGCGGCGCGCGCCGGGCGCGAGCGCGCCCGCAAGCTCCTCGTCCGCGCGCGCGACTACGGGCTGCGGGGCCTCGAGCTCCGGCACGAAGGGCTCCGCGCGCGGCTGCTCCAGGGCGGCGACCTCTCGAAGGCCCTCGCGCCCGCGGAGAAGTCCGACGTCCCCCTGCTCTACTGGACGGCGTCCGCGTGGGCGCTCGCCATCTCCGCCGGCAAGGGCGACATGGAGCTCGTGGCGCAGCTCCCCGCGCCCGTGGCCATGATGGAGCGTGCGCTGGCGCTCGACGAGTCGTGGAGCGAGGGGGCGATCCACGAGTTCTACGTGTCGTACGCGGCGACCCGCTCCGCCGCCGAGGGCGGCGGAGCCGAGAAGGCTCGCAGGCACCTCGACCGCGCGCTCGAGCTCTCGAAGGGCCAGAAGCTCGGCCCGAAGGTCTCCTTCGCCGAGGGCGTGCTCGTGCAGGCGCAGGACCGCGCGCAGTTCACGCGCCTGCTCGACGAGGTGCTCCGCGCGGACGCCGGCGCCGTCCCGCGCTTCCGGCTCGCCAACGTCCTCGCCCAGCGCCGCGCCCACGCCCTCCTCGCCCACGCCGACGACCTGTTCCTCTGAGTGGACCAACCCCCGGGAGCTCACGTGAAGAAGATCCTCCTCGCCGCCCTGCTCGCCGCGTCCGCCTCGTCCGCCCGCGCGCAGGTGACGATCAAGCTCGCCACCCTCGCGCCGCAGGGCTCCACCTGGCACGACCTGCTGAAGGAGCTCGGGCAGCGGTGGGAGCAGGCCTCCGGCGGACAGGTGAAGCTCCGGATCTACGCGGGCGGCACGCAGGGGAGCGAGGGCGACATGGTCCGGAAGATGGCCGTCGGCCAGCTCCAGGCCGCGGCGATCTCCAACGTCGGCATGCACGACCTCGTGGCGGAGCCGCAGGGCCTGAGCGTCCCGTTCCTGTTCCAGGACGAGACGCAGATGAAGTGCGCCTTCGAGAAGGTCCAGCCGCGCATCGAGCAGGTGCTCGCCCAGCGCGGCTACGTCGCCGTCCAGTGGAGCACCGTCGGCGCGATCCACCTGTACTGCAAGCAGCCGCGGAAGCACCCCGCGGAGATGCGCGACACGAAGGTCTGGGTCTGGGAGGGCGACCCCAAGAGCGTCGAGGCCTTCCGCCTCGCGGGCCTCGCGCCGGTCGTCCTCTCGTCGGCCGACATCGTCCCGTCGATCCAGACCGGCATGATCGACTGCGTGCCCAACGTGCCCCTGTACATGCTCACGACGCGGCTCTTCGAGCGGGCGCCGCACATGATGGACACGCCGTGGTCGTACATGATCGGCGCGACGCTCGTGAAGAAGGACGTGTGGGAGAAGATCCCGGCCGACCTCCGGCCGAAGCTCCTCGCCATCGCGCAGGAGCTCGGCGCCAGGATCGACGCGGAGGTCCGCCGCCTGAACCAGGACGCCGTCGCGGCGATGCAGAAGCAGGGGATGAAGCTCGTGCCGGGCGACGCCGCGGCCTGGCGCACGGCCATGGACAAGTCGCTCCCCGCGGTGCGCGGCGGCGTCGTGCCGGCCGAGTTCTACGACCAGGTCGTGAAGGCGCGGGAGGCGTGCAAGGCGGCGCCGTCGAAGTAGGAGCGCGGCCGCTACCCCGCGGGCTGCAGGGCGGGCGCGCACTCGACCCTCGCCTCGACCCGCTCGCCGAGGAAGGCGCGCAGGTCGCGCCGGAGGGCCGCGCAGAGGAAGAGCAGCGTGATGTGTCCCCGCGGGTAGACGCGCAGCTCCGCGCCCCACTCCTGGGCGAGCTCCGTCGCGGCCGCGGTCCGCGCGATGCCGTCCGCCACGCCGATCGCGACCAGGACCCGCCCGGCGCGCGCCGGCCGCGCGTGCGCGCGGAACGGCCAGAGCATGTCCGGCAGCCTGTCCAGCGCGGGCGGCGTGCCGGCGCGGCCGGACAGGCCGAGGAGGCGCTTCCCGATCCGCGTCTCGGCGGCGACGGCGTGGAGGTCGGCGGGCGGGGCGATCACCGCGACGCGCTCCGGCGCCTCCTCCGCGGTCGCGGCGAGCGCCGCGGCGAGGCCGCCGAGCGAGAGCCCGACGAGCGCCACCTCGCCGCCCGCGCGGCGGGCCATCGCGAGCAGCAGCCGGATCTCGACCACGAGCTGCTCGACGGCGCCGCGGAGCGCGGGGACGTTCGGCGTGACGAACGCCTCGCCGCTCGCGACGCCGGGCGGCGAGCGCTGGAGGTGGAGCGGCGGGATGATCGTCCAGACCTCGTGACCCGTCCGCGCGATCGTGCCCGTCCAGCCGGAGAGGAGCGAGAGCCGCGGCAGCTTCCAGGGCGGCACGAGGATGGCCGTCCCGCGGCGCGCGCCGATCGCAGGCGTCACCTCGACGTGCAGGGTCTCGTCGCCCGGTGCCGGCCGCGGCGAGCGGGTCTCCCACGCGCCCGGCCTCGCCGGCGGCTCGGGCAGCGGCGGCAGCGGGCCGAAGCAGTCGAGGGGTTCGCGGGCGGCGGCGACGAAGGGGATCGGGGTACGTCGGCGCAGGTCCTCGCTCCACATCGCCAGCGAGTCGACCACGCCGTGCAGGCGGGGCGTCCACATCTCGTGACGAACCTGTGAACGCTCGCCGTCCCCGTCGCCTCTCCGCGCGGGGTCGGCGTCAGTGCTTGAGCTTCGAGGGCGGCTCGGCGAGCAGCGCGCGCAGCGCGCCGATCAGGCGCTCCATGCGCACGGGCTTCGAGATCACGGCCTCGGCGTCCAGCGCGTGGAGCCCGGGCCCGTCCAGCGGCGACGTCGCCGAGAGGACCACCGTGGGGATGGACGCCAGCTCGGGGCTCTTGCGCTGCGCCTCCCGGAACGCCCACCCGTCCATGACCGGCATGACGAGGTCGAGCAGGATGAGGTCGGGGTGGCTCCCGGCCAGCTTCTCCAGCGCCTCCCGGCCGTTGGCGGCGGCGGCCACCTCGAAGCCCTCGTCGGACAGGACGTCGGCGAGCGTCTCGCGCAGGCAGGAGTCGTCCTCGACCAGCAGGATGCGGTTGGGAGAGCGCATGCTTGGTTGCAGGCTAGGCACGCGGGGTGCGGCAGGGAAGGGCGGCGACCCCAATCGGGATCCGGGTTCCTCCGTCACGAAGTGGTGGTGTACGGCCTCGTTCGGATGATCGGCCCCGGGCGTCCGGTCCCGTGCCCGCGCGTTCCGTTGACAGCCGCGTTCCTTCCGTAGAACAAACCCCAGGGCCCCCGCGACCCCGCGCCCCCGCACGCACATGGCAAACGAGAACGAAGCAGTCAGCGCCTCGAGCGCGGTCCACGGGCGCGCGCCGCCCCCGCGGGTCGCGCTCCCGGAACGCGGCGTGGTCATCGGGCTCCGCTGGAGCGGGATCGAGGGCGCCGGCAACCAGATCCTCGCGGCCAAGCTCGAGTGCGAGCCGGAGCGGACGCGGCTCACGCGCCTCTGGCGGCCGTTCACGGACGCCCCCGGCCGCAGGGACATCCCCGGCCGGTTCGCGGGGTGGCTCGCGGAGGAGGCGCGCTGGGCCGAGGGGCGGCTCGTCCTCGGGGTGGACTTCGCCCTCTCGCTCGCCGAGACCCACCTCCGGCAGCTCGGCCTCCTGCGCCAGGCGCTGCGCGGGCCCGCCGTCCTCGGGAAGCACCTCGAGGAGCGGTTCCTGGGCGAGGGCGGAGACTTCACCGAAGGTGCGCAGCGGTTCCGGGCCGAGGTCGGCCGGGATCGGCCGCGCGCCACCGACTGCTATCGCGCCGAGCTCCAGCTCCCGACGAGCGGGCGCACCTACCGGCAGACGTTCTTCGGGCTGTGCACGCTCGCCCACGTCACGGCGGCGTTCCCGCCGTGGGATCCGCCCGCCGCCGGGACGCCCACGATCGTCGAGGTCCGGCCCGGGCACGTCGCGCGCGCGGTGTGCGGCATCTGCCAGTACCGCGACGACGACAAGACCGGCTCCAACCAGTCCTCGGTCCGCGCGGGCGTCCTGCGGACGTTGCGCTCCGCGGCGCGGCTCGAGTTCGAGATGGAGCAGGCCGCCCAGATCGTCGAGGACGCGAAGGGCGAGCACCTCGAGGCCGTGCTGTCCGCGGTCGCCGCCGCCGCCTCGTGGGCGGACGGGTTCCAGGGCGTGCCCTCCAACGTGCCCCGCTCCGAGGGGTGGATCCACTCGGTCCGCGAGGAGCCGTGGCGCTGAGACCGGAGGCGGCCCAGCCTCCCCGCGAACGAGCCCGAGCCCGAGGTCTCGACGCTCGGTTTGACGTCATCGAACGCCTCCAGGCCGTCCACCGCGACATCGCCGCCTTCCGCCCGCGCGGCTTCGGCCCGCCGATCCACGGGCCGGCGATCGACACGCGGCTCTTCCTCGTCGGGCAGGCGCCGGGGCCGCACGAGGCGCGGTTCGGGCGCCCCTTCGCGTGGACCGCCGGGAAGACGCTGTTCCGGTGGCTGGAGCAGGCGACGGGCGCGGGCGAGGAGGACGTCCGGGCCCGCGTCTACATCGCGGCCATCGTCCGCTGCTTCCCGGGCAAGTCGTCCGGCGGGGGCGACCGGGTCCCGACCCCGGCGGAGTGCGCGCGCTGGCGCGACTTCCTGGCGCGCGAGGTGGAGATCCTCCGGCCGCGCCTGGTCCTGCCCGTCGGGCGGCTCGCCATCTCGGAGGTCCTCGGGGCGCCGGAACCCCTCGCGGGCGTGGTCGGGACGAAGCTGCGGACGCACTACCACGGGCTGGAGGTGGACGTGATCCCGCTCCCGCACCCCTCGGGCGCCTCGACGTGGTTCAAGCTCGAGCCCGGCCGGACCCTGCTCGCGAAGGCGCTGCAGCTCGTCGCCGATCACCCCGAGGTGATCCGCACGTTCCGGAGGTGCCCGTGAGGCGGCCGCTCGCGGCGACCGTCCTCGCGCTCGCCCTCGCGGCGTGCACACATCGACCGACCTCCGCGCCGCGCACCGCGCCGCGCGCACCCCGCCCGGAGCCACGGCCCGAGCCACGGGGGCCGGACACGCCGGTCACCACGCCGCCGGAGCGCTCCGCCGAGCCACCCGCCGCGCCGCCGCCCGTCGAGGCCCGGCCCGCGCCGCGGATGCAGGTGGGGCTCGCGAGCTACTACCACCGCAGCCTCGAGGGGCGCCGCACCGCCAACGGCGAGCGCTACGACGGCAAGGCGCTCACGGCCGCGCACCGCAGCGCCCGCTTCGGCACGCGGCTCCGGGTGACGGAGCTCACGGGCGGAAGGAGCGTCGTCGTGCGCGTGAACGACCGCGGGCCCTTCGTGCGCGGGCGCGTCGTGGACCTCTCGCTCGCCGCGGCCCGCGAGCTCGGGATCGTCCACCGCGGCGTGGCGCAGGTCCGGGTCGAGTTCCTGGAGTAAGGTCGCGCGGTCACTGCACGGTCGCTGAAGGCCCCGCGGCCGCGGGCGAACTCTCCGGGAGGATCAGCACCGCGGTGGTGCCGCGTCCGGGCGCGCTCTCGAGCCAGAGCGCTCCGCCGTGCACCTCGACGATGCGGCGCGAGATCGGCAGGCTGAGGCCGCTCCCGCGGCCGGGCGGCTTGGTCGTGAAGAACGGCTCGAACACCCGCTCGAGCACCTCCTTCGTCATGCCCACGCCGTCGTCGATGACCGTGAGGCGGATGCCTCCGCTCCAGCGCGCCGCGCGGATCTCGATCCGACCGCGGCGCCCCGGCGGCAGCGCCTCCTCCGCGTTGGAGAGGAGGCTCTGGAGCACCTGCTCGAGCACCTCCGGCCGGGTCCGCACGACGAGGCCCGGCGGGACCTCGGCGTCCAGCGTGACCTCCGCGCCGAGCCGCGAGCGCGCCTCCGCCGCCGCGCGCTCCACGACGTCGCGGAGCTCGACCGCCGTCGTCGGCCGGGGCACGGCCGCGAGCCGGCCGGCGTCGGCGAGCCGCCGGACGAGGTCGTTGATCCGCTGCATCGCGACGAGCGCCTCGTCCGCCACCTCGCGGGCGTCCGGCGCGGCGCCGAGGTTCTCGGAGAGGTAGCGCAGGTTCGCGGTGACAACCGAGGCGGGGTTCGACACCTGGTGCGCGACCCCGTTCGCGAGCTGGCCGAGCGAGGCGAGGCGCTCGGCGCGGACCAGCGCCTCCTGGGCCTCCGCGAGGGCCCGGCTCCGCGCCTCGACGAGCGACTCCAGCCGATCGCGGAGGCCCTCGAGATCCTGCGCCGACTCCACGAAGCGCAGGCTCGTCGCCCAGGCCACGAGCGCGACCGGCAGGAGGAAGCCGATGTCGAAGAGGTACGGGAGGCGGGACCGGCCGGTCCCGGTGTGCGCATCGGAGAGCGAGAGGAGCACGACCGAGACGAACGCCGCCGCCTGCGGCGCCGCGTGCCGGATCCCGGCGCGGTGGGCCTGGACGAAGCGCCCGATGACGACGGGCACGCTGGGCGAGGCGAGCGCGACGAGCGCGTAGGCGCCGGGCGCGAGGAGCGCGTCGTTGTAGACGACGTCCCAGAGCGGGAACGGGTGGTGGGCGATCTCACCGCCGAACGCGAACCGAGGGATCAAGGCCGCGGTGGCGGCGACCAGCACGGCCCGCTCCACCCACAGCCCGGCGCGCGAGGGCGGCGCGCGGCCGAAGGCGCGCGCGTACCGCAGCCAGGCCCAAAACTGCGCGAGCCCGAACGACAGCTGCACGTGCGAGGCGGCGATGATGACCGGCGCGGGCGCCTGGACGGTCGCGCTCAGGTTCGCGACGGCGTAGCCGGCCGCGGTGAAGGCGATGACCGCGAACCAGCGGAGCTCGCCCCAGCCGCGCACGCGCGAGACGCGGAGCGCGAGGAGCCCGACGGCGATTCCACCGATGGTGGAAAGGACCGAGATCGTGGAGGGCGTGGAGAGCACCGGCGCCCCCCGAGGATGCGTCGGGGCTCCGACACCAACAAGGGCCCCTCGCTGGTCCTACGCTGATCCGGGTGGGTTGAACGTTTCAGCCGCGGATGGACTCGCGAATCGCCGCAGGGGAACCACCAAACCACCGCGGGGGCCAACCCTCGCGCTATCGCCCTCCCCGCGCGCGCTCCGCGCCGGCCCGCAGGTCGGCGATGGCGCGGCGGTAGTCGGGCGCGTCGAAGATCGCGGTGCCGGCGACGAGCACGTTCGCGCCCGCCGCGACCACGGCCTCGACCGTCTCGGCGTTCACGCCGCCGTCGACCTGGACGTCGAGGGCCAGCCCCCGGGCGTCGGCCATGGCCCGGAGCCGCCGCACCTTCTCCGTGCACGCCGGGATGTAGTGCTGCCCGCCGAAGCCGGGGTTCACCGTCATGACGAGCACCTGGGCCACGTCGCCGAGGACCCACTCGACGGCGGAGAGGTCGGTGGACGGGTTGAGCGCCACCGACGGACGGGCGCCCGCGCCCCGGATCACCTGGAGGGTCCGGTGCAGATGGGGCGAGACCTCGGCGTGGACGGTGACGGTGTTCGCGCCCGCCCGGGCGAACGCCTCCACGTACCGCTCCGGCTCGACGATCATGAGGTGCACGTCGACCGGCAGCCGCGTCGCCTTGCGGACCGCCTCCACGACGAGCGGCCCGACCGTGAGGTTGGGTACGAACCTGCCGTCCATGACGTCCACGTGGATGACGTCCGCGCCCGCCGCCTCGGCCGCGCGGACCTCTTCGCCGAGGCGGCCGAAGTCGGCGGAGAGGATCGAGGGGGCGATCCGGACGGGGGGAGGATTCATCAGTTCCATTCTAACAGCGCGCGGTCCCCCGGGCTCGGGCTCGGGCGCGGGCTCGTTCACGGGAACACGACCCGCGCCGCATAGAACCCATCACACCCGTGCCGATCCGGCCGGGTGAGGAGGTCGCCCTCCCCCGTGAGCACGTCCGCGGGGAACCCGGGCGGCGGCGCGACGCGGCGTGCTCCGCCGGCGAGGAGCGCCTCCGCCACCGCGGGCCCCTCTGCCCGGGAGAGCGAGCAGACCGAGTAGGTGACCGGCGCGCCGGGCCGCGCATAGCGGGCCATGCGCAGGGCGATCACCCGCTGGAGCTCCGCGAGCCGCGGGAGGTCGGCGGCGGACCGCCGGAGCTTGAGCTCGGGGTGGCGGCGGAGCGTGCCGAGCCCGGCGCACGGCGCGTCGACCAGCACCGCGTCGAAGCTCCCCTCGTCGATCCCGGGCACGGGCTCCCTCGCGTCCGCGCACACGACGCGCACCGCGGGGAGGTTGCGCCGCTTCGCCTCCTGCGCGATGGCGTCGGCCTTGCGCGGGTGGACCTCGACGGCGACCACCTCGGCGCCGGGCCCGAGCAGCTCGGCGAGCGCGAACGCCTTCCCGCCGGGCGCGGCGCAGGCGTCGAGGACGCGCGCGGGCCGCCCGCGGAGCTCCCCCGCGGCGAGCTCCACGACGAGCTGGGCGGCCTCGTCCTGCACCTGGAAGGCGAGCCCGCCCGCGGCGCGGGCGAGCTCGGCGACGGAGCCGGCGGCGAGCACGAGGCCTTCCCGCGCGCGCGGCGCGAGGCGCGCGTCGAGCCCGGCGGCGCGGGCCCGGGCGAGGAGCGCGTCGCGCCCGGGCGCGCGGACCGCGAGCGGCGCGGGCGCGTTCATGGCGCGGGCGAGCGCCAGCGCCTCCCCGGCGCCGAGCCAGGCGACCCACTCCTCTGCGATCCAGCGCGGCAACGCCTCGGCGGCGGCGACGTGCCCGGCGGGATCCTCCGCGAGCGGCGGGGGCGGCGGGAACGACGGCGCCCGCGCGAGCGCCCGGAGGACCGCGTTCACGTACCCGGCCGCGCGGCCGTGATCGGCCCGGCGCGCGAGGGTGACGGTCTCGCCCACCGCGGCGTGGGGCGGCGTCCCGAGCACCAGGAGCTGGTAGGCGCCCAGCCGGAGCGCGACGCGCGCGGCGGGGTCGAGCGCGGCGATGGGCCGGCGCGAGTGCGGGGCGAGGGCGGCGTCGAGCGCGAGCGCGCGGCGCAGGGTGCCGTAGGTGAGCTCCGTCGCGAGCCCCGCCTCGCGGGGATCGAGCGCACCCGCGGCGGAGAGCGCGGCGTCGAGGGCGCGCGAGGCGTACGCCCCGCCCTCCTCGACCCGGCGGAGCACGTCGAAGGCGATGGCCCGCGCGTTCATGTCCCGAACGTCACCTCGTCGCGGCGGAGGCCGTTCCAGAAGGCGAGCGCATCCTGCGCCGGCTTGCCCTCGAGCTGGATCCGCCGGACGAGCAGCGCGCTGCCGGCGCCGCACGTGACCGTCACGCCGCGGCCGGGCAGGCGGTGCGCCCGCGCGGGCGTGCTCCGCTCCCCCTGCTCGGGCTCGAGCGGCGCGGCCTCGAGCAGCTTCACCAGCTTCCCGTCGAGGGTCGTGAACGCGCCCGGCCACGGGGTGAACCCGCGCAGCCGGGCGGAGATCTCGCCCGCAGGCCGCGTCCAGTCCACGCGGCCGTCCTCCTTCTCGAGGATGCGGGCCGCGGTCGCGAGCGCCGGATCCTGCCGCACGGGCACGATCGCGCCGCGCGCGAGGTCGGCGAGCGCGTCCACGAGGGCGCGGCCGCCGAGGTCCGCCATCCGCTCCGAGAGCGTCTCGGCGGTGTCGTCCGGGCGGATGGGCTCGGCCCGCTGGAGGAGGATGTCGCCGGTGTCGAGCCCGGCGTCCATCTGCATGATGGTGACGCCGGTCTCGCGATCGCCGCTCGCGATCGCCCACTGGATCGGCGCGGCCCCGCGCCAGCGCGGCAGGAGCGAGCCGTGCACGTTGATCGCCCCGAACGGCGCGAGGCCCAGGAGGTCCTGCCCCAGGATCCGGCCGTACGCCGCCACGACGAGCGCGTCGGGCCGGAGCGCCGCGAGCTGCCCGGCGAGGACCCCGTCGCGGACCTTCTCCGGCTGGAGCACCGGCACGCCGTGCGCCACGGCCCACGTCTTCGTCGCCGGCGCGCGGAGCGCCTGGCCGCGGCCCGCCGGGCGATCCGGCTGCGCCACGACCGCCACGAGCTCGTGCCCCGCCCGGAAGAGCGCCTCGAGCGAAGGCACCGCGAACTCCGGCGTGCCCAGGAACGCGATCCGCATGGCGCACGGTGTATACGCCAGCGCGCACCTTCGCGCACTCCATGTGTTCCGGAATCACAAGCCCTCGTCTAGAATCGGCCTCCGCCACTTGCTCCCGGTGCGACGGAGGACGACATGGCCGAAGAACCCGCCCCCATCGAACCCTCCCCGTCCGCGACCCGGCGCCGCGTCCTCGTGGATCGCAGGTTCCAGCTCAAGTACGCGGTGATGATGGGCTTCGCGGGCCTCGTGGTCGCGATCGTCTTCGGCTTCTGGCTGCACCAGGTGCACCTCCAGGCCATCGCGCTCCTCCAGCCCGACGCGGAGACGCGAGCGCTGATCGAGCGCAGCGACCGGGTGCTCCTCGGCGTGTTCGCCGTCATCGCGTTCCTCCTCGCCGGCGCGCTCGGGCTCCTCGGCGTCGTCATCACCCACCGTGTCGCCGGCCCGGTCTTCGTGATGGGCCACTACCTCACGGTGCTCTCGCAGGGCCGCTTCCCGCGGATGCGCACGCTCCGGCGCAGCGACGAGCTGAAGGCGTTCTTCCGCGTGTTCATCGACGCCGTCGAGGCGATGAAGCGGCGCGAGGCGAGGCACGTGGTGGTCCTCGAGGACGCGGCCGCCCGCGTCCGCGCGGCCGCGGGCCGCTCCCCCGAGCTCCAGGCCGCCGCGCAGGCGCTGGAGAACGCCGCCATGGAGCGCCGCATGGCGCTCGCCGCCGACGACCCCGAGCTCACCCCCATCGGCATCCCGGCCCCGCGCCCGGCCACCTCCCGCCCCGCCTGACAGGAGCCCTCATGCAGAAGCGCCTCCGCGCCTCGTCCGCCGCCGCCCCGCTCGCCCTTTCACTGATCGTGCTCGCCGCGTGCGGCAACCCCAGCGACCCCGCGGGCTGGGCCAAGCGCGCCGCCTCCCGGAGCCGCACCCAGGAGAAGCTCGAGGCCCTGGAGCAGGCCCGCAAGGCGCCCGGCGACCGGAAGGCGGCGGTGCCCCACCTGCTCGAGGTGCTGACGCAGACGCCCAAGGTCCGCCCGGCGGCCGCGCTCCTCCTCGGCGAGATCGGCGATCCGTCGACGGCGCCGGCGCTCATCGCGGCGATCGACCCGGCGGCCCGCGAGAAGGACGGGTTCGAGACCAACCGCCGCGCCGCGGAGGCGCTCGGCGCGCTCCGGTCCCGCGAGGCCGTCCCGACCCTCCTGAAGCTCACCGCCTCCACCGACGCCTTCACGCAGATCGCGGCCGTGGACGCGCTGGGCGCCATCGGCGACCCCGCGGCGATCGACACGCTCTCCGAGATCGCCCGCTCGCCGACGGTCGAGGCCGTGACGGCGCAGCACGCGCTCCTCGCGCTCGGCAAGATCGGCGACGCGCGCGCCGCCCCCGTGGTGGTCCGGATGATGTACGACCGCCAGGGGACCTGCTACCCGCACGCGACGTTCGCGGCGATCGGGATCGGCAAGCCGATGGAGGCGCCGCTCCTCGCGGTGCTCGAGGGGAAGGACGCGGCGCTCGAGGGCTGGGCGCGCGACGCGAAGCTGATGCAGGGCGTGCTCTACGCGAAGGCGGCGCAGGTCCTCTCCGAGGTCGGCGGCCCCGCCGCCGCCCCGGCGCTCCTGTCGCGGCTCGCGTACCGCGACGCCGACCCGACGCTCGAGCAGTGGGTCCGCGTCTTCGCGGCCGAGGCGCTGGGCCGGCTCCGCGCGCGCCAGGCGGTCGGCGCGATCGCGGAGCTCCTCGCGCGCGAGAGCGACCCCGACGCGCGCCTCCGGTACGCGGAGGCGCTGACCCGGATCGGCGATCCCGCGGCGCTCCCCGCGCTCCGCGCGGCCGCCGGCAAGGGCGGTTGGCTCGGGCGCTACGGGCCGCTCGTGGCCGTGTCGCGCCTCGGCGGCGCGGAGGACGTGGCCGCCGTCGAGGGCGCCGGGGCGGCGCCGTGCGAGGAGGAGAAGGCGCCGCTCTGCCGGAACCGCGCGGCGGAGCTCGCCGCCATGAAGGCGCGGCTCGCGGCCGCCGCCGGGTGCGGCGACGTGAAGTGCTGGGCGGCGAAGCTCGGCGACGCCTCGCCCGCGGTCCGCGACCGCGCCGCGCTCCAGGTCGGGTTCGCCGGGACCGCGGCCGACGCGCCCGCGCTCGCGCAGGCGGTGCTCCTCCCCGTCGCCGACGAGGCGGGTGTCGAGGCGCGGTATCACGCGATCCTCGCGCTCCGCTGGATCGCGGACCGGGAGCCGCTCGGCGCCGCCGGCGCGGAGCTCGCGGGCAAGATCGAGGCGATGGTCGCCGCGCCGTCGGAGAAGGGGCGGCGCCTCACCGGCGTCGTCAACGAGGACGCGCTCCGGCTCGCGGCGCGGCTGCGGAAGCAGTAGCGGATCCGATCCGCTCGGCCTGCGAGGATTGCTCGGGCTGCGCCCTCGCGCCGTCGGCGGGCAGAGCCCGCCTCCTCCGACTCACAGCGGTGATCAGCCGGGTTGAGGGTACCCGGAGTGGGCGAACCACCCGGCGCCGTCTTTTCCGGTCACGGACCCGATCGCCGTCCGGACCGCGCGGACGAGCTTCGGAACGGTTCGAGCGCCAATCCGGTTGA
>DASPMI010000055.1:0-23694 GCA_035627135.1 Anaeromyxobacter sp. | reverse complement strand
CGACCCCGAGACGAAGAACTGGAGGCGTCCGCCGAACAGGGCGCGGATGCGCTGGAAGACCAGCCGGTCGGCGAGGGCGCGCTGGGCGGCGAGCACCGGCCCGACCGCCCGCCCCGCGCGCTCGGCGCGGCTCGCCGCGAGGCCGACGTCGATCGCCCACCGGAAGAGGCGCGCCTTCACCGGCCCGCCCTCGCGCGCCCCCGCGAGCACCTTCGCGTGCACCTTCTCGAAGATCCGCGGCACGGCGCACACGAACGTCGGCCGGAGCTTCCCGAGGTTCTCGACGATCGCCTCGATGCGGCCGTCGACCGCGGTGGGGAATCCGAGGCGCAGCTGCGCCGTCCCGATCATCTTCCCGAACGAGTGCGCCAGCGGCAGCCAGAAGAACTGGAACGCGCCGGGGTGGTCCAGGATCCCGGACCGCTCGACCGCCAGGGACTGCGAGACCCAGCAGGCGTGCGTGAGCTCCACGCCCTTCGGCCGCCCCGTGGTCCCCGAGGTGTAGAGGAGCGTCGCCAGGGCGTCGGCGCGGACGGCGCCGGCGGCCTCCTCGAAGGCCCCCGGGTGGGCCGCGTCGAAGCGGCGCCCCTCGGCCTCGAAGTCGGCGAACGACACCACCCAGCCTTCGGGGACGGGGCCCCCCGGCCCGGCCCCTGCGGCGGCGTGGCCGTCGAACACCACCACCTTCTTCAGCCCCGGGAGCTCCGCGCGGCGGGAGGCGAGCTTCGCCACCTGCTCCTCGGTGTCCACGAAGGCGACCACCGCGCCGGAGTCGGCGAGGATGTACGCGCAGTCCTCGGCGGTCGAGCTCGGGTAGATGGCGCTCGTGCAGGCGCCGGCGCAGAGGATGCCGTAGTCGGCGATCACCCACTCGATGCGCGTCGCGGAGAGGATGGCGCAGACCTGCTCGTGCTGGACCCCCAGCTTGCGGAGCCCGCCGGCCACGCCGCGGACGCGGGCCTCGGTCTCGGCCCAGGTGAGGCTCTGCCACCCTCCATCCTTCGGATGTCGGAAGGCCTCCGCAGACGGGGTCCGGCCGACGCGCGTGAGGAACAGGTCGGGGACGGTCTTCGAGGTCAGGTCGGGCATCGGGATCGCTCCTCGAACGGGGCGGGACGGGACTGTACACGATGCGCAACCGGCCGAATCCGCTCCCGTGGGTCCGGGATCCGGACCACGTATAGCGTCCGCCATAACGGACGCGGATTCTACTTGAACGAACGCTTGACAGCTCGCACGTCCGCTGAATAGGATTTCACTCTAACGAAACGGATTTCGCCCGCGCCGCCGCGGGACCCAGAGGACGACATGGCCATCCCCCCGAACCGCAAGCTCCGCTTCGAGACGCTGCAGGTCCACGCCGGGCAGGAGCCGGCCCCCGGCACCAACGCCCGCGCCGTGCCGATCTACCAGACCACCTCCTACACCTTCGACTCGGCCGAGCACGGCGCGAACCTCTTCGCGCTCAAGGAGTTCGGGAACATCTACACGCGGATCATGAACCCGACCACGGACGTCTTCGAGAAGCGGGTCGCCGCGCTCGAGGGCGGCGTGGCCGCGCTCGCGACGTCGTCGGGCCAGGCGGCCCAGTTCCTCACCATCGCGAACATCGCGCAGGCGGGCGACAACATCGTCTCGTCGAGCCTCCTCTACGGCGGCACCTACAACCAGTTCAAGGTCACCATCCCGCGCCTCGGCATCGGGGTGAAGCTGGTGGAGGGCGCCGACCCGGCGAAGCTCGCGGCCGCGGTGGACGGGAAGACGAAGGCCCTCTACGTCGAGTCCATCACGAACCCGTCCGGCGACGTGCCCGACTTCGAGGCGCTCGCCAAGGTGGCTCACGACGCCGGCATCCCGCTCATCGTCGACAACACCTTCGGCGCCTGCGGGTACCTCGTCCGGCCCATCGACCACGGCGCCGACATCGTGGTCGAGTCGGCGACGAAGTGGATCGGCGGCCACGGCACCTCGATCGGCGGCGTGATCGTCGACTCCGGCAAGTTCGACTGGGCCAAGAGCGGCAAGTTCCCGTTCTTCACGCAGCCCTCCCCCGGCTACCACGGCCTCGTCTTCAACGACGTGTTCGGGCCCAAGGGGCCGTTCGGGAACATCCAGTTCATCATCCGCGCCCGCGTCGAGGGCCTCCGCGACCTCGGCCCGGCGCTCTCGCCCTTCAACTCCTTCCTGCTCCTGCAGGGCCTGGAGACGCTCTCGCTCCGCGTGCAGCGCCAGGTCGACAACACCCTCGCGCTCGCGAAGTGGCTCAAGTCGCACCCGCAGGTCGCGTGGGTGAACTACACCGGCCTCGAGGATCACCCCTCGCACCAGCGCGCCCGCAAGTACCTCAAGAACGGGTTCGGGGCGGTGTTCACCTTCGGCATCAAGGGCGGCTACGAGGCGGGCAAGAAGTTCATCGACGGCGTGAAGCTCGCCTCCCACCTCGCCAACGTCGGCGACGCGAAGACGCTCGTCATCCACCCCGCGTCCACGACGCACCAGCAGCTCTCGGACGACGAGCAGCGCGCCTCGGGCGTGAGCCCCGACCTCATCCGCGTCTCCCTCGGCATCGAGCACATCGACGACGTGAAGGAGGACTTCGAGGAGGCGTTCGCGGCGGCGAAGTGATCGACCGACCGCCGTCCGGCTGGTAGACCTGTCCGCTCGCCCCTCCGGGGGCGAGCGGACTTTGCCTTTCGAAGCGGAGGATCGCCGTGCCCGTCAACATCCCCCACGCGCTGCCGGCCCGGAGGACGCTCGAGTCCGAGAACGTCTTCGTGATGTCCGAGTCGCGCGCGGTCCACCAGGACATCCGCCCGCTCCAGATCGCGATCGTCAACCTCATGCCGACGAAGATCGCGACCGAGACGCAGCTCCTGCGGCTCCTCTCGAACACGCCGCTGCAGGTGAGGATCGCGCTCGTGCGGATGGACTCGCACGACGCGCGGAACACCGCCCGCGAGCACCTCGCGAGCTTCTACACGACCTTCGACCGGATCCAGGACCAGAAGTTCGACGGGCTCGTGGTCACCGGCGCGCCGGTCGAGCTCCTCCCGTTCGAGGAGGTCGACTACTGGTCGGAGCTCCGGCAGGTCATGGACTGGAGCGCGACGCACGCCTTCTCCACGCTCCACGTCTGCTGGGGCGCGCAGGCCGGGCTCTACCACCACTACGGGATCCAGAAGTACCCGCTCCCGCAGAAGATGTTCGGCGTGTTCCCGCACCGCGTGCTCGAGCCGCACTCCGAGATCCTCCGGGGCTTCGACGAGGTGTTCCCCGCGCCGCACTCGCGCCACACCGAGATCCGCCCGGACGAGGTGCACCGGACCCGCGGGCTCAAGGTGCTGGCCGAGTCCGAGGAGGCGGGCGTCTACCTCGTCGCGAGCGACGACGGGCGCCAGGTGTTCGTCACCGGCCACCCCGAGTACGACCGCGACACGCTCAAGCTCGAGTACGACCGCGACGTGGCCAAGGGCCTGCCCATCGCCGTCCCGAAGAACTACTACCCGGACGACGATCCGCGCCGGCCGCCGCGGATGACCTGGCGGTCGCACGCGTTCCTGCTCTACGCGAACTGGCTCAACTACTGCGTGTACCAGCGGACGCCGTTCGACGTGCAGGCGATCCCGGCGGAGCCGCCGAAGCCCGAGGACTGACGGCGCTGACCGCTTGCGCTGACGGTGAGGTCGGCTCAGCCCGCGAGGATCCGGTCGATCTCCGCCAGCTCCTCCGCGGAGAACTCGAGCCGCGCGAGGGCGCCGACGTTGTCCTCCACCTGGGAGGGCCGCGACGCGCCGATGAGGGCCGAGGTGACCGGCGCCCGGCGCAAGGTCCACGCGAGCGCGAGCTGCGCCAGGGTCTGGCCGCGCCGCTTCGCGACGGCGTCGAGCCTCCTCGTCTTCGCGAGCACCGCCTCGGTCACGTCGGCGGGCGTGAGGAACCGGGGATCGTGGCCGGCGCGCGAGTCGGCGGGGATGCCGGAGAAGTACCGGTCCGTGAGGAGCCCCTTCGCCAGCGGCGAGAACGGGATGCAGCCCACGCCCTCGCGCTCGAGCAGCGGGAAGAGCTCGGGCTCGGGCCAGCGATCGAGCATGTTGTAGCGCGGCTGGTGGATGAGGCAGGGCGTGCCGAGCCCGCGGAGGAGCGCGATCGCCCGCGCCGCCTCCGGCGCCGCGTAGTTCGAGATGCCGACGTAGAGCGCCTTCCCGGCGTGCACCGCGTGCGCGAGCGCGCCCATCGTCTCCTCGAGCGGCGTCTCGGGGTCGGGGCGGTGGTGGTAGAAGAGATCGACGTACTCGAGCCCGAGCCGCGCGAGCGACTGGTCGAGCGACGCGAGCAGGTACTTCCGCGAGCCGAAGTTGCCGTAGGGGCCGGCCCACATGTCGTAGCCGGCCTTGGTCGAGACGAACAGCTCGTCGCGGTGCGCCGCCAGGTCCTCGCGCACGATCCGGCCGAACGTCTGCTCCGCCGTGCCCGGCGGCGGGCCGTAGTTGTTGGCGAGGTCGAAGTGGGTGATCCCGAGGTCGAACGCGCGGAGGACGATCGCCCGCGCGTTTGCGTACGGGTCGACCGCGCCGAAGTTGTGCCAGAGCCCCAGGGAGACGAGCGGCAGCCGGACGCCGGAGCGGCCGCACCGCCGGTAGAACGCGTCCTGGTCGTAGCGGGTCGGGGCGGGCACGTGCATGCCCGGAATCTACTCCAGGTCCGGGAGGAAGCTCGTGCCCACCGGGGAAGGGACACCGAAGAACTGCGCGACGCTCGCGCCCAGATCGGCGAACGTGCCGCGGGTGCCGAGGGTTCCGCCGCCGCGCCCGGGCGCGTGTACGAGGAGGGGCACGTACTCGCGCGAGTGATCCGTCGAGGGCGTCGTGGGATCGCAGCCGTGGTCGGCGGTGAGCGCGGCGAGCTCGCCGGGGCGGAGCTTGCCGAGGATCCGGGGGAGCGCGCGATCGAGCTCCTCGAGCGCCCGCCCGTACCCGACCGGATCGTTCCGGTGCCCGTACAGCGAGTCGAAGTCCACCAGGTTGACGAACAGGAGGCCGTGATCCACCCGGTCGAGCAGCGCCTCGGTCCGGCGGAGCCCGTCGGCGTTCCCTTCGGTGTGGACCTCGTCGGTGATCCCCCTCCGATCGAACACGTCCGGGATCTTCCCGACGCCGAACACCGGGACGCCCGCCCCGACCAGCGTCTCGAGCACGGTCGGGCCGGGCGCGGCGAGGGCGAAGTCCTTGCGGTTGTACGTGCGGCGGTACTGGCCCGGCGTGCCCACGAACGGCCGCGCGATGACGCGCGCGACGCGGTACGGGTCGAGCAGCCGCCGCGCGGCGCGGCACCACGCGTACAGCGTCTCGAGCGGCACGGTCTCCTCGTGCGCCGCGATCTGGAACACGGAGTCCGCCGAGGTGTACACGATCGGCTTCCCGGTCCGCTGGTGCTCCGGCCCGAGCTCCTCGATGATCACGGTGCCGCTCGCCGCCTTGTTGCCGAGCACGCCCGGGACGCCCGTCTCGCGCACCCAGGGGTCCAGGATCTCCGGCGGGAAGCCCTGGGGATAGAGCGCGAGCCCTTCGCGCAGGACGATCCCCATCATCTCCCAGTGCCCGGTGATCGTGTCCTTCCCCTGGGAGCGCTCGGCCATCCTGCCCGCGAACGCCGCCGGGGCCGGATCCGGCGGGACCCCGGCGATGGCCGTCAGCCCGCCCAGCCCCATGCGGCCCATCACCGGCAGCGCGAGGCCGCCCACCGCGCGGCTCGTGTTGCCGATCGTGTCGGAGCGTTCGTCCTCGTCGCCGTAGGCGCGGGCGTCCGGGAGCGCGCCGCAGCCGGCGCTGTCGGCGACGAGGATGAGGAAGCGCTTCTTCTCCATCCGGTGATTCTAGCCCGCTAGCGCGCTTCGAGCAGGAGCGGCACCGACACGTCCACCGGCGGGCCCTCGAACGCGGGGAAGACGAGCCGCCGCCCCGCGGTCGACAGGCAGCGCCCCAGCCCGCTCGTCGAGACGTCCGCCTCCGCGATCCACGCCGACGACACGGCGCCGGTCTTCTCGACCGTGAGGAGCAGCGTCGCGTGCTCCCGCCGCCCGCGCGCCGCGTTGCGGCTGATGCACCCGGAGAACGCGCCCTGGCTCTCCGCGACGACGCGCTCGACCGCGGCGGGATCGAGCGAACGCGCGGTGTCGAGATCCAGCGCCTCGACGGGCTCCGGCGGCGCGGCGCCGTCCTTCTTGCGATTCAGGAGGTCGAGGAGCTTGCGGTCCTTCCGGGAGAGCGCGGGGGTGTCCTTCTTGCGCACGCGCCCGACGGTGACCGTACCGGGCTCGAAGCGGGCGCGCGACACCGCGCGCGAGGGCTCCGCCGCCCGGGCGGGCGCGGCGACGGGCGCAGGGTCGGGCTCGGGCTCCGCCGGCGCCGCAGGGGGCGCGGCGGGCTCGACCGCGGGCTCGACTGCGGGCGGGGGCGCGGGATCCGGCGCAGGCGGAGGCTTCGCGGCGACGGCCGGTGGCCGGGCGGGCGCGGGGGCACGCCGGAGGCTCGGCCAGAAGAGCGCCACGGCGCCGGCCGCCGCGACCCCGAGGATGCTCGCCGCCACGACGGCGCGGACGAGCCCGGGGCCCCGCTCCGCGCGCCGCACCGGGTCCGCCGACGCGAGGACGCTGCCGGTGAGCTCGAGGGTCGTGGAGGTCTCGCGGGCGGGGGCGCGCGCCCCGTCGGAGAGCCAGGCGCGGTCGGCGTCGGTGATCTCGCGCTCGGCCTCCGGCGCCGCGACGAGCTCCGGCGCGGGCGCGCGCGGGGCGACGGCAGGCGGGGGCGCGGGGGTGAGCGGCGGCGGCGCGGGGGGACGCTGCGCCGCTGGAGTCACGGGCGGCGCCGGGACGGCGGGAGCCGGCCGGGCGGCCGCCGGCGCCCCGGCGCCGGGCGCGACGCGGATGACCTGACCGCAGGCCTTGCACGTCACGCGGAACGCTCGGCCCTGGACGCGGTCGTCCGGGACGGAGTACCGCCGACCGCAGCGATCGCACGCGAAGATCACCCGGCGCGGATCCTACGGTGACCTGCGCGCCGGATTCAAGGCGGCCGCCGGGTGGTCCCGATGTCCCCCGGGCGACCCGCCGAGCGCCACGAGCTCTTCGGGGCCGCACGCGTCGTCGTCCTCGGCGTCGACCCATGGGTCGGGACCGTCCGATCCCTCGACCGCTCGCTGGAGCCTCGCGTCCAGCAGGTGCGACGGCACCACACGCCCGAGCGCGTTGAGGAGGTTCCCCTTCACGGCGGGGTGCTCGGCCGAGAGCTCCGCGAGGAGCCCCTTCACCCGCTTGCGGCGCAGGTTGGGCTGCGAGCCGCAGAGATCGCAGGGCACGATGGGGAACGCCATCGCCGCCGCGAACGCGGCGATGTCGGCCTCGGCGGCGTAGCACAGCGGCCGGATGACCACGTTCCGCCCGTCCCGGGCGCGGAGCTTCGGCGGCATCGCCTTGAGCGAGCCCGCGTAGAGCGCGTTGAGGAGCAGCGTCTCGATGAGGTCGTCGCGGTGATGGCCGAGCGCGATCTTCGTGCAGCCCAGGTCGACGGCGGCGTCGTACAGGACGCCCCGGCGGAAGCGCGAGCAGGCGGAGCAGGTGCTCTTGCCCTCGGGGATGACGCGCTTCACGACCGAGTAGGTGTCGCGCCGGATCATCCGGTACGGGACGCCGACGGCCCGAAAGTGCTCCTCGACGACGTGCGCCGGGTAGCCGGGCTGCCCCTGGTCGAGGTTGACCGCGACGAGCTCGAACCGCACGGGGGCGCGCTCGCGGAGCCGCTGGAGGACGTGGAGCAGCGTGTAGCTGTCCTTCCCGCCGGAGACCGCCACCATGATGCGGTCGCCCTCGCCGACCAGGTCGAAGTCCCGGATCGCCTCGGCGGTCGCGCGGATGAGCCGCCGCTCCAACCTGGCCGTTTCCACTCGCATTTCGATGGCCTCGCCCCCGCCCTCGGGGAGCGGGGGATGATAGTCGGCGCCCGGGCCCCGGTCGAGCCGTGCGGCTCGATTTCTCAAATCATGCGGGCTCCGCCCGCCGACGGGGCGAG
The DNA here is from genome assembly GCA_035627135.1 of Anaeromyxobacter sp. Taxonomy (GTDB): domain Bacteria; phylum Myxococcota; class Myxococcia; order Myxococcales; family Anaeromyxobacteraceae; genus Anaeromyxobacter. The sequence goes on along the minus strand of DASPMI010000055.1, from coordinate 15,631 downwards.
GGCGAAGCCGAAGCAATTCCTTTGACGCGCCCTCCGGCGCTGCGATAAAGCCCCGTCCCCAGCAAACCCACGCAAGACACGGAACGCACGGGGCAAACGACGATGCCTGCGAAGGACCTCGGCACCAAGCACACCTGCTTCAAGTGCGGGACGAAGTTCTACGATCTCAAGAAGCCGGAGCCGCTCTGCCCGAAGTGCGGCGCCGACCAGCGCGAGAGCCCTGCGCTCAAGGCCCCGCCACCGTCCGAGCGTCGTTCGCGCGCCCGCGTCGTCGAGCCCAAGCCGGCGGCCGAGATCGAGGTCGAGGCGCTCGACGACGAGGCCGAGCTCGACGACGACGCCGAGGAGGCGGCCGAGGACGAGGAGCCCTGAGCTGCTCCGGCGGTTCGCCGCGGTCCCGCGGCGCGGGTGCGAGCCCCGAACGCGACGTTGACCCCCGTCCGAGCCGCCACTAAGGCACGGGGCGCATGACGACCGCCCTGGCGCCCGCGCGCGTCACGACCTCGCCGCTCGTCCAGCTCCGGGACGTCGTCCTCCTCTCGAAGCCGCGGCTCTCGACCCTGGTGATGATCACCTGCGGGGGCGGCATGTGGCTCGCCCCCGGCGACATCTCGCCCGCGCGGGCGGTGCTCGCCGTGCTCGCCACCGCCGCCGTCGTCGGCGCCGCCAACGCGCTCAACTGCTTCATGGAGCGGGACCTCGACGCCCGCATGCGGCGCACGCGGGACCGCCCGCTCCCGGCCGGGAGGCTCGATCCGCTCGTGGCGATCGGGCTCGGCGTGTTCGTGCCCACCCTCGCCATCCCCGTGCTCGCGCTCGTCGCCGGTCCGCTCACCGCGCTGCTCGCGGTCGTGGCGCTCCTCTCGTACGTGCTCGTCTACACGCCGCTCAAGCGGCGCTCGCCGCTGGCGCTGTTCGTGGGCGCGGTGCCCGGCGCCATCCCGCCGGCGATGGGGTGGACGGCGGTGACGGGCCGGCTCGACGCCGGCGCGCTCGCGCTGTTCGCGGTCCTGTTCGCCTGGCAGCTCCCGCACTTCCTCGCGGTGTCCCTGTACCTCGAGGACGACTACGCGCGCGCCGGCCTGCCGGTCTTCGCGCGTGCCCACGGCGAGCCGGCCACCCGGAGGGCGATCTTCGCGACGAGCGTCCTGCTGGTGGCGGTCTCGTTCCTGCCGCTCGCCGCCGGGGTGATCGGGCGCGGCTACGGGATCGCCGCGGCGGTGCTCGGCGCGGGCCTGCTCGCGCACGCCGGCCTCGGCCTCCGCGGGCGGGGCGCCTGGGCCCGCGGGTTCTTCCTCGCCACCCTCGCGTACCTCACGGCGCTGTTCGCGGTGCTCGCGGTCTTCCGGTGATCCCTCCCGTGCCCGCGCCCGCGCCCGGACCGCCCACCCCGGTCACGCAAGGTCCCGTCCCACCACGCCTCTCGCTCCAGGGCCTCACCGTCCACCGCGCCGGCCGCGAGGTCCTGCGCGACGTCTCGCTCTCGGTGAACCCCGGCGAGATCGTCGGCGTCCTCGGCCCGAACGGCGCCGGCAAGTCGACGCTGTTCGCGATCCTGGCCGGCCTGCTCCCGGCCGGCGCCGGGGCGGTCGAGCTCGACGGCCGCCCGCTCGCGCGCGGCGCCCGGGCGCTCCGGGCCGCGGCGGGCTTCGTCTTCCAGTCGTCCGGCCTCGACGGCAAGCTCTCCGCCGAGGAGAACCTCCGGCTCGCGGCCGCGCTCCGCCGCGTCCCGCGCGGCGAGGCGCGCGCCCGGGCGGAGGAGCTGCTCGCCGGCGCGGGGCTCGCCGGCCGCGCGCGCGAGCCGGTCGAGCGGCTCTCCGGCGGGATGCGGCGCCGGGTCGAGCTCTGCGCCGCCCTCGTCCACGCGCCCGCGCTGCTGGTCATGGACGAGCCCACGACCGGCCTCGACGCCGCGTCGTTCCGCGCGTTCTGGGCCGAGGTGGAGGCGCGGCGCCGGACCGCCGGCCTCACCGTGGTCGTCGCGACGCACCGGCCCGAGGAGGCCGAGCGCTGCGACCGGCTCGTCGTGCTCGCGGGCGGGCGGGTCGTCGCCGACGCGCCGCCCGCGGCGCTGCGCGCCCGCGTGCCGGGCGAGGTGGTCGTGATCGAGGCCGACGCGCCGGAGGAGATCGCGGCCGAGCTCTCCCGCCGCCTCGGGCTCGCCGCGCGCGTCCGCCCCGACGGCGTCCACGTCGAGCGCGAGGCCGCGCACGCGCTCGTCCCGCGGGTGGTGGAGGCGTTCCCGCCCGGGCGGCTGCGGACCGTCTCGATCCGGCGCCCCACGCTCGCCGACGCGTACCTCGCGGTGACCGGCGCCTCGCTCGAGGCCGAGCCCGCCGGACCCGCGCCCTCGCGTGAACGAGCCCGCGCCCGCGCCCGAGCGCCGCGTGCCGCGCGGCGGCCCAGCGCGCCGCCCGCCCCGCTGCGCTCCCTCGCCCTCGACCTCGCCGCGATCGGCGTCCTCTGGCGCCGCGACCTCGTCCGGTTCTTCCGCCAGCCCTCGCGGCTCGTCGGCGCGCTCGGCCAGCCCGTCCTCTTCTGGCTCGTCCTCGGCGCCGGGATGTCCGGGACGTTCCGGTACGGCGGCGACGGCGCCGGCGCGACCGGCTATCTCGCGTACTTCTTCCCGGGCGTCGTGCTCATGGTCGTGCTGTTCGCCGCCATCTTCACGACGCTCTCGGTCATCGAGGATCGCCAGCGCGGCTTCCTCCAGACCGTGCTCGCCGGCCCCGGCTCGCGGCTCGCCCTCGTGCTCGGCAAGTGCGCCGGCTCCGCGTCGGTGGCGCTGACGCAGGCCGCGCTGTTCCTCCTCCTCGCGCCCGCCGCCGGCTTCCCGTTCCGCGCGATGGACGGGCCGCTGCTCGCCGGCGCGCTGGCGCTCTCCGCCGTCGCGCTCGCCGGGATCGGCTTCGCCGTGGCGTGGGTCGTGGACAGCCCGCAGGGCTACCACGCCATCCAGATGACCCTGCTCGTGCCGCTCTGGGTCGTCTCGGGCGCGATGTTCCCGGTCCCCGCCGACCGGCCCGCGCTCGCCGCCCTCATGCACGCCAACCCGATCTCGTACGCCGTCTCGGCGGCGCGCCACGCCCTCGCCGGCCCCGATGGACCTGGAGGGCTCCGCTTCGCTCCGCCGGGCGCGCTCCCCGGCGGCGCCGGGCGCGACCTCGCCGTCTGCGCCGCGTTCGCCGCCGTCGCGGTCGCGCTCGCCGCGCTCGCCTCCCGGAGGGCCCCTCGCACATGACGCTCGAGACCACGCTCCCCGCCGTCAACGCCGGCCTCAACGCGCTCGCAGGCCTCCTCGTCGTCGCCGGCTGGGTCGCCATCCGGCGGGGCCGGCAGGACGTCCACCGCAAGCTGATGCTGGGCGCCGTCGGCGCGTCGGTGCTGTTCCTCGCCGGCTACGTCACGCGCGTGCTCCTCACCGGCGTTCACCGCTTCCCCGGCGAGGGGGCGCTCCGGGCCGCGTACCTCGCGATCCTCGGCTCGCACACGCTCCTCGCCGCGATCGTCGCGCCGCTCGTGCTCGTGACGCTCGCGCTCGGCCTGCGCAGCCGGTTCGCCGCGCACCGGAAGGTCGCCCGCGCGACCGCGCCGATCTGGCTCTACGTGTCGGCGACCGGCGTGGCGGTGTACGTGCTGCTGTACGTGGTCGCGGGCGTCTGACCGGAGACCACATGGCGCACGCGCTCGAGGAGCTCATCGCCGCGGCCGACGCGGCCATCGTCCGCGAGGACTTCGACGCCGTGCTCGACCTCTACGCCGAGGACGCCGTCCTCGTCGTGCAGCCGGGCACGCACGCCGTCGGGAAGGCCGCCATCCGGCGCGCCTTCGAGCGGATCGCCGCGTACTTCGACCATCGCCTCCGCCTCCGGCAGGACGGGATGACGATCCTGGAGACCGCCGACACCGCCCTCGTCCTGGCGAGGACCGTCGTGTCCGCGTCCAACCTCCCCGAGGTCACCCGCCACGCGACGTACGTCTTCCGGAAGGACGCCGGCGGACGCTGGCGCTGCGCGATCGACAACTCGTACGGGCACGACGAGCTGCTGGCGGCGCGGACGTGAGCGCGGTCGCGGCGCGCGCGAGCACGCCGCTTGACGCGGCGCTCAGCCCTCCTCCGGTACCCCCGTCCAGAGCTTCCCTCCGCGCAACCACTTCAGCCGGTCCGGCGCCCTCCCGAAGACGCGCAGGTACCCCGGGTGAATGCACCGCTGGTGGTGAAATGCGCAGACGGCGGTCTGGTTGGAGAGAGCCGTCCGGTGCCCGCCGCGCGAGAGGTACAGGACATGGTGCGAATGGGACGCCGCGCGGCTGCAGCCCGGCACCGTGCAGCGTCCCTCGTCCCGCGCGCGCACCCGCTGGGACGAGCTCCGGGGCTTCTCCGGCATGCCCCAGACCCGCAGGAAGTGCGCCGCGACGACCGCGAGGCACGTCCCATCTGCGATGGGCATCCCCACCTGCGCCCGGACCGACCGGATCGCCGCCGCGAGGAGGAGCGCCACCCGCTTCGGCTCAGGAGCCACGAGCCGGTGCCGCGCGCGCATCTGCCGTTCCTCCGCCGCCTCGACCTCGTGCCGGAGCGCGACGCAGGTCATCGTCCGGGCCCGCTGGATCGACGAGGCGATCTGCTTCTCCGGGAGCCGGGCCAGGACCCGCAGCTTCTCGTACGAGAGCTTCTGTCGCCGTGCCTCGCGCAGCGCCGGGCTCTCCCACATCCGCTCCTCGAGCGCTGCGCGCTGCTCGACCGTGCGGGCCGGGAGCCCCAGGCGCTCCTCGCAGTACTGGTGGAACCCCGCGAACCCGAGCAGCTCGTGGATGCGGCTCTTCTTCAGGATGTGGGCGCAGTAGCCCAGGATCTCGTCCCAGCCGTTCTGCAGCCGCGCTAGATCGCGGAGGCGGGCGTCGATGTCGCTCGCGGAGGTGAGCCCATCGAAGCTCAGCTCCGGCGCAGCGACGTCCGCGACGCGCTCCAGCACCGCCCAGCGATCTGTCTCGGCCTCGAGCTGCGCCTTGCGCGCGTCGAGCTCCTGCGCTCGACGGGGGAGGCGGAAGAAGCTGCGCAGCTCCGTCTTCGCCAGGCGAGCGGGAGCGTCCTCCGCCTCCTCCGCCGCGGTCGGGAACTCCCCCAGGTACTCCTCCGCCATGGCCGCCAGCCGCTCGAACCGGCGCGAGCCCGGGAGCAATTGCCCCGCGACGTCCAGGGCAGCGTCCACGACCTCGCGCTCCTCCGGCTTGCAGCGGATACAGATCCGCCCCCACTCCTCCTCCGGCTCCTTGCCCCCGGGCGCTTCCGCGACGAGCTTCTCCAGCCCGCGCACCGTCTCGGTCGCCGCGCGCTCCACCCAGTCCGCCTCCGCGTCACCCACCGCCACGGGCAGCACCACCTGCGCCGCCCGGAAGCGGACCCGGCCCGACCGCACCGCCTCCCGCAAGAGCGGGCGCACCCGGAGCTCGTTCGCGAGCCGCACGAGATCCAGCGCCGTCCGCCCCTCGATCCCCAGGACCTCGCGCGCGTAGTCGTGAAGGTGGTAGCTCAGCTCCGCGAGCAGATCGCCCATCCGCAGTGCGGCCAGTCCCTCCGCGATCGCGAGGTCGAGCGCCGCCCGCGCGCGCGACGCCGTCGCCAGCCACCGCTCGCAATCATCCGCCTCCTTCTCGCCGCCGCGGACCGCTCCCACAGCTCGCCCGGCGTGTACGGGCGGAGGTCGAACGCGGGCGGAGAGGGGCGCGCGCCGTACCCGGCGACGGGCTCGCAGGCCAGCGAGACGATGTGGGGCGCGGCGGTCACCAGAAGAGAGTCGCACGGCGCTCTGACACTCAGCGTCAATGGGTCGAGCTGCGTAGAGTCCGACGGAATGCGAGGAGAGGTACCGTGCCCCCACGTTCCATCACCCGACATTCGCGCCCACACTCGTACCCACCGTTTGTGGGTGTCAGGGCTGACGTCTGCTTGCTAGCGTCATGGCGTCTGGGAGTCGTTCTTGCGCGGGGACGCATTCGCTCGACAGTGGCGCTTGCTGGCGCTTCTCGAGGCTCGGCCCGGAGGCCTCGAGCCAGAGGAGGCCGCAGACCACCTCGGCGTGCTGCGCAGGACCGTGTACCGCGATCTCCGGGTCCTCGAGGATGCCGGCGTGCCGCTCACGTCGACCCGCGACGGGCGGCGGGCGCGCTGGAGGATCCTTCAGGGCTACCGACATCGCCTCCAGCTCTCCCTGACGTGGAGCGAGCTCTTCGCTTTGATGGCCGCGCGCCAGGGCCTCGGGGGCCTCGCCGGCACCATGATTCACGACGGCGCCGCGAGCGCGCTCGACAAGATCCGGGCGACGCTTCCGCGCGACCTCGCGGAGCGTTTCCGCGCGGCGGACGGGCTCGTGAGCGCGCCCGCCGGAGGACGCGATTACGGCGCCCGGAGCGAGACCGTGCGGCGCCTCATCGAAGCCATGTCCGGGCGGGAGACCATCGCTGCCCGCTACCGCTCGCGGTCCCGTGGAAGGACGCGCCCTTCCGAGCGGAGACTCGATCCACTGCACCTGCACATCGCGGAGGACGGCCTATACCTCCTCGCACAGTGCCATCACAGCGCACGCGTGAAGTCGTTCCTCGTCGATCGCTTCGACGAGGTGCGCCCTACCGGTGAGCGCTTCACCCCGCCCGGAGGCGAGCCTCCGGAGCGCCAGCTCCGCGCCGCGTTCCGGATGTGGGGCGGCCGTCCGCGGCGGGTGAGCTTCGTAGCGGCGCCCGAGGTCGCCGATCTCTTGCTGGAGCGCAAGGTCCACCCGAGCCAACTCACCCATCGGCGCGCCGACGGGAGCCTCGAGGTCCAGGTCGAGGTCGCGATCGGGCCGCCGCTCGTGGCGTATCTGACGGGCCTGGGGCCGGCCGTGCGGGAGATCGAACCCCATGACCTGCGCGATGCTGTGGAGACCTCCCACCGAGACGCCCTGACGGGTATGCAGGGAGACGTGACCCGGCGTGACACACGTCAGAGCTAGCGTGGTCCATTGACGAATGGTGAGGTCCTGACCCCAACGAGAGTTCGTGGGACGCGAGCATGACGGCACACCGCAACCTCCGCTGCCACGACAGGGTGATCGCTCGATGACCGCCCCGTTCGAGCTGGGTGCGTTCTGGGCCAAGGCCGGCGACTGCGCGTCGGCGCACCCGGTCATCTGCCACATGGTCGATGTCGGGAACGTCGTGCGCTCGTTCCTCCAGCGGCCCACCGCAGCCGGTCTGCGCCGACGGCTCGCGAATGACCTGAGGGTTGCCGAGGCCACCGTCGTTGGCCTGTTCTCGTTCCTCGCCGCCGCGCACGACATCGGGAAGGTATCGGCGGGCTTCCAGCGAAAGCGTGAAGATCTCTGGCGCGGCCTCGCCGACCGGGGATACCGAGCGAGCCCGCACGCTCAGTCCGACCACGGCGTCGTGACGCAACTCGCGTTGAAGCGCTTCCTGAAGGCACGACTCGGCAGCGTCGAGCAGGCGCTCGCGCTCGCGCGAATGTCGGCAGCGCACCACGGTTCGTTCGTCCGCGTGGACCGAGCAACCGAGCGTGAGTTCGCCAGCGGTGCCTGGGTCGAGGCCCAGGACCTGCATCTGAGCGTGCTGGAGCGGATCTTCGAGCCCGACTGGGCAGCCCTGCGTTCCCTCGGCGATGATCCGCCACCCGCCGGTTGGCTCCTCTCGCTCGCCGGCGTGACGAGCCTCTGCGACTGGATCGGTTCTTCGACGGACCACTTCCCCTTCCACATCCTCGGAGCTCAAGACCCGGCCGCGTACGCCACCGGATCGCTGCGACAGGCCGAGCGCGCGATGGAGGTCGTGGGACTGACGGGCTGGACGCCCCCCACGACCGAGCTCGAGTTCGCGCCCGCATTCGGGTTCGAACCGAACGAGCTACAGCGCGCGGTCTTGTCGTGGGTGACCCGCAACGAGCGCCAGACGATGCTCGTCATCGAGGCACCCATGGGCCTCGGCAAGACCGAGGCGGCGCTCGCAGCCGCCGATACTCTCGTGCGGCGCCAGGGGCTAGCGGGCGTCTACTACGCGCTCCCCACGCAAGCGACCAGCAACCAGATGTTCGACCGCTTCGTGCGTTTCCTGGAACGCCGGCTCGCCGGGGCAAAGGTCGACGTCCACCTGCTCCACGGTCTCTCCGACCTGAACGATACCTACCGCGAGCTGCGGCTCGCCGCGATCGACGAGGATTCCGAAGCGACGATCCGCGCGTCGACCTGGTTCACCGCGGCGAAGCGCCGGCTGATCGCGCCATTCGGCGTCGGCACGGTCGATCAGGCGCTGCTCGCGGGGATGGCCGTCCGGCACATGTTCGTCCGCCTCGCCGGTCTCGCGGACAAGGTCGTGGTCCTGGACGAGGTGCATGCGTACGACGCGTACATGTCCGAGCTGCTCGACCACCTCCTCGCCTGGCTCGCGGCGCTCGGCGCTTCAGTGATCGTCCTCTCCGCCACGCTTCCAACGAGCCGGCGCCAGGAGCTCGTGGCCGCCTACGGCGGGACCGAGAAACCAGCCACGGGCGGCTACCCGCAGGTGACCGCGGTCTCCCCCGGCCGGAGCCCAGAGACCTTCGTGACCGCAGCGCCCGCCTCCCGCGACATCGAGCTGCGCAGGCTGCCCTCGGCGCCGGATGCGCTGGCCCCGGCCGCGGCCACGCTCGCGGGACGCCTGGCGGGCGGCGGCTGTGCCGCGTGGATCTGCAACACCGTGGACGGTGCGCAACGCGCCTTTGCCGCCATCCGCCGCGCCCTGCCCAGCGACTGCGCCCACTTTCTCTTTCACGCTCGGTTTCCGACCGGCCAGCGTCACGAGCTCGAGGCGCACGTCCTCCGCGCGTTCTGCAGAGAGGGCGCCAGGCCTCGGCGCGCGGTCCTGGTCGCGACGCAGGTGGTCGAGCAGAGCCTCGATCTCGACTTCGACGTAATGGTGACCGACCTCGCCCCCGCAGACTTGATGCTCCAGCGCGCCGGGAGGCTGCACCGCCACGCCAGTCGTTCGCGCCCCGCCGGGCTCGACCACCCCACCCTCTACTGGCTCGAGCCGCCCCTTGCGGACGGCCTCCCAGAGCTCGGCGTGCACGAGTACGTGTACGATCGGTACGTCCTCCTGCGGACCTGGCTCGCGATCCGCGAGCGTACACACACGTCCGTGCCGTCGGACGTGCCGAGCCTGATCGAGGAGGTCTATGGGGACCGCAATGCGCACGACGACCCGCGCATCAGGGGTGCGCTGGAGAAGGCTCGCGACGAGCTGGAGCGCCGGCGCGAGACGGACCAGGCAAAGGCCGGAGCCGTCCAGTTCATCAACCCGGATCGGATCGAAGATCTCTACGCCGTCCAGCTGACGCTGGACGACGACGAGACCTCCCCCGTCCACCACACGCTGAAGGCTCGGACCCGGCTGACCCGTCCGTCGGTGACCGTCGTGTGCGCCCACCGGGACGGCGAGACGCTTCGCCTCCAGGACGGGCTCATCCTCGATCCGAACGCGATCCCGACTCGCGATGCGGTGCGGAGGATTCGGTTGTCGTCCGTCGCGATCCAGCGCTGGGAGTGGTGGCGACACTTCTCGTCCACGGCGGTTCCGATCGCCTGGCAGCGGGTTGCGGCGCTCCGTGACTGTCGGATCGCGGAGTTCCAGGACGGTGCGCTCGAGGCGCCCGGTCTTCGTACCCGCCTCGAGCTCTCGCCTGAGCTCGGACTCGTCATCCGCCCCCTCGAGGAGGAACGCGCATGAAGCCTACGTTCGATCTCGTCAACGAGGCATGGATCCCCTGCGTCGACCACACCGGGCGGCGCGTGGAGGTCGGACTCGCCGAGGCTCTCGGGCGAGCGCACGAGTACCGGGAGGTGCGCGACGAGTCACCGCTCGCGACGGCCGCCCTCGTGCGGCTCATGCTCGCCGTCCTCTACTCCGCGCTGGAGGGCCCGAAGGACATCCGGGGGTGGAAGGTGCTCTGGGCCAAAGGGGAGCTCGATCGGCGCAAGGTCGAGAAGTACCTGGACGCCTGGCGCCATCGTTTCGATCTCTTCGACGAGAAGCATCCGTTCTTCCAGGTGGGCGGGTTCGAGATTCCCGGCAAGGAGCCGACGCCTGTCAGCAAGCTCACGCACGAGATCGCGACCGGCAACGCCGCGACGCTGTTCGACCACTCCGTCGAGGAGCGAGTGAGGTCGGTGCCGCCCAGCGTCGCCGCGCGGTGGCTGGTCACGGCCCAGTCCTTCGCCGTGGGCGGGGGAGTGGGCGCGACCAGCAATCGCTTCGGCAAGCACCCGAACTTCACCCACGCGCCGATGGTCGGGGGAGCTGCCATCTTCTCGATCGGGGCAAGTCTCTTCGAAACCCTGCTGCTCAACCTCACCCCCTTCGACACGAGCCCGGGCCGTCGCGACGCCGACCGGCCGGTATGGGAGCACGATCGCCTCGACAGCCCCCGCGAACGACCGCCGCGCGGCCCCCTCGACTTCCTGACGTGGCGCTCCCGCATGGTTCGATTGCTTCCCGATCCCCAAGGGTCTGGGACCGCCGTGACGAGCATGTTCTTCGCGAGCGGCCTTCAATGCCCGCGTGAGTTCGACAACCGGTTCTGGGGGTATGTAGTGGACGAGGTCAAGGGCAAGCTCCCCATCGGCTTCCGCTCCGACCGCGCGCTGTGGCGAGACAGCACCGCCCTTCTAGCGGCCGGCGATGGCCCTGGGCACCAGCGGCGCATCCGCCCCGCCTGCGTGAGTCTTGCGACGGAGTTGGTGGAGCGGGAGATCCTCCCGCGGGACTCACCGCTCCGAGTGCTGTCGCTCGGGATGGCGAACGACAAGGCGAAGGTGCTGTTCTGGCGGCGCGAGGAATGGTCCGTGCCCCCGCGGGTCCTCGAGGATCCTGGATGCGCGAACGACCTCGACATCGCGCTCCAGCGTGCGGAGTCCTGCGGCAAGGCGCTCTACGCATCGATGTCCCATCTGGGCGAGGTCTTCAGGGATGGAGTGCCCGGGGCGAGGACGCGCGCGATGCGGAGCTTCTGGGGCGGGCTCGAGCTCGCGTTCCGCTCACTCCTCGCCCGCCTCGGCGCGAAGGACGTACGCGCGGTCCCGGACTGGACGGAGGCGGTGAAGCGGAGTGCCTGGGCCGCCTTCCACGAGCACAGCGAGAACGTCCAGCGGCGGAGCGCCCGCGAGCTGCGGGCCCGGGTCCAGGGAGCCGGCCTGCTCGACTGGAAGCTACGCGAGCTGACCACAACCGACGAGAAGGAGACCGCCGATGCGTGAGCTGATCGATGCGTTCGTGACGCACCTGGAGGGGCTCGCGCGGCGCGACGACCGCGGCGCGCTCGCGAAGCTCCGGCGCGGGTTGGGCCGGCCGCCTGGGACGACGGTGGATGCGCTGCCGTACGTGGTTCCTTTCCTCCCCCAAGACGAGAAGGGGGCGCGCACGTTCTTCCTGGTCGCCGGGCTCTTCGGACTCCACCCCGAGCTCGGTGGCCGCGGGAACTTCGGCGCCGTCTTCGGGCAGCTCGGGGAGCACGAGAGCGCGCAAAGACGCTTCGTCGCGCTGCTCGACTCCCACGAGGACGAGCTGCCGGAGCACCTCCGCCGCGCAGTGACGCTCGCCCGCTCGAAGAACGTCGCCGTGGAGTACAGGAAGCTCCTGCGCGACCTGACGTACTGGAGTCATCCCCATCGGTTCGTCCAGCTCGAGTGGGCGCGCGCGTACTGGGGACATCCCGATCAGAGCAGCGAACCTGGTCCCGAGCAGCTGTCCACCTCTACCCGCGTGAAGGAGTGAGCCATGTTCGTCGAGATCCACGTCCTGCAGAACTTCGCCCCCAGCAACCTCAACCGTGACGACACTGGCGCGCCGAAGGACTGCACCTTCGGCGGTTATCGTCGCGCCCGCATCTCCAGCCAGTGCCTGAAGCGCGCGATCCGTCAGCACTTCGCGGCCGCCAAGCTCGTCGGCGAAGACCAGCTCGCGAAGCGCACCAAGCGCATCTCCGACGCGGTCACCGAGATCCTCGTTCCGAGAGGCCGGTCGGCGGACGAGGTCCCGAACGTCCTCGCGGCGCTCCTCGCAGCAGCGAAGATCGGGTTCAAGGAGGGCAAGACGGAGTACCTGCTCTACCTCGGGTCGGAGGAGATCGCGAAGCTCGCGTCCCTCTGCCACGAGCACTGGGACACCCTCAAGGCGGGCGTGAAGGTTCCGAAGGGCGAGGAGAACGGAAAGAAGAAGGCCGCCAAAGACGTGAAGAAGGAGGCGAAGGACAGCCTTCCCGCGGAGCTCCAGGAGGCCGTCCTGGACGTCTTCGGATCGGGCAAGTCGGTCGATCTCGCGCTCTTCGGCCGGATGCTCGCCGACATGCCCGAGAAGAACGTCGACGCCGCGAGTCAGGTCGCCCACGCGATCTCCACGAACGAGGTCGCGATGGAGATGGACTTCTACACGGCGGTGGACGACCTCCGGCCCGAGGACACGCAGGGCGCAGACATGATGGGGGTGGTCGAGTTCAACAGCTCGTGCTTCTACCGGTACGCGAAGCTGGATCTGGAGAAGCTCACCGAGAATCTGGGCGGGGATCAGCGGCTCGCGCGCAAGACCACGCTCGACTTCATCCGCTCCTCGATCGCGGCGGTGCCGACCGGCAAGCAGAACTCGATGGCAGCGCACAACCCGCCCTCGTACGTGCGCGTGCTCGTGCGCGATGGCGGCGAGGCCTGGAACCTCGCGAACGCGTTCCTGAAGCCCGTTCGCCCCGGGCGCCTCCAGGGAAGCGAAGCTGGTGAGGACCTCGCGCAGCTCTCGATCCGCTGCCTGGAAGGTCACCTCGTCTCGCTCCGCCGGATGTATGGCGGCGAGGGCGTCCGGGGTGACCACGTCGCAAGCCTGTACGACGAGAGGACGCTCACGATCGGAGACCTCCTCGCGAAGACCGAGGCGAGCCTGTCGTGAGCCGCCACACCTTGCTGCTCCGCTGCGAGGCGCCCCTGCAATCCTGGGGCTCGCGAAGCCGATTCGGAGAGCGCGACACCGAACGAGAACCGACCAAGAGCGGGGTGATCGGCCTCCTCGCCGCCGCGATGGGGATCGATCGCGCAGAACCGCTCGGTGGGCTCGTCGGTCTGCGCGTCGGAGTCAGGGCGGATCGGGAGGGTACGATCCTTCACGACTTCCACACGGCGCTGGAGGTGAGGAAAGCCGATCCGAAGGCGGGACCGGAGACGCAGACATCCGACCGGCACTACCTCTCGGACGCGGTGTTCCTCGTAGGCATCGAAGGAGAGGATCTGGAGTTCCTCCGCAAGCTCGATGTCGCCTTGCAACGACCCACGTGGCCGCTCTTCCTCGGCCGCAAGGCGTGCGTCCCCGCGCGACCGGTCCGCTTGCGGGACGGTCTCCGTGCCGATGAAGAGCTGGAGCAGGCGCTGCGCTCCTATCCGCTCCTCCGCCCGGTGGACGACCTGCCCCAGAAGCGCATCGACGGGGACGAGAGGACGGAACGGCTTCGCCTCGTACTGGAGTGCCGCACGGGCGAGGAGGGCGAGCCCAGGAACGACGTTCCGCTGAGCTTCTCGGCGCGCCGGTTCGCCACCCGATACGTCCGAACCACCTATGTTCTCCGCCCGGAGAAGGTAGTGGACGAGGAGGTACCGCCGTGTTCCTGAGCCGCCTCACACTCCCGCTGCAGGACCGCCGGGTCCAGCGGGCACTCCAGGATCCCTACCGGTTACACCAGGCGCTGCTCGCAGCCTTCCCTCCCGACGCCCCCGGCGGTGGAGGGCGCGTCCTCTACCGGATCGAGCCGGAGCAACGCGATGCAACCGCCTCCGTGCTCGTCCAGAGCGCGCTGGCCCCGGACTGGCATCGCGCTTCGTTCGCCGCGAAGCTCCCCGCCGCTCGAGCCGAGGGCCCCAAGGAGCTGTCGGTGGGGCTCCGCCCCGGGCAGAGGATCCGCTTCCGCCTCCGCGCGAATCCCACACGTAAGAAGGATGGCAAGCGGCTCGCGGTGCTCGGCGAGGAGGCACAGCTCGCGTGGCTGCGCCGCAAGCTCACGAGCGGCGGGATGACCGTCGTCGCGGTCCGCCGACACGACGAGGGCATGCTGCGCGCCATGCGCAGCGCCAGCGGGGACGGCGCTCCGATGACCTTCGTGTCGGTCCTCTACGAGGGCCTCGCCATCGTCGAGGATGCCGCGCGCGCGATCGCCTGCGCGAAGGAGGGAGTCGGATCGGCCAAGGCGTTCGGCTTTGGGCTGTTGAGCCTGACGCGCGCCTGAGCCTCGTTCTTTGACAACCGAATCCCTCGACCAGGCCGAGGAGGAGGATGCGCCGTGATGAACCTGCGATCCCTGCCGAAGCTGCGGGACAGCCTTTCGTTCCTGTACGTCGAGCACTGTCGGATCGAGCGGGACACGAACGCCTTGCAGAAGTTCGATGATGTCGGAGTGACGCACATTCCGGTGGCATCGCTCGGCGTTCTCCTCCTCGGACCTGGGACCGCGATCACGCATGAGGCGGTGAAGGTCGCGACGGAGAACGGGTGCTCTCTCGTGTGGACGGGCGAGCACGGTGTCCGCGCATATGCACAGGGCATGGGGGAGACGCGAAGCGCGGCCCGGCTCCTCCGACAAGCCGCGTTGCATGCGCACACGGAGTCGCGGGCCGCCGTCGTCATACGCATGTACGAGAAGCGGTTCGGCGAGGTCGTGGCGCCGGGAACCACGATCGAGCAGATCCGCGGCCGAGAAGGGGTGCGCGTCCGCACGGCCTACCAACGGGCCAGCCGCGACTTCGGGGTCGCTTGGTCTGGACGAACGTACGATCGCGGGAACTGGAGCACGGCCAGCCCGGTCAACAGAGCGCTCTCCTGCGCTGCCGCGTGCCTCTACGGAATCTGCCACTGCGCCATCATCAGCGCGGGATACTCCCCTGCGCTGGGGTTCATCCACACGGGAAAGCTGCTCTCGTTCGTCTACGACGTCGCAGATCTGTACCGGATCGATCTGGCGGTGCCGATCGCCTTCGAGGTCGCGGCCCTTCACGACCGTGGCGAGCTAACCCATATCGAACGCGAGGTCCGCCTGCGGTGCCGCGACGTGTTCCGCCGGGCGGAGCTGCTCGACCACGTCGTCAAGGACATCGACGAGCTCATGCAACCGGAGGAGGCGGAGCTCGAGCGAGCACGCACGCTGCTGGACGCAGCGGACGATCCTCCGGCAGGCCTGTGGGACCCAGCGGGCGAGGAAGTCGCCGGAGGAGTGAACCATGGTGGTGATGATCCTTGAGCGTGCGCCGGCGTCGCTGCGGGGTCAGCTGTCACGCTGGATGATGGAGCTGAAGCCGGGAGTCTTCCTCGGCACGATGTCGGCGCTCGTACGTGACGAGCTCTGGGATCTCTGCCGCACGCGCATCGGGGACGGCGGGTGCGTTCTCGTCCACCCCGCGCAGACGGAGCAGGGGTTTGCAGTCCGTTGGCAAGGCACACTGACGAGACAGCCCGTCGACTACGAAGGGCTGTGGCTGATCCGAAGACCCGCAGACGAGTGACAGCGAGACATAGATGCCCGCTCGGCGGGATTTCTCGTGTAGTTTCGAAGAGCGCTCCCCACGCGCGTGGGGATGAACCG
>DASPMI010000054.1:0-9923 GCA_035627135.1 Anaeromyxobacter sp. | reverse complement strand
CCAGTTCGCGCCGGTGATGTGGACGGTGTTCCCCTGGGCGTCGACGATCCGCGAGCCGGAGGTGGACCAGTAGTCGGGGGTCTGGGCCTGGGTCTGGACGGCGAGCAGGAGCCCGGCGGCCAGGAGCAGGCCTCTCGCTGCATGGCTTGCTGGGCGCTTCATCTGGAGCTTCATGACCACTCCTCGTGGTGGTGAGATCCTCGATACACGGAACAGCGCCTACACTGCTTCCTCGAACGGCGACCGCGGCGGTCGGGCTGTGACGCCCGCCGCGCGGGACGAACCCTGCGCGAACGTTCCGCGGTGTGTGTCGGCTGGTCTGCCCCATTCGCGCCGCGTTGACAATCGGCTGCGCGGCGAGACCGCGAGTCACCGCCAACCCTGCGAGCCTACGGGCGAATCCGGCACCCTCGCGCGCGCCCACCGAACGGCGCACCGCATGACGCGTCGCGTCGATTAACGTTTTATGACTCCCTGGAGGGACGGGAGAACGCACGGAAAACGTTTCAGCACCGCGGGAGCCATCCTGGGCGCGCTCGCGGTGGCGTCCGCGTCCCGCCGCCCGCGCCCGTTCGTGTCCCCGCGGCCGCACCCGTCGCCGGGACCGCGGTCGCGCGGCCCGAACCGGCGCGGCACGTCGCTTGCTCCGCCAGGGCACGCTGACGGCGCAGCAACCGAGAGTGTACATGCGTACGGCGCGTACGCGTCCGCGAACAGCGCGCCCGGACGGAAGCCCGCACGCGATGTGCTAACGTCACCCATCGTCATCGCACCCAAGGAGAACCCATGCGCAAGCTGCTCCCGCTCGTCCTCTCCCTCGCCGTCCCCTGCGTCGCCCTCGCCCAGGACGCCGCCGCACCCGTGTCCGCGCAGGTGAAGGTCGGCACCGCGGTCGTGAATCACGACGTCGAGGGCGCGTCCGACTCGTTCCAGGTCGCCCCCGAGACGAAGCTCTACACGTGGGTGAAGGTGTCGGGCGCCGCCGAGTCGAAGATCACGGTCGCCTACCTCAAGGAGGGCAAGGAGATCACCAAGGTCGAGCTCGCCGTGCCGCGCTCGCCCTTCCGCACGTACTCGTACAAGACGTTCCGCGCCGGCGACTCCGGGACCTGGACCGCCGTCGCCCGCGCCGCCGACGGGACGGAGCTCGGCAAGGCGGATTTCAGCGTCCAGGTGCAGTAGCGCGCCCGCTGCCCGGCCCTGGCGGAGGCGCCGCCGGGCCCGGCGCGCGCGCGGAGCCCCGGAAATCGCCGCAATTGGCACCAGCACATTGATCGCTTGACACCTCCCCTGCACCTCTCTATCTTGCGCGCCGTGATCTCGAGCCTGGGCCAGAGCCGCCGCCGGCACTCCGAGGAGACGATGCCCTCGTCCGCCGGAGGCGCGTCCCTGCGCTCCAGCTCCGCGAAGTACCGCATTTTGAACGCGGATCCGCGGTTCCTCGAGGTCCCGCCCGACCCCTAGAAGCCCACGCCAGCGTGGATCCCTTCTGGAGGGCCGGGCGCCGCGAGGTTCCCGGCCCTCTCCGTTTCGGGGGCCCGGCGGGCGGCACGGATTGATTGCAGGTAGACCGGGCGCACGGGCGCCCGGGCGGGAGACGATTGTGCTCGCGTAGCCCAATCGGCAGAGGCAGCCAGCATCGAGATCGGCTTCGTGTGGGTTCGAGTCCCTCCACGAGCACGCGTCTCCCGCGGCGGTGGAGAGGAGGCTTCGACCCATGGACACCCTGGTGCTCTCGCACGCGTTCGAGCCCGTGGCGCGCGTCACGTGGCAGCGGGCCGTCACCCTGCTCTTCGCGGGCAAGGTGGAGGTCCTCGAGGAGTACGAGGACCGGACCGTCCGGTCGATCACGCTCGCGCTCAAGGTCCCGAGCATCGTCCGGTTCCTGCGCGGCGTGCGCGCGCGCCGGCCCGCGGTGAAGTTCAGCCGCGAGAACGTCTACGCGCGCGACGGCGGGCGGTGCCAGTACTGCGGTGCCCGCGTGGCGCGGGCCGAGGCGACGTGGGACCACGTCGTCCCGCGGTCGCAGGGCGGCCGCACGGGCTGGGACAACATCGTGATCGCCTGCGTCCGTTGCAACCAGCGGAAGGGCGGCCGTACCCCGGCGCAGGCCGGGATGACGCTCCGGTCGGTTCCGGTGAAGCCGGCGCGACTGCCGGACGCCGTCCGGTTCACGTTCGTCTTCGCCAACGACGCGCCCCCGAGCTGGCGCCAGTGGGTCCAGTCATGGCGGTACTGGAACGCGGCGCTCGAGGAGGAGGAGGCGTGATCGCCGGGGCCGCTCGCCCGCGCCTGCGGTCGGGCGGTCCCGGTCACGTCACGGCGCGGAGACGGTCCACCGCTGGTTTTCGCGGCCTCGTTCCAGGTGAACGGGGACGTTGCGTTCTGGCCGCTCTCGTAGCCGTAGGTGTCGCCCTGGTCCTCGTACAGCGTGAACGCGCCGTCACGGCCCCGGTACACGGTGGCCCCGGTCCAGAAGTCGTACCAGGTCCCCGCGGGCAGGGAGACGTTCCTGCTGGTGACGCCCGCGGCGACCACCGGGTTGACGAGGAGCGCGGGCCGAACAGCGGTACCGCAGGTTGTCGACGGTCAGGAGGTTGGCCTTGGTCGTGGCGCTCCACTGGTTGCCGTAGCTCCCGCGCGAGGTTGAGGCCCGCGGACCTGCCGGGCGAGCGTCGGGAAGTTCGAGTCGATGTCGCCGGACCAGACCGTCGTCGCGTAGCGCTGCTGGCCCGCGGGTGGCTCCCGCCGCTCGGGTAGAGCGCCCCGATGGAGAAGTCTTCGCGGGGGACGAGGCGCCGGGCGTGTGGGTGACGCGGAGGATGTCGTCCTGGCAGACCTGAACCCGCTGCCGGCCGGAGCTCAGCGTGAACGTGACCCCGGTGGCCTCCACCGTGAACGGGCCGTCCCCGCAGGCGGCGGCGGGCAGGTGACCGCGGGGACCTCGCCCGCGCCACTGGCCGGGTCGCCCTCGCCGCCCACGCCGCCCACGCCGCCCACGCCGCCACGCGACGAGCCACGCGCCGACGAGCGCCGCCCAGAACCGCGCCCTGCCTCCGGCACCTCTCCTCACCATCGGCATCGTGCGCAGGGTCGCTCCCAGCACCCGCGGACGCGCCTCGACCAAGACGCATCTTCACGCGAAGTGCGGCGCATCCTTCCACGCGCGGATTTCGAGGGTCAATGGGGTTCGCGGCGCGCGATGGCCTGCGGCGTCGCGGCTGCCGAAGCTCCCCCTGAATCCAGGCCGGTGGCGAACGGGATCCACGAAGGGGCGGCGACGCCGCGCCGTGGACGGGTCGCGGCGCCGCCGGCGGCGGCCGCCCGCCCGCGGGGCGCGAGCGAGCGGGCTCGCGTCACTTCACTGCTGGTACACTCGGACGTAGTCCACGTACATGTACATGGGGAAGTTGCCCTGCACGGGGTTCTGGGCGGGGAACGCCCCGCCGAGCGCGAGGTTGAGCAGGATGAAGAAGCTCTGCCGGTACTCCTCCATCGTGCTCGCCGAGATCGACTGCGTCTTCACGCGCACGTTGTCCACGTACCAGTACATGACCGTGTCGTTCCACTCGAGCGCGTAGGTGTGGAACTGCGTGACGTTGCCGACGCTGGCGGTGCTCGGGGCGTTGGCGACGTTGGTGCCGCTCCAGGGCAAGACGCCCGTGCGCGTGTCCCAGAACAGGTTGTTCACGATCGTGGTGTCGGTGTTCTTGTGCTCCATGATGTCGATCTCGCCGCAGCTCGCCCAGTTGGTCGCCATCGTGTCGTAGGCGCCCGCGGACGGGGCGTAGCTCGACGTGTACGAGCCGTCGTACGAGTTCCCCATCATCCAGAACGCGGGCCACGTCCCTGCTGCGCTCGGCATCGCGATGCGCGCCTCGACGCGGGCCTTGTTCCAGGACCGCTTGCCCTGGGTGGTGATGCGGCACGAGGTCTGGTACCAGCTCCGGCCGCCGACGGAGAGCGGGCTGGAGAGCCACTGCGCCCGGAGCACCAGGCTCCCGCCGGACTGGTAGCAGTCGGAGGGGCGGTACCACTCCCACTCGCCGTTGCCCCAGCCGCTGAACGCGCCGGCGTTCCACCCGTTGCCCACGTGGTAGTTCCAGTTGGTCGCGTTCGGCTGCCCGCTGCCGCTGAACTCGTCCGACCAGACGAGCCGGTGGTACATGCAGGCGGTGCACGCGTCGCCCGTGCCGCCGCTCGTGTTGAACGTGGCGGCCACCGCGCGCGCAGCCGTCATGGTCGTGATGCACGTTCCCGTGCCCACGCACGCGCCGCTCCAGCCCGCGAACGTCGAGCCGCTGGCCGGCGCCGCGCTGAGCGTCACCGTCGCGCCGCTCGCGAAGCTCGCGCTGCACGTCGCGCCGCAGCTGATGCCCGCCGGGTTGGAGGTGACGGTGCCGCTGCCCGTGCCGGCGCGGGTGACGGTGAGCGTGTACCGGGTCCCGGTGCCGCCGCAGCTCACCGTCATCGTCGCCCAGGGCGAGTCGATCGCCCCGCTCTGCCCTGCGTTCACGTACGTGAAGAAGTAGCGGATGTTGGCGCCGCTCGTGAGCCCGCTCACGGTATACGTGGCGTTCGTGCCGCTCTGGACCATCCGCACGTTGAGCTGGCCGCCGCCGTTCACGCTGTAGTGCAGGTCGGCCCAGGCGACGCCGTTCGCGTAGAACTGGACCTGGCTGCACGAGAGCGTGTTGTAGCCGAGCGTGGCCGCGCGCGCGGCGAGGGGCGCCGTCGCGAGCCACAGGGTGGCGGCGACGAGCGCGGCGCTCCGCGTTCTCTGGAACATGGTCTGCCGTCCTTTCGTTCTCGCTGCGAGTGGAGACGGCCGCAGGGGGAGCGTGCTCACGGGTTCGTCGACAGGGCCGTCCGTGGTGACGGCACGCTGGCAGAGCGCCGCGACCGCCTGCAACGCCTGCGAAGCCGAACGAACGTCGAACGATGCACCCGCGCGGAACGCGCGCGTGCAGCGCCGTGCGCTGCGATTTCGCGTACGCCCCGGGCGTCCGACGCCGGCGGGACGTTACTCGTACGCACAGCGAAGGAACGCGCCGCGGCGCGTCGCCCGAGCCTCTCGACCATGACCGGGGTCCACGCCCGGGCACCCGCACGGGGCGCACCCATGCGGCCGAGCCACTTCTGGGATAGTGGCCTTACCATCTGGCCTCCTCGGCGACGTTCCCGTGTCCCCTCCCCTCCGTCGCCGCGACTGGAGGTCTCCCCGTGGCCCGAGGCACATCCTGCCGATCCCCGAAGCTCGTCCCCTGGCTCGTGGCGCTCGCCGCGCTCGCGGCGCCGCCATCGGCGCTCGCCGGCCCCGTCGGCTTCGCGTCCCTCAACGGCGGCACGGTCGGCGGCGCGGGCGGCACCACCGTGACCGTGAGCACCGGCACCGCGCTGCAGAACGCGATCAAGAACAAGACCGGCACGCCGCTCACGATCATCGTGAGCGGGACCATCACCCCGGCCAACTCGCCGGGGCTCACCAAGATCGACGTGAAGGACGTCGATCACGTCTCCATCATCGGCGCGGGCGCCGGCGCGGAGCTCAACGGCATCGGCATCAAGATCACCCGCGCGAGCAACGTCATCGTCCAGAACCTCAAGATCCATCACGTCAGCATCGGCGACAAGGACGCGATCTCGATCGAGGGACCGGCGAGCAACATCTGGATCGACCACAACGAGCTCTACGCGACGTTCCAGGGCGTCGACAAGGACTACTACGACGGCCTCGTCGACACGAAGAGCGGCGCCGAGTACGTCACCATCTCGTACAACTACCTCCACGACAGCTGGAAGACGTCGCTCAACGGCTCCTCGGACAGCGACAGCGGGCGCCGCCTCATCACCTACCACCACAACCGCTTCGAGAACGTGAACTCCCGGACGCCGCTCTGGCGGTTCGGCGAGGGCCACCTCTTCAACAACTACTATAACGGCGTCGCGGTCACGGGCATCAACTCGCGCATGGGCGCCCGGCTCCGGATCGACAACAACCACTTCGAGAACTCCAGGAACGTCGTCGTCTCGTGCGACAGCGACCAGGTCGGCTCCTGGGACCTCCGCAACAACACCTTCCTGAACGTCACCTGGGAGCTGGGCGACTGCCTGGCCATGGCGGGCCCGAACGCCCAGTCCACCACCACGTACAACCCGCCGTACAGCTACAGCCTCACCCCGGTCGCGGACGTGAAGACGCACGTCATCAACTGCGCGGGCGTGGGCAAGCTCGGCATGACCAACTGCAGCGGCGGGACCACGCCGCAGCAGGTCGCGGCGCCCGTGTTCAGCCCCGCCCCCGGCACGTACGCGAGCGGCCCGTCCGTCTCGATGAGCACCTCCACGAGCGGCGCGACGATCCGGTACGCGACCGGCAGCACGATCCCCACCTGCTCCACCGGCACCGTCTACGCCGGCCCGGTCCAGGTCACCGCCACGACGACGCTGCGCGCACTCGCCTGCGCCACCGGCATGACCGCGAGCGCGGTGACCGCTGGGACGTACACCATCGGCGGAACCACGCCGCAGCAGGTCGCGGCGCCGGTCTTCACCCCCGCGCCCGGCACGTACTCGAGCGCCCGGTCCGTCTCGATGAGCTCCGCGACGAGCGGCGCGTCCATCCGGTACACCACGGGCAGCACCAACCCGACCTGCTCCACGGGGACGGTCTACGCCGGCCCGGTGAACGTCGCGAGCACGACCACCCTCCGCGCCGTCGCCTGCGCCACGGGCATGACCGCGAGCGCCGTGACGACGGGGACGTACACCATCTCGACGGGCACGGGCGGCACCCCCTGCGCGAACCCGATCACGTTCACGTCGCAGTCCGGCAACTTCAACACCACCGGCGCGGTCTGCCTCCGCACCGCCGCGACCGTGAACGGCTGGGGCTGCTCGAACTTCGCGGGCCGGACGGTGAGCGTGAACGGCGGCGCCGCCACCGGCACCTGCGGCGCCGGGCCGTTCCCGCTCGCGAAGCACTCGGACGGCTACACGTACTTCTCGGTGAGCGCCGGGACGTATCCGTGGGCGAGCATCTACGCGTGGTGAAGGCACGCTCGACGGCGCCGACGACGTCGAATGGGGATCGGGGTAGCCGGCGGTCCCGGCTACTCCGCTCCCGCACCACCGGGCGTACGGCGCCCGCGCCGAGTAGACGGCCGACGCCGCGAAGGCCCCCGTCCGACGACGGCGCGCTCGGGCGACGTCTCTTGCCGCGAGCGGATTCACCGGCGGCGCGGCTCGCGTCAGGAAGACGTGCCGCGGCGCCGCTCGGCTGCGGAGGGCGGCGTCCCCGGCGCCGACCCCCACGACGGGTTCCGGGCGTGCATGTCCGCGAGCACCTCGATCATCCGCGGCATGACCTCCGCCGGCCGGGTGCTCCCGGCGACCGTCTCGTACACGCCCGCGGCGACCGCGTGCGCCGCGTACGCGCCCTTCACGTACGTCCCTGCCGTCGCGGCGGCACCCTCCTTGCCGGCGATCCGCGCCCGGAGCGCGGCGACGATCCGCTCGTCCTCGTTCCGCCAGTCCTGGATCTCGCCGAGCGCGTGCCCGTCCAGCGCGGCGAGCTTCGTCCGCACGATGGCCTTCGCCACCACGGCCGCCGCCTCCTTCGCGACGCCCGGCGTCACGTTCACGCCCCCGAGGCGGATCCGCCCGAGGTCCCGATCGGCCTCGGCGACGAGCCGGTCGGCCCACGCCGCGGCCCCGTCGAACGAGAGCAGCCGCACCGTCTCCGCGGCGAGGTACGCGCGGACGAGGTCGGCAGGGTGCGAGTCCTCCTCCGGGCCGGCGGTGCGCAGCGACGGGGAGCCGCCCGAGGCGCCGTTGAGTGCACGGAAGTAGCCGACGAGCCCGACCGCCGCTGCGGGCCCCATGTTGAGGACGCCGAGCACGTCCGCCGCGCTCTCGTCGATCCGGTCCGCGAAGTAGTCGGCGACGACGCCGAGCTCCTCGGCGCGGAGGTGGCCGCGCACCACGCCCGCGAGCTCGTCGCGCAGGCCCGCGTCGGCCTCGAGGAGGTCGTGCCCGGCGGTCTCGTGCGCGAGCGCGGGCCACGCGAGGAGCCCGCCCGAGGCGTTCGGCGCCGGGAGGCTCACCACCGCGGCCTGCACGTCGAGGAAGGCGGTCGCGGTCGCGGGCCAGGTGTACGGTCCGGTGTCGGCGCGCCCCCACCGCACGAGCGGCGCCGCGACGCCGTGATCCGGCGGCTTCACGCCGCGGCGATCCTCCTCGGAGAGGAAGCCGTCGTAGAGGTCGCTCACCACCTCCTGGAAGGCGGCCGTCGCGCGCGCCTGGTAGCCCTCACTCCGCTGCAACACCGCCTGCGCCACGTCGAGCAGGAGCGCGGCCTCGCCCACGCGGTCGGGATCCTCGGCGAGGACGCGGGCGTACCCGCTCGGACCGAGGCGGTCGAGCGTCGCGAGCAGCGGATCGACGACGGCCCGCTGGTAGGCGGGCGGCAACCCCGCGCGCGCCTTCTCGACCCGCGACCGCAGGGACGCGAACGTCGCCGGGTCCGGGGGGCCGTCTCCGCCCGCGAGCGCCGCGACCTGGGCGTCGGCGATGAGCGTGGGAAGGCCGGCGAGCGAGCGCGGATCTGCGGGCTTCTTCGGCGCGACCGCCCCGAGCCCCGCGATCCCGGTGGGGAGCTCGAGCCGGTCCAGCGCGACCGTGCCCGCGCGCGGCTTCGGCGCGGGCGGCGGCGCCGTGAGCGTGTCGTAGGTGGGGAGGATCGTCGCGGAACCGGCAGGTCGAACGAGCATGAGCGCTCCTGGTCCTTGGAAGGCCAGGGGCGCGGCTGCAACGGTCGTGCCTCGCGGACGAGCCTCGGATTCGCTGGATCCGCGCGCACGGTCGCCCGCGCGCCCGGCTCTTCCGCGGCCGCGTGGTGCGCGCCGCGGACCGCGGTCCCGGAGCCCCTGCGCCTCTCCGCGGCTGCGATCGCGTACCTGCGGCGGAGACTCCGGAGACCCTGATTGCATCGGGTTCGACGATGCGTCTCGGCGGCGGTACGCCAGGGCCATGAAGCGCGCGATCCCCGCCCGGCCCGGAACGTTGGCCACCGGCGCCGACCCGGCCGCCGCCGCCGCGGCCGTGGCGGAGCTGTTCCCCGCCATCTACCTGCGCCTCCACCGGCGGCGACCCAAGCGCGGGCCCCGCCATCGAGAGGTGGGAACGCACGCCGTTCGAGGAGCGGTTCGAGCGGATGGTCCAGTGGGCCCTGCGGCACGAGCCGGGCGTCCCGGCACGCGGCCGAGGAGCGGACGCGCGCGCACATGAAGACGATGCCGGCGTGGCGCGGCCATTCGAAGCTGGCGTGAGCGCCGGACCATCGACGGCGCGTTGCTCCGCGCTCGGCCCCGACCGTCGCGGCGTCACGAAGCACCTGGAGATAGATGGTGTGGTCGCGGTTGGAGCCGTAGCCGTTGTCGGCGAACGAGCTGGAGTCGATGGTGAGGTCGTGCGCGTCCGCGAGGATGGCGTCCGTCGCGTACCCCGTCCACCGCGAGTTCCGGATCGTGACCCGGCTCGCCACCGGCTCGATCTGCACGCCGATGTCGCGCTCGTCCACGCTCCAGCGGACCCGCGTCTCGACGACGCCGCTGACGAGCGCCGAGAACCGCGCGCTCGCGCATTCTGCCGGGCGGGTCGCGCTCGGGCCCACTTGCGACGGCGCATCGCGGGCGGCCCGGGCACGCGTCGTCGTCGTCCACCTCGGCTCACGAGCTGATGTGGGTGCCGGGCGGAGCGCCGTACGAGATCGGGCGGGCGAAGGGTCTCATCATCTCCTCCGGTCCGGGGCGTTCGGTCCGACGGCATCATCGTGCTCCAGTGAGGACGGGCGACCAGGCGGAATGTGACCGCGGGGTCCGGGGCGCGGCGCCGCACGGGCTCCGCTGGGAGCTGGGCGAGCG
>DASPMI010000053.1:0-10201 GCA_035627135.1 Anaeromyxobacter sp. | reverse complement strand
CGAGCCGGCGCTCCGCCTCGTCGGCGCGCGCGAGCCGGGGCGCGAGCGCCTCCCGCTCCGCGGCGAGCATCGCGGTCCGCGCCTCGGCCTCGTGGCGCTGGCGCTGCGCCTCCTCGCGCGCGGCGGCGAGCCGCTCCTCGGCCTCCTGCAGGAGCCTGCGGCCCTCGGCGGCCGCCGTCGCGGCCTGCTCCACCGCCGCCCGCTCGCGCCGCTCGGCCACGGCGAGCGCCTCGGCGCGCGCCGACAGCTCGCGCTGCAGGGCCTCCTCGCGCCGCGCCCGCTCCCGGGCGAGATCCTCGAACCGCGCGTGCAGCCCCTCCGCGGCCTCGGTCTTGCGCGCCAGCTCGGCGAGCAGCTCCTCCTCGCGCCGCGCCGCCTCCGCCTCGACGGCGCGGACGTGCGCCCGGGCCCGCTCCTCCGCCTCGGCGCGCTCGTGGGCCGCACGGGTGAGCTCCGCCTCCAGCCGGACCTGGGCCTCGGCCGCGGCCGCTGCGCGGGCCTCGGCCTCCCGGACCTGCTCCAGGAGCGCCTCCCGCTCCGCCCCCAGGCGCGCGAGCTCCTCCGCCGCGGCCGCCCGCTGCGCCGCGGCCTCGTCGCGGGCCTCGGTCGTCCGGGCGAGCTCGATCTCGAGCTCCTGGACCCGCGCGCGCACCTGGCCGAGCTCCACCTCCTGCGCGGCGGCCCGCCCTTCGGCGGCCTCGCGCGCGGCGGCGTGCTCGGTCCGCTCGGCCTCGAGCGCGGCGATCCGCGCGTCGCGTTCGGCGGTGGCGCGCGAGAGCTCGCGCGAGACGAGCTCGGTCCGCTCGCGCGCGCGCCGCTCTGCCGTCTCCGCCGCCGCCAGCCGGCGCTCCCGCTCCTCGAGCGCGGCGCGGACCTCCTGGAGCTGCGCCTCCAGCGCCCTGGCCGTCTCGGTCCGCGCGAGCGCCTCCTCGAGCAGCTCGGCCTCGCGCCGGTGCGCGGCGCGATCGGCCTCCTCGCGCGCGGCCCGGACCCGGTCGAGCTCGGCGCGGGCCGCCGCGAGCTCCCCGGCGTGCCCGGCCCGCGCGGCCTCGAGCGCCTCGTGCGCCGCGCGCGCCTCGGCCTCGAGCGCCGCAGCGCGCGCCGCCGCCTCCTCGCGCTCGGCCGCGGCCGCGCGCCCCGCCTCCTCGGCCGCCGCGGTCAGCTCGTCGAGCCGCGCCGCGAGCCGCGCCACCTCCGCGCGCGCGTCGCGCGTGGTGTCCTCCGAGCCGCCCGCGCGCGCCTCGAGCTCCGCCGCGCGGACCTCGAGCGCCGCCCGCGCGTCGGCGAGCGCCGCCGCCTCGGCGCGCGCCGCCTCGAGGGCGCGGACCGCCTCCTCCCGCTCCGCGGTCCGGGCCTCGATGGACGCGCGCAGCGCCTGCACCTCGCGCGCGGCCGCCTCGGCGCGGGCCTTCTCGCGCTCGCCCTCGCGGCGCGCCGCGTCCCGCTCGGCCGCCACCGCCGCGGCGCGCGCCTGGGCCGCGGCCCGCTCCTCGTCGCGCGCCGCCGCGGCGAGCTCCTGCGCCTTCGCCGCCGCCTGGGCCCCGCGGGCGGCCTCGTCGCGCGCGACCCGGAGCGCCTCCTCGAGCGCCCGGCGGCCGCGCTCCGCCTCCTCGGCGCGGGCGCGCTCCGCGGCCACGGCCGCGTTTCCGCGCCCCTCCCCCGCCGCCGCCGCGCTCCGGAGCCGCTCCAGCTCGACCTCGGACTCGGCCTCGAGATCCGCGAGCTCCTTCGAGAGCCCCTCGATCTCGCCCTCGAGCCCCCCGATCTGCTGCAGGTGGTCCTGGATCTCGCGGCGGAGGTCGTCCTCCCGCGCGCGCGCCGTCTCCCGGAACCGGCGGTACTCCTCGTCGAGCAGCCCGGTGCGCGCCTCGCGGTCGCGGATCGCCGCCTCGCGCTCCTCGATGCGCGCCTGGAACGTCTCGTTCGCCGCGCGCGCCGCCGCCTCCGCCCGCGCCCGCTCCTCCTCGGCCGCCGCGAGCGCCTTCTCCAGCTCCTCGACGCGCGCCTGGAGCGCCGCCTTCGCGCGCTCCTGGGCCGCCCGCTCCTCCTCGCTGCGCTTCGCGAGCTCCGCGGCGCGCGCGTCCGCCTCCGCCCGCGCCGCCGCGAGGGCCTGCGCCTTCGCCTCGGCCTCCGCCCGCGCCTCGCTGCCCTCGGCCTCTGCCCGCTGCCGGCCCTCCGCCTCCGCGGCGAGCCGGGCCGCCGCCTCGCGCGCCGAGGCCTCCGCGGCCTGCTTCGCCTCGCCGAGCGCGACCGCCGCCGCGGCCAGCTCCTCGGCGCGGCGCGCCAGCTCGGCGGAGAGCTCCGCCTCGCGCGCCTCGGCCGCGGCGGCCTGGGCGCGGAGCTGCCGATCCTGGCGCGCGAGCTCCTCCTGCGCGCCGTCGAGCGCCAGCTTGCGCTGCGCGAGCTCGTCCTCGCGCCGGCGGAGCTCGCGCTCCAGCTCGTGGACGCGGCGCTCGTTCGAGGCGACCACCTCGATGAGCTCCTTCTCCTGGCTGAACTTCTCGAGGAGGAGGCCGTCCACCGAGGCGCCGTACTCGCGCTCCTTCTGCACGAACGCGTCGCGGGCGGTGCCGAGCCGGTGGAGGAGGTCGTCGATCTGCGCCTTGAGCCCGGCGATCTCGACGTCCTTCTCGTGGATCCGCTCGTCGAAGCGCAGGAGCTCGCGCTCCCGCACCTGCCAGATCTCGGCGATGCGCGCGAGCTGCGCCTCGCGCCAGCGCAGATCCTCGCGCAGGGCCTCCGCCCTGCCCTCCGGCGTCTGGAGGAGCTCGCGGCGGGGAGGCGGACGATGGCGGGTCGCCTCGGCGGCGAGCTCGTCCTGGCGCTCGGCGACGGACTGGAAGACGCGATCGACGAAGAGCCGGTCCTCGTCGGTGAGCGCCGACCGCTCGGGGCGGCGCGGGACGGGCGGCGGCACCGGCCCCGCGGGCGCGGGCGGCTCCGGCGCCGGCGCCGCGGCCTCCGGGGGTGCGTCCTGCGGGGGCTCCTCGTCGATGACGACGGCGTCGTCGGCGCTCTCGACCGGCTCGACCGCGGTGAGGATGCGGGCGGCGAGCGTCCGGAGCGCGGTGGTGTCGAGCGGCATCGCCAGGTACCCGTTGGCGGCCCACGGCGTGCGGGCGTGCTCGGCGAGCGACTCGGGCGGCGTGTCGGACGAGTAGAGGATCACCGGCAGCGAAGCGGTGACGGGATCGTGCCGGAGCTGGGCGCAGAGCGAGAAGCCCGACAGGTCCGGGAGCTCGGCGCGCGCCACGCACAGGTGGGGGCGGCGGCTGACGATCTCGAGCTCGGCCTCGGCCGCGCTCCCTGCGATGCGGGTGGCGTGGCCGTCCTCGTGGAACAGCGAGGCGAGGGCCAGTGCGAACCCGTGATCCGGCTCGACGATGAGGACGCGCTTCTGGGGATCCATGGAGAAACGGGAGCTCCCGCCCGGGCCGCGAGTGTATCGCCGGCGCCCTGGGCAATCTAGCCACGGGGCGCTCGCCGGGACCGGCCCGAGTCGAGGACGCACCGCGTTCCACGACGTGGAACGTAGCACGACCACCCACAGCCCCGCGGTACCGCCGCCGGGTCCAGCCCCGGGGCATTGCCGCCGCGCAGCGCGGGTCCGAGCGTGAGGGGAACCCTCACCCCGAGCGGAATGCACTTGTCCCTCGCCCTCCTGCTGCTCCTCGCCACGTCTCCCGCCGCGCCGCGCGAGTCCGGAGAGAACCTCTTCCGCGGCCCGGCGCGGTGCGTGCTCGACTACCTCGAGGCGGTGCGCCTCGCCGGCCCGCGCGGGAAGACCCTGCCCCGCGGCTCCCGGTCGCTCCAGCAGGACTACCGCGCCGCGCGGGCCCTCACCGCCCCGCGCGCGCTCGCCGACGTGGACCGTCGCGTCGCAGCGGGCGAGGACACCCCGCTCGCGCCCTGGCTCGGCGCCACCCGCGGGGTCGTGCTGGAGTCGTTCTCGCTCCTCGAGGTGCGGCGCGCGCCGCGCGGCGCCGCCGTGGTCGCCGTGCGGGAGCGCCTGCGCCGCGAGGGTGCGCCGTCACTGGGCGTCATCACGAGCGAGTACCTCGTCGGCAGGGTCGACGGCGAGTGGAGGATCGTGGACCGCCGGATCGGAGCGCGGTTCCACGATCGCGAGATCTCCGAGGGGTACGCGGGCTGGTTCGATCGGCCGATGGCGGCGCAGGCGCGGCGCTAGCGTTCGTCACGTTCGGCGTTCGTCACGTTCGGCATACGCCTCGCCTCGGGGGGGCGGTGCCGCGGGAGGGCGTCCGGCTTCGGGCGGCGGCGACGCGGAGCCGCGATCGTGGAGCGTGCGCTGAGTGCCTGCCGACGGGGTGGGGGCCGCGCGCGCAGCGCGGGGGAGGGGGCGCAGCCCCCGTGTGATCTTCGCTTTTCTGGGCAGCGCGCGAAGCGCTGCCCAGAAAAGCGAAAGGCCGCTCATCGCGGCCTCTCGAGCTCAGGCGCTGCCGCGCCTCTACTATTGGGACTCTCCGCCGGTCCCCCCGTAGGGAGTGCACGGCGGTGGGAGGAGTCGAGCTTCCGGCCTGGCTTCGACTTGGACGTACGACGGGAGGTGGGCCTTGCTGTTCGAGCTTCGTGAAAGGGGCTTCATCATGGCAAGGTCCGTGACCGGCCTCCGGCGGGACTCGGGATCCAGTCTTTCAATCGGTGTGCCGATTTCACTGGTAGGTGCGCATCAGTCATTTCGCCAACTTATGCGCCCTATCCACATCGGATTCCTGTAATTACGTAGGTTATCCGTGACGCTTGGGTACGAAATGACCCCCAGGACCCTGACCCATGCCCTCCCGGGACGGCACTAAAGAGTGCCGGGATTGCCCGACAGCCGCGCAGGTCGCAGGCGCATGAACGGTCACGTCACACCAGGCTCCAAGTGCCGGCGATGGTCTCGGCAGGGTCCCGCACTCCGGGGGATCAGACCTCGATCCGGACGCGCAGCTCGCCGCCCTCGACCGCGAGGACCTCGGCGTAGGCGCTCGTCGGCCCCCGCATGAAGCGGAGCGTGACGCGGGCGTCGCCGACGCGGAGGTTCTCGAGCGTGAGATCGTCGATCCAGCTCGGCAGCAGCGGGCGCTCCACCCGGAGCTCGTGGTTGGGCGCATCGGCCGAGAGCCCGAGCGAGGCGCGGACGAGGAGGAACCAGGCGGCCGAGGACCAGGCCTGCGGCGAGCACGCGACCGGGTAGTGGACCGGGAACTGCCCCTCCTCCCGCGAGAGCCCGCAGAAGAGCTCGGGGAGCCGGAGCCGCCGGAAGTGCTGGGCCGCCGCCCAGAGCCCGGAGAGCACCTGCCCGGCCTCGCGCGTCCGGCCATACCGGGCGAGGCCCATGGCGCAGAGCGCGTTGTCGTGCGGCCAGACGGTGCCGCCGTGGTACGAGAGCGGGTTGTACGCGAGCTGCCCCTCCGCGAGCGTACGGATTCCCCACCCGCTCCACATCGCCGGCCCGAGCAGGGAGCTCGCCACGCGGGCGGCGCGGTCGGGGCGGGCCGCGCGCGAGAACAGCAGGTGGCCCGGGTTGGAGGTGACGGCGTCCACCTTCCTCCCCGCCCCGTCGAGCGCGATCGCGTAGGTCCCCTGCTCCTCCATCCAGAACCGGTCCTCGACCAGGTCCGCGTGGGCCCGCGCCGCGGCGCGGAGCGCCTGCGCCTCCGCGTGCCGGCCGAGCCGCTCGTAGAGCGCCGCCATCCGGCGCCGCGCGTCGATCGCGTAGCCCTGGACCTCGATGAGCGCGATGGGCGGCTCCGCCGGGCGGCCGTCGGCGAACGGCACGCCGTCGTGGCTGTCCTTCCACCCCTGGTTGCGCAGGCCCTGCGGCGTGCGCCGGTGGTAGGCGACCAGCCCGTCGCCGCGGACGCACGCCGCCTCGATCCAGGCGAGCGCGCGCGCGGCGTGCGGCAGGAGCGCCTCGACGGTCCGGCGATCGTCGGTCCAGAGGTCGTACTCCGAGAGCAGCACGAGGAACAGCGGCGTCGCGTCCGCGGACCCGTAGTACGGCGTGTGCGGGACCTCGCCGGCGGCGGCCATCTCGCCGAACCGGATCTCGTGCGGGATCTTCCCCGGCTCCTCGTCGCGCGACGGATCGTCCGCCTCGCCCTGGAGGCGCGCCAGGAACCGCAGCGCGTCGCGCGCCACCTCGGGCGCGGCGGTGAGCGCCTCGAAGCCGGTGATCAGCGCGTCGCGGCCGAAGGGGCACGTGTACCAGGGGATGCCGGCCGAGATGACCGGGTGGCCGAAGTGGTAGACCGTGAGCGCCTTCAGATCCGCCACGGCCTGCGAGAGCGCCTCCTCGAAGAGGAGGTGCGAGGACCGGAAGCGCGTCGCGGACCGCGCGAAGCTCCGGTACGCGTCGTGCGTCGCCTCGGCCCGCTCCTCGAACGTCCGCGCGCCGCCCCGCGGGACCGGCCGCTCCTCGTCGAGCCCCCGGGCCCGGCCCGGCGCGCCGCGCTCGATCCCGGCCGCCACGACGAACGCCACCTCGGCGCGCTCGGCGGGCTCGAGCTCGAGCCGGACCCGCGCCCTCCCGCCGCCGAGCTCGGCGATCCGGGCGCTGCGCCGCCCGCCCGACGCGCCCTCGATCCGGATCTCCGTCGCGTACCGCCGGCCGTCGAGGCCGTCGTAGCGGAGGATCACCCGGTCGGCCTCCACCCGGGGCACGTGATAGACACCCCGCGCCGGGCGGCGCGCGCCGCGGATCTCGAACACGTCCGCGAAGTCGGCGGCCCAGGCGAGCTCGATCCACCCCTCCACGCGCCGGCCCTGGAAGTTGGCGAGCGTGAGGCGGTCGACGAGGACGTCGTCGATGAGCATGTCCCTCCGCAGGTGGACGTAGTTCACCGGCTCCTGGCCGAGCAGGTCGCCCGCGTGCAGGCTCGTGACGGTGAAGTCGATCTGCGCGACGTAGTCCTGCGAGACCTGCGAAGAGAGGCAGAGCGGCGGCCCGCCCTTCACGGACATGCGCCACGCCGAGAGGTGGCGCGTGTCGGTGAGGAAGAGGCCGAGGTCGCGCGCGCCCGCGGGCGCCACGTCGCCGAGCCGGTTCGCGACGAGGAACAGGTTCCCGCGCTTCAGCACGAGCTTGTCGACCCCGGTCGCCTCGGGCTGCGCCGACGGATCGAGGTACCCGAGCAGCTCCTCGGGCGAGGTCCGCGTCACTGCACCTGCGTCGTCCATCCGCTCTCCCCGGCGATCGAGCGCCGGGCGGCGCGGCCCCAGGCCCGCTCCGCCCGGGCGGATCGATAGATCGCGAGGTAGCGCTCCGCCATCCGGTCCGAGGAGAACCGCGCCCGGGCGCGGGCCTGGATGGCCGACCGGTCGAGCCCGGCGGCGCGCCGGAGCGCCGCCGCCATCTCGCGGGCGCTCCGGACGAGGAACCCCGTGGCGCCGTCCTCGACGATCTCCGGGGCGGCGCCGCGCGGGAAGGCGATCACCGGGCAGCCGGCGAGGAGCGCCTCGATCATCACGAGCCCGAAGGGCTCCTCCCAGCGCAGCGGGGCGAGCAGGGCCCGGCTCCGCGCGAACTGGCGCCGCTTCACGGCGAGATCGGCCTCGCGGATCCACCGGACGTGCGGCTCGGCGAGGAGCGCGGTCAGCTCGGCCTGCCACTCCGGCCCGTCGTCCATCGCGTGGAACTTCCCGGCCACGACGATCGGGACCCCGGCGCGGCGCGCGGCCTCGATGGCGACGTCCGGCGCCTTGACGCGCGAGAGCCGCCCCAGGAAGAACGCCGCGTCGCCGCCGGGGCCGACCGCCGGGTAGAGCTCCGGGTCGAGGCCGTGGTGGACGACGTCGCGCGCCGGCGGATCCGACAGCTCCGCCTGCCGCGCCGAGATCGCGACGTGCCGCACGCCGTCGACGCGCCGGTAGAAGGCCGAGAGCTCCCGCGTGACCTCGTGGTGGAGCGTGTAGACCATCGGCGGCCGCAGGTCGGCCGCGAAGGCGAGCATCGACGGGACGTGTGCGTGGACGACGTCGAACCGCTCCGCCTGGATGGCGCGCGCCGCGAACCGGCAGTGCAGGAGCTCGGTGCGGGGATCCGGCGGCCACACCGGCTCCGCGAAGCAAGCCCGCAGGTTCCGCACCCGCGAGTCTCCGGTGGTGAACACCACGACCTCGTGACCTGCGCGTTCGAGCGCCCGGGTGAGCATGTCCACCACGAGCTCCGTCCCGCCGTAGCCCGGCGGTGGCACCGCGACGAAGGGCGTCGAGACCATGGCGATCCGCACGCCTGAGAACGTAGGTAGGGGTGATTCGCCTGACCACCTGCGCCACGCCGGCAGGCCCCTCCCACGGCCAGCGCGGTCCGCGGGCGCCGAGGGGCACCGGGGGCGTACGCCCGCCCGCCCCGCGCTGCACCCTGCCCTCTTTTCCCCGGCGGCTGGTACACTCCCGGGCATGGAAGGCCACGGCCCTCTCAGCGAGGAGATGTTCCACTCGTTCCTCCAGCTCGCGGTGAAGCGGCAGGCGAGCGACGTCCACTTCGAGGTCGGCTACCCGCCGACCTACCGGGTGTTCGGCGAGCTGCTCGCGGCCAAGTACCCGCCCCTCACCCACGCCGACACCGAGGCGATCGCCAACTTCGTCCTCCAGGCCCCCGGCTCGGGGTTCACGCCCCTCGACTTCCGCGAGGTCGACCGGAGCTACTCGCTCCCGGGCGTCTCGCGGTTCCGCGCGTCCATCTTCAAGCAGCGCGGGAGCTGGGGCGCGGTGATGCGCACCATCCCCTTCCAGATCGCCGAGTTCGAGTCGCTCAACCTCCCGCCGGTCATCCGGACGATCGCCGAGGCGCGCCGCGGGCTCATCGTGGTGACGGGCGCGACCGGGAACGGCAAGTCCACCACCATCGCGAGCATCATCAACCACGTCATCCAGCAGGAGCGGCTCCACGTCGTCACGGTGGAGGATCCGATCGAGTTCATCTTCTCGGGCGGGAAGGGCCTCGTGATCCAGCGCGAGGTAGGCTCCGACACCGCGAGCTACACCGACGCGCTCAAGGCGGCGCTCCGCCAGGACCCCGACATCATCATGGTCGGCGAGCTCCGCGACCGCGAGGCGGCGGACATCTGCCTCAAGGCGGCGGAGACGGGCCACCTCGTCATCACCTCCCTGCACACCCCGGACGTCTCCCGGGCGATCGGCCGCATCGTGGGCCTCTTCCCCGCGGACGAGCAGGACGGGGTGCGCGCCCGCATGGCCGACAACCTCCAGGCGGTCGTCGCGCTGCGGCTCCTCATGCGCGCCGACGCGACCGGGCTCATCCCCGCGGTGGAGTCGCTCCTCGCCACCACCACCGTGCGCGAGATGATCCGCGAGTCGAAGGTCAACGAGCTCCGCAACTACATGGACCAGGCCGGGGCCGACCTGGGCATGCACAGCTTCGACCAGTACCTCTACCGCTTGCACGAGATGAAGCGGATCGGCCTCGACACCGCGCTGGCCAACGCCACCAACCGCGCGGATCTGGAGCGGCGGATCCTGATCGAGACGGGGGGCCGGCCGACGTGAACCCGGCGGGCGCCGCTCCGGCGTCTCGCGTTCTCCTGGTCGGCTCGGACGCGGACGTCTCCATCGCCCTGCACCTGCACCTCGACCGTGCAGGGTACGCGGTCTATTGCCTGCCCGGGCCCGCGGACCTCGACGCGTTCGTCCGGGTCGCCGCGCCGCACGTCATCGTCCTGCTCCTCCCCGCCGCGCCCGACGGGAGCTGGGGCACCGCCTTGACCACCGCCGCCAACGCCGCGCGCGTCGGCGTCCGCGTGGTGATGGTCGCCCCCTCGCGCGAGGTGGTCGAGCCCCTCGCCGCCGTCGCCGGCGCGGAGCGCGCCCTCGCCCGGAACGAGGTCCTCTCGAAGCCGCTCGTCGTCGTCGAGCGCCACGTCGGGTCCGGCCTCGTCGGCGGCGGCGTCACCCCGGTCCTGCCCCCGGCGCCGACGGCCGCCCCGTCCGTGCCCGCGGCCATCGCGCCCCCGCCGCCGCTCCCGATCGCGCCGCCCGTCACGTTCACCACCGAGCCCGCGCCGCCGGCGCGCTCCCGCGGACAGTCCGTGGACCTGATGGCGCTCATCGACGAGGAGCTGGAGGACGAGCCCAAGCAGCGGCCGGTCCTCACCCGCGTCGAGGTGAACGTGAGCCTCGTCTCGGAGCACAACTTCTACATCGGGCCGAGCCGCCGGGTGGACTCGGGCGGCGT
>DASPMI010000052.1:0-6323 GCA_035627135.1 Anaeromyxobacter sp. | reverse complement strand
CAAGATCCGCGGCAAGCACATCGCCCCGCACACGCTGGAGATGGCCGCGATGTGGGGCGTGCTCACCCGGCTCGAGGAGCCGAAGAAGCACAACCTCACGCTCGTCCAGAAGCTGAAGCTCTACAACGGCAAGACGCTCCCCAACTTCACCGAGGACAACATCAAGGAGCTGCGCAAGGAGGCGAACCGCGAGGGCATGGAGGGCATCAGCCCGCGGTACGTGCAGGACAAGATCTCCAACGCGCTCGTCTCGGACAAGGGCGACGGCTGCGTGAACCCGTTCATGGTGCTGAACGAGCTCGAGGCCGGGCTGCGGCAGCACTCCCTCATCTCGTCGGAGGATCAGCGCAAGCGGTTCCGCGATCTCCTCACCGACGTGAAGCGCGAGTACGAGGACGTCGTGAAGAACGAGGTCCAGCGGGCGATCAGCGCCGACGAGGACGCGATCACCAAGCTCTGCGCCAACTACATCGACAACATCAAGGCGTACACGCAGCGCGAGAAGGTCCGGAACAAGTACACCGGCCAGTACGAGGAGCCCGACGAGCGGCTGATGCGGTCGATCGAGGAGAAGATCGACATCGCCGAGAGCCGCAAGGACGACTTCCGGCGCGAGATCATGAACTACATCGGCGCGCTGGCGATCGAGGGCAAGACGTTCAACTACCGGACGAACGAGCGGCTGCACAAGGCGCTGGAGCTGAAGCTGTTCGAGGACCAGAAGGACTCGATCAAGCTCAAGAACCTCGTCGCCTCGGTCGTGGATCGCGAGACGCAGGAGAAGATCGACGTGGTGAAGCAGCGGCTCATCAAGAACTACGGCTACTGCGAGGTCTGCTCCACCGACGTCCTCAACTTCGTCGCCTCGATCTTCGCGCGCGGCGACGCGAAGGATTGACGCGGAGCCACGGCTCCGGTCCTGAGGCTCCAGGCATGTCTCTCAAGATCAAACAGGACCACGCCCGCTTCCGCGACATCGTCCGCGGCCGGATCAAGCGCAACCTCAAGAAGTACATCCAGAAGGGAGAGATGGTCGGGAAGAAGGGGAAGGACTTCATCACCATCCCCATCCCGACCATCGACATCCCGCACTTCCGCTTCGGCGAGAAGTCCCAGGGCGGCGTCGGCCAGGGCGAGGGCGATCCCGGCGATCCGCTCTCCCCGTCGGAGGCCCAGCCGGGCAGCGGCAACGCCGGCCAGGGCGAGGGCAAGCACCTCCTCGAGGTCGACGTCTCGCTCGAGGAGCTCGCCGACATCCTCGGCGAGGAGCTCGCCCTCCCCCGCATCCAGCCGCGCGGCCGCGACCGGATCGTCACCACGCGGATCAAGTACACGGGGATCTCGCCCTCCGGCCCCGAGTCGCTGCGCCACTTCAAGCGCACCTACAAGCAGGCGCTGCGGCGGCAGATCGCGAGCGGCTCCTACAACGTGCTCCGCCCGGTCGTGGTGCCGGTGCGCGAGGACCGCCGCTACCGGACCTGGAAGCACGTGCCGCTCCCGGAGACCAACGCGGTCATCATCTACATGATGGACGTGTCGGGCTCGATGGGCGACGAGCAGAAGGAGATCGTCCGGATCGAGTCCTTCTGGATCGACACCTGGCTGCGCCGCCACTACAAGGGCCTCGAGACGCGCTTCATCATCCACGACGCCGTGGCGCGCGAGGTCGACCGCGACACGTTCTTCCACACGCGCGAGTCGGGCGGCACGATGATCTCGTCCGCGTACAAGCTCGCGCTGGAGATGATCGAGGCCGACTACGCCTCGTCGTCCTGGAACGTCTACCCGTTCCACTTCTCCGACGGCGACAACTGGAGCGCCGACGACACGCGGGTGTGCGTCGAGATCCTGCGGGACCGGATGCTCCCCGCGGTGAACCTCTTCTGCTACGGCCAGGTCGAGAGCCCGTACGGCTCGGGCCAGTTCATCAAGGACCTGCGCGAGGCGGTGGGCGGCCGCGAGAACGTCGCGCTCTCCGAGATCGCCGACAAGGACGCCATCTACGCCTCGATCAAGCAGTTCCTGGGGACGGGCAAGTGACGATGCAGAAGAACGCACAGCTCCCGGCGCACCTCCACGACATCCGCAAGCGGGTGGAGGGCTACGCGCGCGGCTACGGCCTCGACTTCTTCGACACCGTCTTCGAGGTGCTCGGGTTCGACGAGATCAACATGGTGGCCGCCTACGGCGGCTTCCCCAACCGCTACCCGCACTGGCGGTTCGGGATGGAATACGAGCGGCTGGCCAAGGGGTACGAGTACGGCCTCTCGAAGATCTACGAGATGGTCATCAACAACGACCCCTCGTACGCGTACCTGCTCGAGTCCAACATGGACGTGGACCAGAAGCTCGTCATGGCCCACGTGTTCGGGCACGTCGACTTCTTCAAGAACAACTTCATGTTCCGGCACACCAACCGGAAGATGATGGACCAGATGGCGAACCACGCCACGCGCGTTCGCCGGTACCAGGACAAGCTCGGCGTGGAGCCGGTCGAGGACTTCATCGACCGGTGCCTCTCGATCGAGAACCTCATCGACTACCAGTCGCCGTACGTGAAGCGGCGCCCGGATCACCCCAGGCCGCCGGGCGAGCCCGAGGAGCGCGTGGTCGCCAAGGGGTTCAAGACCGACCGCGAGTACATGCGGCAGTACATCAACCCGCCCGCCTACCTCGAGGCGCAGCAGAAGCGGCTCGACGAGGAGGCCGCCCGCAAGAAGAAGTTCCCCGAGCGGCCGGAGCGCGACGTGCTGCTGTTCCTCCTCGAGCACGCGCCGCTCGAGCGCTGGGAGCACGACGTCCTCTCCATCGTCCGGGAGGAGGCGTACTACTTCGCGCCCCAGGGTCAGACCAAGATCATGAACGAGGGGTGGGCCACGTACTGGCACTCCAAGATCATGACCGAGAAGGCGCTCGACGCCTCCGAGATCATCGACTACGCCGACCACCACTCCGGCACGCTCGCCACGCACCCCGGCCAGCTCAACCCCTACAAGCTCGGCGTCGAGCTCTGGCGCGACATCGAGGACCGCTGGAACAAGGGGCGCTTCGGGAAGGAGTACGACGACTGCGACTCCTTCGTGCAGCGCCGGAACTGGGACAAGAAGCTCGGGCTCGGGCGCGACAAGATCTTCGAGGTCCGCAAACACTACAACGACGTCACCTTCATCGACGAGTTCCTCACGCTCGAGTTCTCGCTCCAGCAGAAGCTCTTCACGTACGGTTACAACGAGAAGCACCAGCGCTGGGAGATCATGGAGCGCGAGTTCCGGAAGGTGAAGGACAAGCTGCTCCACATGCTGACCAACTTCGGCCAGCCGGTGATCGCCGTCGAGGACGGGAACTACGAGAACCGCGGCGAGCTCTACCTCGTGCACAAGCACGACGGCGTGGACCTCAAGCTCGATTACGCGCGCGACACGCTCCGGAACGTCCAGTCGCTCTGGCGCCGCCCGGTCAACCTGCACTCGAAGGTCGAGGGCCGCGGGACCATCTTCCGGTACGACGGGCGGGAGCACTCGGATCGGCGCGCGGACCTCTGAACGGGGCGTGCCGCCCCGCCCCGCCGGCGGAGCCCGAAGCTCGATCGCCGCCCCACCCCGATCGCCCGGGGCCCTGGGCCGTGCTCGCCGCTTCGCGGCTGCGCGCGGGTGCCCCGCGTCGGAGGGGCTTCGCCCCTCCCCCCAGCTTCGCTGGGGCCCCCCGCCCTGACCGCGCGACTGCCACGGAAGCGCGGCGTCCCGCGCGGTACACCGGCCGAGCGTCCCCTTTTCTGTCTGGGCCCTGAACCTGCGCTTCCTGGCATCACCTGATCTTGGTACATTGCCGGGATGCCGGACGCTTGGCCCCCCGACGATGCTCCGCGCCGCCGCAGGCTCCCCGCCCTGCTCGCCGCCCTCGGCTTCCTTTCGACCATCGGCCTGGCCCTCGCGGGTGCATTCGGGCTCTTCCCGTCGCTGCCGCAGGCACCCGTCCCCGATCCGGTCCCGGTCGCCGAGGCGCCAGCGCCGGCACCCGCGGCGGACGCTGCGCCGGCCGCGCCCGCCGAGCCCGAGCGGTTCCGCGCGGTGACGGCGCGCCTCGCGCGCAACCAGACCGTCGCCCAAGCGCTCGTGAAGCTCGAAGTGCCGATGCTCGAGGTGAACGGGATCGTGGACGCCCTCAAGGACACCCTGCCCTTCCAGCGCACGCGCCCGGGCGATCAGCTCCGCGTGGAGCGGCGCGACGGCGAGGACGCGGTCTGGCGGTTCAGCTTCCGGCAGAGCACCGCGGACGAGTGGATCGTCGAGCGGCTCCCGGACGGCACGTACCAGGGCGCGAAGCGCGCGGTGCAGCTCACGACGGAGCTCGCGCGCGTGGAGATCGAGATCCAGGGCTCGCTCTGGGCGAGCCTCGAGCGGGCCGGGCAGGACCCCGAGCTCGCGGTGCTGGCGAGCGACGTGCTCGCCTGGGACGTGGACTTCTACCAGGACGTGCGCGGGGGCGACCGGATGCGCGTGCTGGTGGAGCGCGTCCTCGTCGACGGCGAGCTGCTCCGCTACGGCGAGGTGCTCGCCGCCGAGTACGCCGGCGCGTCGACCGGCACGAAGAAGCTCTTCCGGTACACCGACCCCGCCGGGCAGACGAGCTACTACGACGAGAGCGGCCAGAGCGCGCGGCGCGGGTTCCTCAAGTCGCCGCTCAAGCTCGCGCGCGTCGCGTCCGGGTTCGGGAACCGCAGACACCCGGTCCTCGGCTACATGCGGGCGCACCAGGGCGTGGACTACAGCGCGCCCACGGGCACCCCGGTGTGGGCCGTCGGCGACGGCTTCGTGAAGCAGGCCGGCTGGAACGGGCAGTGCGGGAAGTCGGTCACCATCCGGCACCGCAACGGCTACGAGACCGTCTACTGCCACCTCTCCTCGGTCGCCGTCTCGGCGGGCCGGAGCGTCTCGCAGAAGCAGTACATCGGCGCCGTCGGCTCGACCGGCCTCTCCACCGGCCCGCACCTGCACTACGCCGTCAAGAAGGGCGGGACGTACGTGAACCCGCTCCACCTCAAGATCCCGCGCGACGCGCCCGTGCCGGCGCAGTTCCTCGCCGACTTCCAGGAGAAGATCGCGCCCATGCGCGCGAAGCTCGCGGGGACGGACGCGGTGAACTGAGCACAGCGACCCGCTTCAGCGCTCGCCACGCGCCGCGGCCGCCTTCTTCACCACCCCGTTCGCGAACCTCCCGGCGAAGAACCCGGTCGAGTCGGACACGGTCGCCAGCGCCTCCGCGAACGCCGGGAGCGGCCGCACGACGAGCCCCAGCTGCACGTACCTCGAGTGATCGAAACCGCCGTGCGTCGTGGCGACCAGCCTGAACCGCACGGTCCCGGTCGCGGCGTCGTAGCCCAGGACGCAGAAACGGCTCCACAGCTTGGACGCGTCGAGCCCGAGGCGCCGGGACAGAACTGGAGTCAGCTCCTCGATGGTCTGCGCTGCGTCGAGCTCCCGGAGGTACCTCGAGTAGGGCGCCCCGGCCTCGGAACCTCCCCTCCTCCGGATCCACGAGTCTCGCCGCAGCGCCTCCACGAGCGAGCGCTCGTCGACGAACTCCCGGAGGTCCGCCGGCTCGAGCGTGCGCAGGTGTACCGCCCGGACCTCTCCGCTCGATCCCGGAGGTCCACAGGCCAGCTGCCCGGACTCCACCTTCTCGTACGTGAGCAGGTCGCCCGTCAGGGAGAGCGGGCTGTACTGGACGCGCCAGTCGAGCGCGCAGCTCGGCTCCTCCGAGGCGAGCCGCTCGGACAGGTCCTTCGCGGCGTCGTAGATCCGCCTCCCTCCGACGGAGGCCTGTCCCGGACGCAGCGTGACGGCCCCGGCGGCGGTGGTGAACGTGACGGGCGGTGAAGCCGCGCGCAGCCCGTCGAAGGCGGACGCCGCGCCGCCTTCGAAGGCGGGGAGGACCCTGGGCTCCGCGGCAGGAGCGTCGAACACCAGGAACTGCGCGGCCGCGCTCCCCTCGGGCCGGATCACCCCGAGCGCAGCCGTCGGCGGCGCCGGGGGCAGGCGACCAGCGCCCGCGGGCGGCTCGCCCGCGCGCGCGGTGCACGCCCAGACGACCAGCACCGCCAAGGAGTCCCGAACGCGCATGATCGTGGCCTCACCGGCGCGACCGCGACGAGCGGCCGCGCCTCACGGCGCTGACCAGCGGACTAGGCCCTACCGCCGCCGCCGCCGCGCCTTCTCCGCCCCCAGCTTCTTCCCGTTCCACTCCTTGCCGTCGAGCGCGGCCACGGCCGCGTCGAGCGTCTCGGGCTTCACGTACAGGAAGCTGTGCGCGCGGCGGACCTCGAC
>DASPMI010000051.1:0-49733 GCA_035627135.1 Anaeromyxobacter sp. | reverse complement strand
GATGATGTTGTTGCTCTGGATGCCGGTGACCGCCGAGGCGGCGAGCTGCGCGGAGAGGAACGGGTCCTCGGAGAAGCTCTCGAAGTTCCGGCCGCCGCGCGGGTCGCGGATGATCTGCATCGTCGGGCTGAGCGAGACGTTCGCGCCCTTCGCCTTCTTCTCGGCGCCCTGGGCGGCGTACATCGCGACGGCCTGATCGACGTCCCAGCTCGCGGCCACCGCGAGCGGCGCGGGGAAGATGGTGCAGCCCTGGAGCGTCGCCCCGCAGGTGACGGGGCCGTCGAGCAGGCGGAGCTCGCGGATCTTGAGGCGGCTCTCGAAGTCGGGCGTGGACAGCATCACGCCGTTCATGAAGCTGAGCGGATCCTGCGACCAGGTCCACCAGTCGGTCGTCAGGCGCACGGAGTGGAACATGTCGTACGTGGCGGCCCGGTTGCTCACGTACATGTCGTCGGCGATCGTCTGGGCCTGCGTCCATGCGGCCTCGATCTCCGCGCGCGGCTTCACGAGGGTGGCCGACGCGGTGGCGTCGCTCGCGGCCGACCGTTCCGGTGCGCCGCCCTCGGCGCACGAGAGGACGGCGGCGAGCGCCGCGAGGGGGATCAGCTCGAGGGTCCGGCGTCGCCGGCCCAGCGTTCCACGGATTGTCGTCATCGCTCTCTCCACGGGGTACTCGCGCCGTCGAGAGAGAGCGGCGCGAGGTGAGGCGCTGCGCAACTGAGCGATGCACCACGCTCGACGTCCCGAGCCCGGAGCACCGCGCCGCTGAGTTCACGCCCGTCGGACCGCCCACGGGCTGGTGTTTCGAGAATCCCGAGCACCTTACGCCATGCAGCGCGGCCGGTGAAGGCGATGGTGGGGCGCAACCGTTTGCGATCGCTCCCGTGCCAACCGGGCCCGTGAGTCCAGGCAAGCACCCCATGGCGAGCGACCATTCGGGGCCCTCCGCGAGGGCGTGGCGTGGCCCGCGGGGCCCGCTACGAGAGGCGCTCGTGTTGAAGGTCGCCGTGGCCGTGTCCCGGTGCACACGATGACGCGACGAGACGACCCTGACGTTGATCCGGGCGCACGCGTCGGGTCCTCTCCCGGCACGAGGGGGCTGCTCGGGGCGGTCGTGGCCTTCGTGGCCATGCCCGCGATGGTGGCCGGCGTCGTCCCCGGGCTGCTCCTCCGGATCGATCGCTGGCGAGGCCCACCGCGGACTCCCGGCGTCGCCCTCGCCGCGCTCGGGGCCGCGGGGTTGCTCTGGTGCGTCCGCGACTTCTACGTCATCGGGAAGGGGACGCTCGCGCCCTGGGCGCCGCCGCGCCGGCTCGTCGTGCGCGGGCTCTACCGGTTCGTTCGGAACCCGATGTACGTCAGCGTCCTCGCGACGGTCGCGGGCCTCGCGTGGTGGCGCGCGTCGCCCGTGCTCGCCGGATACGCGGCGGCGCTCGCGATCGCGTTCCACCTGCGCGTCGTGCTCGGCGAGGAGCCCGTGATGGCGCAGCGCTTCGGGGAGGAGTGGACCGCGTACCGGGCCGCGGTGCGGCGGTGGGTGCCGGGGCGACCGCGGGGGTGAGCGGGCCGGAGGGTTCACGTCTCCTTCGGCCGCCGCGCGAGCTCCACGCCGTGGTCGAGCGAGTCGATCGGGCGCCGTTCGGGTGCGGACGGAGTAGCGCTCGAGTCAGCCAGCCTCACCCCGACGCCCGCACCACCAGCTCCGGCGAAAAGATGACACGCTTCGGGCGCGCGAAGATGGCGGCGGTCTCCGCGGTCGCGAGGCGGAAGGCCTCGTCGGCCAGCCGCTGCAACGGCTGCCGCACGGTGGTGAGCGGCGGGTCGGAGATCGCGGCGACCGCGTTGTCATCGAAGCCGACGACGGCGAGGTCGCCGGGGATCTTCAGCCCCCGTTCGCGGGCGGCCGAGAGCACGCCCGCGGCGCAGAGGTCACCGGCGGCGCAGAAGACGGCGTCGATCCCGCGGTGGTACGCGAGGAGCTCGTCGAGCGCGGCGACGCCGTCCTTGCGGGAGTAGCGGCAGTGGATGACGGCCGCGGGCTGGAGGCCCTTCTCGGCGAGCGCCTTGCGGAACCCCTCGAGCCGCGCCGCGGAGTTCGTGCCGGCCTGCGCCTCGAGCACCCCGGCCACGACGGCGATCCGGGTCCGGCCCGCGGCGACGAGGTGCGCGCCCGCCAGGTATCCGCCGAGCGCGTTGTCCACCGCGACGGTCGAGGTCCCCTCGAGCTCCTCGTCGACGAGCACGACCGGCGCGCGCACCTCCCGGAACGCGGCGAGCGAGACCGGGTCGGGGCGGATGCTGATCGCGATGAGCGCGATGGGCTTGGGCTCCCCCTGGAGCAGCCCGAGCAGCCGTGCCCGCGCGAGCTCCGCGCTCGTCGAGCCCTGCGTGGCGCACTCGACGATGACCTGGTCCGGGCCCGCGAGCTTCTTCATGCGCGCGTACACGAGCCCGGGGAAGCTCGAGCCGAGGTTGTCCGCCGCTACCGCGATCCGCACCATCGCGACCCCCACGAGGTGGCAGGCCGAGGACCAGCGCTCGGTCGCTGCGAGGAGGTGCAGATCAGGCACGTTCCGGGGTGGAGATCAACGGCGCAGAGGGGAACCTGGTGGAATCCCGGGTGACCGGGTCGAGCCC
Organism: Anaeromyxobacter sp.; assembly: GCA_035627135.1. Classification (GTDB taxonomy): domain Bacteria; phylum Myxococcota; class Myxococcia; order Myxococcales; family Anaeromyxobacteraceae; genus Anaeromyxobacter. Next base: position 47,096 of record DASPMI010000051.1, on the reverse strand, counting down.
GGTCACCCGCCGCTCTCACCCCTGCAGCGCGCGCTCGTTCCCCGGCTGGTCGCGCACGGGAGCTCGTAGCGCCTGCCCTGCATGCGCTGGGCGACGTCCTTGCTCCGCCGGCGAGCTTCTCGGCGCCGCGGCGGTGCTGGTCGCTGGCGCCGAGGCGAAGCCGAGCTTCGACTGCGCCCAGGCGACGACGAAGGTGGAGAAGCTCGTCTGTGCGACGCCGGCGGTGGCGCGGCTCGACGCCGAGCTCGCGCGTACCTACCGCGCGCGCGTCGAGCAGCTCCGCGCGGCCGAGCGGCGCGGCTCGCGGGCAAGGAGCGCGCGCCGGCAGCCGGGCCGCCGGCCGCCCGCCGCCTCGCGCCGGGTCCCCGTGCGCCCCCCCGGCTCGCCGGTCGACCAGGTGTTTAGGTTGGAACATGCACGAACCGACCTGGCCCGGCCGTGAGGAGCCGCTCGGGGCCACCGCCGACGCGGAGGGCGTGAACTTCGCCGTGTACTCGAAGTCCGCCGAGCGGGTCGAGGTCTGCCTGTTCGACCCGCAGAACCCTGCGCGCGAGGTCGCCCGGATCCCGCTCGAGGAGCGGACCGCGCGGGTCTGGCACGGGTACGTGCCGGGGCTGAAGCCGGGCGCGCTGTACGGCTTCCGCGCCTGGGGGCCGTACGACCCCGCGAAGGGCCACCGGTTCAACGGCAACAAGCTCCTCGTCGATCCCTACGCCCGCGCGCTCACGGGGGAGGTGGACTTCCAGCAGCCGGTCTTCGCCTACCAGCTCGGCAAGACCGATCTCGACCGGGACGACCGCGACAGCGCCCCGGGCATGCCCAAGGCCGTGGTGCTCGGGGACGGCTTCGACTGGGGCGACGACCGCCCGCCGCGGACCCCGTGGCACCAGTCGGTCATCTACGAGGTCCACGTCCGGGGCTTCACCATGCGTCACCCGGAGGTGCCCGAGCGCCTGCGCGGCACCTACCTCGGGTTCGCCCACCCCGCGGCCATCGAGCACCTCAAGCGGCTCGGCGTCACGGCCGTGGAGCTCCTGCCCGTCCACGAGTTCACCGACGACTCCTACCTGACCGAGAAGGGGCTCCGCAATTACTGGGGGTACAACACCCTCGCCTACTTCGCGCCCGAGCAGCGCTACGCGACCGGCAACCGCGGCGAGCAGGTGACCGAGTTCAAGGAGATGGTGAAGGCGCTCCACGCGGCCGGGATCGAGGTGATCCTCGACGTCGTCTACAACCACACCGCCGAGGGCAACCACCTGGGGCCGACGCTGTCGCTCAAGGGGCTCGAGAACACCAACTACTACAAGCTCTCGCCGGAGGACCGGCGCTACTACTGGGACTCGACCGGCACCGGGAACACGCTGGACGTCTCGCACCCGCAGACGCTCAAGCTGGTGATGGACTCGCTCCGCTACTGGGTGACCGAGATGCACGTGGACGGGTTCCGGTTCGACCTCGCCACGACGCTCGCCCGCGACCGCCTCGACTACAACCCGCGCGGCAACTTCCTCCAGGCGATCCACCAGGACCCGACGCTCGCGCACGTGAAGCTCATCGCCGAGCCGTGGGACGTGGGGCACGGCGGGTACCAGGTCGGCCACTTCCCGGTCCGCTGGTCGGAGTGGAACGGCAAGTACCGCGACTGCGTCCGGCGGTTCTGGAAGGGCGACATCGTGCACGACGAGCTGGGCTGGCGCCTCACCGGCTCCGCCGACCTGTACCAGGCCGCCGGCCGGAAGATCTACGCGAGCGTGAACTTCGTGACCTGCCACGACGGGTTCACGCTTCGTGATCTCGTCACGTACGATCACAAGCACAACGAGGCGAACGGCGAGCGGAACCGCGACGGCGCCGACGACAACGCGTCGTGGAACTGCGGGGTCGAGGGCGAGACCGACGATCCGGCGGTCCAGGAGCTGCGCGACCGGCAGCAGCGGAACCTCCTCGCGACGCTGTTCGTCTCGCAGGGCGTCCCCATGCTCTGCGCCGGCGACGAGATGGGCCGCACGCAGCGCGGCAACAACAACGCGTACTGCCAGGACAACGAGACGAGCTGGCTCGACTGGAACCTGGACGCGCGGCGCCGGTCCCTGCTCGCCTTCACCATCCGGCTCATCCGGCTGCGGAAGGCGCAGCCCGTCCTCCAGCGCCGCCGCTTCTTCCACGGCGAGACCTTCCGCGACTCCTCCCTCAAGGACGCGGCTTGGTTCCGCCCCGACGGGAAGGAGATGACGGACCGCGACTGGCAGGAGCCGTACATCCGCGCGGTCGCGTTCCTGCTCGGCGGGGACGCCATCGCCACGCCCGACGAGCGCGGCCGCCGGATCGTCGGCGACTCGGTGCTCGTGTGCCTCAACGCGTCGTACGAGGCCCTCGAGTACACGCTGCCGGACATCGAATGGGGCGGCGAGTGGGACGTGATCGTCGACACGTCGGGCGCGCGCGAGGAGAAGCGCGAGCACGTCCGCGCGGCCGGGCGGCTCGAGGTGACGAGCCGCTCGCTCGTCGTGCTGACGCGGCGGATCGAGCCGAACGGCGGGAAGTGACGTCGGATCCTACTGATTCACCCCGCTCGCGAGGAACCCGCCGTCCACGGCGAGCACCTCGCCGTTCACGAAGCTCGCGGCCTCGGAGGCGAGGAAGACGGCCGCACCGACGAGCTCCTCCAGCTGGCCGAAGCGGCGCATCGGCGTGCGGAGCAAGAACTCCTTCCCGCGCTCGGTCCCGTCGAGCAGGGCCGCGTTGAGCGCCGTCCGGAAGACGCCCGGGGCGAGGGCGTTCACGTTGACGCCGCGCGGCCCCCACTCCACCGCGAGCGTCTGGGTCAGGGACACCACCGCCGCCTTGCTCGCGGAGTACGCGGCCGTGCCCCAGAGCGCCCGGAAGCTGGAGAGCGAGGCGATGTTCACGATGCGGCCGTACCCGCGCTCCAGCATGGGCGCGCCGAGGACCTGGCAGCAGCGGAAGGTGCCGGTGAGGTTGGTGTCGAGGACGGCGGCCCAGTCCTCCTCGGTCACCTCGAGGAACGGCGCCTTCTTCGTCCGCCCGGCGCAGTTGACGAGGACGTCGATCCTGCCGTAGGCGCCGAGCACCTCATCGCGCACGCGCACGAGCGAGGCGCGGTCGAGGACGTCGCAGGGGAGGCGGAGCGTGCGGCGGCCGAGCTCCTCGAGCGCCGCCGCGGTGGCGTCCACCTGCGCGGTGCGCCGCGACGACGCGACGACGTGCGCTCCGGCCCGGGCGAACCCGAGGCTGAGGGTCCTGCCGATGCCGCTCGTGCCGCCGATCACCACCGCGACGCGATCCTCGAGGCTCAGCTTGTCGTAGGGCATGTCCGCTCCCGCGCTGGCGCCATCTCCGCCGCTCCGCCACGTTAGGGGACGCGGGCCCAGCTGTCAGCGTCTCTCCGTCGCCCATGCCCGGAGTCGCCGCTGCCCGGAAACGAGGCAGGTGCCGGGGGACTCGGGCAGCCGCCCGAGCGCCTCCGATCGGGACTCGAACAGCCCGGGAGCGGAGGAGCCGCGCGCACTAGACTCCATGCCGGCCAGGCCAGAGGAGGACGCGCTGCGTCGCTTCGAGCTCGTGGTCCAGCAGAGCCGGGACGCCATCCTGTTCTTGCGGCGGGACGACGGACTCCTGCTGGACGTCAACCCCGCCGCCGAGGCGGCGTACGGCTACAGCCGCGACGAGCTGCTCGCGCTCACGATCTTCGACCTGCGCGCGTTCGACGCGCGCCCCGCGATCGAGGAGCAGATGCGGACGGCGGCGGCGGGCGGCGTGCTGTTCGAGTCGTGGCACCGGCGAAAGGACGGCTCCCGCTTCCCCGTCGAGGTGAGCTCCCGGGGCGTGAACGTCGACGGCGTCGAGCTCCTGGTCAGCGTCGTGCGGGACATCACCGAGCGGAAGCGCGCGGAGGAGGCGCTCCGGCGCTCCGAGAGCCGGTACCGCCTGCTCCACGAGAGCCTCCGGGACGGGTTCGTCCAGGCAGGCATGGACGGGCGGATCCTCGAGTTCAACGAAGCGTTCCGGGAGCTGCTCGGGTACACGGCGGAGGAGCTCCGGCGCGCGACGTACCAGGACCTCACGCCCGACCGCTGGCGCGAGATGGAGGAGCGGCTCGTCCGCGAGCAGATCCTGACGCGCGGATACTCCGACGTGTACGAGAAGGAGTACCGGCGCGCCGACGGGTCGATCGTTCCGGTGGAGCTCCGGACCGTCCTCGCCCGGGACGACGCCGGCCAGCCGATCGCGATGTGGGCCATCGTCCGCGACGTCGCCGAGCGCAAGCGCGCGGACGAGGCGGTGCGTCAGGCGGACCGGCAGAAGTCCGAGTTCCTCGCGGTGCTCTCTCACGAGCTGCGCAATCCGCTCGCCCCGATCCGGAACAGCCTCCACCTCCTCGACCACGCGCCCCGCGAGAGCGCCGCCGCGGAGCGGGCCATCCGCGTGCTCCACCGGCAGGTGGGTCAGCTCTCCCGGCTCGTCGACGACCTCCTCGATCTGAACCGGATCTCGCACGGCAAGATCCAGCTCCAGCCGTCGCGTCTCGACGCGCGCGACGTGGTCGCCCGCGCGTGCGATGACGCTCGGGCCGGGTTCGTCGACCGCGGAGTGGCCCTCGTTCACGGCGCTCCCGACGAGCCGCTGTGGCTCGACGCCGATCCGACGCGCCTCGCCCAGATGGTCGGCAACCTCCTCAGCAACGCGCTCAAGTTCACGCCGCCCGGGGGCGAGGTCCGGGTCGGCCTGGGGAAGCGGGGCGACCGGTGCGAGATCGGGGTGCGCGACACGGGCGCCGGGATCGCGCCCGCCGACCTCGAGCGCATCTTCGATCCGTTCGTCCAGGCCGAACGCACCCGCGAGCAGCGGCACGGCGGCCTGGGGATCGGCCTGGCGCTCGTCCGGGACCTGGCCCGGCAGCACGGAGGGGAGATCCGCGCGGCGAGCGACGGCGCCGGCCGCGGCGCCGAGTTCGTGCTGAGCCTCCCGCTGGCTTCGACCCCCGCCGTGGAGGCGCCGGCCGCCGCGGAGGCCGGGGCGCCGGCGCCCCTCGACATCCTCGTCGTGGAGGACAACGAGGACGCAGGGGCGAGCCTCCTGGATCTGCTGACGCTGGGCGGGCACCGCGTCCGCCTGACCGGGTCCGGACGGGCCGGGCTCACCGCCGCCGCGGCCGCGCCGCCCGACGTCCTCCTCTGCGACGTCGGCCTTCCGGACGTGAGCGGGCACGAGGTGATCCGGCGCCTCCGCGCGGCCGGCTCGACCGTCTTCGCCGTCGCGCTCACCGGGTACGCGCAGGCCGAAGATCGGAGGCTGGCGCTCTCGGCCGGCTTCGACGCCCACCTCTCCAAGCCCCCGGAGCTGGACGAGCTCGGGCGGCTGCTGCGACGGGCGGGCGCGAGGCGCGGGCCGCCGTCGGACGGCGGCTGACCGCGCGACGGTCGACGCCGCTCGCCGCCGCTCAGGACCCCCGCACCTCCGCCACGGCGTGGTCGATGAGCCGCCGCGCGACGGAGAGGCGGTGCGGGAGCATGGGGAGGCGGTCGATCGGGAACCAACCGGCGTCGCCGATCTCCTCCGGGTCGGGGACGAGCTCGCCGCCGGCGTGCTCGGCGAGGAAGGCGACCATGAGCGAGTGCGGGAACGGCCAGCTCTGGCTCCCGAAGTAGCGGAGCGCGCGCACCGCCACGCCGACCTCCTCGCGCACCTCCCGGTGCACGCACTGCTCGAGCGACTCCGACGGCTCGACGAACCCGGCGAGCGCGCTGTAGATCGGCGACGTGAACCGCGTGCCGCGGGCGAGCAGGAGCTCCCGGCCGCCGGGGCCCTCCCGCGTCACGAGCACCATCATCGCGGGGGCGAGCCGCGGGTAGAAGATCGCCTCGCACCGCGGGCACCGCCGGGCGCGCCCGCCGTCGCAGCGCGCGGTGGGCGTCGCGCAGGCGCCGCAGAACCGGTGCGTCCGGTCGAACTCCACCACCTGGGCGGCGCGGCCCGCGACGGCGAGCGGCCCGTCGGCGAGGCGGTCGAAGAGTCCACGCAGGGGCTCCAGGGCGGCGCCGGCGGGCAGCGGACCCGCGCCGGCCTCGGCCACCCAGCACGGCGCGCCGGCGAGGAGGCCGATGCACCGCGCCCCGTCGACGGGGACCGGCGCCGCGCCCGACGGGACCTCCGGCGCACCGGCGCCCGGGAAGACGAGGAGCTTCCCCTCGCGGAACACGAACCAGTGCCCCGCCTCGGGCAGGCCGGCCGGCGGCGACCAGAGCGGGACGAAGTCGTCGGGCAGCAGCATCCGCCTTCTATAGCGGATGTGCGGGCGGCGTGGAGGCGGCGCACGATCCCGCTCGTCCTTCGACAGGCTCGGGACGCGCAGGCCGTCCTGGATCCGCGCGCCGGCTCACGACGAGCGGGGGCTCGCGCTCACCGCGCGACCACCGACGCCGTGAGGCCGGCCGAGGTGTTCCCCGCGCCGTCCGTGGCGCAGAGCCGGTAGTGGTACCGCGTGCCGGGTGCGAGGCCGGCGTGGTGGAACGAGGTCGCGGTCCCGGCGTAGAGCAGGGTGCCCACCGCGCACGAGCTCGGCGGCGCGACCGCGCTCCCGGCCAGCGCGTACCGCACCACCCCGGAGACCGGATCCGCGATGCCGGGCCACGACAGCGAGACGGCGCCCGCGCCCGCGCGCGCGGACAAGGTCCCGCCGGCCGGCGCGACCACGTCGTAGACGATGGTCCGCCGCACGGCCGGGCTCGCGTTCCCGGCCCCGTCCTTCACCCGCACGTACACGCTCCGCGGCCCGCTCGTGCCCGCCGCGAGCGTCCACCGGAGCGACGGCGTGTACGCGGTCCACGAGGCGCAGGCCGGCGTGTTGGAGACGCACAGCTGCGAGAGGCCGGTCGAGTCGTCCCCGCTCACCGCGAGGAGTACGGCCAGCGACCGGGTGTACGGGGCGCCGCCGGCGATCTCGAGGGTCGCGGTGGGGACCGTGCGGTCCGTGCCCTGCGTGATCGTCACCGCGGCGCCCCCCGCGGAGAGCGTCGCGGTGCGCGGGGCGCCCGCGTTCGGGCGCGCGGTGACGGTGACCGCGGTGGTCCCCTCGCCGCTCGCCGGCGTGAGCTCGAGCCAGTCGGCCCCGCTCGCGATGGTCCACGGGCAGCCCGCGCTGGCGCGGACCTCGACGCCCGTCGCGGCGCCCGCGCCGTCGAGCAGGTCCGCCGCCGCGGAGAGATCGGCCGTGCAGTGCACGTCCGAGAGGTCGAGGCGCGGGGTCCGCACGCCGTTCCGCGGATCGCCGACGAGCGGTCCGCTCCGGAGCCGGGCGACGAGCTGGTCGGGGGTGGCGGCGGGCGTCGCGCTCTTCATCACCGCGATCGCGCCCGCCACGTGCGGCGCGGCCTGGCTCGTGCCCACGTAGGTGGCGCCGCCGGCGGAGATGAGCCCGCCGGGGGCGAGGAGGGTGAGGTACGGGGCGGAGTTCGAGAAGCACGCGACCTTGTTCGCGGCGGTCGTGGCGTCGGTGCAGGCCGTGAAGGAGAGGCCGCCGATCGCGCCGTCGTAGACCGCGCCGACCGAGATCGCGTCGGGGGTGCACGCGGGCGACGAGATGCGGTCGGTGTGCCCGTCGTTGCCCGACGCGGCCGCGGAGAGGATCCCGGCGGCCCGCGCGGTGCGGATCGCGGTGGTGAACGGATCGTACTGGCAGGGGGAACCCGAGCCGCCGGAGCCGAGGCTCAGGTTGATCGCCACGATGTTGTAGGTCGCCCGGTTCCGGATGGCCCAGTCGATCGCCGCGAGCACGTCGGAGGTGTAGGCGTACTTCCCGTTGAAGACGTCGAGCGCGATGAGGTCCGCCCCCGGTGCGACGCCGGCGACGATGGCCGCCACGTTGGTCCCGTGGCCGTGGATGTCGAGGGCGCCGTCGTCCGGCGCGAAGTCGCGCGCGAACACCACGCGGCAGCCCGGGGCGCCCGGCGCCGCGCAGCTCCCGAACGCCGCGCGCCCGTAGTCCACGCCGGTGTCGAGCACCGCCACGGCCGTCCCCTGCCCGCGCGCGCCCGAGGAGATCGCCGCCGGCTGGTGGACGAGGGGCAGGCTCTGCGCCAGGAACATCTCGTTCGGCACGTCCTCGACGACGCGCACCACCTCGGGCGACGCGAGGAGCCGGTCGAGGGCGCCGGGCGTCCGGAGCTCGACGTGGAGCGCGGCGATCTCGGTGTAGCGCCGCAGCTCCTCGACCTCGCCGGGCGCGCTCCGGGCCAGCACGCGCGCCTTCGCGCCTTGGAGCACGGCGGGCTCGGCCGCGTCCCCCTCCCCGCGGAGCGCCGCCTGCGACTCCGAGCGCAGCGCCGCCGCCGCGACCGCGGGCGCGTCGTCGAGCAGCACGAGGACGCGCGCCGCCCGTCCGTCGCGCAGCGTCTCGGCGACCGAGGTGGGCGCGCGGGGCTCCGGACCCACGTCGTCGCCGGGCGGCGCACCACAGGCGGCCGCGGCGAGGGCCACGGCGAGGGCGAGGGTCAGGGACGGGGCGCGGCGTGCTGGGAGCATGGTCGTCTCCACGCGGTCCGGTTGCACTCCGGGCGCCACCCGCCGAACGGCTGCAGGTGTGCGAGATCTCGCGCGCGGGCCACGGGTCCGCGCGCCTGCGGGTCGACCGCACCCGAGCCGCCGCGGCGCCACGTGGACGCGGGACGCGGGGGCCGCCGCTCCCGCACGACAGGCGCCTACAGGCAGGACGCGAGGTGCAGCTCGCGATAGAAACCCGGCGTGACCGGCGACCCTTCCCCTCCCCGCGCCCGCGAGCTGCTCGGCGGCGCCGCGGCCGTCGCGCCGCTGCTCGTCGGCGTCGCACCGTTCGGCGTCATGTACGGCGCGCTCGCACTGCGGAGCGGCATCGCGCCCGGCGCGGCCATGGCGATGTCGTCGCTCGTCTTCGCCGGCTCCGCGCAGTTCGTGCTCGCCCAGCTCGCGGGCGCCGGCGCCCCGGCGCTCGTCCTGGTGACCACCGTCGCGCTCGTGAACCTGCGCCACGCGCTCTACAGCGCCTCGGTGGCCCCCGCGCTCGCGCACCTCCCGCGCCGCTGGAAGGCGGTCCTCGCGTACCTCCTCACCGACGAGGCCTACGCCGCCGCGATCGCCCGGCTCGGCCCCGGGTCCGCCCCCGGCGCGCACCGCCACTGGTTCCTCTTCGGCGCCGGGTTCACCCTCTGGGCGTCGTGGCAGGTCTCAACCGCCGCCGGCGTGCTCCTCGGCGCGAGCCTGCCCGCGTCCCTGCAGCTCGACTTCGCCCTCCCGCTCACGTTCATCGCCATCGTGGTCCCGATGATCCGGTCACGCGCCGCCCTCGCGGCCGCGCTCGTGTCCGCCGCGGTCGCGCTCGCCGGCGCGGGCTGGCCGCACAACCTCGGCCTGCTCGCCGCCGCCGTCTGCGGGATCGCCGCCGGCGCGCTCCTCGCGGCCCGGAGGGCGTCGTGAGCTTCTGGCTCGTCATGCTCGCGGGCGGGCTCGTCACGTTCCTCACGCGCCTCTCGTTCATCGCCGCAGAGGGGCGGTTCGCGGTGCCGGCGTGGTTCCGGGCGACGCTCCCGTTCGTCCCGGTCGCGACCCTCACCGCGATCATCGCGCCCGCCCTCGTCCGCACCGGCGGCCGGTGGGACCTCTCGCCCGGGAACGCCCAGCTCGTCGCCGGGGTGGTCGCGATCGCCGTCGCCGCCTGGCGGCGGAACGTGCTGCTCACGATCGTCGTCGGGTTCGCCGCGTTCCTGCTGCTGCGCCTCGTCTCCCCCCCGTGAACGAGCCCGCGCCCGAGCCCCAGCCCGAGGACCCCGACGGGTCCCGAACGCGACCGCTGTCACCAGTCCCGCCCGTCTTCCGTTGGCCCATCGAGAGGGGCGCACGACGCGCTCCCGGGAGGCTCCGATGGACGCCACAATGACGACGACCATGACCGCCGACGCGCTCGATCACTCCCACGACCCCTCCGCCGTCGGACGCCTCGTGGCGGCCGACGGGCGGGCGCTGCCGCTCGTCTCCGCGCACGTGCGGGCCGAGGCGCGCGGCGGCCTCGCCCGGACCGTGCTCGTGCAGACCTTCCGGAACGTCCACGCCGAGCCGCTCCAGGTCACCTACCTCCTCCCGCTCCCGCACGCGGGGGCGGTGAGCGGCTTCGCCTTCCGGCTCGACGGGCGCCGCGTCGTGGGCGCGGTGGACCGGCTGCAGCGCGCCCGGGAGCGGTTCGAGGAGGCCGTGCTCGAGGGCCGCACGGCGCTCGATCCGGAGGGCCTCTCCTCGACGGCGCGGGCGGTGCTCCGGCGTCTCGGGCCGTGAACGTTTGCGCCGCGCGTGAACCGGATCCGTTCTTGTCCTCCTTCGCCGGGAGTGCCACGCTCGTCGCATGTTCGGGACCACGCTGCGCTGCCTCGCCCTGGCGCTGCTCGTCGCCGCGCCGATCCGCTCGGCCCCGCGGCCGAGGAAGGTCATCGGGGTCTCGCTCCTCACGCTCCAGCACCAGTTCTTCCGGGACCTTCGGACGGGCCTCGAGGAGAAGGCGGTCGAGTACGACTGGGACGTCGTCGTGGTGGCGGGCGAGTTCGACGCGTCCCGCCAGGCGAGGCAGGTCGACGACTTCCTCGCCCGGCACGTGGACGCGATCGTGGTGGCCCCGTGCGACTCCGTCGAGATCGGCGCGCCGATCGAGCGGGCGAACAAGGCCGGCGTCCCGGTCTTCACCACGGACATCGCCAGCACCTCGCGCCTCGGGAAGGTCGTCGCGCACGTCGCCTCCGACAACTACGCGGGAGGGCGCCGCGCGGGTGCGCTCATGGTGAAGGCCCTCGGCGGACGCGGCGACGTCGTCCTCGTCACCCACCCCGGCGTCACCTCGGTCATCGACCGCGTCCGCGGCTTCAAGGACGTCGTCGCGAACGCCAGGGGGATCCGGATCCTGGCCGAGGTCCCGGCGTGGGGACAGCGCGCCAGGGCCGCGGAGGTCGTGGAGGATCTCGTCGCGCGGCTGCCCGAGGTGCGCGGCGTGTTCGCGATCAACGACGACTCCGCCCTCGGCGCGCTCGCCGCGGTGACCGCCGCCGGAAAGGCCGGCAAGGTCGTCATCATCGGCTACGACGCCACGCCCGAGGCGCGCGAGGCGATCGGGCGCGGCCACCTCTACGGCGACGTCGTCCAGTACCCGTACAAGATCGGCGCGCTCACCATCCAGGCCGTGCGCGACCACTTCGCGGGCAGGAGGGTGCCGGCGTTCATCCCGGTCGAGACCGGGGTGTACACCGTCGAGGACGCGCGGAAGGGGAAGTGAACCCGGAGCCGAGCGGCTTCGTTCCCCTCGCGCGCGCGCCCTGTGGCAAGCTGGGCGCTCCGCGCGAGGGCAACCGTGACGGCCATCCAGAAGGCCTTCCAGCGTCTGCAAGGGCGGCTCCGGACCGCGGCGCCCTGGCTGCGCGGCGCCGAGGCCTACGTCGCCTCCGGCAGCCCGGCCCTGCTCGCGCGCGTCCAGCCCGGCGCCCCCGAGTTCCTGCTCGGCGACCTCGCCGCCGCGATCGCCCTCCCGCCCGGCTGGGCCGCGGCGGACCGGCGCGCCATCCACGTCCTCGCGGCGGCCCGCTGCTTCGAGCCGCTGCGGCGATACCTGCTCCGCGCGCTCGCCGCCGAGCCGCCCGGCGAGGACCGGTTCGCTCCCGTGCGCGCGGAGCTCGCGGCGGCGGGGCTCGACGACGTCGCCGTCGCGCAGCTCGTGATGCCGCTCGTCGAGGGGCTCTCGCCCTGGCGGCCCGGCTCGGCGGTCCGCTTCCTCCTCGGGCTCGGAGACGCGCAGCTCCGCGCCGCGATCGCCGGGGAGCGCGACCCGGCCGCGAGCTTCCCCCCGCTGCTCGCGCTCCTGCTCCGCGCCGCCCCGGCGCGCGTCCCCGCCCTCCTCCCGACCCTGCTCGAGCGCGCCGGCGGCTGGGCGCTCCCGCCGGTCTGCGCCTGCCTCCTCGAGCGCGGCGGCGCCCGGTACGAGCGCGAGGTGGTCGCCGTCTTCCGGGCGCAGCCGGACCCGCAGCTCCGGTTCCGGATCGGGATCGCCCTCGATCGCCACTCGCCCGCCCGCCACGGCGCTGCGGTGCTCGCGGCCGCGCGCGCCGCGCTGGCGCGCTCCGACGACGAGGCCGTCCACGTCCAGGCGATCGAGTGGATGGTCCGCCAGTTCCCCTCCGACACGCTCCGCGAGGTCGCGGCCTGGGTCGCGACGGGCGAGGCGCGCCCGGCGCAGCGCCGCGTGCTCGAGCTCGTCGCGCGCGCGCTCGGGCGGCGCGCGGCGCCTGTGCTGCGGGCGGCGCTGGCGCGCGGGGCCGACGAGCTGCGCCTCGACGCGCTCGGGTGGTTGCTCGAGCTCGGCGTCGAGCGCGAGGCGGTCCGCGCCGGGATCGAGCGGGGCATGGCGAGCTCCGACGCCGCCCGCGTGCTCCGCTTCCTCGCGGCCGCCGAGCGGTTCGGCCTCGCCGAGGTCCCGGGCGCCTGGGCGCTCCTGGGCCACGGGACGTGGTCGGTCCGCGAGGCGGCCGCCCGTGCGCTCGCGGGGCTGGGCGAGGCGGCGGTGTCGCCGGCGGTGGAGCGGCTCGGCGCGCGCAAGGCCGCGGTCCGGGCGGCCGCAGCCGCGCTGCTCGGCGCCGTCGCGTCGCCGCGCGCGCTCGCCGCGCTGGCGGCGCGCCTGGAGGTCGAGCAGGACGAGGCAGCGCGGAGCGCCCTCGTCGCGGCGCTCGCGGCGGCGAAGGGCGCCGCGCGAAGGCGGCCCGGCCGCCGGCACCGGGAGGCGCTCCGGCGGCAGGGTGGCTAGAGTCGACGGATGCGCAGCGACGGAAGACGTGAGCTCGACCAGGCGTTCGAGGGCCTGGAGCACGAGCTGCCGGACCGCGTCTCGCGCGCCATCCGGTGGCTCCGCGATCCGAAGGGCCGCAAGGTCCGCCTCCCGCTCGGCGTGCTCTTCCTCGTCGGGGGCCTCCTCTGGTTCCTGCCGGTCGTGGGCTTCGAGCTCATCCCGATCGGCCTCCTCCTGATCGCGCAGGACGTGCCCTTCCTCCGCAAGCCGGTGGCGAAGGGCACGCTCTGGCTCGAGGCCCGCTGGCGGACGCTCCGCGGCTGGTGGCGGAAGCGGCGTGCGGCGCGCGCGCGCCCCCCGGTGCTCTGCCGGGAGGAGCGGCGGGCGTGACCGCGGCGCGGCGCGTGTTCCCGATGCTCTCGGTGGCGAGCCTCGAGCGCGCCCTCGCGTTCTACGCCGGGCTTCTGGGCGGCCGCGAGCGGTACCGGTTCCCGCCCGAGGGCCCCGCCGCGTTCGTGACGCTGGGGTTCGGCGAGACGGAGCTCGGGCTCGGCGCGCTCGGCGACGCACCGCCGCTCCATGGTCGACCGCTGCGCCCCGCCTCGGGCCACCGGATCGAGCTCTGCGTGTACGTGGACGACCTCGACGCGATCGTCGCGCGCGCCCGCGCCGCGAACGTGCCCGTGCCGCTCCCGCCGACCGCGCAGCCGTGGGGCGAGCGGATCGCGTACCTCGAGGACCCGGACGGGAACCTGGTCATGCTCGCGCAGTGACGGGCCCCCGTGCGCACCCTATGGGGGTCCGCATGCGCGTCATCGTCATCCAGAACGGGCAGGCAGGCGCCGGCCAGGACGGCGAAGAGGTGCTGCGCGCGCTCCGGGCGGCGGGGCTCGAGGCCGAGCTCCGCGACGTGCCCGGCTCGGGGATCTCCGAGGCGGCGGCGGCGGCCGCGCGCGAGGCGGACGCCGTCATCGCCGCGGGAGGGGACGGGACCGTGAGCGCGGTCGCCCACGCGCTCGCCGGCACGGGGACGCCGATGGGCATCCTCCCGCTCGGCACGCTCAACCACTTCGCCCGCGACCTCGGCGTGCCGCTCGAGCTCGACGCCGCCGCGCGCGTGATCGCCGCCGGCGCCGTGCAGCGGGTGGACGTCGGCGAGGTGAACGGGCGCCGGTTCGTGAACAACTCGTCGGTCGGCTTCTACCCGCGGGTCGTCCGGCGGCGGGCGCGGCTCCGGGCCGTGCTCGGCAAGTGGCTGGCGATGGTCTGGGGCGCGCTCGCGGTGCTCTGGCGGTTCCCGCGGATGCGCCTCCACCTCCGGACCGAGGAGGGCGCGGCGCCGGTCTTCACGCCGTTCGTCTTCGTCGGCAACAACCGGTACACGCCGGGCCTGCGCCCCGAGCGGCGGCGCGAGGCCCTCGACCGCGGCGCGCTCCACGTCTACGTGGCGCACGGGGCCGGGCGCTGGGACCTCGTCCGCGTGGCCCTGCGGTTCCTCCTCGGGCGCGGGCGCGACACCGATCTGTCCGAGCTGTCCGCCCGGACCGTGCAGGTCGAGTCGCGCCGGAGCGGCCTCGACGTCGCGGCCGACGGCGAGGTGTTCCGGCTCCGGCCGCCGCTCCGCTACCTCATCCACCCCGGGGCGCTCGCCGTGCTGGCCCCGCCGGACCGCGCATGAGGACCATCGCGCACCTCTCGGACCTCCACTTCGGGCGCGACGACCCGCGGGCGGTCGAGGCCCTCGTGCAGGACCTGCACGCGCTCTCGCCCTCGCTCGTCGCGGTCTCCGGCGATCTCACCCAGCGCGCCCGGCGGAGCGAGTTCGCGCGGGCGCGGGACTTCCTGGCGCGCCTGCCCTTCCCCCGCGTCGTCGTCCCGGGCAACCACGACGTCCCGCTCTACGACGTCGTCCGGCGGTTCGCCGCGCCGCTCCGGCGGTACCGCGCGTACGTGACGGACGACCTCAGCCCGGTGCACGAGGACGAGGAGCTGGTGGCCCTCGGGATCTCGACGGCGCGCTCGTTCACCTGGAAGGAGGGGCGGATCTCGTACGAGCAGATGGAGGCGGTCCGCGCGCGGCTGTGCGGGCCCGGCCCGCGGCGGCTGCACGTCCTCGTCGCGCACCACCCGTTCTCGCCCCCGGCGGCGAAGCCGCGCGAGCGGCTCGTCGGCCGCGTCGAGGCGGCGCTCGAGGCGTTCGCCGGGTGCGGCCTCGACGTGGTCCTCACGGGCCACCTCCACCGCGTGCACGCCGGGAGCCTCACCTCGCGCGGCCGCGCCCTGGCCCGGCCCGCGCTCACCTTCCACGCCGGCAGCGCCACCTCCGACCGCCTGCGCGGGGAGCCCAACTCGTACAACCTGCTGCGCGCCGAGGGCCCGCGCCTCGAGGCCGAGCTCCGGGTGTTCGACGGAGAGCGGTTCCGCGCGCTGCGCAGCTCGCGCTACGTGCGGACGGAGGCGGGCTGGGTCTCGGAGGAGGCGCGGCCGTCGCCGGAGGCGGCGCCGGTCGTGCCCGCGTAGATCGCCCGCACCGTCTCGATCGTGTCCGCGTCCTCGGGCCGCTTGTCCTCGCGGTACCGCTTCACCCGCGCGAAGCGGAGCGCGAGGCCGCCCTCGTACCGCGAGCTCGCCTGGATCCCGTCGAACGCCACCTCGACCACGAGCTCCGGGCGGACCCGGACCACGTACCCGTCGTCCGAGACAGCGAGCGAGCGCAGCCGCTCCGTCTGCCAGGCGAGCATCGCGTCGGTCATGCCCTTGAACGTCTTCCCCAGCATCACGAACCCGCCGGTCGCGGGGTCGCGCGCGCCGAGGTGCAGGTTGGAGAGCCAGCCGCGGCGGCGCCCGCTCCCGGGCTCGACCGCGAGCACGACCAGATCGAGCGTGTGCGCGCGCTTCACCTTGAGCCACGCGCCGCCGCGCCGCCCGGCCTCGTAGGGCGCGTCGAGCGCCTTCGCCACCACCCCCTCGTGCCCGCGCGCGAGCGCGTCCTCGAGGAACGCCTCGGCCTCCGCGGCGCCGCCCGGGACCATCCGCGGGACGAGGTGCGCCGGCGGGATCACCGCCTCGAGCGCCGCGCGGCGCGCGGCGTTGCTCGCGCCGAGGAGGTCGGCGCCGTCGCGGTGGAGGACGTCGAAGAAGAAGGCGGTGAGCGGCAGGCCCGGGGCGAGGCGCTCCGGGTCGAGCTCGACCGCGTCCTCGCCCTCGGCGTCCCCGGGCGCGAGCTTCCGCCCGAACCGGCGCATCGTGCGCTGGAAGGGCTCGGGCGTGCCGTCCGTCCGCATCGCCAGCGCCTCGCCGTCGAGCACGAGCGCGCGCGCCGGCGCCGCCCGGACCACCGCCGCCACCTCCGGCAGGGCCGCGGTCACGTCGCGGCCGGTGCGCGAGAAGATCCGCACCGCGTCGCCGTCGCGGTGCACCTGCACGCGCGCGCCGTCGAGCTTCCACTCCAGCGCCGCCGGGCCGAGCCGCGCGAGGGCGTCGGCGACGTCCTCCGCGGTCTGGGCCAGCATCGGCTGCACGGGCGCGAGCACGCGGAGGCGGAACCGGGCGAGCGCCGCGGGGCCCTCGCCGAGCACCGCCTCGGCCACGGCGGGGAGGGAGCCCGCGAGCATGGCCGCCCGGCGCACGTCGTCCGCGGGCGCGCCCGCCGCCTGCGCCACGGCCTCCGCGAGGAGCCCCTCGAGCGCGCCCTGGCGGAGCTCGCCGGTGAGGAGCCCGGCGAGGAAGTCGCGCTCCTCGGGCACCGCGCGGGCGAAGAGGTCCGCGAGCAGGGCGCGGCGGGCGTTGCCGGAGCCGGGGCCGCGGGCGGCGGCGTACGTCCCCAGCGCCGCGTGGACCTCGGAGACCGCGAGTGAAGGGATCGCGGCCGGCGAGGTCGCGCGCGCGTCGCGCACGCTCGCGAAGCCCACGCCGATCCTGCCTTGCGCCGGATCGCCCGAGAGCCAGCTCACGACGAGGCCGCGCTCCCCGTCCGGGAGCGCCCGGAGCAGGCGCGCGAGGAGCGCGGTCTTCTCGTTCCGGCTGCGCGTGGCCGCGGCGTCCCGCGAGGTCCTGGCGACGTCGGCGAGGAGCATGGCCGGGATGTAACGGAGCGCGGAACGGTCCGCCTGGGGCTCCGCGCGGACACGGGTGGCGAGGGCACGCGGCGATCGCTACAGCACTCGTCCCCAGGAGGAGACCACCATGTACGTCGACGGCTTCGTCATCCCGCTCCCGAAGAAGAACCTCGCCGCCTACGAGAAGATGGCGAGCGCCGCGGGCAAGGTCTGGATGGACCACGGCGCGCTCCAGTACTTCGAGTGCGTCGGGGACGACCTGGACGTGAAGATGGGCCAGCCGTTCCCGAAGGAGCTCCGCCTGAAGAAGGGGGAGACGGTGGTGTTCGCCTGGATCCTCTACCGCTCGCGCGCGCACCGCGACCAGGTGAACAAGCGCGTGATGAAGGACCCGCGGATGACGGGCATGGACACGACGATGCCCTTCGACGTGAAGCGGATGTGCTACGGCGGGTTCAAGCCGATCGTGGAGCTCCAGGCGGGCGCGGGGCGTCCGGCGAAGCGCGCGGCGCGGCGGACCGCGCGCGCGAACGGGCACGCCGCGGTGAGCGCCGAGCAGCCCATCTGAGCGCGGCGAGCGAGCCCACGTGACCCGCACCGCGCGCCTCTTCGCCGGCATCACGCTGCTGACCGTCCCGACGATCGTCTACGGCGGGCTCACCGTCCTCGGGCTCCTGACCGGGGGCGAAGCCGGCCTCGCCCCCTCCGGCCTATCGCTGACGCCGGAGCAGTACGCCCTCTACCGCGCCGGCCACGCGCACGCGGGCGTGCTCGTCATCCTGTCGCTCGTGCTGCAGCTCCTCGCGGATCACGCCGCGCTGCCCGGCCGGCTCGCCGTCTCCGCGCGGGTGGCCGCGCCGGCCGCGGCCATCTTCGTCCCCGGCGGCTTCTTCGGGCTCGCGCACGCCCCCGCGCTGCGCGTCCTCACCTACGTCGGCGCGCTCCTCGTGAGCTTCGCGACCCTCACGATCGGCGTCGGGCTCCTGCGCCGCCGCCCGTGAGGCGCGTCACGGCGGCGGCCGCACCCCGAACCGCCGCGCCACGCCGTCGAGCATGGCGACGTGGATACCACCGCGCCGCTCGCCGACGAAGGGATCACCCGGGCTCGACGCCTCGCCGCGCGGGCCCGAACCAGTACTCGGACGGACTGCACCGGATGTGCAGGTGGCCGAGCCCCGCGGGCCGCAGGTCGCGGTAGTCCTCGAAGAAGTCCCCCGAGATGCTGCGGACCGGCACCCAGGTCACGTACATGACGAGCGCCAGGAACGCGACCGAGAGGCTCGCGATCGCGAGCCCGCAGCCCGCGACGGCCGCCGCGACGACGCGGAGCCGCGCGAGCCGGCGGAGGAGCCAGCGCACGGGCGGGAAGACCACGAGCGCGATGAGCACGAGGTCGAGCGCGTACACGTGCGGCATGGTCGCGTACTCGAGGGAGTTGCCCGCGAACCGCTGGGACGGCAGGGGAAACCCGAACACGGCGAAGGCCGGGCCGTCGGTCGGGTCGTTGCACATCGGGTACGACCACTCGAGCTTGAAGAGCGCGTCGCAGACGATCACGATCGCGACCGTCCAGAACCAGGGTGACCACCGGACCAGCCACCCCGAAAGCGGGGCGCGGCGCCCGCCGTTCGACGCGCTCAGTGATCGCACGGCGGCTCCGGTGCGGACGGCCCGAACCAGAACTCCGAGGGACCGCACTCCAGCCCCGGGAGGCCGACGCCCACCGGGCGGGCGGCCAGGTACGGCTGCCGCTCCGTCCCGATCGTCCAGACCGGCTCCCACTTCCAGACCTCCGACGCCGCGCCCACGATCGTGAGGAGCGCGAGGAGCGCGCCGACGATCGCGAGCGCCCGCGCCGCGACGCGGAGGCGCGCGACGGCCCCGAGGAGCCATCGCAGGGCGGGGAACGCCACGAGCCCCACGAGCAGGCAGTCGAGGAGGAGCACGTGCGGCATCGTCGACGTCAGCCCGAACACGGTTTCGGACGGCCGCTGGGCCGGGAAGGGGAACCCCCACGCCTGCCAGCCCTGACCGTCGGTCGGGGCGTTGCAGTACGGGTACGACCACTGGACCGTGAGGAACGTGCTCAGGAGGACGATCGCGATCGTCCAGCACCACGGAGACCACTGGACCACGCGCCAGTCCCGCCTCGGTTCGCTCCTCGCCTCCATGCCTCCACCTCTCCGCTCGATGCCGCGCGCCGTGTCCGGCGCCACACCGGACGCGTGTCCCAGCCGCCACGCGCAGCCGCTCGTGGCCCGGTCCGGCCGCCTGCGGGCGGCCAGCGACCGGGAGTGCAACCCTGCGGCCAGCCCGCGGTCCGCTTCACCGGCCGCGTTTCTCCGTCGCGCTCCCACCTGCACCCACGCTTGCGACCGGGGTGAACGCGTGCGACGCTTCCCGCTTCGGCACGGACCGCAGACACCGAGGAGCAAGCACATGTCGGGACGGATCGCGCGCGCGCTGGTGGTGGGGCTGGTCGTGCTCGGGGCCGCGCCCCGGGCGTACGCGGGGCCCGACGGCGAGACCCTCGGGAACTGCCTCGTCGACTCGACGACCACGGCCGAGAAGCGGGCGCTCGTGCGCTGGATCTTCGCGATGGCGGCGCTCCACCCGGGCGTGCAGGACGGCTCCACGGTCACGAACGAGCAGCGGACGGCCATGTCCAAGGACGCGGCGCGGCTCATCGAGCGCCTGCTCACGGAGGCCTGCTTCGCGGAGGCCCGCGCGGCCATCCAGAGCGAGGGGCAGGCCGCGATCCGGTCGAGCTTCCAGATGCTCGGCCAGGTCGCCGCGCAGGAGCTCTTCTCGCATCCCAAGGTGGCCGAGGGGCTCGCCGAGGTCGGCAAGTACGTCGACGAGGAGAAGTTCGAGAAGCTCGTCCCGAAGAAGAAGTAGCAGCGGCCGCTACACCGTCTCCGCCGCCCGCGCCGCCGCCCCCGCCCGCAGCGGCCGCGCGTCCCCCAGGCGCCGCACGAGCAGCATCGTGACGTCGTCGTCCGCCTCGCCGGCGCGGAAGGCGGCGACGTCGGCGAACAGCGCGTCGAGCGCGTCCTCGAGCGGCCGGCCTGCGACGCGCTCGAGCATCGCCGCGAGGCGCTCCTGGCCGTAGAGCTCGCCGGCGGCGTTGCGCGCCTCGGTCGCGCCGTCGGTGAAGAACAGCGCGAGGTCACCCGGGCCCATCGGGACGAACAGGTCCTGGACGATCGGGCCGGGGTCCGGCGCCAGGCCGACCCAGCTCCCCTCGTTCTCCACCGCCTCGACGCCGCGCCCGGCGCGCCAGACGAGCACGTCCTGGTGCTTGCCGGCGAGCGTGAAGCCGCCGGGCTCGAGCCGGACCACGTTCAGCGTCATGTAGCGGCTCGAGCGGAGGCGCGAGATGTTGCGCCAGAGCACCCCGTTCACCTCGCGGAAGACCTGCGCGGGCGTGCGCGCCGGATCCTCGCGGACGAGCGACAGGATGCTGGTCTGGGTCATCATCATCACGAGGCCCGACTCGACGCCGTGGCCGGACACGTCGCCGATGGCGAGCCAGTGCCGGTCCTCGCCGGCGTCCACCACGTCGTAGTAGTCCCCGCCCACCTCGGCCGCCGGGACCATGCGCGCGGCGAGCTGGTACGGCCCCGCGCGCCGGGCCTCGGGGAGGAGCGCGGTCTGGATCCGCTTCGCGACCTCCATCTCGCCCCAGAGCAAGTCGCGCGCCGCGCGGAGGTCCGCCTGCGAGCGCCCCAGCGCGACGTTGGCCTCGAGCAGCGCGGTCCGGGCGGCGTACTCCTTGGCGAGCAGCGCGAACCGCACCTCGGCGGCGACGACGACGAGGACCATGCCCGCGAGGAGGAAGAAGAGGTTGTTGAGGAGCGCGGCGGAGTGGAACGGGCCGCCGAACACCGCGTTCAGCACCACGTACTCGAGCACGAGGAGGAGCGCGTTCAAAGCCGCGTGGAGCGGCCGCCACGGCAGGAGCAGGTTCGCCGCCACGACCACGTACAGGCCCGCGTAGTACGACGAGTCGAACCCGCCCAGCTCGACGGTCATCCAGGAGAGCACGCCCCCGGCGACGAGCGTGAAGAGGTAGCCGTGCAGCGGCGTCAGCGGCCCGGGCCGCGTGAGCCGGACCGCGACGAGCTGGATCGCGAGCGCGCCGGTGAGCGCCGCGCGGTACCCCAGGAACCGCTCGAACGTCGCGGCCGGCAGGGTGACGAAGTCGAGCAGGAGGAACATCGGCACGACCAGCGCGCCGAGCATCGCCGTCGTCCCGCACCAGCGGTGCAGGATCGAGAGGTGGGCGCGCTCGAACGCCGGGGTGGCCGAGAGGTCCGCGATCAGCGGCGATTCTTCAGCGGCCGAGGACGGCGACGCTGCCATCGCGGGTCTCGAAGGTGCGCAGGGCGCTGAAGGAGAGGGCCTGCCATCGCTTCGCCTGCGCGTACTCGAGGGCGATGGCCACGCCGGCGCTGCGGGAATCGGCGATGGCCTTCACGATGGGCGTGAACGTGGACGAGTTCATGAACTCGAGCGCGGTGAAGTCGAGCCGGAGCCGCGCCTGCGCGCTCCGGCAGGTCTCGACGAGCTCCGCGAGGAGCGGCGCGAGGAACCGGGCCGGCTCGCGCTCGTCGCTCCGGCCGCTCCAGACGACGCGCAGCTCGCCCGGCGCCGTGTGGGCCTCGAGCGTGAGCGCGCCCTGGTGCCAGCGCCTACCAGCGTCCGTCATTTGACCCCTCGGCGATCATCTTCCCGTTTGTACACCGCGGAGACCGCGAGCACTCCCGCGTCCACGCGGTAGTCGAGCGCGCAGCGCCCCTCGTACGCGATCCGCGCGAGCCCCAGCTCGCTCCCACCCTGCCCCTCCGGGCGGCCGGCCACGCGCTGCAGCCGCTCCACCCAGGCCTGGTACGGGTCGGGGCACGCGCGGAGCCGCTCCACCGCGCCCCCGAGCGTCGCCAGGTGGGCGCCGTCGGCGGGCACCCGGCTCCGTACCTCCACGGTGACGCCCGCCGCCTCGACGCGGAGCGAGAGGCGGATCGCCTCGCTCCCGTCGCCGCCGTACTTGACCGCGTTCTCGAGCAGCTCCTGCGCCACCATCGAGAGCGCGTCCGTCTCGTCCTCCGCGAGGCCCGCGCCCTCGAGGAGCCCGTGGCACGCGCCCCAGCCCGCGCGGACGGAGTCCCACTCCGGCGGGAGGCTCAGCTCGAGGACCTTGGGTTCCATGGGTGGCACGCGCCGTGAAGCGCTCCCACGCCCGCTCGCCGGGCGCATCCGCGATTGTAGTTCGCGCGCCGTGGCCGATCGAGACCCCGGGGATCGCGCTCCTCGCGCGCGGGCCCGGGAGGGTCCCCGGGCTCGGGAGCGGGCTCGGGCTCGTTCACGGGTGGGGTATAAGGTTCGCCGCCGTGAAGATCGCCACCTGGAACGTGAACGGGATCCGCGCGCGCGAGGCGCAGGTGGTCGAGCTGCTCGCGCGCGAGCGCCCCGACGTCGTCTGCCTCCAGGAGATCAAGGCGCCGGCGGCGAAGGTTCCCGGCACGCTCGGCCCGCTCGCGTGCTTCGCCGGCTATCACTGCCTGTGGCACGGCGAGACCGCGTACTCCGGCGTGGCGCTCCACGTGCGCGCCGCCCTGGCGCCGGACGGGCCGCGCTTCGGCCACCCGGCCTTCGATCACGAGACGCGGATCGCGACGGCGGAGGCGGCGGGGATCACCGTCGCCTCGATCTACGTGCCGAACGGCGGCAAGGACCTGGCCGCGAAGATGCGGTTCCTCGAGGCGCTCGACGCCTGGGCGGCCGAGGCCCAGGCCGCCGGGCGGGCGCTCCTCCTCTGCGGAGACCTCAACGTCGCGCGCGCCGACGTCGACGTGCATCCGAAGGAGCGCAAGGCGGGCGCCGTCGGCCAGCTCCCGGAGGAGCGGGCGCTGTTCGAGCGGCTCCTGTCGCGCGGCCTCGTGGACGTCGGCCGCGCCCTCGAGCCGGCGAACGAGGGGCTGTTCACGTGGTGGGCGCCGTGGCGCAACCTGCGCCAGCGGAACATCGGCTGGCGCATCGACTACGTGGTCGCGAGCGACGCGCTCGCGCGGCGGGTGCAGCGTTGCTCCGTGCTGGCGGACTTCGGCACGAGCGACCACGCGCCGATCGTCGCCGAGTTCGGGTGAACCCGCCTCGACCCTGCCGCGCTGCGTCGGACGGAAGAGCGCGCCCTCCGTCCCCTGTTCCTTTCACCCCGGCTGGTCTGCTAGTTTCGGCGCCCCTCCGAGACAACCACCCGGGTGGAACGTAATCGCGCATTTACGCGCGGACGCTGAGGTGAGAGCCCCATGCCCCTTGTCGCGCTGAACGAGAAGTCCGACTCCCTGCGCACGCTCCCGGGCGACGACGTCCGGCAGATCATGTGGCGCTTCGCGGAGCGGTTCGATCTCCAGATGCTCGTGCAGTCCACGCGCGCCGTCGCGCGCGGCCCGGTGGCGCGGCTCGTGGCCGAGGGCGGGCGCAACGACCACGACTGGACGGAGCGGAAGAACGAGCTCCTCGCGCACTATGACGCCTCCGGGATCACGGCGACCTTCATGGAGCCGGAGGAGGGCGGGTTCATCGCGGGCCCGAAGAACCTCGCGCTGTCGCTCACCGCGTTCGAGCTCGCCTGGGTGGACGCGGGCGCGGCGACGGGCGCGCTCGCCGGGTTCCTCGGCCTCTCGCCCATCCACGAGCGCGGGACGCCGGAGCAGGTGCAGAAGTACATGAGCCTCGCCGCCCCGGCCAAGCCGGGCGAGGACCGCAAGCCGTGGCGCGCCGCCTTCGCGCTCACGGAGCCCATCCCGTACGTCGGCGTGGACACCGGCATGCTGTCCGGGAAGCTCCGCGTGAAGGAGTGGAAGGACGGCCAGGAGCCGGTCCTCCAGGTCGAGAAGCGCGGCCGCTTCATCACCAACATGGGGTTCGCCAACTTCATCACCGCCGCGGTGGACTCGGCCGACCCGCGCATCAAGGGGAGCTGCCTCGTCGTCCTCGAGGAGGGCGACCCGGGCACGTTCGATCGCGGCACGCCCACGAAGAAGCTGGTCCACCAGCTCTCCTCGACCACCGACCCGATCTTCAGCCTGACGATCCCCGCCTCGCGCATCGTGGGTGGGTACACGGTGAAGGACGGGATCATCATCCCGAAGTACGACCACTCGACCGTCATCGAGGCGGTCTTCCGGCGGACGCGCGTGCCCGTGGCGGTGATGACCGCGGCGAAGCTCCTCTCCGCGGTCGAGCCGGTCATCCGCTACCAGCGCGGCCGGTTCCGCGGCGCCGAGCAGGCCGCGCCCGGCTCGGTCCGGTACGAGCTCGGCATCCAGCAGCGCGAGGACGCCCTGCACCGCCTCGTCGAGGTCTGGGCGACCGGCGAGGCCGCCGCGTCGCTCGGCTTCGGCGCTGCCCGCCTCTTCGACGAGCTCGACCCGCTCGAGAAGAAGAAGGACGCCTTCCTCGCGGCGCAGGGCATCTCGGGCATGAAGGCCACGATGAAGTGGACGAAGCAGAAGGAGAAGCTGGCCATCGAGGCGCTCGAGCTCCAGGGCCGGCCGCGCAGCGAGAAGGACGAGGCGCGCCTCCAGGAGCTCCAGGCGGACGAGATGGTCCGCTTCGTCCTCCTCGACGCCCAGGCCAACGTCCTCTGCCCGGCCGCGAAGCTCTGGAACACGGGCCACGGCGCGACCGTGATGCGCGAGGCGGTCTCGCTGATGGGCGGCTACGGCATCACCGAGGACTGCCCCGGCTTCCTCGGCCAGAAGTGGATGGACGCGCAGCTCGAGGCGACGTACGAGGGCCCGGAGGCGGTGCAGCGCCGGCACCTCTCGGTCACCATGGGCAACGAGCTCTGGCTCGCCCAGCTCAAGGCGTGGGCGAAGGAGCTCCGCCGGGTCGCCGCCCAGCACCACGGCACCGGCGCGTGCGCGCTCGCCTCGGCCATCGAGCTGTGGCTGTGGACCTTCCTCCACCTCGGGGACGCGAAGGACGCGGACGGCCAGCGGCTCTACCAGTCGCCGCGCCAGGGCGTGACCTTCAAGCTCGCCGACGCGCTCGCCTGGCTCGTCGCCGCGCGCATGCAGATCATGGACGCCGTGGCGCTCGCCGAGAACGGCGGCGCGGCGCTGGGCGACGCGCTGCCGGCCACGGCGCGCTTCTTCGCCGATCTCTGCCACGTGCAGGCGGCGCGCGCGGCGGGCGAGGTGGGCCGGATCTGCGCCGAGCTGGTGCACGGCTACAACCGCCACCCGGCGTGGGACGAGAACGCGCGGCACGAGTGCTGGAGCGCCGCGGACGCCGCGGCGCTCGAGGGGCTCGTCCCCGGCCTCGCGGGGTGCGCGACCGATCAGGTGGACGCGCACGCGGACAAGGAGGGCCCCTGCGCCTCGTGCAAGGGGATGACCGACTTCCGTACGCTCCGGGTGAAGCTCGACGGCTGCCTCACCGGCGCGATGCTGGCGAAGGACCGCGCCGCCGAGGCGGTCTCGAAGGTCATGATCCCGGAGGCGCTGGACTACCCGCAGTAGGAGGCCACCGCCGTGAGCGACGAGAACGTTCCGCAGCGCCAGACGATGGCCGTCGACGTCGCCTGCGTCGGGTTCGGCCCCGCGACGGCGGGGTTCCTCACCACCCTCTCGCGCCGCCTCGCCGACGCCTCGAAGCCGCCGCTCGAGAGCGCGGCGTCGCCGGGCATGCCGCTCCAGGTGCTCTGCTACGAGCGCGCCGACGACGTCGGCTTCGGCGTCTCGGGCGTCGTGACCCGCGCCCGCGCGATCAAGGCCGCGTTCCCCGACCTCGACGCGTCGCAGATCCCGATGGCGACGCCGGTCCGGGACGAGAAGGTCCTCTACCTCCTCGACCCCGTCGGCGCGAGCCGCCGCTCGGTCACGCTCCGCGCCGCCGACAAGACGCTGCGCGCCTTCCACGGCGCGGACCGCGACTCGTTCGAGCTCCCCTGGGCCCCGGCCTTCCTCCACAAGACGGACGGCTTCGTCTTCTCGCTCGGCCAGCTCCTCCAGTGGATGGCCGGCCAGGTGATGGCCACCGGCACGGTGCAGATCTGGCCCGGCACGCCGGTCGCCGAGGCGCTCGTCGAGGGCAAGGCCGTGAAGGGCGTGCGCCTCCTCGACCAGGGCGTCGACCGGCAGGGTCGCCCGGAGGGCGGCGCGTACATGCCGGGCATGGACGTGCACGCGGCGCTCACGGTCGTCGCCGACGGACCGGTGGGCGCGGTGGGGCAGCAGCTCGACGAGGTGATCGGGATGCCGCCGGGCCACGCGCGCCGCGAGTGGGCGGTGGGCATGAAGCTCGTCGTGGACCTCCCCGAGGACACGCCGCTCCAGGCCGGCACCGTGCTCCACACGTTCGGCTTCCCCGAGCCGGAGATCTTCGGGTTCCTCTACGTCCACCCCGACCGCGTCGCCTCGGTGGGCATCTTCGTGCCGAGCTGGTTCGAGTCGCCGGTCCGCACGACGTACCGCTACCTCCAGCACTACGTGCAGCACCCGCGCCTCTGGCCGTACCTCGAGAAGGCGAAGCTCCGGTCCTGGGGCGCGAAGTCGATCCTCGAGTCCGGCCGCCGCGGCGAGCCGTTCCTCGCCGGCGACGGCTTCGCCCGGATCGGCGAGGGGTCGGGCTCGACCAACGTGCTCACCTCGTCCGGCGTGGACGAGGCGTTCGCCACCGGCGTGCAGCTCGCCGAGGGCGTGATCGAGCTCCTCGAGGCGAAGAAGCCCTTCACCCGCGAGAACCTCGAGGCGGTCTACGTCGCCCGGCGCCGGGACAGCTGGGTCGAGCGCGAGGGGCAGGTCGCGGAGAAGGCGCGCGACGGGTTCCAGAAGGGCGTCGTCACGGGCCTCATGGGCATGGCGCTCTCCGGGTTCACCGGTGGTCGCATGTCGCTGGGCGACGAGCCGCCCCACCCCGCCGACCAGATCGGGACCCTCGAGGAGTTCTACAAGGGCAAGATCCCCGCCGCGGACATCGCGCGGATCCGGCGGGAGTGCGCGGAGAAGGGCGTGCCGCTCCACGACGCCCTCATGGACCGCGCGGGCTGGCCGCCCGTCCCGATGGACGGCCAGGTGCTGGTCTCGCAGCAGGACGCGCTGCTCATGGGCGGCAAGGTCCAGGCGCCGCCCGGCTACGCCGATCACGTGGTCTTCCTCGACCCCGAGCTGTGCAGGGGGTGCGGGAAGCGCGTCTGCGTCGAGATCTGCTCGGCCGAGGCGATCCGGCCCGGCGACGGCGGCACGCCCGCCTTCGATCGCGAGAAGTGCGTCCACTGCGGCGCCTGCCTGTGGAGCTGCCCCACCCGCCTGCCCGGCACCGATCGCGTGAACCTCCAGTTCCGCGCCGGCGCGGGCGGGCTGCACTCGGCGGAGAACTAGCGAATGCCCGGTTACCAGATCGTCGTCCTCGGCTCCATCGTCCCCGACCCGCTCCAGACCCTCGAGCCCGTGGCCACGCCGCAGGGTCCGGGGCTCAAGAACGAGGCCATGCTCCCGCACGTCCTCGACCCGTGGGCCGGCCACGCGCTGTACGAGGCCGCGAACCTCGCCGCCAAGGTCCCGGGCTCGAAGGTCACGCTCGTCGCCCTCGGCCCGAAGCAGAAGCTCCAGCAGGTGATGATGGCCGTCGGCCAGAAGGTGCCGTTCGAGCTCGTCGCCCTCGACGGCCCCGCGA
Source organism: Anaeromyxobacter sp. (assembly GCA_035627135.1). Classification (GTDB taxonomy): domain Bacteria; phylum Myxococcota; class Myxococcia; order Myxococcales; family Anaeromyxobacteraceae; genus Anaeromyxobacter. Next base: position 19,547 of record DASPMI010000051.1, on the reverse strand, counting down.
GCGGGTTCACCGACGCGCACGAGGTGGCGGCGAAGCTCGCCGAGGCGGTGCAGAAGCTCCCCGGCCTCGACCGGAGCGCGCTGCTCCTGTTCGGCGGCTGGGAGTCGGCCTCGCGCGGCGCGGGCGTCACCCTGCAGATGGTGGGCGAGCGGCTCGGGATCCCGGACCAGTTCTTCGGGGTGGACGAGCTGTCCGTGAAGGACGGCGGCGCGCTGCAGATCCTGGAGCGCGTCGAGGGCGGCAAGCACCAGGTGTCCGTCTGCGCCGGCCCGCCGGCCGTGCTCGGCTGGGCGACCGGCAACCTGCCCGAGCCCAAGAACAACCCGCAGGTCGGCATGGCCAACATGCGCGGCGTGATGCCGGCGCTCCAGAAGGCCCCGGCCACCCCGGTCGGCACGGGCGGCGTGAAGTTCGAGTCGGTCGCGGTGCCGAAGGTGGCGCGCGAGACGCGCGTGGTGAAGGACATGAGCCCGGACGAGATCGCGAAGGAGCTCGTCGAGTGGATCTCGCAGGACTGAGGAACCCCATGGACACGACCCTCCTCCTCTCCCCCACCGAGGCCGACGGCACGCTGCCCCGCGCGGCGCTCGAGGCCCTCTCGGCGGCGAAGGCCGCCGGCGGGACCGTGATCGTCGGCCTCTTCGGCGCGAAGACCGGCCCGGCCGCGGCGCAGCTCGCCGGGACGGGCGTCGCCAAGGTGCTCGCCGCCGAGGCCGCGCCCCTCGCCCAGCCGCGCTACGGCACCGACGCCGCCGCCTGCGCCGCGCTCGCCCGCGCCGCCGGCGCGACGGTGATCGTCGCCCCCGCGCTCTCCCGCATGGCCCGCGTCGCCGCCGGCGTCGCGCAGCGGCTCGGCGGCCGGATCGACACGCACGTCTCGGCGCTCTCGACCGAGGGTGGCGCGCTCTCGGCCACGCGCTGGTACTACAAGCAGCGGATCGAGGCGAAGCTGCAGCGCGCCGAGCGGCCGTGGGTGCTGCTCGTCGATCCGGGCGCGTACCCGGCGGCCGCGGCCGCAGGGGGCGCGGCGCCCGCCGTCGAGCCGGTCGCCGTCGAGCTCGGCCCCGAGCTCCAGCGGTCGCAGGTCACCGGCGTGCACGCGCCGACGTCCGGCGAGCAGACCATCCGCCCCGACGCGAAGCTCCTCTTCGTCGCCGGCGCGGGCTGGACGAAGAAGCAGGCCGACGGCAAGCCCAACCCGGAGAAGGCCGGCGAGCTCATCCTCGGCTTCCTCCGCGCCGCGGGCGCGTCGCTCGGCACCTCCAAGTCGCTCACGGATCAGGCCGGCGAGGGCCAGAAGGTCCTCGAGTTCATGACGCACCTGAACCAGGTCGGCCAGACCGGCTCGACCCCGCGCCACCCGCGCGGCCTCTCCACCTGCTGCCACGGCGAGGAGCCGCACGTGGTCGGCTGGCGGTTCATCCGCGAGCGGCGGGCGATCAACCTCGACGCCAACTGCGGCTGGGCCCGCGGCAAGGCCGACGTCGTCTACGTCGCCGACGCGTTCGCGGTCATGGAGAAGGTGAACGCGCTGCTCACGGCGAAGAAGACCTAGGCCGAGCGCGCAGCCCCGAACCGCGCCTCGAACGCCTGCACGATCGGGCTCGGCTCCGCGCGGTCGTGGATGGCGAACGTGACCTGGTCGAGGACCCGGCCGAAGGCGTCCGGGCGGAGCAGGTCCGCGAACGCGCCGGCCACGTCCTCGGGCACGTTCTCGAACACCCCGCACCCCCACGCGCCCAGCACGAGGGTCCGGTGGCCGTGGACGACGGCCGCCGCGAGCACCTTCGCGGCGCGGCCGCGGAGGACGGGCCCGATCCGGCCCACGTTCTCCGGCTCGTACCGCCGCACCGCGCCGGCGTAGGGCGCGGGCGCGGTGAGCACGCTCACGGCGTACGGCCGCTCGAGGAGGCGGTCCGCGTCGTCCCGGAAGACGGGGACGTCGGGCGAGACGATGAGGTGATCGGTGTAGAGGAAGGTCCCGCAGGCGCGGTTGGCCTCGTAGTAGGCGGTCTGCGGGAGGAGGCAGGCGTGGAGTCCGCTCGCGCGGGCGAGGCTCTCCTCCTGCGCCTGGGCCCCGGCGAGGAACCCGCCGCCGGGGACGTTCGCGTCCGCGAAGTTGAGGGCGGCGACGCCCGCCCGGCCCTCGCGCTCGACGAGCCGGCGGGCCGCGCCGAGCGTGGTCTCGCGCGTCACCTCGACGCGGCAGCCGGGGCGCCCCGCGGCCTCGGCGCAGCGGCGCTGCGCCTCCGGGCTCAGCTTCGCGAGCCCCGCGGGGTCGAGCGTCACCGTGCGGCGCACGGCCTCCGCGAGCCCGTCCAGCGACACGGCGCGCCCACCGGGGCTCGTGTACCCGCCCCGCGCCAGGATGGCGACCGTCTCCTCCGCGATCCGCGCCCGCTCGGCCCGACTGGACATGGTCCGACGGTAGTGTGATTTGGACACTATGTCAATCGTGTACAGAGAACACTATGCCGGCGGCGCGGGCGCGGCCCCGGGGGTCCGGGGCTCCCGCGCCAGGAACGGCCGGAGCGCCTCCGCGAACCGCTCCGCCGTGGGCGGCGGCGCCTCGACCCGCCGCCGCTCGGTCATGGCCTCGAGCATCTTCGCGTTCGCGACCGCCTGGCCGCGGAAGTGGTTGTTGGTGACGACGTACACGTCGGGCGCCCAGGCGGAGTCGGCCATGGCCCGGATCCGCTTCGCCCAGGGCTCGAGCTCCTTCGGCCGGTACAGGTAGTCGTACCGGGCGTCGCGCCCCGCGCCCTTGCGGAACCAGTCCTTGAAGTTCCGCCCGTGCACGCGGACGTACGCGAGCGGCGCGGTCACGCGCGCCCCCGGCGCGACCGAGTCGTGGAACATCGGCTGGTCCACGTTGACGATCCCCACGCCCGCCTCGGCCAGCTCGGCGAGGAACTCCGACGCGTCCCACGAGGCGTGGCGCACCTCGAGCACGAGCGGCAGCCCGGCGAAGGCGCGGAACAGATCGCGCAGCCACGCCTCCGACGCGGCCTCGCGCCGGAAGGACCACGGGAACTGGAGCAGCGCCGCCCCGAGCCGGCCGCGCGCCTGCAGGCGGTCGAGGAGCGCCCGACCCTCCGCCACCTCGGCGGCCCCGTACGCCTCGCGCTCGTGCGTGAACCGCCGCCAGAGCTTCGCCCCGAACCGGAACCGGGGTGCGTCCCCCACCCGGTCGCACCAGCGATCGCCGATCTCCGCCGGGAACGGCCGGTAGAACGACGCGTTCACCTCCACCGTGTCGAACCAGCCGGCCAGCCAGGCGAGCCGATCGAACCCTCGCGGCTCCGGGACCGGGTACACCGGCCCGGCCCAGTCCCTGTACTCCCAGCCCGCGGGCCCGTAGCGGATCACCGGGGTTTCGCCTAACCCCGGGTCCGAGCCGGATCAACGTTTCACCCGGAAGGGCCGCGCGCCGGGACCGGGTACAATCTCGAGCGGATGAGCCTCCCAGAGAACGAACGCACCGCCGTCGCGCGTCCGGCGCTCGGCCCCGCGGGTGGGCGGCACGCCTTCCTGCTCGTCCTCGCGGGCCCGCAGATCGGCGAGGTGTTCCAGCTCGCGCCCGGGCGCACGCTGCTCATCGGCCGGAGGGAGGACGCCGACGTCGCCATCCGCGACGACGGCGTCTCGCGGCGGCACGCGACGATCCAGGTGGACGCCGAGGAGACGCGGCTCGCCGATCTGGAGAGCGCGAACGGGACGTTCGTGGACGGCGTGCGCGTCCGGGAGACGCCGCTCGCGAACGGCGCGCGGATCGCCATCGGCGGCGCCACCCTGCTCAAGTTCGTGTGGACGGACGAGATCGAGGCGCGCTGGCAGATCCGGCTGGCGCAGAGCGCGCAGCAGGATCCGCTCACCGGCCTCTACAACCGGCGGCACTTCGAGGACCGACTCGGGGCCGAGCTCTCGGCGTCGCTCCGCCACGGGCGGCCGCTCGCGCTCCTCCTCGCGGACCTCGATCACTTCAAGGCGGTGAACGACCGCCACGGGCACCTCGCCGGCGACGAGGTGCTCCGCCTCACCGCCCTCGTCCTGCGCGATGCCGTCCGCAAGGAGGACGTCCTCGCGAGGTACGGCGGCGAGGAGTTCGTGGTGCTCGCGCGCGAGACCCCGCTCGACGGCGGCCGCACGCTGGCGGAGCGGCTGCGCCGCTCGGTCGAGCGGACCCGCTGCGCGTGGAAGGAGGAGGTCGAGCTCGCCGTCACGATCTCGGTCGGCGTGGCCGTCTCGAGCCGCACGGGCAGCTACGTCGAGGGCGAGAGCGAGCGCGCCCTGTTCGCCTGGGCCGACCGGGCGCTCTACCTCGCGAAGGAGCGGCGCAACGCGGTGGTCGCGCTGGCGGCCGCCGCGGAGGCGCCGCAGGACTGAACGCGGCCTCGCCCGTCACGCGCGCCGCGCCGGCCTCGCCCCCACGGTCACCTGCACGTCGCGCGGCTCGCCGCCCCGCAGCACGCGCAGCGTGACCGCCTCGCCGATCCGATCCTCCGCGAGCAGGGCCCAGAGCTCCCCCGGGTCCTGCAGGCGCTCCTCGCCGACGGCGAGGATGGCGTCCCCGAGCAGGATGCCCGCGCGCGCGGCAGGGCTGTCCGGCTCGACCCGCGCGACCAGGAGCGCCAGCTCCTCGCCGGTCTGCGCCCGCGCCTCGGGCGGGAGCGCGACCGGGTGGGTGGCGATCCCGAGGTAGCCGCGCCGGATCTCCCCGTGCGCAAGGAGCGACTTCACCACGCGTCGCAGCGTCGCCGGCGGGACGACCATGGCCGCGCCCCGCACCAGCCCGGCGGTGACCAGCCCGAGCGCGGCGCCGTCCACGCCGAGCGCGAGCGCGCCGGAGAGGCCCGGCCGCAGGTCGAGGGAGGTCTCGAGGTAGCGGTCGAGCTTCCCGCCGCGGGAGGCGCGGTACTCGCCGGCGCTGCGGGCGATGACCCCCAGAGCGGCGCGCGGGGCTCGCCCCGGCCGCGAGACCGCGAGCACGAGCTGCCCCGCCCGCGGCGCCGGATCCTCGACCCAAGCGACCGGGGAGAGGCCGGCGCCCGGCAGGCGGAGCACGGCGAGGTCCGTCGACGGATCGCGGCCCGCGACCTCGCACGTCGCGGTCGTCCCGTCCGGCAGCCCGACCGTCACCTCCTCGTCCCGCTCGAGGGCATGGTGGGCCGTCACCACCACGCCGTCGGCGGCCCAGACGACGCCCGACGACGGCCCGCGGCGGCGCCCGTCCACCCGGACCACGTGGCCGGCGCCCGCCTCGGTCCGTTCGGCGAGGCCGCTCGACAGCGCGGCCAGCAGGTCCGGCGTTCCTTCGTTCGTCACGGCGTGCTCCCTTCCCTGGGCGGCGGTGCGCCGCCTGCGAACGGAAGCCTATGGACGTGAGGGGCGCGCCACATCGGCGGGGAGGCCAGGTCTCGACCTGGCCGAACGGGCAGGATACGGGCGGAGCGGCGCGGGTGGGCCGCAGCCCGGCTACAACCGGTGGATGGCGGAGCCGGTCGCCGTCCTGGTGGTCTCGCGAGATCCGCTCGCGCGCGGCGGCCTCGCCGCGCTCGTGGCGGCCCAGCCCGAGCTCCGGCTGGCGGGGGACGCATCGCCCGAGACCGCGGCGGCGCGGGCGCAGGCGGCGGCGCCCGCGGCCGTCTTGTGGGACGTCGGGCCCGGCGCCGGCGCCGGCGCCGCCGGTCTGGGGGTGGTGGCGGAGCGCGCGCCGGTCGTGGCGCTGGTGGCGGCGGAGGGCCAGGCCGCGGCGGCGGTCCGCGCCGGAGCGCGCGGCGTCCTCGCGCGCGACGCGGCGCCGGACGCGGTCGCGGCGGCCCTGGCCGCGGCCGCGCTCGGCCTGACCGTGCTCGACGCCCCCGCGGCGGGCGGGCTCGTCCGGGCCCCGGAGGCGGCCGCGCCTGCCGAACCGCTCACGAACCGTGAACGAGAGGTCCTGGCCTTGCTCGCGGAAGGGCTCGCGAACAAGGCCATCGCCGCGCGGCTCGGGATCTCCGACCACACCGCCAAGTTCCACGTCAACGCCATCCTGGCGAAGCTCGGGGTCGAGTCCCGCGCCGAGGCGATCGTGCGCGCGGCGAGGATGGGGCTCGTGGTGCTGTGAGGGGCGCAGCCGCTGAGGCGGGGCCGCACGCCGGGGTGGGGGCCCCGCGCTCAGCGCGGGGGAGGGGCGCCCTTCGACAGGCTCAGGGTGAGCGGGACACGGGAGTGGGTGCCGCGCAAGCCGCCATTCCGCAGCCCGTCCAATGTCGGCGGCGCAGCGCGGCCGGGCCCAGCGTAGCAGGAGTGGGGCCGGCACGCCCCGTAGGATCAATGCGTCCGCGGGTTGAACGACCCGATCACGTTCAGCACGTTGAGCGCCGCGAGCTGCGCGTTGAGCCGCTCGGTGTTGAGCAGGATCTCGGCGTTCCGGAGCTGGGCGACGGCGTCGGCCTGCTCGACCGCGGTCGCGGTGCCGGCGCGGTAGGCCACGTCCACGAGCCGGAGGTTCTCGGCGGCGAGGTCGCGCTGCTCCTTCGCCTTCTGGGCGTTCGACCGGAGCGACTCGAGCTCCAGCAGCGCCTGGGTCACCTGCGTCCGGACCGTGATCGCCGCGGCCTCGGCGCGGGCCTTCGCCTCGGCGACGCGTGCGCGCGCCTCGCGGATGTCCGACTCGCGCGCGAAGCCGTCGAGGATCGTCCACTGGGCCTGGAGGCCGGCGGCCCAGCTCGTGTTCTCGCCGTTCGGGCCCTCGATGTTCGCCCATCCGTACCGCCCGAACGCCTGCACGTCGGGGAGGTACCGGCTCCACGTGGACGCGCGGAACTCCTCCGCGGAGCGCACGCGCAAGCGGGCGGCCTTCACGTCGGGGCGGTTCTCGATGGCCTGCGTGACGAGCGGGTCGAGCTCCGTCGCGGGGAGCGTCGGCTCGGGCGGCGCCTCCACGTCGAACGCGGTGTCCCGGGCGAGGAGCCCCGCGAGCGCCACCTTCGCGGAGAGGAACTGGGCGCGGGCGCGCCGCACGTCCTCCTCGGCGCGGGCGCGGTCGATCTGGGCGCGGATGAGGCCGACCTTGGCGATCGCCCCCGCGTTGTACCGGACCTGGGCGTCACGCTCCTGGCGGCGCGCGATCTCGAGGAGCCGCTCCGAGACGCCCATCCCCTCCTTGAGCGCGGCCACGCCGTAGTAGGCCCGGGCGACGCCGAAGAGCACCTGCCGGCGCCCGTTCTCCAGATCGAGGACGACGCCGCGCTGCGACGCGCGGTTGCCCCGGATGGCGAAGAACAGGCGGGCCGAGACGAGCGTCTGGGTGGCGTTCACCTGGGCGCCGAAGAGGCCGTTCTTCTGCGTCACGACCGAGGTCTGACCGACCGTGTCGAAGGCCTGCACGCCGCCGCCGAGGGGCGTCGAGGGCCCCACGCCGAACACGACGTTCTGCCGGAGCTCCTCCTGGAACGTGTAGCTCGCCCCGACCGAGACCTGCGGGAAGTACGCCGAGAGCGCCTTCCAGGTGATCTCCTGGGCCTGGTCGAGCTGCGCCTCGAGCGCCTGGAGCTCGAGGTTCCGCTCGCCCGCGACCTGGAGCGCCTCGTCGAGCGTGATCACCGGGCCGGTCGCGTCGGCCGGGAGGGTGGGCTGGGCCGCCGGCGCCTCGGAGGGCGCGGCCCCGTCCGCACCCGTCTGCCCCAGGAGCAGGGCCACCGCCATCGCTGTCGTCACGTTCATGTCGCTTCCTCCGCGGCGAGCCGCGCCGTGAGCTTCTCCACCATCCGGACCAGACGCTGCCGGTCGCCGGCCTCGAGCAGGGCCAGAAACCCCGTCAGCTTCGAGGCGATCCCCTCGTCGATGCGCCGGTGTAGCCGCGCCCCGCCCGGCGCGAGCCGCACGTGGATCACGCGCCGGTCCGCCGGGTGCCGCGCGCGCTGCACGAGGCCGTCGCGCTCCAGGCGGTCGATCACGCCGGTGATCGTCTTCTCCGTCACGGCGAGGCGCCGCGCGAGATCGCCCATCGTGAGCGGCCCGTCGGTGCCGAGCCAGAGCACGACGTGGATCTGCGCCGGGGTGAGGTCGAGGTCCGCGGCGGCCGTCGCGATCGGATCGCGCATCGGGCGGAGCCGGGAGAGCCGCACCAGCAGGCCGTGCAGGCGGCGCGCCTGCGCCGCCAGGGGGGCGGGGCGGACGCGGGCGCGAGGATTACTCCGGGACACGGACTATCCACTAGAGTGGATTGTCCGCGACGTCAACGCGCTCCGGGGCGCAGGCCCCCCGCGGGAGGAGCGGCGGGCTCCGCCCGGAGGGCGCGGCGGCGTCACTTCCCCCCGAGCTCCTCGATCTCCGTCTCGATGTCCTTGCGCTCGGGCGCGTCCGGCTTGCGCTGCAGGAACTGCTTGAACGCCGCCACGGCCTTGGCCCGCTGGTTGCGCTGCTTGTAGAGGTAGCCGAGGTAGTAGTGCGTGAGCGCGTTCTCGGGCTCCTCCTGCGCGGCCCGCTCGTAGTGGGGGAGCGCTGCGGCGGCGCCCTTCGCCTCGTGGAGCGCGCGGGCGAAGAGATACCGCGCCCCGGGCGCGCGCGGGTCGTCGCGGAGGAGCGCCTCCAGGAGCCGCGCCGCCTGCTCGTGCTTCCCGCGCTCGGCGGTGCACTGGGCCTGCGCGACGCGCAGCCGGGAGACCCGGGGCGCGAGCGCGAGCGCCTTCTCGAACGCGGGGAGCGCCTGATCACAGCGGCCGTTCTGCGCGAGCAGCTGCGCGATCCGCTCCTGCGGCTCGGCGGAGGTCGGCGCGGCCGCGGCGGCCGCCTTGTAGGCGTCGAGCGCCTCGGTGAGGGCGCCGCCCTTCTCGTACGCGCCGCCGAGCGCGACGAGGTTCTCGGCGGTCCGCGCGAGCTCCGCCGCCTTGCGGAGCTGGACGATCGCCGCCGGGGTCTCGGACCGGGCGAGGAGCGCCTGCCCGAGCCAGTAGCGCGCCTCGACCAGGGTGGGCGCCTCGTTCGAAGCGGCCGTGAGCCGCCGCACCGCCGCCTCGGCGTCGCCCTTCTGCAGCAGCACCGCCCCGAGCCGCGTCAGGGCGAGCGGGTGGCGCGGGGCGGCGTCCACCGCCGCCTCGAAGCCCTCCAGGGCGGGCGCGAGCTCGCCCGCCTTCCAGAGCAGGGTGGCGTGCTCGACGCGGACGTCGGCGTCGCGCGGATCGTACTTCACGGCCCGTCCGAGGGCCTCGCGCGCCGCGGCGACGTCGCCGCGCGCCTGCGCGAGCCGCGCGAGCCCCACCTCCGCGGGCGCGTGGGCGCGGTCGAGCGCGAGCGCGTTGCGGTACGCCGCCTCGGCGCCGGGGAGGTCTCCCTTGGCGAGCAGGAGGTCGCCGGTGGCCGCCTGGGCCGAGGCGTCGCGCGGGCCCTTCTCGACGGCCGCGGCGAGGAGCGTCTCCGCGGCGCCGAGGTCCCGCTGCGCGAGCGCGAAGCGGGCGAGCGCGACGCGCGGCTCCACCGCCTCCGGATCGCGCGCGAGCGCGTCCGCGTAGAGCTGCTTCCCCTCCTCCGCCTTCCCCGCCGCCACGAGGGTGACCGCCTTCGCCACCATGAGCTCGACCCTGCCCGGGTTCGCGGCGAGGGCCCGGTCCGCGAGCAGCGCGGCGTCGAGCATCTTGCCCGAGAGCGCCAGGGCGCGGACGCGGGCCGCCGCGAGCGCGGGCACGGCGACGATGGTCTGCTCCGGGACCTCCGAGGCCGCGAGCGCCCCCGGCCCGTCGCCCGCCTGGATCCGCCGGAGGACGAGCCGGATGCGCGGGTCCACCGCGCGCGGGTCGACCGACACCGCCTCGGCGAGGAGCTTGTCGGCCTCCTCGGCCCGCGCCGGATCGCGGCCCACGATCGAGCCGAGCATCGCCAGCGCCCGCGCGCGCTCGGCCGGCGCGAGCCGGTCCTTGGCGGCGCTCGCCGCGAGCGGCTCGAGCCGCTCGCGCGCCTTCTCCAGCTCTCCCGCCCCCTCGTCGAGCGCGGCGAGCTCGAGGTGCGCGGCGGGCAGGCTCGGATCGCGCTCGAGCGCCTTCGCGAGCGCGCTCCGCGCGTCCGCCGGCCTCCGGGCCAGGGCCGCCGCCTGCGCCTCCAGCAGCGGCCCGCGCGGCCCCTTCTCGAGCGCGCCGAGCCGCTTGGCGTGCGTCGCCGCCCGGGCGGCGTCGCCGCGCGCGAGCGCCGACTGCGCGAGCAGGGCCACGATCTCGGGGTCGGGCTTTCGCCTGGCGAACGCCGCCTCGACGGCGCTCTCCTGCGCGACCGTGGCGGCGATCGGGTCGGCGACGAGGTCCATCGCGAGGCGCGCGGCGAGCGCGGCGGGCTCCTTGCCGTCCTCGCGCGCGAGCGCGTCGACCGCGGCGCGCGCCTTCGGGAGGGCCGCCGGCGGCGCGCCGTGACCGAGCTCGAGGCTCGCCACCGCCACCGCGTGCAGCAGGGTCGCCTCGGGGGAGCCCGGCGCGAGGGCCAGCGCCTTCCCGGCGTGCCCGAGGGCGAGGGTCCGCGAGGCGAAGTCGCCGCGGGCGAGCGCCGTCCGCGCCTGCCCGGCGAGGTTGGCGAGGGCCGCCGGGTCGCCGCGCCGGAAGATCGCCTTGGTGAAGAAGAAGCCGTGGCGCGTGAAGCCCGCGCCGACGCCCACGGCGACGAGCAGGACGAGCGGCACGGCGAGGAGGACGGGCTTCAACCACCGCGGGGGCGCGCGGCGGTCGGACCCCTCCACGATCTTGGCCGCCGCCATCCGGTCGCCGAAGACCGCGGGCGTGGAAGGCCGGGCCGCCGGCGCGGCCGCGGCCTTGCGCAGGGCCGCGCCGAACGCGGGGACCCCGCCGATGGGCGTGTACGTGGCGCCGTCGACCGAGACGTCCTCGTTCCCGAGCAGCTCGCCCTTCGAGAGCATCTCGACGATCTGCGCCTCGGAGAACGGGCCGAACACCTTCCCGGAGCGGCGGCGCACCTGGTACCCGCCCCGCGCGGCGGCGGGCGCGGCGGCCGGCGCGGGACGCGGCTCGCCGAACAGGTTCTCGAGCTCCTCCGCCCCGCTGCCCGGAGCGACGGGGGGCGGCGGGAAGGCCGGGCCCGACGCGGCAGGCGCGGGAGCGCGCGGAGTGAGATCGAACGGGTCCTCGGGAAGCGGCGGCGCCGCCGCGGGCGGCGGAAAGGGCGGCGGGTCGATCGAGGCGGGCGTGGGGAGGTCGCCGCCGAGGTCCACCTCGCCGAACGAGAGCGGCGCCGCGGCGGGCGGCGCGGCCGCTGCCTGCGGGACGTCTCCGAACGGTGAGCCTGCGTCGCCGGGCCCGGGCGCGACGTCGCCGAACGGGCTCGGCGCAGCGCCGAACGGCCCCGGGTCGGACGCGAACGGACCGTCGCTTCCGCCGGCGAAGGGCGCGTCGGCGGGGCCGAAGGGATCGGACGCGCCTCCGAACGGCGTCGCAGGGAAGCCGGACGGCTCGGCGGCGAAGGGCGAAGGGTCCGCCGCGGGCGCGTCGAAGGGGCTCGCGAGCGGCGGCGGGAGCGGGACGCCGGCGGCCGGCACGGGAGGCGGGCCGCCGTGGGCCGGGGCAGGCAACGGCACTCCCGCCGGCGGCGGCGGCGCGGCCGCCGCGCCCGGGAGCGGAACGGCCCCTGCCTCGCCGCCCTGCTTTCGGACCGGGAAGTGCTTCTGGCACCGCGAGCACTTCACGCTGGCGCCGCGGTCCGGGATGCGCGCGTCGTCGATTTGATACGCCGCGTTGCACTGGGGGCAGACCACCCTCATGGCGCGTTCCCTTTGAGAAGGTTCGCCCCTGCCGGGAAGACCCGACCGTGTTTGTCCGCGGCCGACGGCTCCAGGGTCATGGGGGAAAGAGCGGGGTGCCCCGCCGAAAAATCGGCAGGTGTTCAGGGACGATACCACCCCGATTCAGGGCCTCACAAGCCGCGGGCCGGCCGGGCGCGCGCCGGCCCCGCGCCTGCCCGGCTGGGCCCGCGCTCCGCCGCCGGTGCGTGCTACACCGTCTCCATGCCGCCCGAATTCTCCGACGCCATCCGGGAGCGCTTCCGGGACTGGACGTACGCGCTGGGCGGCCCCGGCACCCGCTCGCGGCTCGAGAAGCTCACCCCTCCGCGCAACGAGTACGGCGTCGACCCGTACGGCTTCGACGTGGAGTTCACGATCGCCGCGGTCGCGCCGCTGCTCTGGCTCTACAAGCGGTACTTCCGCGTCGAGACGCACGGCATCTCGAACGTGCCCTCCGAGGGTCGCGTCCTCCTCGTCTCGAACCACTCCGGACAGCTCCCGTTCGATGGGGCGATGATCGAGATCGCGCTCCTCTTCGACCGCGACCCGCCGCGCGCGGTGCGCGCGCTCATGGACACCTGGGTCCCGACGTTGCCGTACGTCTCCACCTTCATGTCCCGGTGCGGGCAGGTGGTGGGCACGCCCGAGAACTGCCGCCGGTTGCTCGCGGCCGACGAGGCGCTCCTCGTCTTCCCCGAGGGTACGCGCGGCCTGAACAAGCTGTTCAAGGACCGCTACCGCCTCCAGCGGTTCGGGGCGGGGTTCATGCGGCTCGCGCTCGAGATGAACGCCCCGGTGGTCCCGATCGGCGTGGTCGGCGCCGAGGAGCAGGCGCCGGCGCTCTTCGATCTGAAGCCGCTCGCGAAGCTCCTCTCGTTCCCGGCGCTGCCGGTGACCCCGACCGTGGTCCCGTTCCCGCTCCCGACGCGCTACCACCTCCACTTCGGCGAGCCGCTCACGTTCCAGGGTGCGCCGGACGAGGACGACGAGCAGATCGAGGCCAAGGTGGCCGAGGTCGAGGCCGCCGTCCGTGGCCTGCTGGCGCGCGGGCTCGCCGAGCGGAGGAGCGTCTTCTTCTGATGATCGTCCCCGTCCCTGCCGTCCCGACCTTCCCGGGCATGCCGCGGACCGTGCTCGTGACCGGCATCTCGGGGAACCTCGGCCGCGCCCTCGCGAAGCTGCTCCACACGGAGACGCACGTGGTGGGCGTGGACCGGCGGCCGTTCGCCGGCAAGCCCAAGGACATCGACCACCACCAGGTCGACCTGCGCAAGGCGCGGGTGGAGGAGGCGTTCCGCCGGCGGCGCGTCGAGGCCGTGATCCACATGGGGATCATGCACGACCCGCGGATGCCCTTCAGCGAGGCGCACAGCTTCAACCTGGTCGGCACCCACCGGATCCTCGACCTCTGCGTGCGCCACGGGGTGAAGAAGGTCGTGGTGCTCTCGTCGGCCAACGTCTACGGCCCGCGCCCCGACAACTCGAACTTCCTCGTGGAGGAGACGCCGCTCATGGCGGCGGACCGGTACAGCGATCTGCGGGATCTCATCGAGCTCGACATGTACGCGCAGTCGTTCATGTGGAAGCACCCGGAGATCGAGACGGTCATCCTCCGGCACGTGAACATCGTCGGGCCCACGGTGCGCAACGCGCCCTCCAACTACCTGCGCCTGGAGATCCCGATCACGCTCATGGGGTTCGACCCCATGCTGCAGCTCATCCACGAGGAGGACGCCTGCCGCGCGCTCGTGCTCGCGCTCCGCCCCGGCCTGCGCGGCGTCTTCAACGTGACCGGGCCCGGCGAGGTGCCGCTCTCGTCCGTCCTCAAGGAGCTCGGGCGGCGGCCCATCGCCGCCCCGCACTTCCTCGTGCGGCCGCTCCTGCGCCGCGCGTTCGAGGCGCGGATCACGAGCTTCCCGCCGGAGGAGATCGACCACATCCAGTACCTGTGCGTCGTGGACGGCTCCCGGTTCGCGCGCGAGGCGGGGTGGACTCCGCGGTTCTCGCTGCGGGAGACGATCCGGAGCGTGCTGTAGCCCGCGGCGGCGCCGGATCGCGTCGTTCACTCGTGCTTCACGTTCGCCGCATCCGGATTGCCTGGCACGAAACCCTCGCCGGGCGCCAAGCTGGCGGCGTCTTCCTCGCTCCCCGTGGAGGCCGCCCTTGATTCCACCCCGCCTGGCCTCGTCGCCCCACCCCGCGGGTCCCCGCGCCCGGCTCGCGCTCTGCGCGCTCGTCCTGCTCGGCCCGGCCGCCGCTGCGCTCGCCGACGGACCGCCGCGGCTCCGCCCGCTCCGACCGACCGTCGTCCGGCTCGGCGCGGCCCTGAGCTACGTGGGCTCCGAGGCGGACAAGCTGATGTTCTCACCGAGCGTGACCGTGGGGCGACAGCTCACGGAGCGGTTCGCCGTCGAAGGAGGCGTCGGGGGAACCCAGATCATGAAGGGCGGCGAGACCATCCCGGTGTCGGCGTCCGATCATTACCCCATGGGCGTCTCGCTGGACGCGGCCGTCCGCGCCACGCTCGTCCGGCGGGAGACGGGCGCGCTCACCTCGGCGCTGGGGGCGCAGGTCTCGTTCCTGAGGACCTTCGGACCCGCCGGGCTCGGTCGGGTCGAGGTGGCCTGGCACTTCCGGGGGCAGACCGGCTTCGACATCCTCGCGGGCGGCGGGCTCCTCATCGGCTTCATCGACTCGCGCACCGCCGGTCCCTGCGGCTCCGACGCCGACCCGTCCTGCCGGACGCAGTTCAAGGCAGGCGACCGCGGGCTCTTCGGGCGCGTCGCGCTCGGGCAGGCCTTCTGATGCGCGCGCTCCGCCCCGTCCTCGCCCTGCTCCTCCTGTGCGTCGGGTCCGACGCCCGCTCCGAGGATGAGCTCCCCGGTCCCGCGCCGAACACCACCCTCCGGGCCACGCAGCAGGTGTACCTCGGCCATTCCAGCGGACCGTCCTCGGCCGTGAACCCGACCCAGTGGCTGCTGGGCGTCACCGTGGCTCGGCAGCTGACCGATCGCCTCGCGCTCGAGGCCACGGCCGGGCTCGCCGGAGCGCAGCACGTCGGCCCGAACGTGGGCGCGGCCTCACGGCTCCGGCTCCTCGGCACCAGCCGCAGCGCGGCGACCGCCGCCCTCGGCGTCCAGGTCGGCCACTTCCGCCCGTACCGGACCGTCGCCCTCGGCCACCTGGAGGTCGCGTGGCAGCTGCGGCGCGCGACCGGCGTGGACCTGGTGCTCGGGGGCGGACTGGCGACGCCGCTCCTCCGCTCGGGGCGCGGCACGGCCTGCGGCGGCCCGCTGCCGGAGGACCGCGAGTGCGAGGACCGGTTCCGGTTCGGGCAGGTGAAGCCGTGGGTGAACGTTCAGGCAGGCTGGGCCTTCTGATTCACGCACGCCGTCCGGCCTTCTCCCGCGGCGCCTCCGCCAGGAACGCCGCCACGAGCGGATGACCGGCGGACGTCTTGCGCCACATCGCGAACACCGGGAAGTCGGTGCGCGGCTCGGTGAACCGCCACGAGGCGACGCCGGGCTGGCCGGGGCCGCTCCCGAACGCGGGCACGAGCGAGTACCCGAGCCCGGCCGCGACCAGCGCGAGGATGCTGTCGGCCGAGCCCGCGCCGACGATGCGGGTCGGGTGGATGCCCTGGAGCTCCAGCGCGCGGAGCTGGAGCGCGCGGTGGCGGCCCTGGCCGGAGTAGGCGACGAGCGGCTCGGCGGCGAGCTCCTTCAGCTTCGGCGCGCGGCCCTTCGCGAGCGGGTGGCGGGCGGGGAGGACGAGGTACGCGTGGAGCGTCCCGATCCGGAGCGCCTCGATGCCGGGCGGGACCGACTCGGGCGCGTCGATGAAGACGTCGGTCTCCCCGCGCTGGAGCAT
Organism: Anaeromyxobacter sp.; assembly: GCA_035627135.1. Lineage (GTDB taxonomy): Bacteria > Myxococcota > Myxococcia > Myxococcales > Anaeromyxobacteraceae > Anaeromyxobacter. The sequence continues at coordinate 3,919 of DASPMI010000051.1, read as the reverse complement.
GCCGACGTCGTTGTCCCCGAGATCGTCGAGCTCGACCTGGATGCGCGGGTTCGAGCGCTCCAGCCGCGCGAGCCAGGCCGGGAGGAGCGTGCGCAGGACCTGCGAGGCCGAGCGGACGCGGATCCGGCCGCCGAGGCCCTTGCCCGACAGGAGATCGAGGACCGCCGGCAGCCGCTCCATGAACGGCGCGACGAACTCGTAGAGCTGGTTCCCCGCCGGCGTCCGCACGAGCCGCTCGCGCCCGGTCCGCTCGAAGAGGCGCACGCCCAGCTCCTGCTCGAGCTTCTTCACCTGCTGGAACACGCCGGGCGCGGTGATCGGGTACGGGAAGGCGCGCGCGGCCCGCGCGTAGCCGCCGGCGCGCGCCACCCAGTAGAATCCTTCGAGCCGCTGGACGTTCATCCTCACCTCCGTCGCCGCGAGCGTATCCGGTCCCGCGGCGCACCTCCTGCTCCGGTTCGATCGCGCGCAGCGCAGGCACCGCCGCCCGCTTGCTCGCGCGCAAGCGCTGCCGGGGCCGTTTGTCGCGGCCCGCGATCTTTGTTCGGCCACCGATCAAGGGGTGCGCGACGCGCTGGCGCCGCTGAGCGCGTTGCGCGGCGTTCCGTGGGCCTCCGCGACTTTGTTTGTGCCCTTTCGCCTTGCGCCCTGGAGATGGGGGTTGCGTGACCTCCGCGGAACCGGGTAAGTGCTCGCAACCATGCGCTTTGGCCACTTCGACGACGCCTCCCGCGAGTACGTCATCACCACCCCCAAGACCCCGTATCCCTGGATCAACTACCTCGGATCCGAGCAGTTCTTCGGGATCATCAGCCACATGGCGGGCGGGTACTGCTTCTACCGCGACGCGCGCCTCCGGCGCGTGCTGCGGTACCGGTACAACAACGTCCCGACCGACTCCGGCGGCCGCTACTTCTACGTGAAGGACGGCGACGACTACTGGACCCCGACCTGGGCGCCCGTGAAGCGGGACCTCGAGCAGTTCGAGTGCCGCCACGGCCTCGGCTACACGAAGATCACCGGAAAGCGCGGCGGCGTCCGGGCCGACCTCCTCTACTTCGTCCCGCTCGGCGTGAACGCCGAGATCCACCAGGTCACGCTCAAGAACGAGGGGGCGGCGAAGAAGAAGCTGCGCCTCTTCTCGTTCGTCGAGTTCTGCCTGTGGAACGCGCTGGACGACATGACCAACTTCCAGCGGAACTGGTCCACGGGCGAGGTGGAGGTCGAGGGCAGCACGATCTTCCACAAGACCGAGTACCGCGAGCGCCGGGATCACTACGCGTTCTACCACGTGAACGCGAAGCTGGCCGGCTTCGACACCGACCGCGAGACGTTCTTCGGCCTGTACAACGGCATGCACGAGCCGCAGGTCGTGGCCGCCGGCGAGTCGCGGAACTCGGTGGCGAGCGGCTGGCAGCCCATCGCCTCGCACGCCGTGGACGCCGAGCTCGCCCCCGGCGAGGAGAAGACGTTCGTCTTCGTGCTCGGGTACGTCGAGAACCCCAAGGATCGGAAGTGGGAGAAGCCCGGCGTCGTCAACAAGGCGCCGGCCCGCGCGCTCATCGAGCGCTTCTCCACGCCGGCGCAGGTCGCCGACGCCATGCAGAAGCTCCGCGCCAACTGGGACGGGCTGCTGTCCACCTACACGGTCAAGTCCAACGACGAGAAGCTCGACCGGATGGTGAACATCTGGAACCCGTACCAGTGCATGGTCACCTTCAACATGTCGCGGTCCGCCTCGTACTTCGAGACGGGCATCGGGCGCGGCATGGGGTTCCGCGACTCGAACCAGGACCTGCTCGGCTTCGTCCACCAGATCCCGGAGCGGGCCCGCGAGCGGATCATCGACATCGCGTCGACCCAGTTCCCCGACGGCAGCGCGTACCACCAGTACCAGCCGCTCACGAAGCGCGGGAACAACGACATCGGCTCGGGCTTCAACGACGACCCGCTCTGGCTCATCGCCGGCGTCGCCGCGTACATCAAGGAGACGGGCGACTACGGGATCCTGAAGGAGATGGTCCCGTTCAACAACGACGAGTCGAACAAGGCGACGCTGATGGAGCACCTGCGCCGCTCGTTCCACCACGTCCTGAACAACCTCGGGCCGCACGGCCTGCCGCTCATCGGCCGCGCGGACTGGAACGACTGCCTCAACCTGAACTGCTTCTCGGAGACGCCGGACGAGTCGTACCAGACCACCGGCAACCGGACCGGCCGCACCGCCGAGTCGCTCATGATCGCCGGCCTGTTCATGGCGATGGGCCCGGAGTGGATCGCGCTGCTCGAGCACGAGGGCCAGCCCGGCGAGGCGAAGGAGGCGGCCGCGTCCCTGAAGAAGATGGAGGAGGCCATCCTGAAGCACGGCTGGGACGGCGACTGGTTCCTCCGCGCCTACGACTTCTTCGGCAAGAAGATCGGCTCGAAGGAGTGCGAGGACGGCAAGATCTTCATCGAGAGCCAGGGCTGGTGCGTGATGGGCGGGGTCGGCCTCGAGAGCGGCCAGGCGAAGAAGGCGCTCGACTCCGTCAAGGAGCACCTGGACACGAAGTACGGCATCGTGCTCCAGCAGCCCGCGTACAAGGAGTACCACGTGGAGCTCGGCGAGATCTCCTCGTACCCGCCGGGCTACAAGGAGAACGCGGGCATCTTCTGCCACAACAACCCGTGGATCATGATCGCGGAGACCCTGATCGGCCGGCCCGAGCGCGCCTTCGAGTACTACAAGAAGATCGCGCCGGCGTACGTCGAGGACATCTCCGAGATCCACAGGACCGAGCCGTACGTCTTCTCGCAGATGGTGGCGGGCAAGGACGCGGTCCGGCACGGCGAGGCGAAGAACGCCTTCCTCACGGGCACGGCCGCCTGGACGTTCGTGGCCGCCTCGCAGTACCTCCTCGGCGTCCGGCCCGAGCACGCCGGCCTCAAGGTGGCGCCCTGCCTGCCGGCGGAGATCCCGGAGTTCACGATCACCCGCAAGTGCCGCGGCGCGACGTACGAGATCCACGTGAAGAACTCCGGCAAGGGCGGCAAGGCCCGGCTCACGGTGGACGGGAAGGCGATCGAGGGCGACGTGGTGCCCTGGGCCAAGCCCGGCGCGGTCGTGAAGGTGGATTGCGCGGTCTAACTCCGCGCCCTCGCCGCGTTCGTCTCATCCCGAGCCCGGGCGGCGCCGGACGGCGCGCCCGGGCTCTCCCGTTTCAGGCGCAACGCAGCGCAGGGAGCGGCGCCGGCGGCGCGGCGAACCCGTGCGCAGCGTCAAGGCGCGAGAACGCGCACGCCCTCCCGGGACCCGCAAACGTTTTGCGCGATTGCGCTCCCGGGCCGCGCGCAAACGTTCGCGGCGCGCCGTCGCGCCGGCGATTGGAAAACGATTCCTCCCGCTGGGCCGCAGGCGCGAGGACCGTTTGCGCCGGAAAACGTTTCCCTGGTCCGCGACGTGCCGCGATGGGGGGATCTCCGCGCCGCCGCGGAGCAATTCGCGCCCCTTCGCGCGCGGTGAGACGCATCTGGATCTCGGCCGGAAATCGCCGTGATCCAGGCCAGCTGCAACGACACAGTGACCGACTCGCACGGACGCATTGCAGAACGGACCGGAATCGGGCACACGGTCGCGCATCCCGTGTGCCGCGGGGCAACGGCCGCCCTCGGGGCGACCCGACGCTGGTGGCCGTTGCTTCGCGGCGTTGTCGTTCTCTCCCACCCGTCCCGTGTATCGCGGATGTTCCATCCACGAGGAGTGGTCATGAGACTCCAGATGAAGCGCACCGCAACCAACGCAGCGAGAGGCCTGCTCCTGGCCGCCGGGCTCCTGCTCGCCGTCCAGACCCAGGCCCAGACCCCCGACTACTGGTCCACCTCCGGCTCGCGGATCGTCGACGCCCAGGGGAACACCGTCCACATCACCGGCGCGAACTGG
>DASPMI010000050.1:0-10458 GCA_035627135.1 Anaeromyxobacter sp. | reverse complement strand
CACGTTCTCCGGCGGAGCAGACTCCACCGGACCAGCACTCGCAGTAACCTTGGTGTCCTTCTTCACGAGCAGCCTTCTACCCGATCCGCGCCTCGTTTATCGACCCGAGGAGTGTCAACCTCGGCGAGGGGAACACCGTACTCCACGTCAGCAGTGGGTAGCTGTCATTGTTCTCGCGCTCGAGAACGTAGTAGCTCATCACACTCCCACCTTGAGTGAGCCTCGCCTACGTTGGATGACCGGGCCCACGCCGTTCTGTTTGAGACCGTGGCGGCGCGCTGCCGGGCACACGTGGTGGAGCTTCCTCGCGACGCTCGTCGCTCCAGCGCAACCGCGCACGCCCTCGGCGTAGTCGGCGCCGTCGCACGTCAGCGTGTAGACGAAGCGGTCTACCTTGGCGAGGATATCCGCGCTCAGGTCGTCCAGGTCATCGACGAGTGCTCGGGGGTCGTCGCAGTACGCGCCCGTAAGGGCCTTCTTCTTGAATTGCTCGGCGAGTTGTTTGACCCGGCTCGGGTAGGGCAGGCCGTCAGCCAACCCGGCGTCATGCGGACCGCGGTGAAGCGGGGCAAAGAGCTGACACGCGAGTGCCATGGTGTTCGGCAGCATGACGCCGTTGTTCTTGTGATTGATGTCGTAGCCGAACAGGTTGCAGATGAGCACCCAGTCCGTGTGGTCCAGTGCCTCGCTACAGATCAGGTGGTGCGCCTGCAGGCTCCGCAGACCCGTGTACCAAGGGTGGAGCCTCTTATCTGAGCCCTTAAAAATACGGCGCTCGAGGATCGAGCTGACCCCGATGCTGCTCCCGCCCTTCTCGGCGAAGGCGTGAGCCGGCTTGCCGCAATACTTGCAGACCGCCTCCTTCACCGCTTCGGGCGCACGAGCGAGAGCCGGGGCCGGTTGGTCCTGCATCACCGGGAACGGAGGAGGATAGGACTTCCAAACTGCGGATCGAGGCAGATCGACGTTCGATAACGGCAGTTCTGGCAACTTCCGCTTCTGGTTCAAACCACTTCCAACCGTCGCACGCCCACCCGGCCGGGGCAAGTGGCAGTGCATCGGCGCGCGCCGCGGGCGCGGCCCCGCCATTCCGGCCGCGTCGGCGCCGCCGATCACTCGTCGTAGCTGGGGTCCACCAGGTCGTATGCAGGCCCAGGCACTGCGTCCGGGTCCACCGGCTCGTCTCCGGCCGCCTTCGCGAGCGGCGGTGCCTGCGCCTCGAGGCCGAGGTGGTCCAGGATCTGCTTCGCCACGCCTGGCTCGGCAATGTAGGCGATCACCTCGAGCCGGCCGGCGCACTGGGGACACGCGAGGACATCCACCGCGAACACCTTCTGCAGCAGCTCCGCCCAGGGGACGCGGGTGCGGGTGGCCGCGGGACGGTGCGGCCTGGTTCTGCGCGGCCTGGCGGGCGCCCCAACTGTCGTGGCGGGCGGAACTGGGTGCACGACCGGTTGCGCCTCTTCCGAAGCGCGCTCCGGCACGACCTGCGCCCGCACCCTCGCGTTGGGCGCGAATACGCCGTGGTACCGGAGCGCGTGCGCTCGCGGCGGTCGCACGAGCGTCGCGTCCGCGCCAGCAGCTCGTCGGGCGCGAGCAGCAGGAACAGCGACCCGCCGCGCGGGCGTTTCATCCGATAGACGAGCTTCCCCTCCGGACCCGCCGTGAGCCGGTGCACCGCGAACGGCGGCCGGGCGGCGTACCGGCAGAGACGCTCGAGGCCGGCACGGTCGTTCTCGTGCACCCGCACGCCTGCGTGCAGCGAGAAGCCGTCGAGGTGCGCGGACCGGCGCGTATGCCGGAACGGATCGGGGAAGCGGAGCCGGCGATCCACCTCCGCCGCTTGCAGCGCGGCGAACGGGTCGTCCTCGTCCGCGCCGCCCACGTCCCCGGGCGCGGGGAATGCCTTGTGCACCTGCTTGATGACCCGGGTGAGGATCCCCTCCACGTCCTCGTCGTCGGGTGCGGGGAGGCGGATGAACCGCGCGCGCTCCTGTCCGTTCACCACGAAGACCCCGTCCGGCACGAGCGTATGGAAGTGGACGTTGAGGTTGATCGCCCCGCCGAACCGCTGGACCAGCGTCACGCCCCCGGTCCGCGGATCGACCACTCCCGTCCGCCGCGCGGCCCGCCGTTGCCAGGCGAACACCGCCCTCGTGAAGATGTCGAGGAGGCGCGAGGCGACGCTGCTCTCGCGGGCGGCTCGGAATCGAAGGGTCCGCGGGAGCGAGAGGACCCACTGCCGGACGGGGACGACCGGGAACACGCTCCGGCAGAGGTGGTCGGCGACGTCGTCCATCCGGCGGGTCGCGCAGGAAGGGCAGATGCTCGCCTTGCACGAGAACGCGACGAGCCGCTCGAACCCGCAGCCCGGGCAGCGCACGCGCGCGAAGCCGCGGGCGAGGATCCCGCAGTCGACGTAGGAGCGCAGCTCGCGCTCGACGTGGCCGGGCAGGACACGGCCGCTGCCGGTCCGGCGCGCGGCGGCGAGGAACGGCTCGAGCCGGGAGCGAACGACGTTGTGGAGGAGCGTCTTCTCAGGCTCGCGACGATGGTACCGGGGGAGCGGTTCGCATCCGGCGCGGCGCGAATGCTCAGCGTGGACGATGTGGTCGGCACCGAACTGCACGCAGCGGCGCGGAGCAAGAGGCGGGCCTCGTGAGGGCGCAGCCCACCTGGGACTGCACGCGAGGCTGCGTGTTGACGGACCGGTGCGCTATACGCATGTTCAGGATGCAGAAGACGCCTGCGATCGGCGCCCCTCCGCCGCTCTCCCCCGAGGCCCTTGCGACCCTCGGCAAGCGCGCGTGGCCGCTCCTTCCGGTGATGCCGCAGGACCGCCGGCACCTGCTGCGCGACGAGGCGGCGCTGCTCATCGACGAGCTGCTCGTGAAGGTCGCGCGCGGGAGCGGGGCGATCGCGGTCGCGATGGGCGAGTGCCTCGACGCGCTCTGCGCGGGCGCCGGGCCGATGCGGCTCGGGTACGCGAACCTGGGCGACTACGCGCGCGAGGCGCTCTCGCTCGCGCCGCGGACGGCGAAGGAGTGGGCGAAGCTGGCGCGCGATCTCCGGACGCGGCCGCTGCTCCGCGCGGCGGTGCGCTCGGGCGAGGTGGACCTCAAGAAGGCGATGGCGATCGTTCCCGTGGCCTTCGCGGACTCCGAGGCCGAGTGGGTCGAGCGGGCGAAGCGCGACACGGTGCGCGGGCTCCGGGCTGCGGCGCAGGGCGACGCGGCGCCGGCGGACGATGAGCAGGAGGAGAAGCGCTGGCACAGGATCGTCATCGACCTCGAGCCAGAGGACCGCGAGGTCGTCGATCGGGCGCTCGCGGTGGCGGGGAAGTTGCTCCGCGCGAACACGCCGAAGTGGCAGCGGGTGGAGGCGATCGCGCAGGAGTACCTGGGGAGTCATCCCGACCCTCGTCCTCCTGCCGAGGTCGCGTGCGATGGCGCGGGCGCGAGTTCGTCCGGCTCGGGCCAGGATATCTACGCGCTCCTCGGGATCGGTCCTTTGAAGCCGTCGCCCGAGCTCCGCGAGTGGCTCGAGCGCGAGTACGACCGCTGGAGGTATCTCCACGCGGCGGACCCGGTGCCCGCGCCGGAGGCCGGCGTCGACGAGTGGGACCGCGCGCACCGCATCCACGAGCGGCTCCTCGAGCTCGCGTCGATGCGCCGGGGCTGGGACGAGCTCGTCGGCCACCTCTCGATGCTCCTCATCAACACGGGCCTCTGGCGCGACATGAAGTTCCTCGACGTCGACCACTACGCGACCGAGCGGCTCGGCATGTCCGGCCGGGCGATCGAGCAGCGCGCGTGGCTGGAACGCCGCCTCTGGGACTTCCCCGCCCTCCGCCGCGCCATGCGCGAGGGCCGGCTCGGGTACGAGCAGGCACGCCTCGTCGCTCGCTGCTCCTCGCCCGCGTACATCGAGGCGTGGATCGCCAAGGCACAGAAGATGACGGTCATCGAGCTCGCGCGCGCGGTGGAGGCCGACAAGGAAGCGCAGATGTGCGCACGGAACGAATGGGCGGTCCGGCTGCCCGCCGACGTGCACCAGGTCTTCCACGCGGCCTGCCGGGCGGTCCGCGCCGTCGCCCAGGAGTGGATCGGGGCGTCGAAGTGCCTCGTCGTCATGTGCCAGCACTTCATCGACACGTACGAGGCCGAGACCAGGCGGCCCAACACGCCCGCGAGCCGCGCGATGGAGCGGGACCGCGGCCTCTGCACGTACCCGGGGTGCAGCAAGGCGGCGGACCAGGTCCATCACATCGTGTACCGCTCGCGCGGCGGCGGCAGCGAGAGCTGGAACCTCACGTCGCTCTGCGCGGCGCACCACCTGCACGGCGTCCACAACGGCTACGTCCGCGTCCGGGGGGCGGCGCCGGAGAGGCTCCAGTGGGAGCTGGGGAGGTGACGTAGCGTCGGGGACCGAACCGTCGCACGAGTGGCTCGAGAGCGGCGGCGGCACAACATGGCGGCGCCCACTCGTCCGCGGTAATTACGTGCGATGCGCCCTCATGACGAGTTCCTGACCCGCCTCCGCTCGGGCGAGCCCTGCCTCTGCGGTCGCGCGCACCCGCTCGCGCTCCGCGAGGTCCTCCTGGGCGACGGCGCGCTCGAGGAGGCGGCCGACAAGATCTCCCGCGGCCCGGCCGGCGCGATCTGGGTGCTCGCCGACGAGAACACCGACGCCGCCGCGGGCGCCCGGCTCCGGTCGCGAATCCGCGGGCGGCGCGTCGCGGCCCGCGTGCTCCCCGCGCGGCCGCGCCCGGTGCCGACGGACGCGCTCGTGGCGGAGCTGTCGGCCGAGGTCCGCGCCGCGGCGCCGGCGCTCGTGGTCGCGGTCGGGAGCGGGGTCGTGAGCGACCTCGGCAAGGCGGTCTCGCGGGAGACGGGCGCGCCGAGCTGGGCGGTCGCCACGGCGGCGTCGGTCGACGCGTACACCTCCGCCACCGCGGCGATCCGGGTGGGCGGCTACCACCGCGCGCTGCCCGCGACGCCGGCGGAGGTCGTGGTCTGCGATCGCGGAGTGCTCGGGGCCGCGCCGCGGGTCCTGTTCCTCGCCGGGCTCGGCGACCTCCTCGCGAAGTACCTGGCGCGGCTCGACTGGTCCGTCGCCCACCTCGTCGCCGGGGAGTGGTTCTGCGCCGCCCTCTCGGACGCCGCCCTCGACGCGGCCCGGCGGGCGGTCGCGGCGGCGCCGCTGCACGCGCGGGATCCCGGCGCGGCCGCCGAGGCGCTCATCGAGGCGTCGCTCGTCTCCGGCCTGTGCATGCAGGGCGCGGGCTCGTCGCGGCCGGCCGCCGGCGCGGAGCACACGATCGCGCACTTCTGGGAGATGGCCGGGGCGGTCGGGAACGACGAGCTCGACCTGCACGGCCTCCTCGTCGGCGCCGCGAGCCGCCCCGCGCTCCGCGGGTACGCGGCGTGGCTGCCGCGGCTCCGGTCGGCCGCGCCGGACCCCATCGCGCACGCCGTGGAGCTGGACCGCGCGCCGCCCTGGGAGCTCGCGCTCCCGCCGGAGATGGGCCGCTTCCGCGAGACGCTCGACGCCGTCGCGGCCGCGCGCGCGCCGGCGCGGGCGGCGCTCGCGGCGCGGCTCGCTGCCTTCGCGCGCCGGCGCGGGGAGCTCGTCGCCCTGGCGGCGCCGCTCCTCGAGGAGCTCGCGGCCGCAGTCGCCGTCCTCGAGCGGCTCGGGTTCCCGTTCGCGCCGGACGCGCTCGGGCTCGCCGAGCCCTGGCGCACGCTCGGCGTGCGGAGCGTGCGGCGGCTCCGGGACCGCTACACCGCGTTCGACCTCGCGCACGATCTCGGCGACGAGGCGGGGCTCGCCGCGGCGGTGGAGGCGGGGCTGTAGGGGGCCGTGGCTATCCGCGCGGGAGCTTCCCGGACAGATCGACCGCGTAGTTCTGGAAGAGCCCCTTCTTGCCGGTCTCCACGCTCAGCATGATGTGGAGGTCCTTCACGTCCTTGGGCACGGCGACCTTCGTGGACCACTGCGCCGTGCCCTTCCCGGGCGTGATGGGGACGGAGACGAGGTCGGGCACCTCGTAGAAGCCGTAGAGGATCCCGTCCGAGCCGATGAGCGGCGTCACGCCGAGGTGGACGTAGGACGGGTACTCGCCGGGGTTCGACGTCTTCCAGTTCATGACGACGCCCTCGTCGTCGCGGGTGACGGACGCGAGCGTCACCACGACGCCGTTCATCCCGGTGAGCGGGGCGTCGGCGTTCACGAAGGTCTTGTCCGGCCGGGCCTGCGCCGCGGGGTACTCGAGGTCCGACTTCACCTCGTCGAGGTTCACCTCCAGCGTGCCCGCGGTCTCGTTCCGGGTCTGCTGGTAATAGTTGAACTGGCCCCAGTAGTAGACGTAGTCGACGAGCAGCTTCGCGCCGCGCGCCGCCTGGGCGCCCTTGCACTCCACGGCGATGGGCTGGATCTTCTGCTCCATCTTCAGCCCGCCGACGAACCCGCGCATCCGGAACCCCGGGGCGAGGCGGTGGCCGCCGGCGCTGACGAACCCGGAGCTCACCGTCACGGTCTCGCAGGGCGTCGCGCCGTCCTTCGTCACGAGGCGGGCGGGCTTCGGGAGCGCCTTCATGGCGCTCCAGTCGCCGGTGTCGTTGCGGATCGCGAGCTCGACGCGCAGGTCTCCGGCCGCGGTGCGCTCGACCTTCACGGCCTCGGCGCTCCAGCCCTTCTTCGCCCGGGCGCTCCCGTCCTCCTCCTCGTCGGGGAAGACGACGTACTTGCAGGAGACGAGCGCCAGGGCGCACGCGGCGGCGGCGAGGCGTGACGTGGGGCTCCTCATCGCTCCTTCTCTTTCCGGACGAGGCCGTGGATCGCCTTGACCGCGTCCCAGTAGCGGGCGGGCGCGTCCGTCCCGCCGTCCACGCCCTTCACCTGCTTCACGCGACCCTGGCTCGCGACGGTGACGGCGTAGCCGTAGCACTCGCGGCACCGCGTGTGCCAGGTGTCGTAGAGCTCGTCCGAGAACCAGCCGAGCCCGTCGATCTCGGCCAGGACCTGCGCGACCTCGGCGGGCGTCGAGCGCTCCTCCCGGACCTCCTTGCCGTCGTCGGCGACCACGCGGCCGTCGGCGAAGACGGTGAAGACCTCGCCCACGCAGCGCGGCCCGCCGTTCCGCTCGAACACGATGACGGGAGCGCCGTCGCTGGTCGGGACGGTGAGGCCGAGCGTGCGCAGCGGCGGGTCCTGGCACGCCTCGCCCTGGACCGCGACCGCCTCCACTCCGCCGCCGGTGGCCTGGCGGACCCAGCGGTTCACGCCGCGGACGGCGACCAGGAGCACGGCCGCCGCGGCGGCGATGGTCACCACCTGCTTGCGGCGGCGCCGCATCAGGATCGAGCGGTCCGCTCGCGCCGCCGTGCGCTGCTTCGCGCGCCCCTTGCGCGTGAGCATGTAGCTCTGCACGCCGATGAACATGAGGGTCAACGCGCCGATGACGATCTTGGTCCACCACGAGCTGAGCTGGCCGTTGAACTGGATGATGCTCTGGATGACGATGTTGACGAGCACGCCCAGGAGCGTGCCGAAGACGTACCCGGTCCCGCCGCTCAGGGGCGCGCCGCCCATCACCACCGAGGCGATCACGTCCATCTCGAAGTTCGAGGCGTAGAGGCCGTGACCGGACATGACGGAGATGCTGAGCGTCACGCCGGCGAGCGCGGAGCAGAAGCCGCTGATGGTGTAGACGAGCACCTTCGTGCGCTGCACCGGCAGGCCCATGAGCTGGGCCGACCGCTCGTTCCCGCCGAGCGCGTAGACCGTGCGCCCGAACCGCGTGTAGTGGGCCACGTAGATCGCGACGAGCAGCACCACGATCGCGGCGACCACCAGGAACGAGACGAACGCGCCGGTCTTGGTGTCGGGATCGGCGAGCCCGGGGATGAGGATCTTCGTCCGGGCGAGGATGCGGAACGTGCGGTCGCGGATCGGGATCGCGTCGTCGCTGATGAAGAAGCACATGCCGCGGGCGATCCACATGCCGGCGAGCGTGGCGATGAAGGGCTGCACCTTGAGGTAGGTGATGAACGAGCCCATCAGCGCGCCGTACAGCGTGCCCATCGCGAGCACGAACCCGATGACCGCCCACGCGTCCCACCCGGCCCGGAGCAGCGCGGCGACGACGACGGTCGTCAGCGCCACCACGCCGCTCACGGAGAGGTCGATGCCCCCCGAGATGATGACGAAGGTCATCCCGACGGCGCTGATGAGCAGGAACGGGTAGTTGCGGAACAGGTTGAAGAACACCTGCGGCTCGCGCATCGCGGCGTAGTGGTACGCGCCGAAGCCGTATGCCAGCAGGAGCATGACGATCGTCACCGCCAGCGGGACGAAGCGCTTGTTGCGGGAGAGGAGGCCGCCGATCGACGTGGGCATGGCTACGCGCCCCACTGGCTGGTGAGCTTCCGGAGGAGCGCCCGGAGCTGCTCGGAGTAGAGGAGGAGCACCAGCACCACCACGAACCCCTTGATCGCCTGGACCGCGAACGCGGGGACGCCGATCGCCAGGATGGACGTCGTGGTCGCCTGCATCACGAGCGCGCCGACGAGGCTGGCGGCGAGCGAGAACCGCCCGCCGGTGGTGAGCGTCCCTCCGATCGCGACGGCGAGGATGGCGTCGAGCTCGTAGCCCCACCCGAGGTTGTTCGCGTCCGAGGTGCGGATGTTCGAGCTCGCCACCAGGCCGGCCACGCCCGCGCAGAACCCGCTGAAGGCGTACGCGAGCACCTTGATCCGCTTCTCGTTGATGCCGCTGAAGTAGCTCGACGTGGCGTTGATCCCGACCGACTCGATGAACAACCCGATCGCGGTCCGGCGGGTCAGCACCCACGCGAGCGCGAAGACCGCGGCGACGATGTAGAGCGAGAAGGGGAGGACGAGCCAGCCGTTCCCGATGTACGCGAACGGCTCGTAGAAGATCTGGATCCGGACGCCGTTGGTGATGAGCTGGGCGATGCCGCGGCCGGCGATCATGAGGATCAGCGTCGCCATGATCGCCTGGATCCTCCCGTACGCGATGAGGAGGCCGTTCCACAGGCCGCAGAGGGTGCTCACCGCCAGCGTCACGAGGATCACCTCCCAGAGCGGCGAGTAGGTGAAGCTCGGGTCCGTGACGAACTTCTCGATGTCCGTCCCGATGGACGTCCCGAGGATGACCGGGTTCATCATCACCGCCGCGACGGACGCGGCGATGGCCATGACGGCGCCGACGGAAAGATCGACGCCGCCGGTCGCGATGACGAAGGTCATGCCGATGGCCAGCAGCATGACCGCCGAGCCGTTCCGCAGGATGTCGATGAGGTTCCCGTACAGGTTCCCGTCGCGGTTCGTGATGGTGAAGAACCCGGGGACGTAGAAGAAGTCGAAGACCAGGATGAGCGCGAGCGCGAGGACCGGGAAGAGCAGCCGGCTCTCGGTGAGCTTCCTGTGTCGGGGGTTCCCGGCCGGGCTCATCGCGCGCTCCCCGCCATCGCCTGCATGAGCTCCTGCTCCTGCACCTCGCCCGAGAACTCGGACACCTTCTCCCGGTCGCGGAGCACCACGATGCGATGGCTCGTGCGCATGACCTCCTCGAGCTCCGAGGAGATGAACATGCAGGACATGCCCTCCTCGGCCAGCGAGAGGACGAGCTTCTGGATCTCGGCCTTCGCCCCGATGTCGATCCCGCGGGTCGGCTCGTCGAGGATCAGCAGGCGCGGGTGGGTGGCGAGCCAGCGGGCGAGGATCACCTTCTGCTGGTTCCCGCCGCTCAGGTTCTTCACGAGCTGGTCCGGCGACGGCGTCACGATGTTCAGGAGCTCGATGTACTTCTCCGCCAGCTCGTACTGCTGCTCGACGGTCAGGTACCGGAACCAGCCGCGGCTCGCCTGGAGCGCGAGGGCGATGTTCTCGCGGATGGTCAGCTCGTCGACGATGCCCTGGGACTTCCGGTCCTCGGGGCAGAGGGCGACGCCGCGCTGGATCGAGGCGAGCGGAGAGTGATCCTCCACCGGCGCGCCGCCGACCGCGAGGGTGCCCTGATCGGGGGCCTCGGAGCCGAAGAGGACCGACGCGAGCTCCGTCCGGCCCGAGCCGAGCAGCCCCGCCAGCCCGACCACCTCGCCCGCGTGCAGCTCGAGGTCGAACGGGGCGATCGCGCCCGACTTGCCGAGCGCGCGCGCCGAGACAGTGGTCTCGGGCTTGATGCCCCGGGCCGTCTCGAGCTTGGTCTTTGCCATCTCGTCGAGCTCGGTGAGGCTCCGGCCGATCATCTTCGCGACGAGCTCGAGGCGCGGGAGGGCGCGGGTCTCGTACGTGCCGACGAGCGCGCCGTTCCGCAGGACGGTGATGCGGTCGGAGATCTCGTACACCTGGTCCAGGAAGTGCGTGATGAAGACGATGCCCGTCCCCTGGGCGCGGATGGTCCGCATGGCCTGGAAGAGCTGGGCGGTCTCGG
>DASPMI010000049.1:0-5137 GCA_035627135.1 Anaeromyxobacter sp. | reverse complement strand
GGACGCCGCCCGGTTCGCCGCGGGCCTCGAGCGCGCCGCGGCGGAGGGCGAGTTCTACTACGGGATCGTGTACCACCGCGTGGCGGGGGTCGCGACGATCGATCGCTCCGGCGAGTGAAGGAATGGCCGATGCGGTGAGGGAGCGCCTCACCCCGCCAGGTGCCCCTTCTGCACCGCCTCGCGCACCATCCGCGCTGCGTACGCCCACACCGCGGGCGCGCCCTGCTCGACGTGCTGGTTCCGCGCGATGACCTGATCGTACGTCACGCCGTGCTCCCGCCAGGCGTGACCTTCCGTGCTCGCGTTGAGGAGCATGGGCTGGAACCGATCGACGGCGGCGGCGAAGCGGGCCTCGGGGGTCTCGCGGGCCTCGAACTCGTCCCAGAGGGCGCGGAAGGCGCGGGCCTGGTCCTCGGGGAGCATCCCGAAGATCCGGTCGGCCGCGCGGGCCTCGCGCTCGTGCTGGCCGGCGAGGGCGGCGGTGTCGTAGGCGAAGGTGTCGCCGGCGTCGATCTCCACGAGATCGTGGAGGATCACCATCTTCAGCACCCGGAGCACGTCCAGGTCGGGCACGGCGGCGTGCTCGGCGAGGACGAGCACGCAGAGGCAGAGGTGCCACGAGTGCTCGGCGTCGTTCTCGCGCCGGCGGCTCCGGGTGAGCACGGTCCGGCGGAGGACCTCCTTCAGCCGGTCGGCCTCAACGATGAAGCGGACCTGCTGCTCGAGGCGGGGGGAGGGCGCGGGGCTCGGGTCCATCGTTCCCTTCTACCAGGCCCGGGCCCGGCCAGCTCCGACGGCCTGGACTCGTCCCCGCTGCCGTGGTTCTCTGGCCGGACGATCACCACGGCGCGCACCGCGAGCGGCCGCACGCGGTGGTCCTGACCTGGAGCGCGGCCCGCCGCGCGGGGGAGGAAGCCTTGGGACAGCTCCGTGGCTGGGCGATCGCGGCGTCGACGATGGTGACGCTCTCGTGCGTTCCGGTGAGCACGGTGGTGGTGAGCCGGCGGCACCCGGACGCGTCCGTCTCGCCGAGGCGGATGTTCGTGGTCTCGAGCCTCCTCGACGGGAGGCGAGGCCCGACGATGGGGCGCTGGTTCGAGAAGGCCGTGGAGAGCCGCCTCGCCGCGTCGCTGCACCGGTGCGGCGTCGAGGTGGCGGGCTGGGCCGCGACCGGGCTCGAGTCGAAGCGGGACATCGCCTCCGCCGCGGCGGAGTTCCGGCCCGACGCGATCCTGACGCTCGGGTACGAGAGCATCCTCACGGACGTGGAGCGCCGGTCCATCCTGCGGGCGACCATCCGCGTCTCCCTGCTGGACGCCGCCGGGGCGGCTCGCGACGCGCCCGGCGGCCCCGCGCCGCTCCGCGTGGCCTACCACCCGTCGACCCGTCCCGCCCTCGACCTCGGCGACGGCGCCGACGACGAGGTCCGCACGCTCTGGCAGTCCGACGCGACGGTGGCGCCGGGGCCGGCGCTCTCGCGGCGAGAGTTCGCGGCGAGGGGGGCCGACGACTTCGTCGACGCGATCGTGAGGCGGATGCAGGCGGACGGGTTCTTCCCCGGGTGCGCCGAGCCGAAGGCAGGCGCGCTGCCCCCGTCAGCGCGCAGGATCGGCGTCGCGGCGTACGCCCCCGCGGCGACCCTGCGCGCCGCGGGTGGGTTCACGCTCGCTCCCGAGGTCCCGTACGCCGCGGCCCGGGTGGTCTCGAAGCGGATCGAGCAGCGCGCCGCCGCGACGGTGAGCACGGCGGTGAACGACGTGCCCGAGGACGAACCGACGCTCGGGACTCCCCGCGGCTACCCGCTCTCGTCGTTCGACCCGGATCTCGAGGCGTACGTCCGCGGGGCCCTGCTCGCCGAGTTCCAGGCGATGGGCTTCGACGTTCGCGACGCGCGGCGCACCCTGGGCTGCGCCATCGAGGACGCGTACGTCGACGCGAGCGGCTGGGGGTACGGCGCCGCGCTCCGGCTGCGGTGGACGCTCACGGACTCCGCGAGCGGGAAGGCGCTCTACACCGGCGAGAAGCGCGTCGCGGTCTCCGCTCGCGGGCGGAGCCTGACCGACGCCGCCTCGTTCGACGAGGCGATCCGCAGGAGCGCCGCGGACCTCGCGGAGGACGCCGCGTTCCTGCGTGCGCTCGAGTGAGGACCTTCGCCCGGAGCGCCCCTCGCGGCGCTCCGGCGCGCGGCGTCGGCGGGTCCGTCCCTGGGGCGGCGCCCTGCTACTGGACGACGTCCGCCCATTCCGCGGCGGCGACGGTGTACGCGGGCTCGGCGAGGCGCGCGCGGAGCCTGCGCTCGGCGCGGCGGATGGCGCGGGGGTACGCCCAGAACCGCTCGGGCACCCCCTGCTCGGCCACGATGTAGCGCGCGAGGCGGCCCGGGCCGGCGTTGTACGCGACCATCGCGAGCTCCGGGTCGGAGAACCGCCGCTGCATCTTCGCGTAGAAGCGGATGCCCGCGCGGACGTTCACCACCGGGTCGTGGGCGTCCACCTCCGCGGGCGCGAGCTCGGCCTCCTCGGCGAGGGTCGGGACGAGGAGCTGCATCAGGCCGCGCGCGTCCTTGTTCGACACGGCGCCCGGATCCCAGCCGGACTCCACCTCGATGATCGCGAGCACGAGCACGGGATCGAGGCCGGCGGCCAGCGCCTCCTCGGCGACCGTGTCGGCGACGGCGGTGCACGCCTCGCCCAGCTCCGGGCCCCGCTCGCAGACGGCGCGCGCGAGCCAGGCCGGGGTCGCCGGGCGCCGCACGGGGAGGAGCGTGCCTCGCAGCGATCCGGCCACCTCCGTCCCTTCCTCGCCGGACGCCTCGCGGGCCGGGAGCTCCGGCGCGAGCATCAGGGAGAGGGCGAGGGCGGTGCGGAGGGTGAAGCGCATGCGCGGAGAAAAAGCGAAGAGCGGGCCAACACGGGGCTGCGGGCGCCAAGCTGCCAGGATGCCGAGGGCTTTCTTCACCCACGCCCCCGAAGGGGCGCGGGTGTGATGAGACCCGGCCTTCGAGGAATCCCGCCGCAACCTCACGGTCAGTGACGAGCTCGCTGCGCGGGTCGCGGGTGCCCGCCGGGTCGCGGCGCGCTTCACGCGTTCACGGGGCGAAGGGACCGCGCGTCCGTCCCGCGTTCGAGGGCGATCCCGGGCGGGGCGCCACGAGGTCTCCGCGCCGGCTGCGCTCCCCGCTCTCGATGGGGAGCGCGTGAACGCCGAGGCGGCCCGTCACCGGCGGTGCTAATTGTCCGGCCATGACCATCACCACCCGCGCCGGCGCCGGCGCGACGACCCCGGAGCCCTGGCTGGGCGAGCAGGACCTGCACCTCTTCCACGAGGGCACGCACCTCCGGGCGTACCGGAAGCTGGGGGCCCACCGGATGGTCCGCGGGGGCACCGCCGGCGTCTCGTTCGCGGTCTGGGCCCCGAACGCCGCGGCCGTGTCGGTGATCGGCGACTGGAACGGCTGGGAGAAGGGCCGCGATCGCCTCGAGCCGGTGGGCGCGTCGGGGCTCTGGCATGGGTTCGTGCCCGGGGTGACCCACGGCGCCTGCTACAAGTTCCACGTCGCGTCGAAGCTCCACGGGTACGCGGTGGACAAGGCCGACCCCTTCGGCGCGTACCACGAGCTGCCGCCGCGGACCGGCTCCGTGGTCTGGGATCTCGACTACGCGTGGGGCGACGCGGCCTGGATGAACGGGCGCGGGGCGCGGAACGCGCTCACCGCGCCGATGTCCATCTACGAGGTCCACCTCGGGTCCTGGCGGCGCTCGCCCGACGCGCCGCAGACGTTCCTGGGCTACCGCGAGCTCGCCCCGATGCTCGCCGACCACTGCGAGGAGATGGGGTTCACGCACGTGGAGCTGATGCCGGTGATGGAGCACCCGTACTATCCGTCCTGGGGCTACCAGTGCACCGGCTTCTTCGCGCCGACGAGCCGCTTCGGCACGCCGCAGGACTTCATGTTCTTCGTGGACACGCTGCACCGGCGCGGCATCGGCGTGATCCTGGACTGGGTCCCGGCCCACTTCCCCGCCGACGAGCACGGCCTCGTCTACTTCGACGGCACGCACCTGTTCGAGCACGCCGACCGCCGGCAGGGCCGCCACCCGGACTGGGGGAGCGAGATCTTCAACTACGGCCGGCACGAGGTGCGCAGCTTCCTGCTCTCGAGCGCCATGGTCTGGCTCGACCGCTACCACGTGGACGGGCTCCGGGTGGACGCGGTCGCCTCGATGCTCTACCTCGACTACTCGCGCAAGCCCGGGGAGTGGATCGCCAACGTCTACGGCGGCCGCGAGAACCTCGAGGCGATCTCGTTCCTCAAGCGGCTCAACGAGGAGGTCTACCGCGAGTACCCCGACGTCCAGACCTTCGCCGAGGAGTCCACGAGCTGGCCGCTGGTCTCGCGGCCGCTCTACCTCGGCGGGCTCGGGTTCGGGTTCAAGTGGGACATGGGGTGGATGCACGACACGCTCCACTACATGGAGAACGACCCCATTCACCGGAAGTTCCACCACAACGAGCTGACCTTCCGGACCATGTACGCCTCGAGCGAGAACTTCGTCCTGCCGCTGTCGCACGACGAGGTGGTGCACATGAAGGGTTCGCTCCTCGCCAAGATGCCGGGGCAGGATCGGGACAAGTTCGCGAACCTCCGGCTGCTGTACGCCTGGCAGCACGCGCAGCCGGGGAAGAAGCTCCTCTTCATGGGCGGCGAGTTCGCGCAGGGGCGCGAGTGGAACCACGAGGTGAGCCTCGACTGGCACCTCCTGGGCATCGACCGGCACCAGGGCGTCCAGCGCTGGGTCCGCGACCTGAACCACCTGCACCGGGAGGAGCGCGCGCTCCACGTGAAGGACTGCGCGCCGGACGCGTTCGAGTGGATCGACTGCGGCGACGCGGAGAACAGCGTCGTGAGCCTGCTCCGCCGGGGCGGGGAGGGGGACCGGCCGGTCGTGGCGGTGTTCAACTTCACGCCGGTGCTCCGGACCAACTACCGGATCGGCCTGCCCGCGGGCGGGCTGTGGCTGGAGCGGCTCAACTCCGACGCCACGGTGTACGGCGGCACCGGGGCGGGCAACCTCGGCGGCGTGCGCGCCGACAGCGCGCCGCTGCACGCGAGGCCATTCTCCGTCTCGCTCACGCT
>DASPMI010000048.1:0-10698 GCA_035627135.1 Anaeromyxobacter sp. | reverse complement strand
CGCGGGGGAGGGGCAGCGCCCCTCCTCGCTGGGTGCCGCGCAAGCCGCCTACCTCTGTCCATCCATTCGCGGCGGCGCAGCGCGGCGGGACCCAGCGCAGCAGGGGTGGGGCCCCGCAGGCTTCGCCGGCGGGGCGGGGGCGCAGCCCCCGTAAGATCCACGCGTTGACGTGCCCCACTGAATAGATTACTCTCGAAATCAAGTTTTCTGTGGCTTCTTTTGAAAGGCTTCGTCTCAATGGATCTACTCCTCCCCCTCGACGAGATCGCCCGGCTGGAGCGGCAGTACGCCGCGGGCATCACGAGCGGTGAGGTGGTCCGGCTCTTCGAGGCGCGCGGCGCGAAGCTCTCGGCCGCGACCTTCCGGAAGTACGTGCAGCTCGGGCTGTTGCCCCGCAGCCGGCGCGTGGGCCGGAAGGGCAAGCACACCGGCTCGACGGGGCTCTACCCTGCGTCGGTGGTGCGCCGGATCGCGGTCATCAAGCGGATGATGGCGGAGGGCTACACGGTCGAGGACATCCGCGGGAGCTTCCTCACCCTGCGGAACCGGCTGGAGGACGTGGAGAAGGGCCTCGGCGAGCTGGTCGCGGAGCTGACCCGGAAGGCGCGGGTCCACCCCCGGCGGCGGCACTTCGAGGTGGAGCTCGTTCGGGCCGAGCGCGAGGCGCGCGCGGCGTTGCGGCGGATCGAGAGGGTGGGTGGCGCGGTGGCGACGGTGGCGGCGGAGATCGCCGGCACGGCGTAGCCCAGCGGGGCGCCGGCCCGGCGCCCTGGGATGGCGGCGGCGAGCAGCGCCCGGGCGGCGCTGCGTGGGAAGGGTGGAGGGCTGGGATGAACGAGTTCAACGAGGCGGCGGATCCTGCGCGCGAAGAGGCGGACCACGACGAGCACGGCGCGCCGGACGCGCAGGGCATCGAGGGCGCGGAGCCGGGGCTGGAGACGGACCCGGACGGCAAGCGCGGGCGGCGGCGCTCGCGGACCATGTCGCGCAAGGAGATCGCGCGGGAGCTCCGGAGGCAGCGCGCCTTCGGCGTGATCGACCGCGAGCTCGAGGAGGTCATCCGGGAGATCGAGGCCCGCCGGCCGCGCTCGCGCGCCGACTGCGCCAGCGGCCCGCGGCCGTGCATGTTCATCTCCTGCAAGCACCACCTCTACCTGGACGTGAACCCGGCGACGGGGTCGATCAAGCTGAACTTCCCGGACAAGGAGGTCTGGGAGCTCGCCGAGACCTGCGCGCTGGACGTCGCCGACCGCGGCGGCATCACGCTCGAGGAGGTGGGCTCGATCATGAACCTCACCCGCGAGCGCATCCGCCAGGTCGAGACCCGCGGGCTCCTGAAGCTGCGGGCCATGACCGAGGACGAGCCGCGGGCGGTGCCGGCGGGCGACGACGAGTGAGCGCCAGGTGCGGGCCCGGAGAGCGGGTCCGGACCCGGTGACGGGGAGCTCCGGCACGGCGGACTGGCCGTTGCAACGCCCGGTTCGCTCCGGTACAAGGCGGCCTCTCCCGGGAGGTCCCATGATCCGCCGCGCCCTCGTCTCCGTGTCCGACAAGACGGGCCTCGTCCCGTTCGCCCGCCGGCTCGCCGCCCGGGGCGTCGAGCTCCTCTCGACGGGCGGCACCCAGCGCACCCTCGCCGAGGCGGGCGTCCCGGTGACCGGCGTCGGCGACTACACCGCCGCGCCGGAGATCCTGGGCGGCCGCGTCAAGACGCTCCACCCGCGCGTGCACGGCGGCATCCTCTACCGCCGAGGCCTCGCGAGCGACGAGGCGGACGTGAAGGCCCGGGACATCCCGCCCATCGACCTCGTGGTCGTGAACCTCTACCCGTTCCGGCAGGCCGTGGCGGCGGGGAAGAGCTTCGAGGAGTGCGTCGAGGAGATCGACATCGGCGGCCCGACCATGGTCCGCAGCGCCGCCAAGAACTCCGCGCACGTCGGCATCGTCGTGGATCCGGCGGACTACGAGCGGGTCGCCTCGGAGCTCGAGCTCTCCGGCGCGCTCTCGGCGGCCACGCGGTTCCACCTCATGAAGAAGGCGTTCGCGCACACCGCCGCGTACGACGCCGCCATCTCCGAGTACCTCACCGCGCGGGAGGCGCCCGACGCGGCGCCCGCGCACTTCCCCGGCACGCTCGCCGCCGTCTACGAGAAGGTCCAGGACCTCCGCTACGGCGAGAACCCGCACCAGGCCGGCGCGTTCTACCGGGCCGGGCGCGAGCCCGAGGAGCCGACCGTCGCCTGGGCCCGGGTCCTCCAGGGCAAGGAGCTCTCGTACAACAACCTGCTCGACCTCGAGTCGGCGCTCGCGGCGGTGAAGGAGTACGAGGGGTCCGCGTGCGTGGTGGTGAAGCACAACACGCCCTGCGGCGTCGCGCTCGCGCCGACGCCCGCCGAGGCGTTCGCGCGCGCGCGGGCCTGCGATCCCGTCTCCGCCTTCGGCGGCATCGTCGCGCTCAACCGGCCGGTGGACGCCGCGGCGGCGAAGGAGCTCACCGACCTGTTCCTCGAGTGCGTCATCGCGCCGGGCTACGACGACGCCGCGCGCGCGACGCTCGCGGCCAAGAAGGGGCTGCGCGTGCTCGAGGCGCCGCGGCTCGCGGGGCCGCGGTCGAGCTGGGCGCGCCGGCCGGAGGAGGGGCGCGAGCTGCGCTCGATCCCCGGCGGCCTCCTCGTGATGGACCGCGACCTCGGCGCCGTCCGCCGCGAGGACTGCAAGGTCATGACGAAGCGCGCGCCGACCGAGCAGGAGTGGAAGGACCTCCTGTTCGCCTGGAAGGTCGTGAAGCACGTGAAGTCGAACGCCGTCGTCTTCGCGAAGGGCGATCAGACCGTCGCGATCGGCGGCGGCCAGACGAGCCGCGTCGAGGCGGTCCGGATCGCGGTCCTCAAGGCGCAGCTCCCCGTGAAGGGCTCCGCGGTCGGGTCGGACGCGTTCTTCCCGTTCCGCGACGGCGTGGACGCGATCATCGCCGCCGGCGCGACGGCCATCATCCAGCCCGGCGGCTCGGTCCGGGACGCCGAGTCCGTGGCCGCCGCGGACGCCGCGGGGATCGCGATGGTGGCCACGGGGATGCGGCACTTCCGGCACTGACCATGCCCGCCGCCGCCTGCGTCCGCTGCTTCGCGGTGTTCCACACCGACGATGCCCGCCCGGGCGCTGCGCCCCTTTGCCCGGCCTGCGCCGCCGCGCACGCCGTCTCGTCCCCGGCGATCCCGGCGCCCGCGATCTCGCCTGCCCCTGCGCCCGCGAGGCGGCGGCTGCTCCTCCGGCTGGGGGTCGCCGCGGCCGTCCTCGCCGCCATGGCCGCGCTCGCCGGCGTCGCGGTCGCGGCCGGCTGGTTCGTGCTATAGGACCTGCCCTGAGCGTAGCGGCCGCGCGCGGCCGCGAAGTCGAAGGGGCCTCACCTCGCATGAGAGTGCTCGTCGTAGGGAGCGGTGGCCGTGAGCACGCCCTGGTCTGGAAGATCGCCCAGAGCCCGCTCGTCCGCGCCGTCTTCGCAGCGCCCGGGAACCCCGGGATGGCCGCGCTCGCCACGCCCGTCGCGCTCCGCGCCGACGACGTCGCGGGCGTGACGCGCTGGGCGGAGGAGAACGGCATCGACCTCGTCGTGGTCGGCCCCGAGGCGCCGCTCTGTCTGGGGCTCGCCGACCGGCTCGCCGAGGCCGGCGTGCTGGCCTTCGGGCCGGTCGCCGCCGCGGCGCGCATCGAGGGATCAAAAGCGTTCGCGAAGGAGGTCATGGCCGCGGCCCGGGTCCCGACCGCCGACCACGCCGTCTTCGCCGAGGTCGCGCCCGCGCTCGAGTGGGCGCGCCGGTGGGAGGGCCGGGTGGTCGTCAAGGCCGACGGCCTCGCCGCCGGCAAGGGCGTGACGGTCTGCGGGGAGCTCGCCGAGGCGGAGCGGGCCCTCCGGGCGGCGCTGGTCGAGCGCGTGCACGGCGAGGCCGGCGCCCGCGTGGTGCTCGAGGAGCGGATGGAGGGGCCGGAGGCGAGCTGCATCTGCCTCGTGGACGGCGAGCGGGTCCGGATGCTCGCCGCCGCCCAGGACCACAAGCGGATCTTCGACGGCGACCGCGGCCCCAACACGGGCGGCATGGGCGCCTTCTCGCCGACGCCCCACGTCACGCCCGCGGTCGAGGCGCAGGTGGAGCGCGAGGTGGTCCTGCCGGTCCTGCGCGAGCTGGCGCGGCGCGGGCATCCGTTCCGCGGCGCGCTGTACGCCGGGCTCATGCTCACCCGGACCGGCCCGCGCGTCGTGGAGTTCAACGCCCGCTTCGGCGATCCCGAGACGCAGCCCACGCTCCTGCGCCTCCAGAGCGACCTCGTCCCCGCGCTGGTCGCGGCCGCGAAGGGCGACCTCTCGGGCGTCACGCTCTCGTTCGACCGGCGCGCCGCCGTCGGCGTCGTGCTCGCCGCCGAGGGGTATCCCGCCGAGCCCGCGAAGGGCGACGCCATCTCCGGCCTCGACGGCCCGTTCGACGAGGGCGTGCAGGTGTTCCACGCCGGGACCGCCCGCGCGCCCGACGGCCGGATCGTCACCGCCGGCGGGCGCGTGCTCGCCGTGTGCGCGCTCGGCGACGGCCTGGACGACGCCGCCCGGCGCGCGTACGCCGCCGCGAAGAAGATCACGTTCCGCGGGATGCAGCTCCGCACCGACATCGGGAGGAAGTCATGACCACGCCGCTCGTCCTCATCCTCATGGGCTCGGACTCGGACTGGGAGGTCATGTCCGAGGCGAGGAAGGCGCTCGACGACATGGGCATCCCCAGCGAGGTCCACGTCTCGTCCGCGCACCGCACGCCGGCCCGCACGGGCGCGCTCGCCCGCGACGCCGCCGGACGCGGCGTCCAGGTGATCATCGCCGGCGCCGGCGCCGCCGCCCACCTCGCCGGCGTCTGCGCTGCCGAGACCGAGCTGCCGGTCCTCGGCGTGCCGCTCGCGGGGAGCGACCTCAAGGGGCTCGACGCGCTCCTCTCGACCGCCCAGATGCCCGCCGGCGTCCCCGTGGGCACGCTCGCCATCGGCAAGGCGGGCGCCCGGAACGCCGGGCTCCTGGCAGCGCGGATCATCGCGCGCTCCCGCCCCGAGATCGCGGACAAGGTGCGGGCCCAGCGCGAGAAGATGCGGGCCGAGGTCGAGGCGAAGGACGCCGCGCTCCAGGAGAAGCTCGCGCGGGGCTAATGCGTCTGCTCGACCGCTACCTGGCGCGCGAGATCCTGCTCCCGCTGGCGGCGGGGCTCCTCTTCCTCACCCAGCTCCTGCTGGCGACGCAGCTCCTCGGCCAGGCGCGCATCCTCTTCGGCGCGGGCGTGAGCCCGGCCGACGTGGGGCAGGTGATCCTCTACCTGCTCCCGTACTTCATCGGGTTCGTGCTGCCGGTCGCCTTCCTCCTCGGCGTCGTGCTCGGGGTGGCGCGGCTCGCGGCGGACCGCGAGGTCGTGGCGATGGGGGCCGCCGGCCTCTCGCCGCTCCGCCTCCTGCGCGTGCCGTTCGCGCTCTCGCTCGTCACCGCCGCCATCGGCCTCTGGCTCGCCCTCGTCCTCGAGCCGGCCGGGATGCGCGCGGTCCGCGCGCTGATGAACGACATCGTGAAGCGGAACGTCACGAGCGAGGTCCGGCCCGGCACCTTCTACGACAAGATCCCCGGCTACACGCTCTACGCCGAGCGCGTCGAGGAGGACGGCTGGGCGCACGTCCTCATCCACGACCGCTCGAACCCCGACGCGCCCGTGCTGGCGCTCGCCGGGCGCGGGCGGCTCGAGCCGGTGGGCCCGGCCCAGGACATGCGGCTCGTCCTCACCGAGGGTGAGCTGCACCGCGAGGCCGTGTCCTCGGACGACTACGCCGTCGCGTCGTTCGATCGCGGCGCGCTCCTCGTCGGCCTCGGCGGCGGGGCGGCGGAGGGGGCGCGCGGCCTCGGGCGGAACGCGCGCGAGGTGACGCTGGCCGAGACGCGCGCGATGGTGGCCGCGGCGTACGCCGCGGGCAAGCCGGAGCAGGCCTGGCGCATCGAGGGCAACCTGCACCGGAAGATCGCGTCCGCCCTCGTCGTGATCGCCTTCGGGCTGCTCGGCGTCCCGCTGGGCGCCTCGCCGCGGGCCGGCAAGGCCTTCGGCGCCGGCGCGACGCTCCTCGTGATGGTGGCCCACTACCTGTTGCTCCGGACCGGGCAGCAGCTCGCGCAGCAGGGCGTCGTGCCGGCGTGGCTCGGGCTCCAGCTCGGGAACGCCGTGGTGGGCGGCGTGGGGCTCCTGCTCCTGTGGCGCCTCTCGCGCCGGGGCACCGGGGCGGTGCGGTGATCCTGCGCCGCCACATCGCCGCCCGGGCGGCCTGGTCGATCCTCGCCGCGCTCCTCGGCGTCGTCACCATCTACCTGGCGATCGACTACGTCGACAACTCGCACTCGTACACGGGCGAGGGCGCGCTCGCGGCGGTGCTCGAGCTCTACGCCAACATGGCGGTGGTGGTGATCCGCCAGGTCGCCCCCGCGGCGATGCTGCTCGGCGCGGGCGTCGCCGTCTCGGGGCTGCGGCAGACGCGCGAGTACACGGCGCTGCGCGCCGCGGGGCTCGGGCCGTGGTTCGTCACCGGGCCCGTCGTGGCGGTGGTGCTCCTGTTCGGCGCCGGGCTCGTGGCGCTGCACGAGGCGTGGGGCGTGCAGGCGGTCGAGCGGGTGGAGGAGATCCGCGCCTTCAAGTTCAAGAAGGGCGGCGACCGGCGGCGGTACGAGGAGGCGCGGGCGCCGAAGCGCTGGTTCCGGGGCCGCGACGGCCGCCACGTCTACCACCTGCGGGGCTCGCGGGAGGCGCCGGACGGCGGCTTCGAGGGCGTCACCGTGCTCGAGCTCTCGCCCGGGTTCCGCCTCGTGCGCCGCATCGACGCGCGCGCGATGCGGCCCGTCGGCCCCGGGGAGTGGCGCCTCGAGGAGGTCGTCGAGCGCGTCTTCGAGGACGACGGGAGCCTCCGGGTGATCGAGGCCGCGGCGCGGGTCTACCGCTTCGACGAGTCGCCCGACGCGTTCGCGGTGGTGCCCGGGAACCCGGCGCAGATGGGGTGGCGCACGCTCGTGGGGCAGATCGCGGTCCGGGAGCGGAGCGGGCTCTCGGTGACCGAGTTCGCGCTCGAGCGCGACAACCGCCTCGCGTATCCCCTCGCCGGCGTGCCCGGCGCGCTCCTCGCGATCGCGCTCGCGCTCCGCACCGGCCGGAAAGGGCACGTCGCGACCGCGCTCGTCGAGTCGGTCGGCGTCTCGCTCCTCTTCTGGTCGGTGCAGGGCGTGAGCTGGGCGCTCGGGCTCTCGGGGCGCGTCGATCCGTCGGTCGCCGCGTGGGCGCCCGACCTCGCGTTCCTCGTGCTCGGGACCGCCGCGGTCTGGCGGGCGCGGTAGGCCGGGCTTGGCGCCGAGGGTGCGGCGCCGAGGGGGGCCGCGCGGGCGCGGGCTCGGGTTCGGGCGCGTTCACGGGAGGGGCTGGGAACGCGGAGGCGACCTTTCGCGGGGGGCGGGACTGCGCTAGAACCAGCGCATGCCCTTCCCGGAGGAGCGGCCTCGGCGGTTGCGGCGGACGGAGGCGCTCCGCGCCCTGGTGCGGGAGACGACGCTCGCCCCCGACGACCTCATCTGGCCGCTCTTCGTCGTGCCCGGGCAGCGGGTGCGCACCCCGGTGCGGAGCATGCCGGGCGTGTTCCAGCTCTCGGTCGACGAGCTCGTCGCCGAGGCGCAGGCGGGCTGGGCGGCGGGCGTCCGGTCGGTCATCCTCTTCGGGATCCCGGAGCGGAAGGACGCCGAGGGCTCCGGCGCCTGGGCCGAGGACGGCGTCGTCCCGCGGGCGGTGCGGGCGCTCAAGGCGCAGGTGCCCGGCCTCGTGGTGATGACGGACGTCTGCCTCTGCGAGTACACCGATCACGGCCACTGCGGCGTGCTCCGCCCGCCCGCGGCCGGCGGCCCGGGGCAGGGGCTCACGGTCGACAACGACCTCACCCTGCCGCTCCTCGCGCGCGAGGCGGTCGCGCACGCGAAGGCCGGCGCGGACGTGGTCGCGCCCTCGGACATGATGGACGGCCGCGTGGGCGCCATCCGCGCCGCGCTCGACGGCGCCGGGTTCGCCGACCTCCCGATCCTCTCGTACGCCGCCAAGTTCGCCGGCGCCTTCTACGGCCCGTTCCGCGACGCCGCGGAGAGCGCGCCGCGCGAGGGCCCCGGGATCCCGAAGGACCGCAAGGCGTACCAGATGGATCCGGCCAACGTGCGCGAGGCGCTCCGCGAGGTGGAGCTCGACGTGGCCGAGGGCGCGGATCTCCTCATGGTGAAGCCGGCCGTGCCGTACCTCGACGTCGTGCGCCTGGTCCGCGACCGGTTCCTGCTCCCGACGGCCGCGTACCACGTGTCGGGCGAGTACGCGATGATCAAGGCCGCCGCGGAGCGCGGGTGGATCGACGAGGACCGGGTGGTGCTCGAGACGCTCACGTGCTGCCGCCGCGCCGGCGCGGACCTCGTCCTCACCTACTACGCCCGCCACGCCGCCCAGCTCCTCACGGGGAGCCGCGGATGAGCGCGCGCGCCGCCGGGGCCGCCGCGCCCGCGACCTACAAGGTCGTCGAGGTCTCGCCCGTCTCGGAGGAGACGCTCGAGGACGCCCTCAACGAGTGGACCGCGGAGGGGTTCTCCTTCGAGTCGCTCCACTTCGTGGCGCGCGAGGGATCGCACCGGCCGGCGCTGGCGTACCTCTTCTTCGTGCAGGGGAAGCCCAGGGCCGGGAAGGGCAGGGCGGGCGCGCCGTGAGGAGCCTGCTCCGCGACGTCCGGCCGGAGGGGAGCCCGTACCCGAAGGCCGACCTCACGCTCCGCGCCCTGGCGCGCCTCGTGGACTTCGGCCTCGCGCTGCTCCTCGCCTTCTCCGCGCCGCCGGTCGGGCCGCTCGCGGCCGCGCTCTACCTGCTCGCCGCCGACAGCCTCTTTCACGGCCAGTCTGCGGGGAAGCGGCTCTTCGGCATCCGGGTGATGGTGGTGCCGCGGCGGGCCCCCGCGGGCGTCCACGAGTCGCTCCTGCGCAACGCGCCCTTCGCGCTCGTGGCCGTGTTCGCGACCTTCCCGCCGCTCTGGCTCGTGCTCTTCGTCGCCGGCGTGCCGATCGTCGCGTTCGAGGCCTACATGATCTTCACGGACCGTCTCGGCATCCGGGTCGGCGACGTCTTCGCCGACACGCAGGTCGTGGACGCGAAGGAGCTCGCCCGGACGGAGGCGCCGAGCCCGCTCGCGACGCCCGCCCCGGTGCGGCCCGGCTCGTCCGCGAGCGCCTAGCCCATGCGCATCGCCCTCACGCACAACCTCCGGCTCTCCGACGCCGAGGACGAGGCGGAGTTCGACACGCGCGAGACGGTGGACGCGCTCGCCGGCGCGATCGAGCGGCTCGGCCACCGCGTCGAGCGGATCGAGGTCTCCGGCCCCGCGTCGCGCACGGTCGCGCGGCTCGAGGCGTTCGGCCCGGACCTCGTGTTCAACACCGCCGAGGGCCGGCGCGGCCGGTTCCGCGAGGCGTTCTTCCCGGCGCTCTTCGACGAGCTGGGGATGCCCTACACCGGGTCGGACGCGTACGTCCTCGCGCTCACCCTCGACAAGCAGCTCACGAAGCTCGTCCTCGGCCAGCACGGGATCCCGACCCCGCGGTGGCAGTACGTGCTCGACGCGGCGCGCCTTCAGGTCAACGCCCTGCGGTTCCCGGTGATCGTGAAGCCCAACTTCGAGGGGAGCTCGAAGGGCATCACCCAGGACTCGGTGGTCGAGGATCCCGTCCGGCTCCACGAGATCGTGCGCGAGACGCTCGCGCGCTACCCGGCCGGCCTCCTCGTCGAGGAGTACGTGGTCGGCCGCGACGTGACCGTGCCCTTCCTCGAGGCGGCGGCGCCGGAGCGCGGCGGCGTGCTCCAGGCCGTGGAGTACGTCATCGACGAGGCCGCGAGCGCCGGACGGAAGTACCCGATCTACGACTACGAGCTCAAGACGAAGCTCGATCGCCACGTCTCGGTGCGCGCCCCCGCGAAGCTGAAGCGCTCGCAGGCGGAGCGGATCCTGGAGCTGTGCGGCCGCGTCTACCGCGAGCTCGGCATCCGCGACCTCGGCCGCGTCGACCTCCGGCTCGGCGACGACGGCGCGATCCACTTCCTCGAGGTGAACGCGCTCCCCTCGCTCGAGCCCGGCGCCGGGATCTACGCCGCCGCCGCGCTCGAGGGGCTCCACGAGGACGGCGTGCTCGCGGCGGTGATCCAGAGCGCCGTCGCGCGCCACGGGATCGTGGACCGGGCGAGCCGGCGCGGGCGCCCGCGACGGACCGCGTCGCTCCGCGTGGGGTTCACCTTCAACGTGAAGCGCGTCACCCCCGACCCGTCGGGCGAGCAGGACGACGAAGCGGAGTACGACTCGCCCAAGACGCTGCAGGCCATCCGCGAGGCGATCGCGAGCTACGGGCACGAGGTGGTCGATCTCGAGGCGACGCAGGATCTCCCGCTCGTCCTCGCCTCGTCCCCGGTGGACGTCGTGTTCAACATCGCCGAGGGGTTCCGGGGCCGGAGCCGCGAGTCGCACGTCCCCGCGCTCCTCGAGCTGCTCGAGATCCCGTACACCGGGTCGGATCCGGCCGCCCTCTCGGTGTCGCTCGACAAGGCGCTCGCGAAGCGCATGGTCCGGACGCACGGGATCCTCACG
>DASPMI010000047.1:0-14047 GCA_035627135.1 Anaeromyxobacter sp. | reverse complement strand
GTCACCTTCACGTCGTTCGGCACGAACGACGCGGGCCCCTCCGGGAGGACGGCCTCCACCACCGGGTGGCGCCCGTCCACGATCTCGAGCGCGAGCGAGGAGTCCACCTCCGGCCGCGCGTAGCCGCGCTCGGCCGCGACGCGCGCGAGCGAGAGGAGCGCGTCGGCCGTCGCGGCGGCGTCGGCCGCGGTCCGGATCCGCCCCGCCTCGGCGATCACCACCTGGCGCAGCTCCTCGAAGAGCTTCTCCTCGAGCGCGAACCGCCGCTCCTCGGCGGTGAGCACCTTCTCCTCGAACTTCTTGAGCTCCGGCGTCACGAACCGCTCGCCGCCCACCGTCGTCTGCCGCCGCTCCCAGTCCTTCGGGACGAGGTGGAGGTTGGGCTTGGTGACCTCGAGGTAGTAGCCGAAGACCTTGTTGTAGCGGACCTTGAGCGAGCCGATGCCGGTCCGCTCGCGCTCCTGCGCCTCCATCCGCGCGATGGTCCCCTTCCCGTCCTCGACGATGGAGACGAGCTCGTCCAGCTCCGCCGAGTGGCCGCGCCGGATGAGCCCGCCCTCCTTGAGCCCCGGCGGCGGCTCCTCGGCGACGGCGCGGTCGAGGTGGGCGGCCAGCCTCTCCAGCCCGCGCAGCCGTGTGCCGGACGTCGCGAGCGACGCGGCCTTCCGCGCCTCGAGCGCAGCGGCGAGCGCCGGGAGCGCGAGCAGCGCCGCCGCGAGCGCGCGGAGGTCGCGCGCGTTCCCCTGTCCGAGCACGAGCCGCGAGAGGAGCCGCTCGAGGTCGGCCACCGGCCGGAGCGCCGTCGCCAGGTCCTCGCGCGCGACGGCGGAGCCGACGAGCTCCTCGACGGCGTCGAGCCGCGCGCCGATCCGGATCGGGTCCTGGAGCGGATAGCGGAGCCACTCCGCGAGCCGGCGCCCGCCGCCGGCCGTGACGGTCCGGTCGAGGAGCGCGAGCAGGGTCCCCTTCTTGCGGTTGCCCGAGAGCGTGCGCTCGAGCTCCAGGTTGGCGCGGGTCGCCTCGTCGAGGAGGAGGACCTCGTCGGTCGCGAGCCGCGCGAGGCGATCGACGTGGCGCGGATCCGCCCGCTGCGTGTCGGCGAGGTACGCGAGCGCGCCCGCGGCGGCGGCGAGCCCGAGCGTCATGCCGCCCACGCCGAACGAGTCGAGGGTCTGGACCCCGAGGTGGCGCCGGAGCTTCTCCTCGGCGCGCGCGAACTCGGCGTCGTCGCGCTTCGCGGCCGGCGCGCTCGCGCCGCGCGAGAGCGCCTCCGTCCGCGCCGCGTCCGCGCCGCGCGGGAAGACCAGCTCGCGCACGCCCGCGCGCCGGAGTTCGTCGAGGAGGCGTGCGTCGTCGCCGACCTCGCCGCAGCGGAGCTCGCCCGTGGACGCGTCGAGGAGCGCGAGCCCGCCGCCCCGCTCGCCCAGGACCACCGCCGCGAGGAAGCTCGCCTCGCGCGGATCGAGGACCTGGTCGTCGAGCACCATGCCCGGCGTGACGACGCGCGTGACCTCGCGCTTGACCAGCGTCCCCTTCCCCGGCTCTTCCACCTGATCGCAGATCGCGACCTTGAAGCCCTTCTCGAGCAGGCGCGCCACGTACCCCCGCGCCGCGTGGTACGGCACGCCGCACATCGGGACCTTGTCGTCGCCCTTCGAGCGCGCCGTCAGCGTGATCTGGAGCGCCTCGGCCGCGGTGACCGCGTCCTCGAAGAACATCTCGTAGAAGTCGCCGAGGCGGAAGAAGAGGATGGCGTCCGGGACCCTGGCCTTGGTCTCCAGGTACTGCCGCATCATCGGCGTGAGCTGGGCGATCTCCGGCATGAGCCCGGAGGTTCTAGCACGCGGGGCCGACGCGTTCCGCGGTCCGATCCGGGGCCGGGCTGCCGGGCGGCCACGTCACGACGCCGTGGCGCGCGACGCCTCGGCGTTGGTGATCACGGGCAGCTTGCCTTTCCAGTCCGCCCACAGCTTCGCGTTCGTCACCAGCTCGCACATGAAGTGCGCGACGTTGGCCATGTTCGTGCGGCCCGGCGCGAACAGGCCGTTCACGAGGCCGTCGTGCAGACAGTACTCCGAGACGTCGCCCTCCAGGAGCGAGTCCGGCCGGACGATCACCCACTGAACGGAGGCGTGGTCGGGGCCGAGCTCGTCCGCGAGGAAGTCGGCCGCGCGCTGGTTGTCCTCGGCCGGCGGAAGCAAGCCGCGGAGCACGAAGAGGAACGCCCGCTCCCGCGCGCCCCGGCGCGCGTCGAGACCGCCCGGGCGGTGGACCGAGACGCTGCTCATGAGGACGAGCTTGACCGGGACCGAGGGCTGCAGCGCTTCGATGTTCCGGCACAGGCGCATCGTCGCGCTCGTGACGAGGTCGCGCGGCGGCCCGAAGATCCCGCGGAGACTGAGGACGTGCCCGAGGCAGGAGAGGACCGCCTCGCAGCCGCGGAGGTGCTGCTGCAGCTCCTCGTCTCGAAGCGACAGGAGGCTCGCCTCGATCACCGTCAGGTGGGAGTGCCCCGCGACGTCCGGCGGGAGCTTCCCGCGCGAGCGGACGATCGCGCGAACGTGGACGCCCCGATCCAGGAGCTGGCGCAGGACGCGCCGGCCCGTGCGTCCGGTGCCGCCGACGAGGAGAACGGTCGGCTGCGTGGGCATGTGGTCGTCTCTCCGGCGCGGTTCCATCAGCGATCGGGCCATGGGAAGACTATCAGCGCTGGGGCGCGGCGTCCGCCGCCCGCTTGCAGGGTTCTGCATTACCATCGCGCGATGCCTGGCGAGACGTTCATGGTGACGATCCCGGGACAGCCTGGATCGGAGTGGCACATGTACATGGCCGATGAGCCGTGATGGGGCGAGACTCGTGCGTTCGGACGCATCGCGTTGGACACGCGTGGCAGCGTCGCTCGCCGATGCGGCTGCCATACAGCCGTGCCGAGGTTGCCCATGAAGACGTTGAAGGAACTCCGAGAGCTGCAGCCGGTCCGCCTGACGCTGTTCTGGTGCGACCGATGCTCGCGGCTGATCAACGAGAACGAGGAGGAGCACTTCCACCCGGAGCAGTGTGGCGGGTGCCGTCGATACCGTCGCCTGGACTCTGACTGGGGGTACTGCAGCAGCCATGAGTCCGTGTACGGCGGCCGCCCCATGTTCGAGCACGACACCTGCTCGAGGTGGGTGGAAGGGAAGTGGTAGGCACCGGCCGTGGAGTGTGCCGCCCGCCGGCGTGACGGCGACTTGATCGGGCAGAGATTCGTCGAGCATTGCCGCGCTCGCGCCCTCCCGGTTGTCTGCACGGGATGTGACCCAGCCCGCTGCGCCGCGCGCGAGTTTGGTCGCGGCGATCGCCCGCTCGAGCGGCGGGGGTGCGCGCGTGGAGGAGATGCCGGTCGCGGTGATCGCCTGGGGGTTCCCGGCGTTCGCGTCGCTCGTCGCGCTTGCCGCGCTCCAGCGGCTCCGGCCTGGGCGCGCGTGACGCTCGCGCCGGTCGTCGGCGCGGCGGCCAGCCTCTACTCGCTCACGGCAGCGCTCGTCGCAGCGTGCGGGCTGTACGGCAACTGCATGTGAAGGCCTCGACGCTCCGAGCGTCCAACGTCCAGGTGCGCTCCCCGCGCACCGGTCCCACGTCTCCGCGGCTCCCCGGACACGCGCCTTCGTGTATCGTGAGACGCACGGTCCTGGGCCGCGCCTCAGCCGAGGGGGAATCGGCGGTGGCCCAGGTCTTGCTCTCCCCAGCCACGACAGCTTTCGCCCGAGCGAGGAGCCATGGTCATCCCGGTCGCGCTGCAACTGGCGGTGCTCGCCAGCGCCTCGATCCAGCCCGCGTCGGCGCCGGCGCGCGGCGAGCAGGAAGCGCTCCTCACCCTCGACAAGGCCGGCATGGTCCGGCTCTCGGCGACGAGCGGCGCCGGGACGGCCTGCACCGTGGTCGATCACCTGCGCGGCCCGTTCGCCTCGGCCGGCGACGTCGGCGTGAAGGACTGCGAGCTCGACCTCCTCCTCGACCCGGGGACCTACAAGATCCGGCTCGCGTCCCCGGCCGCGGGCAAGGGGACGGTGAAGCTCCAGGCGACGGCGTTCCACGAGGTGAACCCCGCGCCGGTGAAGCTGGAGAAGGGCCGCGCGGTGGAGGGGCCGCTCCGCTCCGGCCAGCAGGCGTCCTTCTGGCTCCACCTCGAGGCGCGCAGCCCCGTCTCGCTCCGCGCCTCGGGCCGGACCGCCGGCGCCCTCCAGCTCTGGCGCGCGGGGGCGTGGCGCGAGGATCTCTCGCCGCGCGACGCGGGGCCGAGCCCGCGCCCGGGACAGCCCATTCACGAGTGGTGGATCGAGGAGACGCTCGAGGCGGGCGACTACCTCGTGACGGTCTACGGCACCGGCGAGCGGCGCTGGACGGAAGGCGTCGAGTCCGACCTGCTCTCGGTGCAGTGGGGCTTCGCGCCGATGAAGGACCAGCTCGCCGCGGTGACGCTCCCGGCGTGGGGGCTCGCGACCTTCGAGGTCCCGGGCGGCCCAGGGACCGGCGTCCTCACCGTGAGCGGATCGCCGGCGACGCAGACGCGCCTCGCCGTCTCCGAGGCCCGGCTCGCCGCCGAGACCGCGAGCTGCGCGGTCGAGCCGAAGGCGCTCGTGCCCGAGTGCGTCGCCACCGCCTGGCGGGACGCCCCGGCGCGCGTCCTCTCCGTGCGCGGCGCGCCCGGCACGCAGGTCGAGCTCGGCTGGGCGCCGCGGGGCAAGAGCGCGCGCCTCGTCGACGGCGAGTACCGCCAGAACGCGCTCGAGGTCCCGGTCGAGCACGTCCCCGGCGGCGAGTACCTGCTCGGCCTCCGCGACGTCCCGCCGGATCGCGACGCGGCGCCCCTCGCCTGCGCGCTCGTCCACGAGCTCCCGAAGAGCCGCCGCGAGACGGTCGCCGTGGACTTTCCCGCGGTCGGACCCGGCAAGCCGCTCCACCGCGCGTTCAGCACCACCGGCGACCAGACGATCTGGTTCGAGGTCGCGACCGCCGGCACGTACCGGATCTCCACCGACCCGAAGCGCAAGGAGCGGTGCGAGCTCTACCGCGTCGAGGCCGACAAGGCGACGCGGCTCACGCGGACCGCCGAGAAGGCCGCCTGCGACGTCCGCCAGCAGCTCGGCGCGGGCCGCTACGAGCTCCGCCTCTCCGGCGGCGGCCGCGGCATCGACCGCGTGCTCGTCGCCGCCGAGGGAGGGCCCGCGTCGCCGCCCGACAGCGCGCCGCGGACCGGCTGCTTCCTCCGCGCGAAGCTCCTCGGCGGGGACGAGACGTACACCCTCCTCTCGAACCGGACCGGCGCCGCTGCCGTGCGCGGCCTCGTCGCCCGCCCGCTGCCGCTCACGCTGTCGGCGCCGCTGCCGTTCGTGGTCCAGGCGGGCGAGACCGAGCGGCTTCCCGTCCACGTGAACGGGACGATCCGCGTGAGCGTCTCCTCGGCCGCCGGGAAGCCCGCGACCTGCGCGCTCGCGAAGGGCGGTGCCGGCGCCTGGCGCGACGGCGCCTGCTGGGTCACCGCCAAGGGCGCCGACGAGCTCGTGCTCGCCGCCGCGGCCGACGCGCCGCTCTCGGTCTCGATCGCCGTCCCGCCGGCGCCGGCACCGGCCGCTGCGCCGCTCCAGGCCTTCTCCCCGAGCCTCATCCCGATCCCGCCGCTGCAGCGCGACCAGCCGGCGTTCTTCGACCTCGGCGACGGCGCCTCCCGCTCCTTCGTCTTCCAGGTCGCGGCCGCGGGGCTCTACCACGTGCACACCGAAGGGCTCCTCGCCACGGAGTGCACGCTGCGCACGCCCACCGTCGCGCGGCTCGCGAGCGACCGGGGCGGCGGCCGTGGCCGGAACTGCCTCGTCGAGACCTACCTCGATCCGGGGCAGTACCTCGTCACCGCCCGCGCCGTCGGCGCGAGCCGCGGCCGCGCGTCGATGGTGCTCGAGCAGCGTGCCGCGAAGGACCTCGGGCGCGTCGCCGCCGACGCGGAGGTCTTCTTCCGCGCGCCCGCGGGCGAGCTCGTCCGGCAGCGCCTCGTCGTGCCGCAGGCCGGCCGGTTCGCGCTCGCGACCACCGCCCTCGGCGCCGCGGTCCGCTGCCGCCTCGAGGACGCGGAGGGCTGGCCGCTCGTCGCGGTCCCGACCCCCTGCGCGACCGAGCTCGCGCTCGCGAAGGGCGAGTACCTCTGGACGCAGCTCCCGCTCACGGTGGAGAGCATGCGCCACACCGTGCTCACGCCGGTCCGTCCGGCGGTGGTCCTTCGGGGAGAGGCCCCGCACGCGGTCGAGCTCTGGACGCGCTACCCCGTCGAGCTCTCGCAGAAGGGGCGAGACGAGTTCCGGTTCACGCTCCAGGCCGACCTCGACGTGTACGTCGAGCTGACCGGCGGCATGCAGGGCCGGATCCTCCGCGAGGGCGAGGAGAACGCCATCGAGGTCATCCCGCCGATCGACGCCGGCGAGGAGGCCACGCCCGCGGGCTACGACGAGGACGCCGGCGCGACGACGGAGGAGAGCGCCGAGGGCGAGCCGGCGCCCGAGGGCGAGTACAAGGGAGACGGCGAGGGCGAAGGCGAGTACGCCGAGGGAATGGAGGGCGAGGGCGAGGAAGGCGGCGAGGGCGAGTCGGATGAGCCCGCGCCGCAGCGAGCCTCCCGCCCCGCCCCGCGGGTCGCCCCGGCGCCCGTCGATCCGTCGCGGCCGCCCGGGTTCAAGGTGGCGCTCCCCGCGGGGAAGTACCGGCTGGTCACCGAGCACAGCCGCGGCGACGTGGCGATCTCGTACACGCTCCTGCTCGCCACCGAGACGCTGACGCCGGGGATGGCCCGGGACCTCCCGGTGCCGAGCCGCGTCCCCGTGCGGCTCGCGCGGGCCGGAACGCTCCGGCTCCGGACGCGCGGCGACGCGGACGTCCGCTGCCGCATGTTCGACGGGGCCGGCCGGCTCGTGGCCGAGTCGAGCGAGCTCGGCGACGACTGGAACTGCGGCATGGCCGAGCCGCTGGCGGCGGGCGACTACACGCTCGTCCTGGAGAGCGAGACGCAGCTCCCGGGCACCACCCGGCTCGCGCTCTCGGCGCCCCCGACGGTGGACGCAGGGCCACTCGAGACCGGGAAGCGCCTCACGGCCGGTGAACGCGTGCTCTCCGCCGCCCTCCCCGCCCCCGCGGACGACGTGGTCCAGGTCGCGCTCGAGGCGAAGGACCCGTTCTCGTGCGCGATCGAGGGCGACGCCGGCGCCATCCTCTTCTCGCGCACCGAGACGCGGAGCTGCAAGGTGCTGCTCCACCCCAGGGGCCGCGCCTGGCGGCTCCGGCTCTGGACCCTGGAGCGGAGCGCCGAGGTCGTCGCCACCGTGAAGCTCAAGCCCGTGGTCGCGCTCTCCGGGGGCCGCGTGGCCGAGGCGAACGCCGCCCGCGCCGAGATCGCCCGCCCCGGGCTCTACCGGACGGGCGAGCACGTCTCCTGCCTCCCAGCGGGCACGGCTGGACGGCTCGAGCCCTGCGGGCCCGAGGTGCCGCTCGCGGCCGGACCGGTGCTCCTCGCGTCCTCGGCGGCGGAGGCCCAGGTGAGCCTGGAGGAGGTGGTCCTCGCGCTCGACACCCCGCGCCCCGAGCGCCGCGCGCTGACGCGCAGGCCGTTCCTCCAGCGCATGACCTCGAAGGAGAAGGCGATCCACCTCCTCGAGGCGCGCGCCGCGCCCGGTGAGCGGGCCGCGCCCCTCTGCGAGCTCGAGGGCGGCGCGCGCGCCCCCGGCCTGGCCGCCGTTCCCGGCTGCTTCGCGGCCTCGAGCCCGGCGACGTCGTCGGTCGCCCAGGTCTTCGTCCCCGCCGACGGGCCGGTGGACGTCGATCTCGTCCGGACGGCCCTCCCATTGCCGAGGTCCGCGGGCCGGCTCGAGCCGGGGCACCACGCGCTCCCGCTCGCCGCGGCGGGCGGGCGCTGGTCGCTGCCCGAGGGCCCGGCGCGCGTCGAGCTGCTCCTGCCGCCGGCCGCGTGGGCGGTGCTCCTCGCGGGCGACCGCACCGTGAGCCTGTGCGCGCCGGCGGGCGAGCTCTCCCGCTGCACGCTCGAGGCGCAGGGCGGCGAGCTCGTCCTCCACGCGCCGAAGGAGCGCAGGGCCGAGGCCGACGTGTTCACCCTGCCCGCCGCCGCCCGCGAGGTCGCCCTCGCCTCCGGCCCGTTCGAGGCGCGGCCCGCGCCCGGCGCGCTCGCGCTCCGCGCGGCCGCCGCCGAGCGCGCGCGCCTCCTCGAGATCTCCGGCGCCGCGCGCTGCTTCGTCCGCCTCTCGGACGGGACGCGCCTGGCCGACTGCGCGGGCCCGCTGCCGCCCGGGCGCTCCGCGGAGATCGTCGTCGACGCGGGCGGGCCGCTCCGCGTCGTGGCCCGGCCCGTCGACTCCGGGCCGGCCGCGATCTTCGCGCGCGCGCTCGGCGCGACGCCGCCCGCGCTCCGCCCGGGCGAGGCCGCGGCGCTCGCGGGCGCGCTCGTCGAGCGCTCGTTCACCGTGAGTCAGCCCTCGGTCGTCCACCTCCGCGCGGACGCGGGCGTCTGCGCGCTGGCCGCCGGCCCCGAGATCGTCGCCGTCGAAGGGCTCGGCGCCGGTTGCGCCGTGGATCGCCTGCTGCCCGCAGGCACGCACCGGCTCGCGGTCCGCCCCTTCGGCGACGAGCCGCTGGCCGGCGTGGTCCGGTTCACCGCCGAGCCCGTCGAGACCCTCGCCGAGGGCGTCGGCGCCGAGCGGTGGCTCTCGCCCGGACAGGCGCGGGTGTTCCAGTTCCAGGCCGCCGCGAAGGGCCGCGTGGGCGTGGGCCTCCAGGAGGAGGCCGAGGTGCTCTCCTGCGCCGTGCTCGACGGCGCGCAGCGCCGCCTCGCGACGGGCTGCCAGGCCCTGCTCGACCTGGACGCCGGCGCCTACCTGCTCGAGGTCCGCGCCCCGGCCGGCGGCCGGCCCGTCCGCTTCCGCCCGGTGGTGCTCGGCCTCGCCGGCACCAAGCTCTCCGTGCCCGACGACTACCTCCGCGATCTCTTCCAGCGCATCGGAGCCAAGCCATGAGGACCTCGTACCGCCTCCTCGCCGCCGTCACCGCGCCGCTCGCGATCACGGCGGCGCTCGCCGTGCCCGCCCGCGCGGCCGAGGCGCCGCGCCCGTACGCCGCCGCGGACGACGGCCAGCGCCCTGCCTCCAAGGGCACGCAGCTCCTGCCGGAGCAGTTCCTGCGGGGGTTCGACCCGATCACCGTCTACTTCGACTCCGACGTGGGCCCGGGCCGCGGCCCCGCGGACGACGGGGCGAAGCGGCTGCAGCTCGTCCCGGCGTGGCCGGGCGCGTGGAGCTGGGTCGACCGGCGCACGCTCCAGTTCCGCCCCGCCGAGCCGTGGCCGGCGCTGGCGCGCTTCCAGGTCGAGGCGGGCGGCGCGCGCAGGATCCTGACGACGATGATGTCGGCGCCCTCGTCGCTCGCCCCGGCCGAGGGGTCGGACGACCTGCGTCCGTTCCGCGCCTTCACGATCACCTTCCCCCAGCCGCTGCCGCTCGACGGGCTGAAGAAGATGATCGAGCTCGAGCTCCGCGACGCGCCCGGCCTCGGGGATTCACCGAAGGTGCGGCTCTCCCGGTTCACCATCGCCCCGCTCCCCCGCGGCGACCAGCGCGAGCAGGCGTCCTACGCGATCACCTTCCCGGAGGAGATCCCGGAGGGGAAGCAGCTCCTCGTGCGTCTCACCCTCGCGCTCGGGCACCAGGGCGACGTCCTCTGGACCGGCCGCCTCTCGACGCGCCCGCCCTTCCACCTCGTGAAGGTCCGCTGCGGCGCGGCCGAGTCGCCGGTCGTCGCCGGCGCCGCCGCCCCGCGCGACGCGGCGCTGGCGTGCGGCAACCAGGGGGAGCGGCCGCAGCTCCTCTTCTCCGCGCCGGTGAAGGATCTCACCCTCTCCGAGCTCAAGAAGCTCGTCCGGCTCGAGCCGGCCGTGCCGGACCTGACCTTCGACGCCTCCGGCGAGCGGGTCGCCCTGCGCGGGCGGTTCGCCCCCGACGTCCTCTACAAGCTCCGGCTCGACGCCGCCGACGTGAAGGACGACGCCGGCCGGCCGCTCCGCGCGCCGGGCGGCGTGGAGCTCTACTTCTACGTCGGTTGGAAGACGCCCTTCCTCCGCTGGGACCGCGGCAACGCCCTCGTCGAGGCCAACGGCCCGCGCCTGCTGCCGCTCGTCGGCTACGGCGACGCCCGCGCCGACGTGCGCGTGTACCGCATCGACCCGTACCACGAGGGCCTCTGGCCGTTCCCCGACAAGCCGGTCACGGTCGCGGAGGAGAGCGCGCCGCCCTTCCCGGGCGAGGAGCCCGGCGTCCCCGACACGCAGGCGCGCCGGAGCGCCACCGAGCTCGTCCCGCACCTCCGCCTCCTCGGCTCCCCGCTCGTCTCCAAGGTGGTCCCGCTGCCGCTCGAGAAGCGCGCCGGCACCACCCACTTCGGCCTCGACCTCGGGGCGCTCCTCGACCCGGTCGTCGGCAAGAACCGCCCCGGCACCTACCTCGTCGGCCTGCGCCGGCTGGCGGGGTCGCCGGAGCGGACCTTCGTCCGCGTCCAGGTCACGAACCTCTCGCTCACCACCGCCGAGGAGCGCGAGCGCGCCGTCTTCTTCGTGCGCACGCTCGACCGCAGCGAGCCGGTGCGCGGCGCCCGCATCCTCGTCGAGGGAACGCGGCTCGAGGACGTCACGAAGAACGGCCACCCCACCACCGAGAGCCGGCCGGCGAGGGTCGAGCTCACCACCGACGGCGAGGGGCGGGCCACGCTCGGCCGCCTCGCGCGCTGGAGCGAGGTGCTCCGCGTCTCGGTCTCGAGCGGCGAGGACGTGCTGGTGCTCGACCCGGCCGACCCGCAGCAGCAGTTCGCCAACAACCATTGGTCGAGCGCGGGCCGCTGGCTCCACTGGCTCACGCGGGATCCGCCCGCCGCCGTGAACGAGAAGCTCTCGGCGTTCGTGTTCACCGAACGTCCCATCTACAAGCCGGGCGAGACCGTCTACGTGAAGGGCTACCTCCGCCGGAAGCGCGGCGGCGAGCTCTCCTTCCCGGGCGGCGCCTACGCGCTCCGCGTGGACGGGCCGGGGGATCAGAGCTTCAAGCTGCCCGTCACGTTCACGCCGCTCGGCGGCTTCGCGGCCGAGTTCAAGGAGGACGATCTCCCCTCCGGCCGGTTCACGGCGGTCCTCTACGACACGCGGACGAACGAGCCCGTGGGTGAGCGCGCGTTCCAGATCGAGGCGTACCGGATCCCGACCTTCGAGGTGCAGCTCGCGAGCCCGCTCACCGTGCCGCTCGACCGGAAGTTCCAGGTGAAGGCGGTGGCCCGCTACTACGCCGGCGGCGCGGCGGCCGGCATGCCCGTCCGCTGGACCGTGACCCAGCGCCCGTACCACCACGTGCCCGCCGGGCGCGAGGGGTTCCTCTTCGCCTCGGCGTCGCAGTTCGCGCGCCCGTCCGCGGCGCGCCCGCCGCCCGTCGTGCGCCGCGAGGCCAAGCTCGACGACGCCGGCGCCGACCACATGCCCGTGAACCCGGCCCTCGACCTCGACGGCTCGCCGCGCATCTACACGTTCGAGGCCGAGGTCACCGGGCCCGACGAGCAGCAGGTGAGCACCTCGCTCGAGGTGAAGGGTCTGCCGCCGTTCGTCCTCGGGATGAAGCTCCCGCGGTACCTCGAAAAGGCGACCGAGCTCCGGCCGCTCGTGATCGCGGTCGGCCCGGACGACAAGCCGGTCGTGGGGCAGACCGTGCACGTGCGGGTCTTCCGCCGGATCTGGCGCACCCAGCTCCGCGAGACGCCCTTCGCCACGGGGCAGGCGAAGTACGTCACCGAGCAGGAGGACGTGAAGGTCGCCGAGCGGACCGTGAAGACCGCGGCCGAGCCCGTGGCCGCCGCCTTCCCGATCTCCGAGGCGGGCGTGTACGTCGTGGAGCTCACGGGCCGTGACCGGCTCGGGCGCGTCCAGACGCTGAGCGCCGACCTGTACGCGGGCGGCCCCGGCCCGGTCGCCTGGCAGAAGCCGCGCGAAGGCCTCCTCCAGCTCACGCCGGACCGGCAGAGCTACGCGCCCGGCGCGGCCGCGCGCGTCGTCGTGGAGAGCCCCGTCCAGGCGGGGCGCGCGCTCGTCATCGTCGAGGATCCCGCGGGCAACACGTACCGGTGGATGGACGTCCAGGGCGGCAAGGCCGTCGCCGAGATCAAGATCGAGGGGCGCCACGTCCCGAACCTGCCTGTGCACGTCGTCGTCCTGCGCGGCCGGATCGGCGAGGGCGCGACCGAGGACGCGCGCTACCGGCCGCAGACGGTCGCGGGCAGCCTCGACCTCGCGGTGCAGCCGGTGAAGAACCAGGTGGACGTCGACGTCGCGCACCCCGCCTCGGTCCGGCCGGGCGCGCAGATCGACCTCACGGTCACGCTCCGGGACGATCAGAAGCAGCCCGTCGGCGGCGAGGTCACGCTCTGGCTCGTGGACGCCGCCGTGCTCTCGCTCGCGAAGGAGGGCCCGCTCGACCCGCTCACGCGCTTCGTCGAGCCCAACGCGCGCGCCACCAGCGTCCGCGACACGCGCAACGCGGCGCTCGGGCGGATCCTCGAGCAGGAGGAGGAGCCCGGCGGCGACGGCGAGGAGGAGGAGGAGGACGCGGGCGCGCCGAAGCCGGTCGTCCGCAAGCTCTTCCGCACCGTCCCGTACTACCAGGCGACGCTCCAGATTCCTGCGTCCGGGAAGCTGGTCGTGCCGGTGAAGATCTCGGACGACCTCACCGACTTCAAGGTCCGCGCGGTGGCCGCGTCCGGCCTCGGCCGCTTCGGCGTGCACCAGAGCACGCTCCGGGTCCGCCTCCCGGTGCTCATCCAGCCGCAGCTCCCGCGCCTCGTGCGCGCGGGCGACCGATTCTGGCCCGGCGGCGTCGCGCGCCTGCTCGAGGGCGCGGAGGGCCCGGCCTCGGTGCAGGTGCAGCTCGCCGGCGCGGCGAAGGCGAACGCCGCGGTGCCGATCCAGCTCGAGGTCAACAAGCCGGTGAGCAGCCTCACGCCGGTCATGATCGGCCCGCTCGCCGCGCCCTCGGAGCTCACCGTGAACGTGAGCGTGGTCCGCAAGAGCGACGGGGTGGGCGACGCCTTCGAGGTGAAGCTGCCCGTCCTACCCGACCGGACGGTCGAGCACTTCGCGTACCTTGCCCGCGTCGCGGAGGGGAAGGTCGCGCTCGAGCCGTTCCCGGAGTCCCCGCGACCGGGGACGGTGACGCAGGAGGTGGTGTTCACGGCGGTGCCCGGCGTGCTCGAGCTGGTCTCCGGCCTCGAGTACCTCGACCGCTATCCGCACGAGTGCCTCGAGCAGCGGGCCTCGCGGCTGTACGGCCACGTCGCCCTGTCCGGCGCGCTCACCCGGCTCGGCCTCCCCGGGCTCGACAAGGAGGGGCTCGCGGTGGCGAAGGCGTTCCTGGCCGACCTCCCGCTCCACCAGGACGAGGCGGGGCTGTTCGGGTTCTGGCCGGGCACGCAGGGCGACGTCGCCCTCACCGCGCAGCTCCTCGAGCTCCTGCGCTCGATGCGGACCGCCGGGCTCACGGTGGACGCGAAGCTCGAGGAGCGGGCGGTGACCGCGCTCCAGCGGACGCTCCGCAGCGACTACGGCGGGCTCGCGCGCGGGTACGAGGCCAACCAGCGGACCGCGGCCCTCGCCGCGCTCGCCCGGGCGGGCCGCCTCGACGAGCACTACGCCGTCGAGCTCTATCACGCCCGCGCGAAGATGGACGTCACGAGCCTCGCCGATCTCGCGAGCGCGATGGCCGCCCGACCGGACCTGTACAAGACCAACCTCGCCGCGCTGAAGGGCGAGCTCTGGGACTCCGTCGTGCTCAAGCTCCGCGACGGCAAGCCCGTGTTCGAGGCGCTCAAGTGGCGGCGCGCGGTCTGGGGCGACGGCTACCTCGGCTCGAACGCCTCCGCCGTCGCCGCCGTCTGGAAGGGGCTCCTCGAGCTCGATCCGAAGGACCCGCGGCACGACCAGCTCCGCGACGGC
>DASPMI010000046.1:0-17150 GCA_035627135.1 Anaeromyxobacter sp. | reverse complement strand
ACG
The DNA here is from genome assembly GCA_035627135.1 of Anaeromyxobacter sp. Classification (GTDB taxonomy): domain Bacteria; phylum Myxococcota; class Myxococcia; order Myxococcales; family Anaeromyxobacteraceae; genus Anaeromyxobacter. The sequence goes on along the minus strand of DASPMI010000046.1, from coordinate 17,147 downwards.
GAGTAGGCGATGCCCCGCGAACCGGTCTACACGCTCCGAGAGGTCGAGGCGCTCCAGGTCCCGAGCGGCTTCCACGTGCGGCTGCCCGAGGGCACGTGGCTCGTCGTGCAGCAGACGCTCGGCGGCCAGTTCACCGCGATGAACGAGCACGGCGGGCTCGTCCGTATCGACGGCCGCGACGCCGACGCGCTCGGCCCGAAGTTCGAGGAGGAGGCGCGCCGCGCCGCCGAGGCGGCCGCCGCCCGCGGCGACGGCCCGTTCGACGAGGCCAAGGTCTGGGACGCGCTGAAGGACGTCTACGACCCGGAGATCCCCGCGAACATCGTCGAGCTCGGGCTCGTGTACCACGTCGCGTCGGAGCCGGTGGAGGGCGGGCACCGCGTGCTCGTCCACATGACGCTCACCGCGCCCGGCTGCGGCATCGGCCCAGTGCTCGTGGACGACGTCCGCCGCAAGCTCCTGGGCACCCCCGGCGTGAAGGAGGCGGAGGTCGAGCTCGTGTTCGACCCGCCGTGGGATCCGTCGCGGATGAGCGAGGCCGCGCGGCTGCAGCTGGGGTTCTTCTGACGGGGGGCTGCGCCCCCGCCCCGCCGGCGGAGCCGTCGGGGCCCCCTCCTGCTACGCGTCCACGACGTACTTGAGGACCGTCGACGCGATCCGGATCACGTCCCCGTGCCGGAGCGTCTGCTCCTTCACGAGCTTCGAGTTCAGGAACGTGCCGTTCGTCGAGTCGAGATCGACGAGCACGTGCGCGCCGCCGGAGACGAAGATGCGGGCGTGGCGCCGCGAAGCCTGCTCGGAGCCGATCACGATGGTGTTGCCGGGCTCGCGCCCGAGGGTCACGTCCTCGTCGGAGAGCTCGAACCGCTGCCCGGCCTGCGCCGCGTCGGTCGAGTGGACCACCTGCAGGGCCGCCCGCACCGTCGCCGCTCGGCCGCTGGCCTGAGGCGTACCGCTCACCCGGGTCTCGTCGAAGTCCATGGCCGCTCCCGCTGATCTTCCACGGGATTCGTTAGCACGGCGCCGTGCGCGGGTGAAGGGGGCGGCGCTGTCGTCGCGTGTGGGCGCGGAGAGCCGCTGGCCGGAACGCCCGGTGCGGGGGACGCGGCGCCGCCCCAGATTTGCACCCAACGAACGGGTGAATGGAGGGACCGACATGAAGACGGGAACGATGAAGCTCGTGGCGCTGGGGGCGGCGGTCGCGCTCGCCGCGCCGGCCGGCGTCCGGGCCGAGGACACCGGCAGCGCGGGAGGCGGGACGGTGAGCCAGGAGCTGCAGGAGGGCCTCCAGAAGCTCCACGCGGCCAACCAGGCGGAGCTCCAGCTCGGCAAGCTCGCGCAGCAGTCGGCGTCCAGCCCGCAGGTGAAGGCGTTCGGGCGCCAGATGGTGACGGACCACGGCCAGAACGATCGGCAGCTCACGAGCATGGCGCAGCGCCTGGGCGTGAGCCTCCAGGGCGAGGCCTTCCAGCAGAAGCAGCAGGAAGGGCAGGACATGATGAAGGAGGTCCAGGGCAAGACCGGGCGGGAGTTCGACCGCGCGTACACCGACCTCATGGTGAAGGACCACGAGAAGGACTCCCGGGAGGTCGGGGAGCTCGCGCAGCAGGCGCGTCAGGCCGGACACTCGCAGCTCGCGACGTTCCTCTCGACCACCGAGCAGAAGATGAAGGGCCACCTCGCGCACGTGCAGGGCCTCCGCGACTCCATGCGGCAGGCAGCGGGCGCGAGCGGCACGGGCAGCGCCGACGAGACCGGCGCGACCGGGGCCGGCGCGGGCGACACGGGGTACGACGCGCCGTCGCCCGCCGAGGAGAGCGCTGGCGGGAGCCGCGCCGGCGACTACTCACAGTAACGCGTCTCGACCGAAGGTCGGGGGGGAAGGGGCTTCGCCCCTTCCCCCCCGGCGCCTCACCCGGCGAGCTGCACGCGCGCCGCCTCCGCCACGCGCTCCCGCAGGTACCGCTCGAGCACGGAGTCGAGCGGCGCGAGCAGGGCGCCGCGCACGGTCCCCAGGGGCCGGTGCGGCCGGGGACGGGCGAGGCCGAGCGTCGCCGCGGGGACGCCGACGATCCGGTCCGGATCGAGGTCCGCGATCCGCGCCGCCCTCCGCGCCAGCTCCGCCCAGGACACCGGCTCCGGGTGCACGAGGTGCCAGGGGCCGGCCTCGCCGTCGACGAGCAGGTCGAGGACCGTGTGCGCGAGGTCCAGTCCGTACGTCAGCGCGACCCTTCGATCCTCCGCCGCGGTGAAGCTCGCGCCGGCGTCGAGCGCCTCGAGCGCCGCCGAGAGGAACGCGAGCGGGCGCCACGGCGCGAACCACGCGCCGGTCCGCACGAGCAGCGCGCCCGGATGTCCGGCGGCGATCGCCCGCTCGGCCGCGAGCTCGCGCTGGCCGCGCGGATGCGCGGGCAGGGGCGCGGGCAGGTCCGCCTCGGTTCGGTCCGGGCCGCCCTCGCCGTCGAACACCAGGTCGGAGGAGAGCGAGGCGATGCGCACGCCGCGCCGCGCGCACTCCTCGGCGAGCGCGCGGAGCGCCCCGTCCGCGAGGTTTCCCCGGGGCAGCTCCTCGGACGCGGCGGGATCCTCGGGGCGCGTGTCCGCCGCGTCGACGAGCGCCCACGGCGCGTGGTGATCGAGCGCGGCCGCGAGCTCCGCGGCGGTGAGGCGCTCCGGCCGGTCGATCCCGACGAAGGCCAGGCCACGCTCGGCGCAGGCGCGCGCGAACGCCTCCGCCAGGCCCGCCCGGCCGCCGAGCACGAGGACCGCGGGACCCGCGGCGGTGATCGGCGGGCGCGCGCACTCCGCGGGCGTCGGGTGCGGCGCGCGCCCGGGGTCCTCGTCCTCGGGGCACCCCGGGAAGAGGCGATCGGGCCGCCGCCACCAGCCGCTCCCGCCCGCCGCCGGGTGATCGAGCCGCTCCCCCCGCGCGAGCGCACGCGTCATCGCGGCGAGCGCGGTCGCCCGGGGGCGCGGGCCGCGCACGTCGAACGCGCCGGGCTCGTAGTAGCCGCGGTCCGCGGTCACGAGCGTGTTCCAGTCGAAGGCGCCGAGCAGCGACCAGACCGTCACGGCGCGCACGTCGGCCCCCTCGCCGCGGACCGCGACCGCCGCGTCCCACGCCTCGGCGAGCCACCGGAGCTGGTCCTCGCGCCCGGCGCCGAGGTGGACCTCGGTGAGCGCCACCGGGAGCCCATAGCGGCGCCAGCCCTCGGCGAGCACCCAGCGGTGCCCGGCGAGGCCCTCGGGTGCGCGCGCCGCCTCGACGTCCGCGTACGCGTCCCGGCCGTTCCCGCCGTGCGACCACGCCGGGTACCGCTCCAGCCGCTCGTCCAGGTGGCGATCGCTCGTGACGTAGTAGTTGAGGCCGACGACGTCGGGCGGGGACGGGTGGGCGCGGAACCAGGCGAGGTCGGCCTCCGTCGCCGCCGCCCGCACCACCAGGTGCTCGTACAGCGGGTGGGCCGCGTCCACGCGCCCGCAGAGGAGGTCGAACCCGAGCCACCGGCGCGCGTTGTCGAAGTCCGCCTGGTAGGCGAGGCGCGGCGTCGAGGTCGTCCGGCCCATGTCCTCGGTCTGCACGAGCTTCGCCCCGGGGATCACCGCCCGGATCGCCTCCATCGCGAGCGCGGTGGCCCGCAGCTCGGTCAGCAGGGCGCGCACGAAGGTGCGATCGTCCCGGCCGTGCGGGTACCAGTGGCCGTACAGCCCCGAGAAGCGCGCGGTGGTGACCGGCTCGTTCACCGGCGTCCAGTGCTCGACCCACGGATACCGGCGCGCGACGGCGGCGGCGTACGCGGCGAGCTTCTCCGGGAACGCGGGGTCGAGGAGGTCGGTCCCCGCCGGCCCGCTCCCGTGGTGCACCAGCCCGACGATGGGCCGGACGCCGCGCGCGCGGAGACGCGCGAGCCCGGCGTCGGCGCGGCGCCAGTCGGCGGCGGCGAGCCCCCGCGGCGCGACGAGCTCCCAGAGCACGGGGTAGCGCAGCGCGCGCACGCCGAGATCGGCGATCCGGTCCAGGTCGTCGTGCCGGTCGTAGTGGCCGCTGCGCGCGAGCTGATCGAGCCAGCGGTCTCCGACGCGGTTGACCGTGCACTCGATCCCGGCCCAGAGCTCGGGGAGCTCGCCGTGCGTCGCTCCGTCCGGCATCACGCGTGGCCTTCGAGGGCGGCCGCGGCGGGCAAGGTCGCGCCGTCGGCGCGGGCCTCGAGGAGCCGCCGCGCGAGGGTGAGCGCCTGCGCGACGACCTGGTCCATGTTGTAGTAGCGGTACGTCCCGAGCCGGCCGGCGAAGTGCACGCGGGGCGTGGAGAGCGCGAGCCGCTCGTACTTGCGGTACAGCGCCTGGTTCTCGGGACGCGGCACCGGGTAGTAGGGGTCGCCCTCGTCGGTCGGGTACTCGTAGACGATGCTCGTCTTCTCGTGCTCCTGCCCGGTGAGCCACTTGAACTCGGTGATGCGGGTGTACGCGTTTTCGTTCGGGTAGTTCACGACGGGCGCGGGCTGGTACTGGCGCAGGTCGTGGGTCTCGTGGCGGAACGCGAGCGAGCGGTACGGAAGCTTGCCGAGCGCGAACTCGAAGTACTCGTCGACGGGCCCGGTGTAGATCGTCTCGCGGAACGGCAGGAACTGCTCGGCCTCCCGGTGGTCGGCGTTCAGCAGGATCTTGATGTTCGGGTGCGTGAGCATCCGCTCGAACATCCGCGTGTAGCCGTGGCGGGGCATCGCCTGGAACCGGTCCGTGAAGTACCGGTCGTCGCGGTTGGTGCGGATCGGCACGCGCGCGGTCACCGCCGCGTCGAGCTCCGAGGGGTCGAGCCCCCACTGCTTGCGGGTGTAGTGCTTGAAGAACTTGTCGTACAGCTCGCGCCCGACCCTCGAGACGATGACGTCCTCGGAGGTGCGGACCTCGGGGCGCGGCTCGGCGCGCTCCTGGAGGAACTTCTCCATCTGGAAGGAGTCGAGCCGGGTCCCGTACAGCTCGTTGATGGTGTCGAGGTTGATCGGGATGGGCACGAGGCGGCCGTCCACCCAGGCCTTCACCCGGTGCTGGTACGGCCGCCACTCGGTGAAGCGGGACAGGTAGTCGAACACCGCCTCCGAGTTGGTGTGGAAGATGTGCGGCCCGTACCGGTGGACGAGGAGGCCGGCCGCGTCGTGGTGGTCGAAGGCGTTGCCGCCCACGTGCGCGCGCCGGTCCAGGACCACGACCTTGAGGCCCGCCGAGGCGAGCCGCTCCGCCACCACCGCGCCGGCGAACCCGGCCCCGACCACGAGATAATCGAAGATCACCGGGCGAGCTCCTGTGCGTCCAGGACGCGCGTGCGGTGCCGGTGCGGGGCGTGGGCCGCGGCGTCGAGCAGATCCCGCATCCGCCGCCAGGTCACGTCCCACGACTGTCCGGCCAGGAACCGATCCACCTCGGGGAGCCACCGCGCGCGGTCCTGGACCAGGCTCGCCTCCACCGCCGCCACGAAGCCGGCGACCGAGTCGGCGATCCGCACCAAGCCGAGCTCGCCGTACGGGCGCACGACGTCGCGGATCGAGGTGGAGACCACGGGCTTCCCGGCGGCCAGGTACTCGGGCGTCTTGGTGGGGCTGATGAACCGCGTCGCCTCGTTGCGCGCGAACGGCATGAGCGCGACGTCCCACCCGGCGACGTATGCGGGGAGCTCGGCGTACCGCTTCTGCCCGAGCCAGTGGAGGTTCGGCCGGCGGGGGAGGTCCTCGGGCGCGATCTTGGCGATCGGCCCGAGCATCACGAGCTGCCAGCCCGGGCGCGCGGCGGCGACGCCGTCGATGAGCGCGAGGTCCATGCGCTCGTCGATGACGCCGAAGAACCCGAGGCGCGGGCCGGGGAGCTCGCGCTGGTCGGCGGGCTGGGGCAGCGGCCGCCGCGCCGCCGCGAAGTGCTGGACGTCCACGCTGCTCGGGAACGCGTGCACGTTGACGTGGCGGTCGCGCTTCGCCTCGTAGAGCGAGCTCCCGCCGGTGAAGACGACGTGGGCCCGCGCGAGGAGCTCGGCCTCGCGGCGCAGGAGCGCGGGCGGCGCGCCGCGGAACGCGGAGAGCTCGTCCATGCAGTCGTAGGCGACGGCGAGCGGGGCGAGGTGGCGCGTGAACGGCAGCGCCATCGGCGTGTAGTACCAGAGCAGGTATCGCTGCGTCCCCTCGGCGGCGAGGTGTCCGGCGAGGAGCTCCCGGAGCGCGTCGTGCGTGCTCTCCTCCCCCAGCCCGGCGGGCAGGTGCGGGGTGACGACGCGCACGCCCTCGGGCGAGTGCGACGTCTCGAGGCGGGCCGGACCCGGGCCGGGCACCGGCTCCTCGACGAAGAAGACGCGCCGCTCCCGCGCGAACCGCGACATGAGGTGATGCGGTCGCTGGAAGACGTGATTCCACCGCAGGTGCGACAGGCAGACCAGGTCGGCGAGCGCGGTCGGGGTGGAGGCGTGGGAGGGCGGCGGGCTGTGCATGCGAGCTCTGCTCCTTGGTCGGTGTGGTACTGAAGGTGCGCATCGGGGCGTCGAACGGCAGGCGCAGCGTCGAGCCGCCGCGAGCCTGGACACACGCTCGCCCACCGGTCCGGACCGGGGGCGCCGCCTGCATCCACCCTCAGTGAGCGGCTGGCGGCGGGGCGTCCCACGCGGGCTCACGCGCCGGAGGGGGCGCGGGAGGCATGGGGATGTCGCTGAAGCGGCGCGCGCCGCGCGTGGCGGCGGCGATCTGGGCGAGCGGGAACTTCGGCGTCCGATCGGACCGCAGGAGCCCGTTGATCTCCTGGAACGTGTCCGCGAACTGCGTGTAGCAGAACCCGGCGAACATCTGGAGCGAGCGGACCACCTCGAGGAGCTCCGCGTACCGGCGGGCGAACGCCTCTCCGTCGGCGGCGCGCGAGTACCCCCAGTCGCGACCGCGCTCGAGCCCGAGCGCGATTCCCCCGAACTCCGAGAGCACGATCGGATGGTCGGCGTGGTGCGCGTGCGGCGACAGCACCAGGGCGCGGCCGCCCGGGCGCTCGCGGCGGAACAGCCGCGGCCGGACCTCGTCGGAGTGGTACCGCGCCGCGATCTGCCGCGGGTCGCCGTCGTAGTCGTGCACGCCGATCATGTCGGTCGCGACGCTCTCCCACCCGTCGTTGCCGACCACGGGGCGCGTGGGGTCGAGGGTCTTCGTCAGGTGATACAGGGCCTCGACGTAGTGGCGCTCGACGGCGCTCGCGGGCAGGTTCGGCACGCCCCAGGACTCGTTGAACGGGACCCAGGTCACGATGCACGGATGGCTGAAGTCCCGATCGATGACCTCCTGCCACTCGCGCACGAGCCGCTCCACCGAGTGCCGCGTGAACCGGTAGGCGCTCGGCATCTCCTCCCAGACGACCAGGCCGAGGCGATCGGCCCAGTAGAGGTAGCGTGGGTCCTCGACCTTCTGGTGCTTCCGCACGCCGTTGAACCCCATGGCCCGGGCGAGCTCCACGTCGCGCCGGAGCGCGTCGTCGTCGGGCGCGGTGAGGCCGCACCCGTCCCAGTAGCCCTGATCGAGCACGAGGCGGAGCGGATACGGGCGACCGTTGAGGACGAACCGATCGCCCTCGAGCGCGACCTCGCGGATGGCCGTGTACCCGTCGACGCCGTCCACGAGCGCGCCGTCGCCGCGCCGCAGCTCGAGCCGCACGTCGATGAGCGTGGGCGAGGACGGCGACCAGAGCAGCTCGTTCCGGAAGTCGTCGATCCCCGGGTCGGAGAGGCCGATGGCGCGGTGCACCTCGCCCGCCACGACCTCGTACCGGTCGCTCGCGAGCGTCTGCCCGCCGCACGAGAGGTGCACGCGGAGCTCGAGCGGTCCCGAGGGCGCGACGCCCTCGAGCTGGGCGGCCACCGCCAGCTCCCAGCGCGCCAGGCTCGGCGTCCAGCGCACGCGGCCGATGCGCGTCGCGGGCGCCCGCTCCAACCAGACCGTCTGCCAGATCCCGGTCGTCCGCGGGTACCAGATCGAGTGCGGATCGCGCTGCCAGTCCTGCTTGCCGCGCGGCTTGGCGAGATCCTGGGGATCGTCGAAGGCGTGGACCACGACCTCGTGCGGTCCGCCGCCCGCGACGAGCTCGGTGACGTCGGCGTGGAACGGCGTGTACCCGCCCTCGTGGAAGAGGCACCGGGCGCCGTTCACCCAGACGGTCGCGGTGTGATCGACCGCGCCGAAGTGGAGGATGAGCCGCTCGCCCGGCGGGAGCGGCGGCAGCTCGAAGGTGCGCCGGTACCAGCACGCCTTGAGGAACCCGGTCTCGCCGACGCCGCTGCGCGCGGTCTCGGGAGAGAAGGGGACCAGGATGCGGCGGTCGAAGCGGACCTCCTCCGGCGTGCGCCACCGCGCCTCGGGGTCGAGCGCGAACTCCCACCAGCCGTCGAGCGAGACCCAGCCCGGCCGGCGGAGCTGGGGGCGCGGGTACCCCCGCCGTCCCACGTCGGGGGCGTCTTCCGGACCTCCCATGCTCGTAGGCTAAGTCCGCCGGCCTGGATCCGCCGCGCGCGCCATCCCCGGGAGAACGCCGGCCGGGCGGCCGGGGCGCCTCCCGGGGGTCCCGGGCCCCGGACGGGAGGCCTGCCCCGAGACGCACCGACGGTAGAGTCCCGGGAGACGGCGCGCCAGCGGGAGGCTACAATCGCCACGTGGGCGCCCGCGCCGGCGCGCACGAAAGGACCGCCGATGGCCTCGGCTCCCGTTGCCCGCTCCGACGCCGCGCCGTTCGAGGGCCCGCCACCCCCCGCCTCGCTCCGGCCGCGGTTCGCGCGGACGATGGATTACCTCGAGGCGCTGCCCGACGGCATCCACTCCTACCCCCACTGCCAGGCGCGCGCCGGCATCCTGCAGACGTTCGTGGAGGCGATGCCGGCGCCCGTCCCGCCGGTCGACCCGTGGGTGACCGCGCTCCTGCGCCCGTCGCCGCGCGCCTACGTCCCCGAGGTCGTCCTCCAGGCCTCGCTCTTCGCGATGGGGGACGCGGCCGGGCTGAACGACGCGCAGTTCCTGGAGTGGAACCGGGCGACCAACCGCAGGCTCTACGGCGGGCTGCTCTACCGCGCGCTCATGGCCATCTTCTCGCCGATGCAGCTGCTCGAGCGGGCGCCGAAGCGCTGGGAGAACTTCCACCAGGGGACGACGCTCACCGTGCGGAGCACGGGCTCGCACGAGGCGACGGCGACGCTGGTCTTCCCCGAGCGCCTCTTCACCCGGCTCAGCCTCCGCGTGTACGCGGGCGCTTTCGCCGCGGCCCTGGAGCACGCCCGCGCGCGAGACGTCACGGTCGAGCTGGGGACGACCGGGACCGCGTCGGCCGAGTTCGTGGCGCGCTGGCGGTGATCACGCCGCCGCCCGCGCCGGCCGCGGACGGATCTCGAGCGTGCGCCGCCCGGCGCCGCGCTGGACGTCGAGCTGGATCTCGCGCGGCGGGGCGAGGACCATCACGCGCTGGAGGTCGTCCAGCGTCTGCACCGGGCTCCCGTTCGCGGAGAGGAGCAGGTCGTCCTTGCGGAGGCCGGCGGCCTGCGCCGGCGACGACTCCACCACCTCGAGCACGCGGATCCCGCGGGTGAGCCCGGCGTCGCGGAAGAGCACCGGGTCGAGGTCCTCGCCGCGCCCCGCGATGCCGAGGAACGGGCGGCGCACCTCGCCGGCGCGGATGAGCACGGACGCGATCCAGCTCGCCGTACGGGCCGGGACGGCGAACCCGATGCCGCGCGCCCACGGGATGATCGCGGTGGCGAGCCCGACCACCTGGCCCGAGGCGTCGAGCAGCGGACCGCCGGAGTTGCCGGGGTTGATGGAGGCGTCGGTCTGGACGAGCCCCTCGAGCACGCCGCCCGGCGCGGGCAGGTTGCGGTAGAGCGCGGAGACCACGCCGAGCGTGACCGAGCGCTCGAAGCCGAGCGGGTTGCCGATGGCGAGCACCACCTCGCCCACCTGGAGCTGCCGCTCGGACAGCGAGAGCACCGGCAGATCGCGGAGCTCCACGCGGACCACGGCCAGGTCGGTCCGGTCGTCCGCCCCGACCAGCTCGCCCCTGGCGACCCGGGAGCCGGACAGGCGCACGCGGAGCGGGCCGCCGCCGCGCGCCACGTGCGCGTTGGTGAGGACCCAGCCGTCCTGCGCGATCACGAGGCCGCTGCCCTGGCCGCGCCCGTGCTCCACCCCGACGACCGCGCCTGCGCTGCGGGCGACCAGCTGCGCGACGTCGTTCGAGAAGGCCTGGAGGCCCGTCATCGGTCGACTCGCTCCCTTCACCCTGCGTCGTCCGCGGCGGGTGCCGTCCGGGCGCGCGCCGCCGCGACGTGGGCGCGCAGCCGCTTCCGTTCGCGCTCGAGGTGCGACGTGAGCACCTGGCGGCGCGCTTCCCGCGCCTGCGGGACCAGCGCGTCCACGTCCGCCGCGGCGCGATCGAGCAGCTCCGCCGTCCGCGCGAGGAACGCCGCGTCGAGGTCCGGCCCCTGCGCCTCCTGCACCTCGCGCGCGGCGGCGAGCGCCTCCTGCCGCGCCGTCTGGAAGGCCGGGCCCGTCCGCTCGAACCGCGACGTCTCGAAGTACCTCCGGAGCGTCCAGTCGAGCCGAGCGTGGTCGTCGCGCACGGTCCGCGCGAGCTCCCGGACGCGCGGATCCGCCGAGCGCGCGCCGGCGTCGGCGAGGGCGATCGCGCCCTCGTGCACCGCGTGGAGGCGCTGGATGCCGTCGCGGATCCGGAGGGCCTCCGGGGTGTCGGTGGGCAGGTACACCTGGTAGTACTGCTCGGCCTCGCGAGAGTCGAACGGGACCTCCGTGCCGAGCGTCCCCGGTCCGCCGCTCCGCGAGCGCACGCCGCCGGCGAACGCAGGCGCCGCGAGCGCGAGCGCGAGGACCGCCGTCCCCACGGCGAGGGACCGTCGCATCGTGTCGTTCATGTGTGGGATCTAGTGGGCCGGCGCCGCGCCCGCAGGCCCGGTCCCCGGCCTCCGTCCGCACCGGCGGGCGCGCGTGCGCCCTGTTCCCATGACGCGTGGCGGCCGGGCGGGCGTGCTACGCTCCGGGGTCACCTCTTCTTCGGACCCCGGGAGCACTGGATGAAGAACTGGACGTTGCTGCGAACCGTCTGCCTCGCCGCCTCGCTGGTCGCCTGCGCGGGAGGGCAGAAGCGGGCGCCCGCCGCGGCGCCCGCCGCGCCCAGCCCGCAGCTCGAGAAGTGGTCGGTCTCGCCGGTCGAGGCCTACGGCCGCCTCCAGGTGTGCGGCACCAAGATCTGCGGCAAGGGCGGGAAGCCGGTGCAGCTCCGCGGCATGAGCCTGTTCTGGAGCAACTCGGGCTGGACGGGCGCGAAGTACTACGACGCGAGCGTCGTGAACACCCTCGCCGACACGTGGCACGCGACGGTGATCCGCGCCGCCGTCGGCGTCCAGCAGCAGGGCGGGTACCTCGCGGCGTCGACCGCGAACAAGGCGCGCGCGAAGGTGGTCGTCGACGCCGCGATCGCGAAGGGCATGTACGTGATCGTGGACTGGCACAGCCACGCGCTGCTCGAGGAGGACGCGATCGCCTTCTTCAAGGAGATGGCGACCGCCTACGCCGCCTCCCCGAACCTCATCTGGGAGCCGTTCAACGAGCCCGTGAAGCAGTCGTGGTCCAGCCAGCTCAAGCCGTATCACGAGAAGATCATCGCGACGATCCGCGCCGCGGGGAGCCAGAACCTCGTCGTGGTGGGCAGCCCGACCTGGTCGCAGGACGTGGACGTCGCCGCCGCCGACCCCATCACCACCGACAAGAACGTGGCCTACACGCTCCACTTCTACGCCGGCACGCACCGGCAGTGGCTGCGCGACAAGGCCGACCGCGCGCTGCAGCGCGGCGTCGCCCTCTTCGTGACCGAGTGGGGCACCTGCGACGCGTCGGGCAACGGCGGCTTCGATCCGGCCTCCTCGAAGCTCTGGACCGACTGGATGGACGCGAACGTGATCAGCTCGGCCAACTGGGCGCTCAACGACAAGGAGGAGACCGCGAGCGCGCTCGGGCGCTCGGCGCGGATCGCGGGCCCGTGGACCGACGCGCAGCTCACGGAGTCGGGACGCTGGGCGAAGGCGTACATCCAGGCCGGGTACCGCTGACGGCAACTCGCCCCATCCGTCCTCGCCCGCGCGGCCTCTCGCCGTTATGTCCCACGGCGGGAGGCCCAGGGAGGACGGATGTCCGAGGCGATCGCCGCAGCGCCACGCCGCGCGGCCCAGGCAGCAGCCGCGCGGCGTGTGAACGACTTCTCCATCCAGGTCGCGACGGCCAACGGGTCGGGCTCGCAGAGCTCGAACACCGTGCTCCTGCGCGCGCTCTTCCAGATGGGGCTGCCCGTCTCCGGTAAGAATCTGTTTCCTTCGAACATCGCGGGATTGCCCACCTGGTACACGATCCGGGTCTCTCGCGACGGCTGGATCGGTCGGAAGAAGGAGATCGACCTCCTCGTCGCGATGAACCCGGAGACCGCGCGGCAGGACGTGCTCGGGCTGCCGCCCGGCGCCGCCGTCGTCGCGGACGCCCCGCTCGCGGTCGGGGGCCTCCGCGACGACCTCGTGCTCTACGAGGTCCCGTTCGACCGGCTGGTCGAGGGCCTCGCGCCCGATCCCAAGCTGCGCAAGCTGCTCCGGAACATGGCGTACGTGGGGGTCCTGGCAGGGCTCCTCTCGATCGAGTTCGCGGAGGTCGAGCGCGCCATCGGGAAGGTGTTCGGGAAGAAGGCGCGGGCCCGCGAGCTGAACCTCGCCGCCGCCCGCGCCGGCCTCGCGTGGGCGGAGCGGGCCGAGAAGCGCGACGGCCTCGCGGTCGAGCGGCTGGACCTCACCCGCGGGAAGCTCATCGTGGACGGCAACACCGCCTCCGCGCTCGGCGCCCTGTTCGGCGGCGTGACGGTGGTGACCTGGTACCCGATCACCCCGTCGTCGTCGCTCGTCGAGTCGCTCATCGGCTACCTCCGCAAGTATCGCGTCGCGCCCGACGGGAAGCCGACCTTCGCGGTGGTCCAGGCGGAGGACGAGCTCGCGGCGCTCGGCATGGTGGTCGGGGCGGGGTGGGCGGGCGCGCGCGCGATGACCGCCACCTCGGGCCCCGGGATCTCCCTCATGGGCGAGCTCGCCGGGCTCGCGTACTACGCCGAGGTGCCGGCGGTCGTCTTCGACGTGCAGCGCGTGGGCCCCTCCACCGGCCTCCCCACCCGCACCGCCCAGGGGGACGTCCTCTCCACCGCGTTCCTCTCGCACGGCGACACGCGCCACGTGCTCCTGTTCCCCGGCACGGTCGAGGAGTGCTTCACGATGGGTGCGGAGGCGTTCGACGTCGCCGAGCGCCTGCAGACGCCGGTCTTCGTGATGACCGACCTCGACCTCGGTATGAACGTCTGGATGGCCGATCCGTTCCCCTACCCGGAGCGGCCGATGGACCGGGGCAAGGTGCTCACGAAGGAGGACCTCGAGCGCCTCGGCTCGTTCGCCCGCTACGCCGACGTGGACGGCGACGGGATCGGCTGGCGGACGCTGCCCGGCACCGACCACCCGCGGGCCGCGTACTTCACCCGCGGCACCGGGCACGACGAGAAGGCGGCGTACAGCGAGGATCCAGCCACCTTCGAGCGGAACATGGCCCGGCTCGCGAAGAAGCTCGACGGGGCGCGGGCCCTCCTCCCGGCGCCGGTGGCGCAGGGCGGCGGGGCCGACGTCGGCATCATCGCCTACGGCTCGTCCCACCACGCCGTCGTCGAGACGCTCGCGCAGCTCCGGGCCGAGGCCGGGCTCGCGGCGGACTACCTGCGCGTGCGGGCGTACCCGTTCGCGCGGGCGGTCGAGGAGTTCGTGGCGGCGCACCGCCGGGTGTACGTGGTGGAGCAGAACCGGGACGCCCAGCTCCTCTCGCTCCTCAAGCTGGATCTCCCCCCGGACCTCATCCCCCGGCTCCGCCCGGTGGCGCACGTGCACGGCCTCCCGCTCGACGCGCGCTCCGTCACCGACGAGATCGCCGGACAGGAGCGCGCCGCGTGACCATGACCACCCCCGCCACCCCGGCGCCCAAGGTGAACCGCCTCGGCCTCCCGCTCGCCGAGTACAAGGGCGGCAAGACCACCCTCTGCCCCGGGTGCGGCCACAACTCGATCTCCGAGCGGATCCTCGAGGCGATGTACGAGGTCGGCGTCCCGCCGGAGCGGGTGGCCAAGCTCTCCGGGATCGGCTGCTCGTCGAAGAGCCCGGCGTACTTCATGAGCCGGTCGCACGCCTTCAACGCCGTGCACGGCCGCATGCCCGCGGTGGCGACGGGCGTCGTGCTCGCCAACCGGAGCCTCCTCGCGCTCGGCGTCTCCGGGGACGGCGACTCGGTCTCGATCGGCATGGGCCAGTTCGCCCACCTCATGCGGCGGAACCTGCCGATGATCTACGTCCTCGAGGACAACGGCGTGTACGGGCTCACGAAGGGCCAGTTCTCCGCCACGGCGGACCGCGGCTCGCTGCAGAAGTCCGGCGTCGTGAACGACCTGCCCGCAATCGACATCTGCGCGACCGCGATCCAGCTCGGCGCGACCTTCGTGGCTCGGTCCTTCTCCGGCGACAAGCGGCAGCTCGCGACGCTCCTCAAGGCGGCCGCCTCGCACAACGGCATCGCGCTCCTCGACGTGATCTCGCCGTGCGTCACGTTCAACGACCACGAGGGCTCGACCAAGTCGTACGCGTACATGAAGGACCACGACGCGCCCATCCACGAGCTCTCGTACGTGCCGTCGTACGAGGACATCGCCGTCGCGTACGACCCCGGCACGACGCTCGACGTCGAGCTCTACGACGGCTCGCACCTCCGCCTCCGGAAGCTGGAGGAGGGGTACGATCCGCGGGACCGCGTCCGCGCGGTGACGCGCCTCATGGAGACGGCCCGCACCGGCGAGGTGCTCACCGGGCTCCTCTTCCTCGACGCGAAGGCGCCCTCGTTCGTGGACGTGCTCGGCCTCCCGGAGGCGCCGCTCGCGACGCTCCCCGAGAGCGCGGTCCGCCCGCCGCGGGCGGCGCTGGACGAGATCGTCGACGCGCTGCGGTAGCGGGCGCCACGCGGCGGCGTCACGGCTCCGGCGCCGCCGCGCTCCGGAGCTGCGCCGCGCCCGCGCGCGCGAGCTCGATCGTCTCGGCGATCGCGAGGACGCGGACCCGCTCGGCGGGGAGCCCGAGCCGGACGCGCTCGGCCTCGAGCCGCCGCGGCGGCTCGTCGAGCGGCTCGTCGGTGAGCTTGAACGTACCCCAGTGCATGCCCACGAACGTCCGGGCGCCGAGCGTCTGGAACGCCCGGAGCGCCTGCTCGGGGTCGAGGTGCTGGCGCGCCATGAACCAGGCGGGATCGTACGCGCCGATCGGGAGGAGGGCGGCGTCGAGCGACGGGAAGCGGGCCGCGATCTCCCGGAAGCCGTCGAAGAGCGCGGTGTCGCCGGCGTGGTAGACGGTCCCGCCGCCGCCCTGGATCACGAACCCGCCCCAGAGCGTCGCGTTCTGGTCGAACGGCGTCCGCCGCGACCAGTGCTGCGCCGGGACGAAGGTGATGTTCACGCCGCCGACCCGGGTGGAGGACCACCACCCGAGCTCGGTCACCGGGAGCCCGCGCGCGCGGAAGAACGGCCGCCATCCCAGGCCCGCGGCGACGGGCGCGCCGATCGCGCGGAGCGTGGGCACGTCGAGGTGGTCGTAGTGACCGTGGGTCACGAGCGCCGCGTCGATCCGCGGGAGCTGCGCGGCCTCGAGCGGCGGCGGGACGTTCCGGCGAATCCCCACGATCCCCTCGGGCCGGAGCACCGGATCGACGACGAGCGAGACCCCGTCGAGCTGGAGGAGGAAGCTCGCGTGCCCGAGCCAGGTGAGCCGCGGGGGCGCGCCGGGGGGCGGCGGGGTCGCGAGCCGGGCGAGGTCGGGCGCCACCACCGGGACGGGCGCGTGATCCGGCGACACCCGCCGCCGGCCGCGGAGCCTGTCCCAGACCGCCCACCGGAGCACCGTCCCGAGCCCGGCCGGGCGGGAGCCGTCGAGGTTGAGGAATCGTCCGTCCCGGTCCCGGGGCTGCTCGAACGGCATCGTCACGCTCCGCGAGGAACATAACCCGGTCGCGGCCGGCGCGGGCCGCGCGCGCACCTTAGCGTCCTGCCATGCCCAGGCTCTTCGTCAACATCGACGTGGACGACGTCGAGGAGGCCATCCGGTTCTACACGGGCGCGCTCGGCCTCCAGGTCGGCCGGCGCCTGGAGGGCGGGTACACCGAGCTCGTCGGCGCCGGCGTCCCGATCTTCCTGCTCCCCGCCGCGCGCGGGAGCATGCCGTTCCCCGGCGCGACCCGCAGCCGCGACTACGTCCGCCACTGGACCCCGGTGCACCTGGACGTCGTCGTCGCCGACATCGAGGCGGCGCTCGCGCGCGCGCGGGCCGCAGGGGCGCGCGTCGAGCTGCCGGTCGCGCAGCACCCGTACGGCAAGCTGGCCCTCCTGTCGGATCCGTTCGGCCACGGCTTCTGCCTGCTCCAGCTGGAGGGGAGGGGGTACGGGGAGATCGAGGAGGGGTGAGGACGCTCGTCCTTCGACTCCGGGCCCGCTGCGCGGGCCCTACGCTTGCCGCGCCTCGCCCAGATGCGCCGCACATCCTCGCGCGCGTATCGACTCCCCGCCGCGCGCCCGCGGTAGCGAGCGGGGGCCGGGCGGAGGCGCGGAGGCGGCGTACGGAACCGATCGTCCTCGGGCTCGGGCTCGTTCACGGGGAGGACTACCCCGCGACCTTCACCTTCACCCCCGCCGCGTCGCGCAGGGCTTCCTTCTTGTCCGTCGCCTCCCAGGTGAAGACCTTCTCGGTCCGCCCGAAGTGGCCGTACGCGGCGGTCCGCCGGTAGATCGGCCGGAGCAGGTCGAGGCCCTCGATGATCGCCCGCGGCGTGAGATCGAAGACCGCGCGGATCGCCCGGACGATCTTCTCGTCCGCCACCCGGCCCGTCCCGAAGGTGTCGACCATCACCGACACCGGCTCCGCCACGCCGATCGCGTACGCCACCTGCACCTCGCACCGCGAGGCGAGGCCCGCCGCCACCACGTTCTTCGCGATGTGCCGGCCCATGTACGCCGCCGAGCGATCCACCTTCGACGGG
>DASPMI010000045.1:0-44375 GCA_035627135.1 Anaeromyxobacter sp. | reverse complement strand
GGGCCAGGCGCTCTCCATGAGCTCGTAGGTCACGCGCCCGAACAGCATGCCCCCCGCCGCGTCCATCAGGCGCGTGTAGTACCGGTGCAAGGCGTCGTCTGCGATCCCCTCGCGGTGATCGCAGCACCCGTCCAGCGTGACATTGAGCGCGAAGGTGAGCAGCCCCATGATCACGCGCCCATCTGCCCATACTCCGGCTTCCCGGCGCGCATGAGCCGGTGGTACGTCGCACCCTTCGTGCTCGTGACCGACTCCACCTGCTCGAGCGCCACGGGGACCGTGCCGCTGGCGAAGAGCCGCTTGCCGGAGCCGTCCAGGGTCAGAAACGCATTCACGACGATCGTGGGCATGGTCTCGTTCCTTTCGCCAGTCGACTCGCCGAGCCTGTGACGTTCATCGGTCACGGCCCAGGCGGGACGCGGGCCGACCCCGAACGCAAGAGTTATGGACATGCGCGTGCCCCGTCCCTCCGTGAGCTCGGTCCCCGTCCCCGCCGGCGGCCTCGCCGTGAACGTCCTTCCTCGCGTCGACTTCGCCGACGCCTACGCCATCGATCTCCCGCCCGCGATCGTCGCCCGCGCGCTCGCCGAGGCCGTGTTCGGCTCGGTGCCGCCGTGGGTCGGGGCGCTCATGGCGATCCGGCACGCGGTGGTCGCGCCGCTCGGTCTCGTCGCCCCGCGCCGCTCGATCGAGGGAGCCGCTCGCCGCGCAAACCGCACCGGCGACCGCGTCGGTGTCTTCCCGGTCCTGGCGGAGGCTCCGGACGAGCTCCTCCTCGGCCTCGACGACCGGCACCTGGATTTCCGGGTCTCGGTCCGGATCCTCGAGGACCTCGGTCACCGCCGCGGGGTCGTCTCCACCTTCGTCCGGATCCACAACGCGCTCGGCCGCGCCTACTTCGGCGTCGTGAAGCCGTTTCACCGGATCGTCGTGCCCGCCATGATGCGCCGCGCCGGGCGGAGCGTCGCGACAGGCGAGCTCCGCTCGGGCGTCGGCTCGGCATAGGTTGCGCGGGCACCACCCGCTCCCATTGTTGCCGCCCCGCGGCCGCCCGCTCCTGAGACGTAGGCGTGTCCCACCCCCAGGAACAGGAGCGCGCCCGTCAGCACGATCGCCGCGAGCGCCTCGCGGCTGGCGGGCACGAGGCGGGCCGGCAGGGCGCGCGCGTACCGGGCCAGCGCCCGGAAGTTCAGGACGATGTGGGCCGTCCCTGCCACCGTGAACAGCGTGGCGAGCACCCAGTGGGCGGCCATCCACGCGTGAAGATCCGCCGTCAGGGGATCGGCCTGGTGCAGGTGAACCTCGATCCCGGTCCAGGGCAGGCCCAGCAGCGTCAGGGCCGCCAGCAGGGACCAGAACGCCCGGTTGTTGAACGGCCTCCTCATCGGCTCGGTCATCGCTCCTCCTCGGCTGCGTACGCGCGTGACATCGCACGATCGGTGCAGCCATCGATGACGGCGTGATGAAGAAGTGTTGCGAGCGGCGGATCGCCTCGGGCCGCGGGCCGATCGTGTCGACGTGGCTCGCCGCCCCGATCAGTCACCCTGATACACGGCGTTCCGGTCCAGGAACCCCGACGCGATCAGCACCTCGTCGAGATTGGCCCGTTCGACGATCTGCGGCTGCAGCAGGATCGCCGGGACGTGGCGCTTGCCGTTGAAGACGGTGACACCGCCCGTGTCGATGGTCCGCCTCTCGGCCAGCGCCACGGCCATGTCGAGCGCGCGATGGGCCAGCTGGCGGACGTCCTTGTAGACGGTCATGGACTGCGTGCCCTTGACGATCCGGATCGCCGCGCCCAGCTCGGCGTCGAGCCCGGTGACCGCCACCTTTCCGGCCAACCCGCGGGCCGCCAGCGCCTGGATGGCACCGCTCGCGATCCCGTCGTTGGCCGCCAGGATCGCCTCGAGGTGCGTCCCGCCGTCCAGCACCTCCCGGGTGATGCGCTCCGCGGTCGGGGCATCGAAACCCCACACCCGCTCCTCCTTCACGACCTCGACATCGCCGCGGTCGATGAGGGGCTGGAGGTGCTTCATGGCGCCCTCGCGGAAGAGGGTGGCGTTGTTGTCGTCCTCCGAGCCGTGCAGGAGCAGGTACTTGCCCCGCGGGACCGTGCGGGCCAAGTACGCGCCCTGCAACTCGCCGATCTTCACGCAGTCGAACGAGACGTAGTGGTAGTCCTGCGCTGCGTTCATGACCAGCCGGTCGTACGAGACCAGCGGCACCCCGGCTCGCGCTGCGTACTCGACGATGGAGGCGGCCCCCGCGCAGTCCTGCGGCGGGAGGATGAGCGCCTCGACCCCGGCGTCCACCAGGGCGCGGCACTGCGAGGCCTGCTTGGCGGCGTCGTTCTCGGAGAGCTCGACCAGGAGCTCGATGTTGCGCTTGCGGGCCTCGGCCATCATCGAGATCTTGGCCCTGACCCACTGCTCGCTGCGGTGGGTGGGGATGGAGACCCCGAGCACGTGCGCGACGCCCGGCGCGCGGGCCCGCTTCACCGTCCGCGGCCGCGACGGCACCGCGGGGGCCGCGGGCGCAGGCTGACCCGCCCGTGCCCCGGCGGCGGGGGTCGGAAGGCGCGGACTCGCCTGCGCGGGTCCGTTCCCCGGTCGCGGCGCGGCGGTGCGCGGAGCACCGGGCATCTCGAAGGTCTCGACGAGCGCGGCCAGCTCCTGCGCCTGCGCCGACAGCTCCTCTGCGGCCGAGGAGGACTCCTCGGAGCTGGCGGCGGTACCCTGGGTCAGGTTGCGAAGCTGCACGAGGGCGTCCGTGATGCGGGCCAGCCCGGCGCTCTGCTCCTTGCCCGAGACCGCGATCTCCTCGACCAGGTCCGTGAGCTTGCTCACCATGCCGGCGATCTCGCCCAGCTTGGCCGACACCCGCTTCGCGGAACGATCGCCCTCGCCCGCCTCCCGGACCGAGCCCTGGATCAGCGCCTCGGTCTTTGCGGCCGCCTCCTTGCTGCGCAGGGCCAGCGACCGGACCTCCTCCGCGACCACCGCGAAGCCCCGGCCCGCCTCGCCGGCGCGGGCGGCCTCGACCGCGGCGTTGAGGGCCAGCAGGTTGGTCTGGAAGGCGATGTCGTTCACCTCCTTGATGATCTGGAGCGTGCCGTCGGCGGCGGCGCGGACCTTCTCCATGGCGGCGGCCATCTGCGCCATCGCCGCCGAGCCCTCCTCGGCCGCGCCCCGTGCTGCCGCCGCGACGGTGTCGGCCTGCGCCGCGTAGCCGGCGCTCACGCGGACGGCGTTCGCGGTCATCTCCAGCGACCGGCTGCTGTCGTCCAGCGCGGAGGCCTGATTGCTGGTGTTGGTGGCCACGGACTGGCTGCTGGCCGCGATCTCCTTGGCCGCCATCCCCACCTGCTCGGCGGCGGCGCCGACCGGCCCGAGCGCGTCGCGCAGCGCGCCCGCCGCGCCGTTGACCGCGGCGACGAGGCGCGCCTGGTCGCCCGCGAACGTTCCCTTGACGCGGGCGCGCAGGTCGCGCCGAGCCAGCGCCTCCAGCACCGACGCAGCCTCGCCGATCGACCCGTGGAACGACGCAAGGAGCTCATCGAGCGACCTCGCCACCGCGGCCCACCGGCCCGGAAGCGCGCCCGCCTCCGTGCGCGTCGAGAGCGCCCCGTCCCGCGCGGCGCGAACGGCGTCGTCGAGCGCGTCGGCCACGCCCCGCAGCCCGGCGCGGAGGGCCGAGAGCCGCTCGCCGACCGCGGTCCACCCTCCCTCGAGCTGCGGGAGGGCGGCGTCGAGGTCGCCCGCGGCGAGGGCGGTCAGGGATCCAGCGATCTGCTGGCGCGCGATCGCCAGGTCGGCCAGCGCGGCGTTCACGAGGCGCGCCGAGGAGAGCGCAGCGCCCTCGAGCGCCTCCTCATCGACGCGCGCCACCCCGTCGCCGGAGGCATGTGCGCGCAGCGCGGCCTCGAAGCGCCCCCAGCGCACCTCTTCAGCCTGGAGGCACCGCGCCAACGCTTCGCCCGCCGACCGTTCGGCCCTGGCCGCGGCCTGGCCGGCCTCGGCCAAGGCGCGTTCGCGCCCGGCGATCTCCTCGCGCGCCGCTGCGAGTTCCGTCCGGAGCGCCGTCGCCTCCGCGCGGGAGGTCCCGGCGGCCCGCGATGCCTCCGCGCGAGCGGCCGCGAGCTCGCGCGCCATCTGCTCCGCCCCGCGCGCCTGGAAGACTCCGGCCGCAGCCACGGCCAGGGCCCCGAGGATCGCAAGGACGAGGAGGGCGCCCCCGGAACCCGGGGCGGCGCTCGCCCCCCAGATGCCAAGAACGAGGACCAGAACTGCGGCAACGAGGCTTGCGACCATCGAGGCCGGGCGCTTCGAGGTCATGGAGACTCCGCGGGCACGGCCCCGCTGCAACCGCATCGCCGAGACGCAGTGTAGCCGCCGAGCGCTCCCCGGGCCTAGACCCTTGCTCACGGGTCCCGAGCTCCACCGAACAATCGTGTTCAGCGGGTGCAGCCAATGTGCGAGCAGCGCCCCAGCGGCGCGCGGATGGAGGACAAAGGTCACGCGTCGTGCGCCGGAGGAGCGTGGCCAGGTCGCGATGGCCCCAGACGTACTCCGCGCCGCCGACGGAGAGGTGCGGGACGGCCCAAGCTTCACTCATCAGGCACGCTCCGCTCGGGAGAGAGACGGCGCCGCATGCACACCGCGGTCGCCGGGCACAGCGCCCGGAACTGCGGCAGCGCGAGGATTCCGGGCGGTACGTCCGGGCGCGGGATGCGCTCGTACCCTCGCCGCGCCGCGAACGCCTCGGCGGTGGTCGTGAGGAGATACAGCGTCGTGACTCCGCGCTCCTGCGCCAGCGCGACGGCCCCCGCGTCGAGTCGAGCGGCGAGGCCTCCTCCTCGCCGGCTGGGTGCGACCGCGAGCGATCGGACCAGCGCGTCCGAGCCGACGCGCTCCAGGCCGATCGTCCCCACGAGCTCATCGCCCTCTTCCAGGAGCAGGTACTCCTGGGCGCCGCTCGCCACGTCCTCGGCCGGCAGGCCTGCGGTCTCGAGGAATGCTCGCACCCTCGCGTCGTCGGCAGGTGTCGCGAGCCGGAGCGCTGGAGTCACGTTCGACGTTCGAGCTCCCGAGCGCGCCACGATGCGCCGCCAGTCGTCCAGCGCGCCGGACCGGAGGTTTGCCCGCCCGGGCGGCGACCGTCAAGCTGCGCGCTCGTTGCATCCGCGGAGGTCCTGCGCGTGACGATTCGATGGCATTCCGCGGGTCGTTTGCAGGTGCCGGGATCTCCATCGTAGAAGAAGCCTCGCGACTGCGCTCGTGAGCGCCTCAGGAGCCCCGACCGTGACCACCGAGCTCGCTGCTCCAGTGCCCCCTGCCGGCGTTGCCCGGCGCCTCTCCTTCCTCGATCGGTACCTGACGCTCTGGATCTTCCTCGCCATGGGGGCGGGGATCACCCTCGGGTGGGCGGTGCCGGGCGTCGTCCCGGCCCTCGATCGGCTCAGCGTCGGGACCACGTCGCTCCCGATCGCGATCGGCCTCGTCCTCATGATGTACCCGCCCCTCGCCAAGGTCCGGTACGAGGAGCTGCCGCGCGTCTTCCGGGACGGGAAGGTCCTCGGGCTCTCGCTCGTGCAGAACTGGGTCGTGGGGCCCGTGCTGATGTTCGGCCTCGCCGTCCTGTTCCTGCGCGATCGGCCCGAGTACATGGTCGGCCTCATCCTCATCGGCCTCGCGCGGTGCATCGCGATGGTGATCGTCTGGAACGACCTCGCGCGGGGCGACACCGAGTACTGCGCAGGCCTCGTGGCGTTCAACTCGGTCTTCCAGGTGCTCTTCTTCTCCGTGTACGCGTGGATCTTCATCACGGTGCTCCCGGGCTGGCTCGGAGTCCGCGGGGCCGAGGTGCACATCACGATCGGCGAGATCGCCCGGAGCGTGTTCATCTACCTCGGGATCCCGTTCCTGGCGGGCATGGGCAGCCGCTTCGGGCTGCGCGCCTGGAAGGGCGAGGAGTGGTACCGGAAGGTGTTCATCCCGCGGATCTCGCCGCTGACCCTCGTCGCGCTCCTGTTCACGATCGTGGTGATGTTCTCGCTCAAGGGCGAGACGATCGTCCAGGTGCCGTTCGACGTCGTCCGGATCGCGATCCCGCTGCTCGCCTACTTCCTCGTCATGTTCTTTGTCTCGTTCTTCATGAGCAGGAAGATGGGCGCGAGCTACGGCCAGACCGCGACGCTCTCCTTCACCGCCGCCTCCAACAACTTCGAGCTGGCGATCGCCGTCGCGGTCGCCACGTTCGGCATGGCGCACGGCGCCGCGTTCGCGGCCGTCATCGGACCGCTCGTCGAGGTGCCCGTGCTCATCGGGCTCGTCAACGTCGCCCTTCGACTTCGGCGGCGATGGTTCCCGGGAGAGACCGGCGTCGTCGCGAAGGTCGCGAACTGCGCCGTGGCCGTCGAGGGCCCTGCGGCCCGGAGGAATGCGTGACCTCGCACTGGGAGAAGGACGCCGACCGGATCCGTGCGGCGAGGCCCCGCCACGTGCTGTTCCTCTGCGTCGCCAACTCCGCCCGGAGCCAGATGGCCGAAGGGATCGCCCGGTCGCTGGCGCCACCGGGCGTGAAGGTCTCGTCGGCCGGGTCTCGCCCGTCCCGCCTGAATCCCTTCGCGGTGAGGGCGCTCGCGGAGATCGGGCTCGACATCGGCGCGCACTTCTCGAAGAGCGTCGACGACATCCCGCCGGGCGACGTCGACGCCGTCGTCACGCTGTGCGCGGAGGAGGTCTGCCCGGTGTTCCTCGGGAAGGCGCTGCGCGTGCACTGGGGGCTGCCCGATCCCGCCGGGGCCGGGTCGACGGACGAGGAGCAGCTCCAGGCGTTCAGGGACGTCCGCGACGAGCTGCGCCGCCGCCTGGCGCGGGTCTTCGCGGCCTGACGGGCGTGGCCGATCTCGGCGGATCCGCATAGCAACCCGCGCAGTGGGACGGGAGGTCGTGCCGCCGGATCCGATCCCGGAGCGCCCGGTACTCGGGCCCATTCCAGATCTCGGAGAGAGGGCGCTGGAACACGCCGGCGAGGCGCGCGGTGTCCGCGTCGGGACGAGGCAGCAGGGCACGACGTCTCCGTTCGCGGCGATGAACGCCGTCGTCCACGGCGTCGCGGGTGGACCCATCGGACTGCGGACGAGCTCCGCAGCAGGGCCCACGCACGAGGCTCGCGGGGCGCCGCATCCGCCGCCAGAGCCTCCGCGCGATCGAGCGTGCGCGCCGCGTCATGAGGCCGGCTCCCACGATCGTGGACTCGTGTGCACTGTCCGCGAAGACGTCCGGGCCCTTCACGGGGGGAGCGCCAGGCCACGCCCGGAGCGGGCGGCGCCCCGGAGCATTCAGCGCGTGGCGCCGTCGCGGGCCCTCGCCTTCGCCGCCGCCTCCGCGGCCATCGCCTCGAGCTGCGCGCTCTTGAGCCCGTACGCCGCGGACACCGCCGCGGCCTTCATCGGATCTCGCTGCATCACCTCGGCGAGCGCCTGCCTCAGCCGCTCCAGCTCTGCCCGGTGCTTCTCCTCGTAAGCGGTCAGCTCGCGGGTGGCCCTGTCCGGATCGGCGCGATGGTCCTCGAGGATCGCGATCATCCGATCCAGGTGCGCGAGCAACGTGGACGGGTCCTTCGCGGCGGATCGGGTGGAGCTGCCGCAGGCGCCGAGCACGAACGCCGCGACGACGATGGCCAGCGGGGCGATGCGCGTCATGGCCGGACATTACCCCTTCCACCGCCGCGCGCAATGGGGCCCGTCTGGGAGGAGCCGGCCTGGGCACGCAGAATGTGGGCCGGTTCCGGTCTGAATCGCTTCAGAATGGCGTTCCCGATCGCTGGGAGCTCTTGACATGCCGCTCCCATACCGCCAATGTCGCACACCGACGATCCGTGAACGCAGGTGCGACGCCCGGCGAGCTCCGCCGAGCCGTCGCGTTCCCACTCACCCCGTGGAGTGAAGACCATGAAGAGCTCTGCAGCTGGACGCGCCGCACGGCCGCTCGCCGTCGCGGTCACGGCGCTCGCGTTGCTGTCGGCTGGATGCGGCGCGCAGGAAGGGCCGGAGGCGACCGACGGCCAGGCCGCGGTCACGATCACGACGAGCCAGACGGGCACCGACGGCCTCTGGTACTCGTTCTGGACGGACGGCGGCGGTTCGGTCCAGTTCGATCTGCTCGGCGGAGGCCACTACGCCTCGCGGTGGACGAACGTCGGGAACTGGGTCGGCGGCAAGGGCTGGCGCACCGGCGGCAGGAAGACCGTGACGTACTCCGGCACGTTCAACTCGCCCGGCAACGGCTACCTGGCCCTCTACGGCTGGACCACCAATCCGCTCATCGAGTACTACGTCGTCGAGAACTACGGCACGTACAACCCCAGCACCGGCGCCACGCTCCTCGGCACGCTCAACAGCGACGGCGGCACCTACAACCTCTACCGGACGCAGCGGGTCAACCAGCCGTCGATCATCGGCACCGCCACCTTCTACCAGTACTGGGCCGTCCGGACCGTGAAGCGGACCGGCGGGACCATCACCACGGGGAACTTCTTCGACGCGTGGGCCCGGTCCGGCCTGACCCTCGGCACGCACGACTACATGGTCCTCGCCACCGAGGGCTACCAGAGCAGCGGGAGCTCGGACATCACGGTGAGCGAAGGCACCACCCCTCCCCCGCCCACCACCTACGCCCTCAGCGTCACGAAGTCCGGGACGGGCAGCGGGACCGTCACCTCGAACACCGGCGGCATCAACTGCGGCTCGACCTGCTCCGCGAACATCAGCTCGGGCACGGCGGTCACCCTGACGGCGACGCCATCGTCCGGCTCGACGTTCGGCGGCTGGAGCGGCGCCTGCACCGGCACCGGCTCCTGCATCGTCACCATGACGGCGGCCCGGTCGGTCACGGCGACCTTCAACGGCACCACCCCTCCGCCCCCCACCGGCGGCGTGGTCTCGATCAACGCGGGCGGCTCGGCCTCGGGCAGCTTCGTCGCGGACGCGTACTACTCCGGCGGCAGCACCTACTCGACCACCAACGCGATCAACACCTCGCTCATCTCCGGCACCGTGCCCCCCCAGTCGGTGTTCCAGACCGAGCGGTACGGTGAGTTCACGTACACGATCACCGGTCGGACCGCGGGGAGCCCGCAGACGGTGACGCTCTTCTTCGCGGAGAGCTACTGGACGGCCGCGGGGCAGCGGACCTTCAACGTCGCGATCAACGGCCAGACCGTGCTCAGCGCGTTCGACATCTTCGCGGCGGCGGGCGGCGCCAACCGCGCCGTGGCCCGCACGTTCAGCACGACCGCGAACTCCAGCGGTCAGGTGGTCATCGCGTTCACGCGCGGCGGCGGACCGGACAACCCGAAGCTCTCCGGCATCACCGTGGCCGCCGGGGGCGTCGGCCCGAACCCGACCATGTACCCCCTCACGGTCTCGCGGTCCGGCAACGGCACGGTGAGCGGCGGGGGCATCTCCTGCGGCACGTCCTGCAGCGCGTCCTACGAGAGCGGGACGACGGTCACCCTGACCGCGACGGCCGCGGCCGGCGCGACCTTCAGCGGCTGGGGCGGCACCTGCACGGGGACCAGCGCCACCTGCATCGTCTCCATGACCGCGGCGCGGACGGTCACCGCCACCTTCTCCGGCGGCGGCGCCGACCCGGGCACCTGCCGCGCGGTGTCGGGCGGGCAGAGCGGCAACTTCAACACCACGGGCGCGATCTGCTTCACCGTGAGCACCAACATCAACGGCTGGGGCTGCTCGAACATCGACGGCCGCACCGTCACCGTGAACGGCACGGCCGTCACCTGTGGCCGGCTCCCGCTGCCCGGCAGCGCGCCGTACACGTTCAGCTTCAGCGCCGGCTCGTATCCGTGGGCGAGCTTTTACTGGTGGTAGGCCGGGGCGAGGCGGCCTAGCAGGACCGAACGGCGGGCCCTCCGGGGTCCGCCGTTCTTGCGTCCGACTCCTCCGACCGCGAAGCGCTCCCCTAGACGCCGAGCGCGAACTGGACGGACTTCTGCTTGATCCAGCTCCATACGTCCTTCGGCGCGAGATCCTGCTCCATCCGGTACAGGAACGACACGGGCGATGCCTTCAACTCCTGCCGGGCGGTCTTCCGCTTGTCTCGCAGCGCCGGTATCGCGCCGAGCGCGAGGCCGGCGACCCCCGCTGCGATGGGGTTGAGCGGAACGGCCAGCGCTCCTGCGACCGCCACCACGCCGGCAGGGAGCACGGCCTTCAAGTTGAAGCAGCTCAAGACGGTGTCGATCCCCACCTCGGCGAGCTTGTCGCGGAGATCTTCGAGCTTCGTGGCCCACGACTTCTCGTATTCGTCGCGCAGCCTCTGCTCGAGCACGTGAGGATCCGCGATCGACTTCAGCCACTCGCGGCTTCCGAGAAAGCTCGTGACCGCGTCCTGGAAGGCCGCGCGTTCGTTCGGATACTTCTCGCGGAACGCGAGCACCTTGTCGACCGCGAGCGCAGCGGGATCCGCCGGAACGACCGAGCGGAACGCGATCGAGATCAACGTCGTCTCGATCTCCGTGGGGGTCGGCTTGGAGTCGACCAGCGCGACGCTCCCGAGCAGCGCGTGGGCGAGTCGCTCGGTCGAGAGCCCAGAGACGGCGAGGTGATCTCGCGTCTCGTCCGTCAACGGGCGCAGACCGCGCTCCCCAGCGAGCTGCTCCGCGAGCGCCGTCATGTAGACCCAGGCGAGGCGCGGGTGCATGCCGATCCACTGCCCTCGCGGCGTATCCGTCGAACACAGGTCGCTCTGCTTCATCGCGCGGTACACGTCTTCGCTCATCTTCTCCACGAAGACGTACCCGAGGCGGGGGTCGTTGCCCGACGGCCCTCCTGGACGGGGAGGCCGCTCCGTCTCAGGAAGCACCGGCCACTGGTCGCGATGCGACAGGGCGTACTTCGCCTTGAGCTTCGGTCCGTGCTGCGTCACGAACTCCACCCAGGACTGCGCGAACTCGGGCAGGACCCAGCCCGGTCTGAGCGTGGTCACGAACGAGCCGAGCGCCTTGACCGTGTCGCTGTCCTCCGTGACGTATTCGTAGGGGACGATGCGCCCGAGCTTGTCCCAGTACAGCGCCGCGACCTTCACCCAGCCGTCGTTCTTGAAGTGAATGAACGGGTAGTAGAGCGCTTGATACGTGCTCATGGCGGCCCTCGGCGCAGAGTGTGACACCTCCGGCCCACCGCGCAGTGCGCCCGCATGGGGGCGTGGTTCGCCCGCCATCGTCTGTCGCCCGGGCCCAGCTCGCGAGGCTGTGAAGGCGGGGGGCATGAGGCTTGCGCTCCGCCCCCCCGCGTGCCGACCGTCTGAACGTGCCCCGGCGCGCCCCAGTCCCCGCGTACCGCCCGCAGCTCGCGACGCTCGTGCCCGCGGCGCCCGACGGCGCCGGCTGGATCCACGAGACGAAGTACGACGGCTACCGTATCGGCTGTGCGGTCGAGGACGGCGCGGTCACGCTCTGGAGCCGGCGCGGCAAGGACTGGACCGCCCAGTTCCCGGAGGTGGCCCAGGCCGCTCGCGCCCTCCCCGTCCGCTCGGCGCTCCTCGACGGCGAGGTCGCGGTGGTCCTCCCCGACGGCAGGACCAGCTTCCAGGCCCTCCAGAACGCCTTCGGCGGCGGCCGTCGAGAGCTGCGCTACTTCGTCTTCGACCTGCTGTTCCTCGACGGCGAGGACCTCGCGGCGTTGCCGCTCCGCGAGCGGAAGCGGCGGCTCGAGGCCCTCCTGGCGCGAAGCCCCGGATTTCTCCGCTACGCCGCGCACCTCGACGGGCCCGGTCCGGCAATCCTCCGCGAGGCGTGCCGGCTCGGGCTGGAGGGGGTCGTCTCGAAGCGCGCCGACGATTCCTATCGGCCGGGCCGGAACACGGGCTGGGTGAAGGCGAAGTGCGTCGCGCGCCAGGAGCTGGTGATCGGCGGGTTCACCGACCCGGAGGGCGCGCGGGACGGCCTCGGCGCGCTGCTCGTGGGCCACCACGAGAGCGGGAGGCTGCGGTTCGCGGGCAAGGTGGGCACCGGCTTCACCAACGCCTCGGCGCGCGCGCTGCGCGCGCGCCTCGAGAAGCTGGAGCGCAAGGAGCCGCCGTTCGATCCGGCGCCGCGCGGGTGGCTCGGTCGCAACGCGCACTGGGTCGAGCCCACCCTCGTCGCGGAGGTGGCCTTCACGGAGTGGACGGAGGACGGGAAGATCCGCCACCCGTCGTTCCAGGGGCTGCGCGAGGACAAGCTGGCGCCGGAGGTGATCCGCGAGACGCCCCGGGACGCCGGTCCGGCGCGCGCGGCGCGCGAGCAGTCTGCGCCCGGTGCTCCCACCGTCGCCGGCGTGGCCATCTCCCACCACGACCGCGTCGTCTTCCCCGACCTCGGCCTCACCAAGCTCGACCTGGCCCGCTACTACGAGACCGTGGCGGGGGCGATGGTCCCGCACCTCGCCGGCCGCCCGCTCACCCTCGTCCACTGCCCCGAGGGGCTCGCCGGCGCGTGCCGGTACATGAAGCACTCCAAGCAGTGGGCCCCGGCGGCGGTCCGGCGGGTTCGGATCCAGGAGAAGACCAAGCGGGGCGAGTACCTCGTCGCCGACGACGTCGTGGCGCTCGTCTCGCTGGCGCAGATGGGCGTGGTGGAGCTGCACACCTGGAACAGCACCGTCGAGCGGCTCGAGGAGCCGGACCGGATCGTCCTCGACCTCGACCCCGGTCCGGCGGTGCCGTTCGGCGAGGTGGTCGCGGGCGCGCGGCTCGTGCGCGGCGCGCTGGAGGCGCTCGGCCTGGCCGCGTTCGTCAAGACGACGGGCGGCGCAGGCCTGCACGTGGTCGCGCCGCTCGTGCCGGCGCGCCGGTGGGAGGACTGCCTCGCGTTCGCGCGCGGCCTGGCCGCGGTCCTGGTCCGGCACGCTCCGGACCGCTTCACCACCGCGTTCGCGAAGCGCGGCCGTGAGCGCAAGATCCTCCTCGACTACCTCCGGAACAACCGCACCAACACGTCCGTCGCGGCCTTCTCGGTCCGGGCACGGCCGGGCGCCCCGGTGTCGGTGCCGCTCGCCTGGGACGAGCTCGCCCCGGGGCTCCGGCCGGAGCGCTTCACCGTGCGGACCGTGCCGCGGCGGCTGGCGTCGTTGCGCCAGGACCCGTGGGCCGGCTCCGCGGCGGCTGCGCGCCGCCTCGACGACACCCGCCTCGCGGCCGTCACGGGCTCGGGCGCGGGTCCGAGCCCGTGACGGCGGCGCTCCTGCACGGGACCGGAACGCCGAGGTCCTGGAGCAGGACCGGCGTGAACGCGTCGGCCCCTCGCGCGTTGAGGTGGTACACGTCCTCGAAGAACGCGGTCGTCGAGGGATAGCGGTTCGTGTAGTCGAGGACCTCGAACCCCTCTGCGCGCGCCCGCGCCGCGAGGTCCGCGGCCACCTTGCGCCACGGGTGCGCCGGTGCGTGCCGGGCTTGCCACCGCTCCACCGCCGCCGTGACCGGCGGGAACACGAGGACGAGGCGCGTCCGGCCGCGGGCCGCGGCCGCGAGCCGGCCGAAGTCCACCGGTCCCGGCGCGTAGGCGCGCCCCTGCTTGTGCAGGTGCGTGAGCTCGAACTCCGCGGACAGGTCGCGCGCGGGGACGCGGGCCTCCACGCCTGCCGCGGATGCGCGTCCGGGCAGGAGGCCGGCCAGGCCGTTGAGGAGCTCCGCCTGGATCGCGAACCGGCACGCGTAGGCCGGGATCGCGGCCGCCGCGATCTCGGCCAGCGAGCGGCCCTCGAGGGCGCGCTCGTACCGCCTCGACACGCGGGCGCGATCTCCGTTGACGTTCACGTCGTCCTTCGTCGCGAAGAGCACGATCGCGGCCGGCGGCGACGGCGCGTCGGTGAGGGCGCGCTCGGCGAGCTTCAGGGACACGCCCAGCGTGCTGCTCCCGAGCGGCGCCTTGACCCAACCGCGGCCGAGCCGATCGTGCAGCACCTCCTCGGAGAGCGCCGACGCCATGGTCGAGTTCCCGAGGAACCAGAGCCCCGGCTCCCGCGCGAGCATGACGCGGCGCTCGTCCAGGAGCTGGCGCGGGACGCTCGTCGTGAGCCGCCCCGCGCGCTGCGCCGCCCAGGCGACGAGGTTGCCGGCGCCGAGGACGACGAGCGCGAGGAGCGCCGCCCACGGCCGGAAGCCGCCGGCCCGCAGCGTCTCAGAACTGAAAATAGATGAACGCCACGTCATGGCTCCCTCCGAACAGCGTGAGGCCGGCTGCCATCACCGCGTACAGGCTCGCGCGGGCGAGCGTGGGCCAGCGCAGGAACACCTCGTGATCCCCGCTCCGGCGGATGGGCACGTCGATGGCGACCGTCGCGAGGGCGCCCAGGGCGAGCGCGAGCCCGGGCTGGAGCACCTTGCCCGGGTTCGCGAGGTCGAGGAGCGGGCCGTCCCACGCGAGGAGGCGGGAGAGGAAGTGGAGCGCCCTCCCGCCGTCGGGCTCGCGAAACGGGATCCACGTGAGAGACACGAGCAGGAACACCGCGGCGCCCTTGGCGAGCTGGAGGAGCCGCGGCGGGTCGGGAGCGGGCGGCCGCACGGAGGAGACGAGCTTGTGGATCGCGAGGTAGAGCCCGTGCAGCGCGCCCCAGAGCACGAACCCCCACGCCGCGCCGTGCCAGAGTCCGCCGAGCAGCATCGTGAGGAGCAGGTTCCGGTAGGTGCGGAGCGTCCCGTGCCGGTTCCCGCCGAGCGGCACGTAGAGGTAGTCGCGCAGCCAGGTGGAGAGCGAGACGTGCCACCGGCGCCAGAACTCCGTGATGCTCGTCGAGAAGTACGGCTGCTCGAAGTTCTTCATGAGCTCGATGCCCATGAGCTTCGAGGTCCCGCGCGCGATGTCGCTGTAGCCGGCGAAGTCGCCGTAGATCTGGAGCGAGAAGAGGAGCGTCGCGACGAGGAGGCCGCTGGACGAGTACGCGTCCGGGTGCGCGAACGCGGCCTGGACGAACGGGGCGACGGTGTCGGCGATGACGATCTTCCGGAACAGGCCGAGGAGGATGAGGACACCGCCCTCGGCGAGGTGGCGCGCGGTGACGATCCGGCGGGACATCAGCTGGGGGAGGAGGTTCTGCGCGCGCTCGATCGGCCCGGCGACGAGCTGGGGGAAGTAGTTCACGTACAGCGCGACGTCCACGAAGCTCCGCACCGCCGGCGTCGAGCCGCGGTACACGTCGATCGTGTAGGCCATGCTCTGGAACGTGTAGAAGGAGATGCCGACCGGGAGGATGACGTGGATGGTGACCGGGTCGGGCGCGAACCCGAGCCGTTCCAGCAGCTCGACCGCGGACGAGGCGAAGAAGTCGAAGTACTTGAACGTGCCGAGGAAGCCCAGGTTGAGGGTCAGCGAGGCGGCCAGGAGCCACCTCCGCCGCCGGTCCGCCGGGCGGAGCCGGGCGAGACCGAGACCCACCAGGTAGTCACAAATCGTGGATACGCCGATGAGCCCGAGAAACCGCCAGTCCCACCAGCCGTAGAAGAAGTACCCGGCGAGGAGGAGCATGCGGTTCTGCCAGCGCTGCTCGAGCGCGTAGTAGAGCGGCAGGACGATCGCCAAGAACACGAAGAACTCGAGGCTCGCAAAGGACACGTCGACTCCCCGACGTCGCGCGGTCGCGCGCGTGCTTCGCGCGTGGTTCCGGATCGGCGCTGGTGATGGGACCGACCCTGCTCTTGGGAAGATCTCTCAGCAAGACCCTGGTTTCGTTCGCTCCAACTCGGGGCCTGCCGCGGGCGTCGCGGAACTCCAGCACGCGACGGACTGGCGGATGGAGGCCGGGGGAGGCGGCGAGCGGTGGTGATCGGCGGCGCGCGCCGGACGCGTGGTACACAGGTCCCGTGCCGGCGCCCTCCCCCGTCTTCCAGCCGCCCATCACGCTCGATCTCGCGGCGTCCTTCTTCTGCGCCGTCACCGGCGCGCTCGCGGCGGTGCAGAAGCGGTACGACCTCGTCGGGCTGTTCGTCCTCTCCTTCGTGACCGGCGTGGGCGGCGCGCTGCTGCGCGACGGCGTCTTCCTCCAGGAGGGCGCGCCGGCGGTGGTGCGGGACGGTCGCTACCTGCTCGCCGTCGCGGCGGCCGCCGCGGTCGTCGCCGTCTCGGCGCGCCACCTCCACCGCCTGCGCACGCACTTCGTCGTGGCCGACGCCATCGCCCTCGGCATCTACGCGATCGTCGGCGCCCAGAAGACGCTCGCCGCAGGGCTCCCGGCGGTCGCCGCGGTGCTCGTCGGCGTCGTCAACGCGGTCGGGGGCGGCATCCTGCGCGACGTGCTGGTCCGCGAGGAGCCGCTCATCTTCCGCCCCAGCGAGCTCTACGCCGTCGCCGCCCTGGCGGGCGCGGGGCTGTTCGTGGTCCTCGTCGTCGGGCTCGAGGCCGCGCCGGCGACGGTCGGGCCGATCGCGATCGTCGTGACCATCGCGGTCCGGCTCCTCGCCATCCGGCTCGGCTGGCGGACGGAGGCGATCTGGCGGGAGGACCGGAGGGCGTAGACGCCGGCGCCGGGCCGCGGGCGCTACGGCCCCGCCGACCGCGCCGCCTCCTCCGGCTCGCGCGCCGCGGCCGCGCGTTCGAGGTCGGCCCGTCGTCCGCGGACGCTCGCGAACAGCACCGGAAGGACGAGCAACGTCAGGAGCGTCGAGGAGACCACCCCGCCGATGACGACCGTCGCGAGCGGGCGCTGCACCTCCGCGCCGACGCCGGTGTTGACGGCCATGGGGACGAACCCCAGGGCGGCGACCGCGGCCGTCATGAGCACCGGCCGGAGCCGGGAGACGGCGGCCTCCCGGATCGCCTCCCCGAGCGGCATCCCGCGGGCGAGGAGCTGCCGGACGCGCGAGACCAGGACCATGTCGCCCAGCACCGAGACGCCCGAGAGCGCGATGAACCCGACCGCCGCGGAGATGGAGAACGGGAGCCCGCGCGCGAGCAGCGCCAGGACCCCGCCCACCATCGCGAACGGGACGCCGAGGAAGATCCGGACGGCGTCGAGGACGCGTCGGTAGGTCAGGTACAGGAGCACGAAGACGAGCGCGAGCGCGAGCGGCACCACCAGGAGCAGGCGGCTCCGGGCGCGCTCGAGGTGCTCGAACTGCCCCCCGTAGCGGACGAAGGAGCCCTCCGGCAGCGCGACCTCCGCGTCGATCCGTCGCCGGACCTCGTCGACGAAGCCGCCGAGGTCCCGCCCGCGCACGTTGGCCTGGACGACGATCCGCCGCTTCCCCCACTCCCGGTGGATCGTGGACGGCCCCGTGACCTCGCGGATCGTCGTGACGCGCCCGAGCGGCACGCGATCGCCGCTCGGCGTCCGCACGGGGATGCTCGCGAGCCGTGCCGGGTCGGCGCGGTACTCATCGCGCAGCCGGACGGCGAGGTCGAACCGCCGGTCGCCTTCCCGGACCTGGCCCGCCACGCGCGTCCCGACGGCCTCGATCACGTCCAGCACCTCGCGCGCGGGGATCCCGTGCCGCCCGATGGCCGCGCGGTCGACGGCGATCTGGAGCACGGGCTGGCCCGTGATCTGCTCCACCGTGACGTCCGCCGCCCCCGGGATCTGGCGCACGAGCGCCTCCACCTCGCGCGCCGCCGCCTCGAGCACGTCGAGGTCGTCCCCGAAGACCTTGATCCCCACGTCGCTGCGGACGCCGGCGATGAGCTCGTTCACGCGCATCTCGATCGGCTGCAGGAACGACATCCGCATCCCGGGCAGATCCGCGAGCTCGGCCTTCATCTCCGCCGCCAGCTCGTCCTGCGTCGCCGCGCGCGTCCAGCGCTCGCGCGGGTGGAGCGCGACGAACACGTCCGTGAGCTCGAGGCCCATCGGATCGGTCGCCACCTCGGCGGTGCCGGTGCGCGACCAGACCCGCTTCACCTCGTGCGGGAACTTCGCGAGGAGCACATCCTCGATCCGGTCCCCGTACCGCAGCGACTCCGAGAGCGAGACCTCCGCGAGCCGGACCGTGTTGATGACGATCGTCCCTTCGTTCAGGCGGGGCACGAACTCGCTCCCGAGCCCCGTCGCCAGCCCCGCCGCAGCGAGGACCACGCCCGCGGCGCCGGCCAGCACCGCTCGCCGGTGCGCGAGCGCCCACTCGAGCACGCCGCGGTAGCGCGCCTGGAGCCACCGGACGAGGCGCGGCTCGCGGCGCGCGCGGTGCCCCCGGCGCCCGCCCAGCGCGAACGAGGCGAGCACGGGCATCACCGTCATCGAGACGAGGGCCGAGCCGGCCAGGGCGAACACGACGGTGAGCGCCATGGGCCGGAACAACTTCCCCTCGACCCCTTCGAGCGCGAGGATCGGGAGGTAGACGATCATGATGACGAGCTCGCCGAAGAGCGTGGGCTTGCGCACCTCGACGGCGGCGTCGCGGACGACCTCGAGCGCGGGGCGGGTGCCCGCCGCGTCGGCGAGGCGCCGCTCGGCGTTCTCGACGAGGATCACCGAGCTGTCCACGACGAGGCCGAAGTCGATGGCCCCGAGCGACATGAGCGTCCCGGCGATCCCGAACCGCGTCATGGCGTCGAACGCGAACATCATCGACAGCGGGATGGCGGCGGCGACGATGAGGCCCGCGCGCAGGCTCCCGAGGAAGGCGAACAGGATCGCCACCACGAGGAGCGCGCCCTCGAGCAGGTTGGTCCTCACGGTGCGCAGGACGAGCTCGACGAGCTCGGTCCGCTCGTACACGGCCTCGACGCGCACGTCGTCGGGGAGCCGCGCCTTCACCTCCTCGAGGCGGTCCGCGAGCGCGGCGGTCACCGTGTGGCCGTTCTCGCCCACGAGCATGAACCCGAGGCCGAGGATCGCCTCTCCGGTCCCGTCGGCCGTCGTGGCGCCGCGGCGGAGCTCGTGCCCCACCTCGACCCGGGCGAGATCCCGCACGCGCACGGGGACGCCGCGGCGCGCCGCCACCACGACGTCCTCGATCTCGCGCCCGCCGCCCAGCGCGCCCACGCCCAGGACGAGGGTGGCCCGGCCGCCGTCCTCGATCGCGCCGCCGCCCACGTTGGCGTTGTTGGCCTCGAGCGCCCGGTACACGTCGCCGAGCGCGAGGTCGAACTGGCGGAGGCGCGCGGGATCCACCACGACGTGCCACTGCTTCTCCTTCCCGCCCCACGCGTTGATCTCGGCGACGCCGGGCACGCTCCGGAGCTGGGGCGCGATCACCCAGTCGTGCAGCGTCCGCAGCTCCTCCAGGCTCCGCCGGTCGCTCTGCACGAGGTAGTGGAAGACCTCGCCGAGGCCCGTCGCGACCGGGCCGAGCGTCGGTCGCTCGATCCCCGGCGGCGGCTCGACCCGCGCGATCCGCTCGCCCACCTGCTGCCGGGCGAACCACAGGTCGGTCCCGTCCGCGAACCGGAGCGTCACCTGGGAGAGCCCGAACTTCGAGATGGACCGGAGCTCCTCGACGCGGGGGAGGCCCGAGAGCGCCTGCTCGAGCGGGATCGTGAGCTGCTGCTCCACCTCCTCCGGCGTGAGCGCCGGCGCGACCGCGTTCACCTGCACCTGCGTCGGCGTGGTGTCCGGGAACGCGTCGATGGGGAGATCGCGGAAGGCGAGCACGCCCGCCGCGACCACGGCGCCCGCCGCGGCGAGGACGAACCAGCGGTGCCGGAGCGACCAGTCGATGGTGCGGGTGAGCATCTACTCCTTCTCCTCCAGCACGCAGCACCCGGCGCCGATCGACTCCTTCATGACCTCCGTCTTGAGCAGGAATGCGCCGGTCGTGACCACCTCCGCGCCCTCCTCGAGCCCGGCCGTGATCTCGACGAGGGCGCCGTGCACCGCGCCCGGCTTCACGGCCACCGGCTCGTAGAGCTGCTCGCTGCGCTTCACGAAGACGAGGCTGCCCTCGGCGACCCGCTGCACCGCCTCGCGCGGGACGAGCAGCGTGGCCTTCTCCGCGGTGACGTGGATCTTCGCGCGGAGGAACGTGCCGGCCTTGAGCGTCCGGTCGCCGTTCGGCAGCTCCACCCGCACCCGCACGGTCCGCGAGGCCGGGTCGACCGACGCGGCGACCCGATGGATCTTGGCCCGCCGGGGCGGCGCGCCGCCGCCCTCGAACGTGAGCTCGACCGGCACCCCAGGCCGGACGAGGCCCGCGTCCGCCTCGGGCACCTCGAGCTGCGCCCACATCGTCGAGAGATCCGCCACCTGCACGAGGACCTGGCCCGCCTCGACCGTCCTGCCGGCGACCGCGTCGCGGAGCACGACCGTCCCCGCGAACGGCGCCCGCAGCACGTACCGCCCTCCCCGCCCGTCCGGCGACGCGCCGGCGGCGCCGAGCGCCGAGCCCGCCGCGTCCAGCTCGGCCTGCGCCGCCGCGAGCGCCCGGCGCGCCTCCTCCAGGTTCTTGCGCGGGCTCGCGCCGCTCTCGACGAGCTGCTCCTCCCGGGCGGCCGCCGCCCGCGCCGTGTCGAGCGCCGCCTGCGCCGCCGCCCGCCGCGCCTGATCCTGCCCGACCGACGCGGACGTGAGCGCGACGAGCGGCTGGCCGGCCGTCACGTCGTCGCCCACGTCGACCTTCACGCTCTCGACGACGGCGTCGCCGCGCGCGGAGAGCTGCGCGAGCCGGTTCTGGTCGAACTCGAGCTGCCCCACGACCTCCAGCACCCGCGCGACGGGCTTCGTCTCGGCGCGGCGCGTCTCGAGCCCCGCGTCCCGCGCCGTGTCGGCGGACGCGAGCCGGACCTTCAGCCCCGGCGTGGGGAACGGCGGAGCCGCCCTCCCATGCGGGATCCGGTCCGGGTGGCAGAGCGGGCAGATCGACTCGGGGAACCCGTGCTCGCGGCAGTAGTCCCCGGCGGCGACGAACCTGGCGACGAGGCGCGGGTTGCACTTCGTGCACTTCGACTCGGGCACCCCGTGCTCCACGCACCAGTCGTCCGGCGCGGCGGCGGCCGCGGTGAAGGTCAGGTCGGGGTGGCACTTCAGGCACAGCGACTCTGGTACGCCGTGCTCCTCGCACCAGTCGCCCTGGGCCTGGAAGACCGGGGCGAGGTCCGGGTTGCACTGCGTGCACAGGTCGGCCGGGACGCGGTGTTCGCAGAGCTTCGCCGGCGCCGGCGCACCGCCCGCTGCCGGAGCGGCGGCCGTCGCCGCCTCGGCCGCCGGCGCGGGGACCGCCGCCGTCTTCGAGCAGGCGAGGGCGACCCCGGCCAGGACGGCCAGCGCGCCGCGTGTCACTTGATCCCCTTCTTCGCGAGCTCCGGGTGGCAGAGCACGCACTGCGACTCCGGCCGCGCGTGCTCCGCGCACCAGTCGCCCTTCGCCTTGTAGACGGCGGCGAGCTTCGGGTTGCAGCGGGCGCAGAGCGACCGCTGGACGCCGTGCTGGCATCGCTCGGAGGGCGCAGCCGCGGGCGTGGAGGTCTTCGGAGGAGCGCCGTGGGCGTGGGCCTCGGCGGCGACGGCGGACCAGGCGGAGAACAGGACGGCGAGCGGGACGGACAGCGCGAGCATGGCGAGTCTGGACATGTGAGCTCCTGCGCCGGCGAGCGCGGGCGCGGGGGTGGCGAGAGCTGGGACGGAGCAGGTGCGCCACGCTGCGGGCGCACCTCGGGCGCGAACGGCGCGCTCAGGGTCGCGGCGGGTGGAAGATGTCGGTCACCGACGCCGCGAGGGTCGGCTCGGCGACGAGGGCCCTGGGCCCCGACGCGGTCGACGCCGCGCCGGAGCTCCCGGGCCGTGCCCCGGGGAGCGCGGCCGCGGGGCAGCACGCGCAGAGCACCCCGGCCGTGCAGTCCGGCCGCGGAGCCTCCTGCTCGCCGGCCTCCTCGCAGCAGCTCGCGTCCTCGAGCGCAGCGGCCAGCTCGAAGACGCCGCTCGTGAGGAGCGCGAGGGCCACGAGGGCGGCGCGGAGGAGCGCGAGCATCGAGCGCCTGTCGTACCTGGGCGCGGGTCGGCGTGTCAACGCGCGGGCCGCGTCCCCGGCGGGCTCGCGGGCGACGCCTCGGCCACCAGCCGGGCGAGGAGGCGCCGCATCCCTCGCGAGCTCCAGTCGCGCGGCCCGGCGAAGCGCGCGCGGAGCTCGCCGTCCACGACCAGGATCGCGGCAGGGAGCTCGTCGACGCCGAACGCCCTCGCCAGGGCGTGCCCCTCGTCGCGGACCAGGCCGAGCTCGGCCGGCGGCGCTCCCGCGAAGAAGGCGTGGAGCGCGGCGGTCTCGTCCTGCGCGACGGTCACGACCGCGATCCCGGCCGGCGGATCGCCCGCCAGGGCGCGGAGTCCCGGGAGCTCTTCGATGCAGGGCGGGCACCACGTCGCCCAGAAGACCACGAGCGCCGGACCGCGGCGCTCCCACTCCGCCGGCGCACTGCCCGCGAGGCGCGTGTACGGCGGCTGGCGGAGGTCGCCGCACGCGAGCGCGCCGAGCGCGATCAGGGCGAGCACCCGGAGCGGCTTCGCCGCGCCTCGCACGTGGGGACGACTCGATGGCGTCATCCCCGTGATTGTCGCTCAACGGAGCGGGACCCGCACGGTGAGCTGGCTGATACCCTGCCCGCTCCCGCCCGCGTTCGCGCGGGCCTCGTACTCGAGCTCCACGCCGCGGGCCGCCACCGCCAGGCGCAGGTACGGCGCGTGGACGAACGCGCCCGTCACGTAGCCGCCCGGCATCGTGAGGAACGGGTCGCTGCCGAAGAAGCGCCAGACCTCGTCGCCGGCCTCGGCCCGCAGGTGCCGGGTCGCGAGGGCGACGCCCAGCGAGGCGCGCAGCCGGCTCACCCCGCCGCCGACGGCCGCGGCGCCGCCCGCGCCCCCGGTGAGCGCGAGCCGACCGGCCGCCGGCCACCGCGCCGCGAGGCCGCCGCCCCAGACCGGTCCGACCCGCGTGCGGTCCGGGTACTCGTCCTGCAGCCAGCCG
Source organism: Anaeromyxobacter sp. (assembly GCA_035627135.1). GTDB lineage: Bacteria > Myxococcota > Myxococcia > Myxococcales > Anaeromyxobacteraceae > Anaeromyxobacter. The sequence continues at coordinate 21,493 of DASPMI010000045.1, read as the reverse complement.
CCGAGCCGCTGGCCACCCATGAGCGCGTGATAGCCGTCCTGGACGCCGGCGCCGCCGAGATCGCCCCGGGCGTGGAGCCCGAGCACGAGGCCGAGCTCCAGCTCGAGCCGCGCGCGCACGAGGCGGCGCTGGTACCCGCCGAGGAGGCTGCCCTCGTCCACGCGCCGCATCCCGCCGCGCTCGGTGATCATCTGGTTCGCGACCGTCAGGCCGAGCCGCTCGCCGGGGCCACGCGAGAGCTGCAGCGCCACGGCCTGGTAGCTCGTGAAGCCGGCGTCGTCCGACCTGCGGAACTGATCGTCGGCCACCGTGAACCGGAGGGCGTCGAGCCGCCAGCGCGGCTCGTCCAGGTCCGTGCGCTCCGTGGGGCTCGCGCCGGGCCGGCCCTCCCCGACCGCGCGGGCCGGCGACGCCGCCACGACCACCCACGCGAGGAGGAGCACCCACCCCCGCGCCCCGGCCCCTCCCGGCCGGCGCGCTCCCGTTCGGATCATCGATCCAGGAAGCTGCGCATCGCCGTGGCGCGCGAGGCGCCTGCACTCCTCGTGGGCTTTCCCTGTCGCCCCGCGGATGCGACTGATCGCGAAACGTCGGTGACAAGCTCCCCGCCGTGGGGCAGCACGCGCGTCCCGAACCGGGTCCGCCCGGTGCGTGAAGAGAGCCGGCAAGGCGGGGATGTCCGGCGAGTGGCCCGAGGTCCACTCCGTCGGGACCAACGAGCCCTAGCATCGCCGCGCATCAGACGCCGGCAGGGGTGCGCGGGAGCGCGGTCGTGCTACGCTCCCGCGCACCATGAAAGCCTGGCAGCGGACGACCGCGGTGGTGGCCGCCGTCGCGCTCGGCGCGGCGCTCGCGTACGTGCCCGCGCTCGAGGGCGACTGGGTGTGGGACGACGCCAACCTGGTGCAGCCGAGCCCTGCGCTGCAGGACCTCCGCGGGCTCGGGCGCGCGGTGACGGCGGACCTCTACCGCCAGGCGGCCCCGCGCCTGGAGGCGAGCCCCTACTGGCGGCCGCTCGCCCTCGCCTCGTTCTGGCTCGACACGCGGCTCGGCTACGCGCCGCGGGCGCTCCACCTCGGGAACGTCGTCCTGCACGCGCTCGCCGCGGCGCTGCTCGCGCTGGTGCTGCTGCGCCGGCACCGCGACGCACCGGGGCCCGCCGGGCTCGTCGCGCCCGCGCTGGCGGCGGCGTGGTGGGCCCTCCATCCCGTGAACGTCGAGCCGGTGGCGTGGATCTCGTGCCGGTACGATCTCCTCACGGGCGTCGCGCTCCTCGGGCTCCTCGCGCTCCCGTGGCGCCCGGGCTGGCGGCGCGCCGCGGCGTTCGGCCTCCTGTTCCTGGCCGGGCTCCTCTCGAAGGACGGGTTCGCGGCCCTGCTCCTGGTCGTGCTGGTGATGGACTGGGCCGATCGTCGCCCCGCCGCCGCGGCGGCGCCGCGCTGGATCGCGATCGCGCTCGCGCTGGGCGCGTGGTGGGGCGCGCGCGCGGCGCTCGGGATCCCGGGCTTCGACCTGCCGGGCGCGCAGATCCTCGCGGAGCTCCCGGTCCGGTACCTGGACGTGGTCGGCATCTACTTCCGGCGCGCGCTCGTCCCCGCGTCGCTCACGATCAGCCACCCGTACGCGCCGGGGCTCGCCGGCGTCGCGACCGGGGCCGTCGTCGTCCTCCTCCTCGTCGTCGCCGCGATCCGCCGCCGGCGCCTCGCGATGCCCGCCGCCGTGTTCCTCGCCGGCCTCGCGCCCGCCGCCATCGCGACCGCCCGGTTCGGCGAGATCCCGGAGCGCTACTTCTACGTCCCCGCGATCGGGCTCGCGCTCCTCGGCGCCGAGCTCGTCGCGGCCTGCATGGCGGCGGGCCGGCCGGCGGTGCGCTGGATCGCGCCCGCGGTGGTCGCGCTCGCCACCGCGCGCGGGATCGTGCTCGTCGAGGCGCGCCTGCCCGACTGGCGAACCGACGACGCGCTGTTCGAGGCCGCGCTGCGGGTGAACCCCGAGGATCCGCAGGCCAACCTGCACGCCGGCATCCGGGCCACCCGGAGCCGGCAGTGGGGCGAGGCGCGGCGCGCCCTCGAGATCGCGCAGCGCGCCGATCCCTCGTCCGCCCGGGTCGCCAGCGCCTACGCCTGGGCGCTGCTCCAGACGGGCGACGTCGCCGGCGCCGTGCGCGAGGCGGCGCGCGCGACGACGCTCGCGCCGTACCAGCCCGACCCGTGGTGGGCGCTGGCCCTCACGCGCCACCAGGCCGGCGATCACCAGGGCGAGCTGAGCGCGATCGACGAGCTCCTCGAGCTCTCCCCGGACTACCCGGGCGCGCGCCCGGCTCGGGCGCTGGCCGCGTGCGAGGTGAGCGGCCGCGCCGACTGCGTCGAGGCGGCGCGGGCGGGGACGCTCCGGTAGGGCCGCGCCCGGCGGACGGGCGGGCGCCGCGTTACAGCACCTCCGTGCCGCGCCGGAAGCGCCCGCCCCGCGCTCTCGACATCGTCCCCGTCACCCCCGAGCGGTGGCGCGACCTCGAGGCGCTCTTCTCCGCGAAGGGCTGTCCCGGGTTCTGCTGGTGCACGCCGTACCGGTTCCGCGACGCGCACACGATGGACCACGCCCGCAAGCGGGACGCGCTGGGCGGGCTCGTCTCGGCGTCGGTGCCCGTCGGCGTCCTCGCGGTCCTGGCCGGCGTGCCCGTGGGCTGGTGCTCGATCGCGCCCCGCCGCACGTACGAGAAGCTCGTACGCTCCCGGACCATGCCCGTCGTGGACGCGGAGGCCTGGACGCTGCTCTGCCTGTTCGTGCGCCGGGAGCACCGCGGCACGGGGGTCGCGCGCGCCCTCGTGGACGGCGCGGTGGCGTACGCGCGCTCGATGGGCGCCGACGTCGTGGAGGCGTACCCCTGGGACACCGCCGGGAGGCGGAAGGGCGCGACGGGGCCCGATCCGACGATGCACTTCGGGCACTCCGCGCTGTACCGCGCCGCGGGCTTCGCGCGCGAGGGCGCGACGCGGCGGTGGGTGATGCCGCTGCGGGCGGGCGGCGCAGCCGGCCGGACGAGCGCGTGAGCGCCGCGCCGCGCGCTGTCCTGGCGCCGCGGTTCGTGGCACCCTCCCGCGGTGGTCGAGCTCGTCCTCCACTACCGCAAGGTGTCGCGCCACGCCCTCAACGTCCTGTGGGGCGCGGTCGAGGTCGCGCCGGCGACGGAAGGCGTCCCCTGCACGGCGGCGGAGGGGCCCGGAGCACTCACACATGCCGTGAACGCTGCGCTCGCGTCGGGCCGCCGGCCGGTCGTCGCCTGGTCGTTCTACACGGCCTCGTTCGCCGAGGTCGCGGCGGAGCTCGCGCTCGTGCGCGGCCGCACCGGGGCGGGCGCGCTCCACGTCGCGGGTGGACCCCATGCCAGCGCGGCCCCGGAGGAGGTCCTCCGCGCCGGCTTCGATGTCGTCGCCATCGGCGAGGGCGAGGAGACCTTGCCCGCGCTGCTCTCCCGCCTCGACGCGGGCCGCGCCTTCGCGGACGTGCCGGGCCTGGCATGGATCGACGGCGGAGCGCTCCGCCGCTCCGCGCGCGCCGGGCCGGTGACGCTCGACGATCACCCGCCCTGCGCGCCGCGCGCCCGGCGGATCGGCCCCGTCGAGATCACCCGCGGCTGCGTGTGGGCGTGCCGGTTCTGCCAGACGCCCTTCCTGTTCCGCGCCCGGTTCCGCCACCGCTCGCTCCCCGAGATCCGGCGGTGGGTCCGGTTCCACCGCGGGATCGCGACGCGCGACATCCGGTTCCTGAGCCCCTCCGCCCTCTCGTACGGCTCGACCGGCCCGGGCTGCGAGCTCGACGCCGTCGAGGCGCTCCTCGCCGGCGCGCGCGAGGAGGCCGGACCGGACCGGCGCCTGTTCTTCGGCAGCTTCCCGTCGGAGCTCCGCCCCGAGCACGTCTCCCCGCGGGCGCTCGCCCTCATCCGCCGCTACTGCGACAACCGCACGATCATCCTCGGCGCGCAGTCCGGATCGGAGCGGATGCTCGCCGCCATGGGGCGCGGACACGGCGTGGACGACGTCGTCCGCGCGGTCGCGCTGTGCGTCGAGGCCGGGTTCCGGACGAGCGTGGACGTGATGATGGGCCTGCCAGGCGAGGAGGAGCCCGATCGCGCCGCGACGCGCGCGCTCCTCGACCGCGTCGGCGCCCTCGGCGCCCGCGTCCACGCCCACGCCTTCATGCCGCTCCCCGGCGCGCCCTGGGCGATCGAGCGCCCCGGCGCCATCGACGAGGCGACCCGCGCCGCGCTCGAGCGGATGGAGTCGGCCGGCGCCGCGCACGGCCAGTGGCGGCGGCAGCGGGAGGCTGCCGGTCCGGGGCGGGAGCGCTGAAGGCGCACGTCCGCCCCGGGAAGGCCCCGCTACGGCGCGGCGGCGAGGTGCGCCTCGACCTCTCCTCGGAGCCGCGCGATCTCCGCGGCGGGCGGAAGCGGCAAGGCCCCGTGCGGCCCTGGCGAACGGCCGGGTGCCGGGTATCCTGAGGCACCGATGCGCCACGTGCTCCTCCTCCTCGCAGCCTCGATCCCCGCCACCCCGCGCGCAGAGGGGCCGCCGCCCACGTCCGAGGGAGCCCCGCTCGTGGACGGCGCGGCCCCCGCGCAGGCCGAGGTGTTCGCGGTCGGCGACTCCGTGCTGCTCGGCGCCCGCGAGCACCTGCTCGCGCTCTCCGACGTCCACGTCACGGTGGACGCGGTCGTCTGCCGCCAGGCGACCCACAGCGTGCCGGGGCCGGTCACCTGCGCGGGGACGAGCTTCCCGCAGGGCATCTCGAGCGGCCTCGCCGTCCTCCGCGAGGCGCGCGCGCGCGGGGCGCTCGGCGGCGCGGTCGTGCTGATGCTGGGCAGCAACGAGGGGATCGCCGCGCCGCAGTTCGAGGAGCTGATGCAGGAGCTCGCGGACGTCCCGCTCGTCCTCTGGACGACCAACACCGTCCGCTGGCAGCGGAGGACCAACGAGGTCCTCCGCGCCGGAGTGGCGCGCCACCCGAACGCGGGGCTGCTCGACTGGGCGCGCCTCTCGCGCGGGAAGCCGTGGTTCGGGAAGGATGGGATCCACCTGAACCGCGCCGGCCGGAAGGCCTTCGCGGAGCTCGTCGCGCACGGGCTCCGGCTGCCCGGCGGCGCGCCGCCGGAGGCGCGGCTCCCGGCCGGCCCGTGCTGCGCCGGCCAGGAGCGCGCGGCGTCCTCGAGGTGATCGCGGTGGCTACCGCAGCGCGGTGACGCCGGCCGGCGCCGTCCACGCCCCCGACGCGCCGCGGCTCGCGACCGGCGGGGTCACGTTCGGCGGCGCCGCCGTCACCAGGATCGCGTCCCCCTCCTCGTCGTTGACGTAGATGGGATCGCCCGCCCGCGCGACTCCCACGTCGACGGAGCCGAACGCGGTCGTCTCGGGCAGCGCCGTGCACAGCGTCTCGGTCGCAGAGACGACCCGCAGCCCCGGCCCCTCGCTCCCCTCGCAGGCCCCTACCGACACGATCATGTAGAGGTTGCCCGCGTCGTCGCTCGTCATCCCCGGCGACACGATCCGCTGCTCCTCCGCGACGAACTGCGGCGCGGCCTCGGGCCGCGTGTCCTCGGGGAACTGGGTCCCGGCGGTCACGAGCGTCCAGCCGGCGCCTTCTTCGCCGGCGTGCGTCGCGGTGGGGATGGACGTGACGGCCCGCGCCTCGGCCACCGCGCCCGTGTCGTCCTCCTCGAACGCGACGCCCACGCCGCTGGGAGAGCGCGGGTCGGAGGCGTTCCCCTGGCTCGTCGCGACCCCGATGATCTGCGCCTGCTTCGCGGCGACGTCCACGCGGAGCCGCACGAGGAACGGGCGTGCCCCCTCGTGGTCCTCGCCCGTCCCGGCGGTCGCGCCGGACACGAAGAGCTCGAGCAGGACGGGCTCACCCTCGGCCGCCGCGATGGGCGGCGCGACCGCGACGTCGTCGAACCGGGCGCCCGCGAGCGACACGGGCGCACCCGCGCCGGCGGCGTCGAGGTCCGGCGCCTCCACCTCGATCGGATCCTCGGCGCTCGCGAGCTCGAACGAGGTCCCCTCCGCATCGTCGGCGGGCACGATCTCGAGCCTGCCCGTGGGCGAGAGCAGGACGCCGCCCTGGAAGCTCTCGTACCGGCTCACGGCGATGCGGCTGCGGGCCAGCTCCTCCGGGAGCGGGAGCTCGGCGACGCGGGTCCCGTCGGGCGCGAACTGGACGAGGCTGTTCGGCTCGCCCACGACCGCAGCCACGTCGCCCGTGTCCGCGACCGCCACGCCGCTCGGTCCGTCGACCTCCACGAAGGGCTCGAACTGCGCCCGCGCGGCGCCGGGGAGGAGCGCGGCGGCGACCGCCGCGGCGAGGAGGACCGGCGGCGGGCGCCGCCGCCCGGCCGGTGAGGAGGCGCTGCGAGGACACACCGCTGTCGACTTCGAGCCCAGGGCTTCGACGTGCATGTTCCTGACCTCCATGACGCGAGTTCACCGCAACGTTGAGACGCGGTGCACGCGATGCACGCAGCGCCCGCGCGGCGGTCCGGGTCACCGGCGGTCGGCCGGGGACGTCGCGGTCCTTGTTCCGCCCGCCCCGCGTGCGCACCGTGGGACGATGGCTCATTCCGGACGGCCCACGTGGGCGCTGCTCTGGACCCTGCTCGTCCCCCTCGTTCCCTCGCGGCCGGCGTTCGCCGCGCCCCAGGAGACGCAGATGACCGACCGCTCCAGCTCCGCGCTCCTGCGAGCCCGCCCGCACGCTCCGGCGCAGGAGCCGCTCGCGGCCGGGAGCCAGCCGCTCCTGCCGCAAGGAAGGAGGCGCGGCCTCCTCGTCGCTCCGTCCGGCTGTCGGCCGGATCGACCGGCGGCCCTCTGCGTGCTGCTGCACGGGGCGGGCGGAGACGCCGCCGGCATGGCGGCGCTGCTCGCGCCGCTCGTCCGCGCCCTGCCGGACACGGTCTGGATGTTCCCCGAGTCGCGCGGCGCGACGTGGGACGTGATCCTGGACGACTTCGGGCCGGACGTGGCCGGCGTCGACGCGGCGCTCGCGTCGGTTCTCGATCGGTGCGCGATCGACCCCGCCCGGATCGTCGTCGGCGGGTTCTCCGACGGCGCCTCCTACGCGCTCACGCTCGGCCTCGCCAACGGCGGCCTGTTCTCCGCGATCCTCGCCTTCTCCCCGGGCTTCGACGCCGCGCCCGCCCACCAGGGCCGGCCGCGCGTCCTCGTCTCGCACGGCGACGACGACCGCGTGCTCCCCGTCGACCGGACGAGCCGCCGGATCGTGCCGCGCCTCCTCCGCGAGGGCTACGACGTCACGTACCTCGAGTTCGACGGCGCGCACGCGGTCCCGCAGGAGATCCAGGACCGGGCGGTGCGCTGGCTCGGCTGGGGAAACGCGCGGGCGCAGCCCGCCGCGCCGTGACCGCCCGCGAGGCGCCGCACCGGCCTCGCGGCAACCCCCGGGAGGTGCACCCCGCTGCCTCGCGCGGGAGGATAGTCTCGGACGCGGCTCCCCGCCGCCGACGATGACCGAGCCCACCCCCACCGCCATCGCGCTGCTCATCGCGGCCGTCCTCCTCGCCGCGAGCGCGGTCCTGACGCGCACCTCGAGCCGGCTGGGCCTCCCGTTCCCCCTGCTGTTCCTCGCCATCGGCATGCTCGCGGGCAGCGAAGGGCCCGGCGGGATCCCGTTCGAGGACTTCGGCCTGTCGTTCCGGCTCGGGACGGTGGCGCTCACGCTCATCCTCTTCGACGGCGGGCTCAACACGCCCATCCCCACGGTGCGCGCCGTCGCGTGGCCCGCCGGCGTCCTCGCCACCCTCGGCGTCGCGGGCGTGGCAGGGCTCGGCGCGGTGTGCGGGTGGCTCGTCGGGCTCCCGTGGCCCGAGGCCCTGGTCCTCGGCGCGGTCATCTCCTCGACCGACGCGGCGGCGGTCTTCTCCACGCTCCGCGGCGGCGGCATCCAGCTCAAGCAGCGGGTCGCCGCCACGATCGAGGTCGAGTCGGGGATCAACGATCCCATGGCCGTGATCCTCACGTTCGGCCTCACCCGCCTGCTCGCCCACGGCGGCGTGCCGACGTGGGGCTGGCTCGTCGAGGTCGCGGTCCAGATCGTCGTCGGCGTCGCGTTCGGCTGGGCGCTGGGGCGGGGCGCCGGCGCGCTGCTCGAGCGCACCTCGCTCACCGCCTCGGGCCTCTACCCCGTCCTGACGGTCGCGCTCGCGCTCGTCTCCTTCGCGCTCCCGACGCTGCTCCAGGGGAGCGGCTTCATGGCCGTGTACGTCGCGGCCATGGTCCTCGGGAACCGGCGGTTCCCCTACGCGACGAGCGTCCGGCACGTGCACGACGCGCTGGCGTGGGTGGGCCAGATCTCGATGTTCCTCATGCTCGGCCTCCTCGCGTTCCCCTCACGGCTGCTCGACGTCTGGGTCGAGGGGCTCGTGGTCGCCCTGCTCGTCACGTTCGTCGCCCGGCCCGTGGTGGTGGCGCTGTTCCTGGCGCCGTTCCGGTACCCGGCCCGGGAGATCGTCTACGCCGGCTGGGTCGGCCTGCGCGGCGCGGTCCCGATCGTGCTCGCCAGCTACCCGGTCCTCGTGGACGCGCCGGGCGCCCACCGGATCTTCAACATCGTCTTCTTCGTGGTCGTCGTGAACCAGTTCCTCCCCGGGGCGACCGTGAGCTGGCTCGCGCGGCGGCTCGGGCTCGAGGAGGCGCCCACGCCCGCGCCGCGGGCGGTCCTGGAGATCACCTCCGCCGCCCCGATGAACGGCGAGCTCGCCTCGTACCACGTGCACTCCGCCAGCGCGGTCGTGGGGAGCGCCATCGCCGACCTCCCGTTCCCGGAGGGGACGCGGGTGGTGCTGATCGTGCGGGGCAACCGCCTCCTCGCGCCGACGGGGAGCACCGTGCTCGAGCCGGGCGACCACGTCTACGTCTTCTCGGAGGGGCGCGAGATGGGGCTCCTGCAGCTCCTCTTCGGCGCGGCCGAGAGCACGGAGCGCTGAGTCAGGCGCCCGCGGCCGGCGCCTCCGGCGCGGTCCCCCGCGTCTCGATCCGCTGGCCCGTCTCCGGGTCGAAGAGGTGGTAGCGCGGGATCGCGAGCGCGATCGGCTGGCCCACCGCGAGGGCCTGTCCGCGGTCCACCCGCAGCCAGAGCTCGGCCCCGGCGGCGCGCACCGCGACCACGCGGAGCGCCCGCAGCGGCAGCTCGCGGACGTCGAGGACCTCGCCGCGGAGCGCGAGGCTCCCCGGCGGCGCCGCGGAGGCGCGCGCGCCGACGAGGGCGCCGTCGGGCCGGAAGCCGATCTGCCAGCGCGCGAGCGCGGGCGAGAGCGCGGCGCCGTCCACGACGTTGAGCGCAGGGGTGTCCGGATCGAAGTTCAGGAAGTCCGCGACGAACAGGTTGCGCGGTGCGTCGTGGATCTCCTGCGCCGTCCCGACCTGCTCGATGCGGCCTCGGTTCATGAGCGCGATCCGGTCGGCGAGGATCAGCGCCTCGACCTGGTCGTGCGTGACGTACACGGTCGTGATGCCGAACCTGTTGAGGAGCATCCGGAGGTGGACCCGGTACTTCTCGCGCAGCTTCTGGTCGAGGTTCGAGAAGGGCTCGTCGAGCAGGAACAGGCGGGGATCGCGGGTGATGCAGCGGGCGATCGCCACGCGCTGCTGCTGCCCCCCCGAGAGCGTCTTCGGCTTCCGGTCGAGCAACGTCTCGAGCTCGACGCCGAGGAGCTCGGCGGTCCGCCGGTACCGCTCCGCCTTCTCCGCCTCGAGCGCGGGCGTCTTCTTCCGGAACAGGAAGTACGAGAGCACGTTGGACCGCGCGGTGTAGTGCGGGTACAGGGCGTAGTTCTGGAAGACGATCCCGATCTTGCGCGCGCCCGGGTGGACGCCCTCCATGTCCACGCCGTCGAAGAGGACGCGCCCGGAGTCCACCGGGAGCAGCCCCGCGATGAGCCGGAGGAGCGTGCTCTTTCCGCAGCCGGACGGGCCGAGGACCGCGAGCACGGAGCCGTCCGGGACCTCGAGATCGAGATCCTCGATCCGGAACGCAGCGGCGGGGTCCTCGCCCGTCGCGCCACCCGCGAGCCGCTTCGACACCTGGCGGAGCTCGATGCGCGCCATGGCGCCTCCTTGGTCCAGCTCAGCACTTCACCCGGTTGACGCGCCAGCACTGCGGACACCGGAAGGCGACGCCGTCCACCTCGCCCTGGCGCATCGACCGGCAGACCACCGTCCCGCAGGCGCCGCACACGTAATCGGTGTTTCCTTCCCCCGTGACGGCGGGCGCGGTGCGCGAGGTGATGACCGACGAGCCCGGGGGCTCGGTGTACAGCTCCATCTCGATCCGCTTCGATGCCATCCCCGGGTCCTCCGGCGCCACCCTCTCCCGCGCGCCGCTCGCGAGCCTACCACCGCTCGGCGACGTGCAAGCGGCGATCCCCGCCCAGGCTGCAAGATCTGGTTGATCCGGGAGGCCGCTCCGGGCGAATACGGTAGGACCAGCTCGAGACAGGAGGCGCCGCGAGGCGTGCTCCCAGGAGATCGACGATGAACGTCTTCGATCGCACGTACGCTCATGGCCCGTGGCGCGCCCTCCCCGTGCCCGCCCACCTCGCGGACCGGCGCGCGGGGGTGACGTTCCAGCTCGGCTGGACCGCCGTCCTCGTCGCCCTGTTCGTGCTCGCCGGCGGGATCGCGAGCCGGCTGGTCGGGGGCGACCTCTTCCCCAGGGCGACGCCCGGCGTCGTGGCGGAGCAGACGCTCCCGCTGGTGCTCATGGCGATCGGGATGTCCGTGGTGTTCGCGCGCGGCGGGTTCGACTTCTCCGCGTTCGCGATCTCCTCGGTCGCCGCGATCGTCGCCGTGAAGACCGGGAGCCCGTGGCTCGGCCTCGCCGCCGCCCTCGCCTGCGGGCTCGTGAACGGCCTGCTCGTCGGGCTGCTGCGCGCGCCGGGCTGGCTCGTGACCACGCTCACCGTCCCGCTGTTCCAGCACGCCGGCGCGCGGATCATGGCGGGGCCGCAGTTCCTCCGCCTCGAGGACCCGGAGGCGATGGGGTGGGCGCTCCGCGCGGCGCCGCTCGTCGCCGTCGCGGCCGGGGTCGTCGCCATCGTCTGGGCGCAGGTGCTCCCCGCCGGCGCCCCGCGGCGCGGCGCGGTCCGCCGCCTCCTCGCGGAGGCCGTCTTGCCGTACCTCTTCTCCGCCGCGCTCGCCGCCATGGCCGGCTTCGCCGTCAGCGCCATCGTCCAGGGGGCCGGCCCGGCGCCGAGCGAGTCGCTCGAGCTCGGCCTCGCCGTCGTCCTCGGCGGCACGTTCCTCGGCGCCGGCCGGGCGAACGTGCTCGGCGCCGTCGCGACCGCCTTCGCGATCGGCGCGCTCCGGTTCGCGCTGCTCGCGCACGGCGCGGCCGCCGCAGGGGGCATCGTCCTGAAGACCGCCCTCCTCGCGGCGGTGTGCGTGAGCGCCGCCGCGCACTTCCTCGCCGCGCGCCGGCACGCGCGGGCGCACGGCGCCGGGCCGGAGCTCCCGGTCGCGGGCGGTGGGATCGATCGGCCCCGGCTGTTCGATCGCGGGTTGTTCCAGGGGCCCGGCGCGCTCGTCCCCGTCCCAGTCCACCTCGGCGTCCGGCGCTCGGCCCTCCGGTTCGAGCTCGGCTGGACGGCGGTGCTGCTCGTCCTCTTCGCGGCGTACCTCGTGCCCGCGGTAGGCGCCCCGGACGCCGGGTGGGCGAACCCGTCCTTCTTCGGGCCGCAGCTCGTCATCCCGCTGCTCCTCTCGCTCGGCGCGGCCGCCGTCGTGGCCCGCGGCGGCTTCGACTTCAGCGCCCTCACGCTGATGGCCGTCGTGACGCAGCTCGCGGCCAAGGAGAACGACCCCTGGCTCGCGCTCGGCCTCGCGCTCGTCGTGGGCGTCGCGCACGCCCTCCTCGTGGGCCTGGTGCGAATCCCGGGCTGGATCCTGACCTTCGCGACGGCGGTCCTGCTGGACCGCGAGCGGGCCCGCCTCGCGCTCCTCGTGCGCACCTACGAGTACCCCGAGGCCACGATGCGGTGGCTGCCGACGGCGACGTACTGCGCGCTCGGCGTCGCCGCCGTCGTCGCCCTCGTCTGGCTCCAGCTCGCGGCGGGGCGGCCGCCCGCCCAGCGGGTCGCGCCGTGGCGGGCGCGGCTCGCCGACGGGCTCCCCTACCTCTACTCCAGCCTCCTCGCGGGCCTCGCCGGGCTGTTCCTGCTCGCCCTCACGACCAAGTTCCTGCGCCAGCACACCGTCGGTGAAGAGGCCGTGATCGCGCTGATCCTCGCGGGGTGCTGGCTCGGCGCCGGCCGGGCCAACGTGCTCGGCATCCTCGTGGGCGTGGTCGGGTTCGTGCTTGCGCAGTTCGCGATCCGCGCCGAGCTGGCGCGGATCGTGGACGCGAAGCCGCACGAGCGGCTCCCGACCATCGTGACCGCGGTCCTCGCCGGCCTCGCGCTCGCGGCGCTCGTCGCGTCCCGCGTCGCGCACCTCTTGCGCGGGAGGGCGCACGCGCGGAGGGCGTCGATCCAGGGCGGCGCCGGCGGGTCGCTGGCGAGCTCGGGCTGAGCCGTCGAGCGCCGCGTGCTACCCTCTCGCGTCACCTCGTTCGCCGGAGCGTCCATGAAGAACGTGCGGTTGCTGCTCGCCTCTTGCCTCGCCCTCGTCCTCGTCGGCGGCTGCGCCCCGGCCCAGAAGCCGGCGGCCCCGACCGCGCGCCCCGCGCGCTGGACGGTGTCGCCGGTCGAGGCCCACGGCCGCCTGCGCGTCTGCGGCCCGAAGATCTGCAGCCAGGCCGGTCAGCCGGTGCAGCTCCGGGGCGTGAGCCTCTTCTGGAGCAACACGGGGTGGGAGGGCGCCCGCTTCTACGACCCGCGGGTGCTCGACACCCTCGGCAACGACTGGAACGCGAGCGTGGTCCGCGCCGCGATCGGCGTGCAGAACGACGGCGGGTACCTCGCCGACCCGGCCGCCAACGAGGCGCGCGCGCGGGTCGTCATCGACGCCGCGATCGCCCGGGGCATGTACGTGATCGTGGACTGGCACAGCCACGCCCTCCTCCAGAAGGAGGCGGAGGCCTTCTTCGCCAAGCTCGCCCGCGCCTACGCGGCAGCGCCGAACCTCATCTGGGAGACGTTCAACGAGCCGATGCGGCACGACTGGCTGGAGGAGCTGAAGCCGTACCACGAGGCGGTGATCGCCGCGATCCGCAAGGCCGGCAGCAAGAACCTCGTCGTGGTGGGGACGCCCATGTGGTCCCAGGACGTGGACACGGCGGCCCTCGAGCCCATCGAGACGGACAGGAACGTCGCCTACACCCTCCACTTCTACGCCGGCACGCACCGCCAGTCCCTCCGCGACAAGGCCGCGTTCGCGATGAAGCTGGGCGCCGCGCTGTTCGTCACCGAGTGGGGGACCTGCGACTCCTCGGGAGATCGGAACTTCGATCCGGCCGAGTCGAAGCGCTGGACCGACTTCATGGACGCGAACGCGATCAGCTCGCTCAACTGGTCGATCGCCGACAAGAACGAGACCGCGAGCGCGCTCCGCCCGGGCGCCCCCGTGGGCGGGTGGACCGACGCGGACCTCACCGAGTCCGGACGCCTGGTGAAGGCGTACGTCGAGGCGGGCTACAGGTGACGGCGCTCGGCGGAGCGCGGCGCCGGCCGGTATGTACCCCGGCATGCGCCGCCTCACCGCCGCCGTCCTCCTGCTCGCCGCTCCACCGGCCTTCCCCTGCAGCGCCTTCCTGCAGGACGGTCCGTCGGGTCCCGTCGTGGGCAAGAGCTACGACTGGAGCGACGAGCGCGGGCTCGCGATCGTGAACAAGCGCGGGATGGCCAAGCGCGCCCTGGTCCTCTCCGCGGCCGACGAGCCCGCGACGTGGCGCAGCCGGTTCGCGAGCCTCACGCTCAACCAGTACGGCCGCGAGCTGCCCAACGGCGGCATGAACGAGGCCGGGCTCGTGGTCGAGGTCCTCGTCCTCGCCGCCACCGAGACGGAGCCCCCGGACGGCCGCCCCGTCGTCACCGAGCTCGACCTCGTCCAGTACCTCCTCGACCAGGCAGAGACCACCCCGGAGGCGGTCTCGCTCGCGCGGACGGTCCGCGTCGTCACCGCCTACGCGCCGCTCCACTACTTCGTCTGCGACGCGGCCGGCGCCTGCGCCGTCCTCGAGCTCATCGACGGGCGGCTCGTCGTCTCGACCGGTGCGGACCTCCCGGTTCGCGCCGTCACGAACAGCGCGTACGCGGAGTCCGTCGGTGCGCTCGGCCGCGGAGCCGGAGACCGATCGTCGCTGGGACGCTTCGCCACCGTGGCGGGGCAGCTCCGGACGCCGCCGCGCACCCGGCGCGGGGGACCAGTGCCCGCCGCGCTCGCGATCCTCGACTCCGTCCGGTCGCCGAGCTTCACGAAGTGGAACGTCGTCTACGAGCCCGCGGCCCGCCGCGTGCACTTCCGCACGCGCAACCACCCGGCGCTCAAGACGGTCTCCCTCGACCGCTTCGCGCCGGGCTGCGTCGAGCCGGCGCAGGTCCTCGACCTCGCCTCCGGTGCGACCGGCGACGTGACCGGCCAGTTCGTCCCCTACCGCCCGGAGACGAACCGCGCGCTGGTCGAGGCCACCCTGACGCCGCTCCGGGGCGCGCTTCCGCCCGGCATCGTCCAGCGGGTGGCGGAGCATCCCGCCAGCTCCGCCTGCGACCCGTGACCGGCGGCGCGGCCGGTCGCACCGGGCCGCACCGCCCACCACCAAAGCGGAATTGCGAACGCTCCCTCGCTCGCCTACCCTGGCGGGGCTTGCTCTTCCCCACCGCTGACTACGCCCTGTTCTTCCTGGCGGCCTTCGCCGTCGCCTGGGGGCTCCGGTCCCGGCTGGGCGCACACAAGCTGTTCCTCCTCGGGGCGAGCTACGCCTTCTACGCTCACTGGGACTGGCGGTTCCTCCCGCTGCTCCTCGGCGTCTCCCTCGTCGCCTTCGGCGTCGCCTGGGCGCTCCAGCGCGCCGCGTCGCCGGGCGCGCGGAAGGCGCTCCTCTCGACCGGCATCGTCGTCTCGCTCGGCACGCTCGCGGTCTTCAAGTACGCGACGTTCGCGGTGACGTCGCTCGTCAACGTCCTCGCCGCAGCCGGCGTCTCCTGGACGCCCTCGCGCTTGCCGGAGTACGCGCTGCCGGTCGGGGTGTCCTTCTTCGTCTTCCACGGCGTCTCGCTCATGATGGACGTCCATCGGGGCAAGGTGACCGTCCCGGTCCGCGCCCTCGACGCGCTCCTCTACGTCGCCTTCTTCCCGCAGCTCGTCGCCGGGCCGATCCTCCGGGCCTCGAGCTTCCTGCCGCAGCTCGCGCGCCCCCCCGAGCCCGTCCACCTCGAGGTCTCGCGCGCGGTCGAGCTCGTCGTCCTCGGCCTCGCCAAGAAGGTGCTCGTCGCGAACTACCTGGCGACGCGGCTCGTGGATCCGATCTTCGAGGCGCCGCTCGGACACTCGGGCCTCGAGGTGCTCCTCGGGATCTACGGGTACGCGGCGCAGATCTACTGCGACTTCTCCGGCTACACCGACGTGGCCATCGGCTCGGCGCTCCTCCTCGGCTATCGCTTCCCCGAGAACTTCGACGCGCCGTACACGGCCACCTCGCTCCAGGACTTCTGGCGGCGCTGGCACATCTCGCTGTCGAGCTGGCTGCGCGACTACCTCTTCATCCCGCTGGGCGGCTCGCGCGGCGGGCGGGCCCGCACGCTCGCGAACCTCGCCGTCACGATGGTGCTCGGCGGCCTCTGGCACGGCGCGGCGTGGACCTTCGTGATCTGGGGGGCGCTGCACGGCGCCGGCCTCGCCGTCCACCGCCTCTGGTCCGGGAGCGCGAGCCCCGCGATCCAGCGGCTCCGGGCCGCGCCCGGCTGGAGGCTGCCCGCCCAGCTCCTCACCTTCCACTTCGTGTGCCTCGGGTGGGTCTTCTTCCGCGCCACCTCGCTCGCGCACGGCCTGGACGTGCTCGCCGCGCTCGCTCACCCGTGGTCGGTCGGGACCTGGCTCACCCCCGCGCTCCTCCTGGCCCTCGCCGTCGGGCTCCTGGGCCAGGCCGTCCCCGGCACGGTCCGCGGCGCCGCGCGGGCGGTCCTCGAGCGGCTCCCGGTCGCCGTGCAGGGCGTGGCCTTCGCGCTCGCGGTGCTGGTCATCGAGGTCCTCGGCCCGTCGGGCGTCGCCCCCTTCATCTACTTCCAGTTCTGAGGAGCGCCCGCGCGATGAGCCACGAGCAGCCGCAGCCGTTCCCGCCCGGGGGCCCGCGCCGCCGCGTGTACCGCCTGCGCGACGCCGCCCTGCTCCTCGTCTCGTTCGGCCTCACCCTGCTCCTCCTCGACGCCGAAGGGCTCCACTCCTGGGCGACGCGCATGGACGTCGGGCCCGCGCAGGACCTCTGGCTCGCGCTCGTCGAGCCCTGGCGCGAGACCGCCGCCGCCGCCGGCCTGACCGAGCCGCGCCGCATGGCCCTCGACGCCGCCGACCGGCTCGGCGCCGCGCTCGGCGGCGCGCAGGGGACCGAGGAGCTCCTCGCCCGCGGGTGGAACGTGGTCGGCAGCCCGCCCGCGCCGCTCGGCGCCGCGGCCGCCCGGGAGGACTCCGCGGCGCCCACCCCGCCGCCCCCGCCGGATCAGACGGCGGTCCTGCTCGTCGGCGACTCGCTCATGGTCACGCTCGCTCCGGCGGTCACGCGCGCCGTGGCGGACGACGGCTCGGTCCGCGTCGTCGCCGCGCACCGCTCCGCGACCGGCCTCTCGCGGCCGGACGTCTACGACTGGCCCGCGGTGGTCGGATCGTTCCTGGCGATCGACCGCCCGCGCCTCGTCGTCTGCGCCTTCGGCGGGAACGACGCCCAGGACGTGCGCCACGAGGGCAAGGTGCTCGCGTTCGGCAGCGCCGCGTGGGACGCGCTCTACGCGGCCCGCGTGCGCGCGATGATGACGGCGATGCGCGCGAGCGGCGCCGAGGTGCTCTGGCTCGGGCTCCCGCCCATGCGGCCGGCGCGGTTCGACGCGCGCATGCGCCACCTCGACGCGCTCTTCGAGGCGGAGGCGGCCCGCGTCGAAGGCGTCACGTACGTGCCGACGTCGACCGTGGTGGGCGACGCGAGCGGCCGGTTCGCGGGGTTCCTGCGCGGCCCGGGGGGCAAGCTCGTGCGCGTGCGCCACGACGACGGGATCCACTACGCCGAGCACGGCGCGCAGCTCGTCGCCGCGCGCGTCGAGGCGTGGATCGAGGCGAAGCTGCACCCGGTCGCGCAGGCCGGGAAGGCCGCCCCCGCACCCCACGATCGCTGAGGCTAGCGCCGGCGCCCCGCGAGCGACCGGATCGCCGCGGCGAAGTCGTCCGCGAGCTGCGATCCGTGATCCCCGTCGGGCCGGACCGACAGCTCCACGGCGCGGCCCGGCCCGCGCGCGGCGGAGAGGGCCTCCGCCACCGCCTGCACGTCGGAGGGCGGGATGAGCCGGTCGCGCCCGCCGCCGGTGACCACGATCCGCGGCAGCGCGCGCGCCCCGCGCGCGAGCGCGCCCTCGAGCGGCCGCCCGAGATCGAACCGCGAGAGGCCTGCCCGCGCCTGCGGGGCGAGCGCGTGCGGCCGCGCGGCGGGATCGAACGGAACGGCGAATCCGCCGGGGCGGGACGGCGCCGGGACGAACGCCGCGCACATGGCCGCGAGGAGCCGCTCGCGGAAGCGGTCCGGATCGGGCCGGCGGACGAGCTCCGCCGGATCGAGGGCGGCGGCGCCGCGTGCCGACTCCACGCTCCCGAGGAGCCGCTCCGCCAGCGGGACGAGCCGCGCGGCCGGGTTGAACGCCGCCGCACCCGAGAACTCGTCCGGCCGCTGGAGCGCGAGCCAGAGCGCCCCGAACCCGCCCATCGAGTGGCCGGTGACGAGCGTCCGCGCGGGCGGCAGCTCGAGGTCGAGCGCCGTTCGAAGCGCGGGCAGGATCCCGTCCAGGATCGTCCCGGCGAACCGTCCGGACGCAGGCGAGTCGACGTAGAACCCGCCGCCGAGCCGCGTCCGCCCGTCCACGGCGACCAGCACGACCGGCGGCGCGTCGCCGGCGCGCTCGAGCGCGGCGAGCCGCGGCGCGAGGAGCTCGATCGCGCGCGCCGGCTCGCCGTCGAACCCGGGGAGGTAGAGCACGAGCCAGCAGTCCTCGGCACCGGCGCGGCACCGCTCGACCGCCGCCGGGAGCCGCACCACGCCCCGTGCCTCCGGCGGGTTGCCCTGCACGTTGTCCGCGAGCGCCGGGGACGCGAACCGGAACGAGAAGACGCCCTGTCCGTGCGCACGCGCTCCGCGAGCGGCGTCGCGAAGCGCGTGCGCCGCAGCGGCCGCGGGCGCGGCAGGCGGTGTGGCGTCGCGCGCGGCGGCGGGACCCGCTGCGCAGGCCGCGAGCGCGAGCGCCACCGCCAGGGCACGGAGGCGCGGGGGCGGGATCACGAGGATCGTGTAGCGGACCGCGCCGTGCCGTGTAAAGCCGCCGCTTCGACCCTCTGGACGGGGGCGGACGGCCCCGGTTGGCAGTTGCGCCGACTCCGCCACGCGCGGCCCGGGCGTCGCGCGAGACGTCCCTGGGCCTCGACGCGCGGGTCTTCCGGCGAACCCGGGCGATCCTCGTTGCCGCCGTGGACGGGTCCTCGGCACGTGGACGCGGTCGGCGCGGGGGCGGACGCTGGAGGTCGCGATCGCGGCGTTCGGGCGCCCGCTCGCGCCCGCGCCGCGGCTCACCCCGCGGCGCTCGCCCCGAGCGAAGCGACCACGTCGAACGCGGCGACGCGCGCCGCCCGGAGGGCGTCGCCGCCGAGCCCGACGATCCCGAGCGCCTCGCTCACCACGCTCGGCCAGGTCGCGTCGAGGCCGTCCATCGGCTGCTCCGGCGACGCGGCGGCGGTGGGGCTCGCGCCGGCGGGCGGCTCCAGGATGCCGGCGCCGGCCTCCCAGCAGAGCTGCTCCGCCACGACGAGGGCCGCATTCACGGATTGTGCGACTCCATCGACGGAGGCGCGGTGGTGCGACGCGAGGATGGAGGGGAGCGGCTCGGGGAGCTTCCACCGGCGGGCGAGGAGACCCGAGACGTCGGCGTGCACCGCGTCGAGGACGGGCGCGATCTCCTCGAACCGCAGGCGGCGCCACTCGGCGCGCTCGGTGATGAGGAGGAGCGCGCTCGACAGCCCGATGTCGTGGAGCAGGCCGGCCGTGAACGCGTGGTCGCCGGGAATGCCGGCGCGGCGGCACACGTCGCGCGTCACGTGCGCGGTCGCGGTGGCGTGCTGGTTGACCCGCGCCGCGAAGGCCTCGAACCCCGGCACGCGGAAGACGCGGAGCGCGAGGGCGGCCTGGAGGACGAGGTGCGTGAGCGCCTCGAGGCCCAGCCGCACCGCCGCCTGCTTGAGCGTGACGACCGGCGACCGGCGCGCGTACTGGGCCGACTGCGCGAGCGCCAGCACGCGCGCGGCGAGCACGGGGTCCCGCTCGAGCAGCTTCACCACCTCGGCGAGATCGACGTCGTGCTGGCCGGCGAGCGCCATCACGTCGAGCGCGACCGAGGGCAGCACCGGCGGCCGGTAGCTGGACGACGCGAGCGCATCCTGGACCGCGTGGGTGAGGTCGCTCGCGTGGGGGACGCGTCTCTGGGCGGCGGTCATGTGCGCGCTCTCGACGGAGCGAGGAGCATGCCAGCCGAACCGGCTGGAAACCCTGCGATCCCGCCGGGTCACGGCGCGCACAGGGTCGCGCCGGTCCCACCGCTCCGAGCGGATCGGGAGAGCGGCTGCGCGGAGCAGCGCTGCCGGCGGAGCTCAGGCCGCGCGGCCCACGGTCGGCGCGAGGCCGAGGCGCGCCAGCGACGCCGCGAGGCGGCGCTCCCACTCGGCGAACGCCTCGAGGGCGCCCTGCACCACCGCGCCGTGCTCCTCGAGGGGCACCCGGGCGAGCTCGTGGACGAGCTCGCCCCAGGGACGTCCTGCGTCCCGAGCCGGCGCGGCAGGGCCGAGGCCGCGGATCCGCCGCGCGAGGACCGAGCAGCCCAGCCGGAACGCTTCGTAGACGTAGAGGTAGCCGAGCGCGTGGGCGCGGGTCCGCGGCCCAGGGAGCTCCTCGGAGACGCGCCGGGGATCGGGGCCGCTGCCGTCGCACAGCGGCCGGTGCGAGGCGCCCGATCGAGCCAGCGCGCGGTCGAGGTCGTCGAGCCAGGCGCGGTGACCGGCCAGGAACTCGGCGTACGCGTCCCATCCGGCGGGACACCGGAACAGGCTCGCGTACGCGGCGACGCGGGCACGATCCGGACGGGTGGCGCGGCGGAGGGCGACCAGGAGGGGGGGCCAGCGGTTCTCGTCGTGCAGCGGAGCCATGAGACACCTCGCCGCACCATGATGAGTCGCCTAACGCGACGCGTCAACCCGCCTCGTCCAAGCAACCGAGAGATCAGAGGTTTGCGTTCGCGTCCGCCACCGGGAACCCGTTCTCCCGGGCGACCTGCGCGAACCAGCGGCCGGAGTCCTTGACCGTGCGTTTCTGCGACTCGTAGTCCACGTGGATCATCCCGAACCGCTTCGTGAACCCGAACGCCCACTCCCAGTTGTCCATGAACGACCAGAGGAAGTACCCGCGCACGGCGGCGCCGTCGGCGATGGCCTGATGGACCGCGGCCGCGTGCCGGGCGACGTACCGGACGCGGAACAGGTCGTGGACGGCGCCGTCCGGGCCGGGACGGTCGGGGAAGCTCGTCCCGTTCTCGGTGACGAGGAGGCTCTGCGGCCGGTACGTCCGCTGGAGGCGCAGGAGCGTCTTGTACAGCCCCTCCGGCGCGATCTCCCACTCCGCGAACTCGGCCCGCGGCACGAACGGCCAGTAGATCTGCCGGGCCGAGAGGAACGCGCGCGTCGACTGCGCCCGGGGGGTCGGGTCGTGGGCGATGAGACGCCGCGTGTAGTAGTTCACGCCGAGGAAGTCGGTGGGCACCGCCATCGCCTCGAGGTCGCCGGGGGCGATCGCGGGCCCGTCGGCGCCGTACCAGGCCTCGAGATCGTGCGGGTACCCTCGGCCGAAGAGCGGGTCGTGGAACCAGCGGTTGAAGGCGCCGTCCCAGCGCGTCGCCGCCGCCACGTCCTCGACCCGGTCCGAGGCGGGCTCGATCC
Organism: Anaeromyxobacter sp.; assembly: GCA_035627135.1. GTDB lineage: Bacteria > Myxococcota > Myxococcia > Myxococcales > Anaeromyxobacteraceae > Anaeromyxobacter. Next base: position 326 of record DASPMI010000045.1, on the reverse strand, counting down.
ACTCGAGGTTGTTCACGAGGCCCACGCGCGCGCCCGGGCAGGCCGCCCGGATCGCCGGCACCGCCTTCCCGTGCGACACGAGCAGGTTGTGCGCGACCGCGAGCGCGGTCCGCAGGTCTCGCAGCCCGGGCGCGTGGACGCCGTAGAGGTGGCCGCAGAACGAGAACACCCACGGCTCGTTGTGGGTCATCCAGTCCTTGACCCGATCGCCGAGCCGGCGGACCACCGCCTCGGCGTAGCGGACGTAGGCGTCGATGGTCGCCCGGCTCGCGAAGCCGCCCTTCTCCTGCAGCGCCTGCGGCAGGTCCCAGTGGAACAGGGTCGCG